>NZ_PJRJ01000038.1 GCF_003711395.1 Acinetobacter sp. B51(2017)
TTGAGAAAAAGTACAATAAACTGATTGGAAAAATACGAGTTGTTATCGAACACATCAATAGTCAATTGAAAACATTTAGAATATTAAGTGAACGCTATCGAAATAGACGGAAAAGATTCGGTTTACGTATTAACTTAATTGCTGCACTGGTAAACCGAATAAACTTGCAATAACCACTTTCGCAAGAGGTCTATTATAAACAGCCTCTCTATCCTTTGTTAAGTTTTCTATAGTTGTTAGACCATGGCCAGGTTCGCCAGTTTTCTTATTTACTACCAAGCAAGTTAAAGGCGGTAAATTTTCTGTTTCACAATAACGCATGAGACATCCTAAAATTTGTGCTAAAACCCCTGCCCCCTCAAACTCCAAAGCCTCTGCAACCATTTGATAGGTCAAAGTCTGACGATTTGCAGCGGCAGAAATCAAGATTTGCCAAACTTGCAAAGCTCTCTCACTTCTAGTTCTTGATACCATTTTGATTTTCCTTTCTTATTTGATCTAGTTTTTATTATAGTGCTTCTAACTCAAGCAAATATTTTTTCTTCTCAATACCACTTGAAAAACCCACCAATTTGCCATTACTGCCAATCACGCGATGACAAGGAATCAAAATTAAAATTGGATTTTTGCCATTGGCAGCGCCCACTGCACGTACCGCCTTCGGGTTACCCAACATCTGTGCTTGTTGTAAATAACTACGCGTTTCCCCATAAGGAATTTGACCTAATGCTTGCCAAGCACGCTTTTGAAATGCTGTACCTTGCGGGGCTAAGGGCACAGAAAATTCACGGCGCTGCCCTGCAAAATATTCATCCAGCTCCATTTGGGTCTGCTGTAAAATCGCCTGCTCAGGGTTAAAAATTGCATCTGCTAACGCAATTCCATCTTGGGTAAATACTGCCAATAAGGCATGTTCATCGGCAATTAAATCTAAATGACCAAATGGTGAAGCATAATGACAAAAATAGCGTGACATGCTTATTAACTCGATGAGATTTTCATTAATACTAACCCAGAAATGATTAAAGTCGCAGCAAGCATTCGCATGGCATTGGCAGGTTCACCCAGTACAAAAATCCCAACTAAAAATGCACCTACAGCACCAATCCCCGTCCAAACCGTATAGGCAGTGCCCAAAGGTAGCGTTTTCATGGCATAAGACAATAAGGCAAAACTTAAGATCATAAATACAATCGTTAAAATACTGGGGGTCAATTTGCTAAAGCCGTCTGACATTTTCATAAAGTATGCCCAGACCACTTCTAGACATCCCGCCACAATTAACACCAACCAAGCCATATATTTTCCACATAAAAAAACGCCGTGAGTCTATAGATTCACGACGTCATTGTTTTCAATTTTAAGATGAAGATAACTTCATCAAAACCAAACCAGAAATAATCAGTAAAGCTGCTAGAATACGCATAGGGCTCGCAGCTTCACCTAAAATAAAGATCCCTACTAAAAATGCACCAATCGCACCAATACCTGTCCAAATGCTATAGGCCGTGCCTAAAGGCAAAGTACGCATGGCATAAGCCAATAAACCAAAACTCAATAACATAAATAGCAATGTGATTAAACTTGGACCCAGTTTAGTAAAGCCTATCGACAGTTTCATACTGTAGGCCCACACTACTTCAAAGATACCCGCTAACACTAGAATAACCCAAGCCATATTGCCTTGCTCCTTTATAGAGTCAGGCCGTCCTGACGATTTTTCTAGTTTTGGGCAAAAGACCAAAACAAGGGAGGTCGTCCCTCCTTGTAGATTTAGATATTATAAATAAAAAATGCGCCAATTTAAGGCATTTTACCAATCATTACCAAAAAATTGACGAACTGATCTTCAGCTCAATCACTGTACCAGGTTCAAGTTTATTCAACTTACAAACTATCTCCATTTTAGTGCAGTGATTGCTCTAAAATAATGCAAATAGAGTTTTGCTTTACTTCTCTATGGGTGATATGACTTTATTTTAAGGCTAAAAAAGAGCACCTAAGTGCTCTTTTTGACAATAATTCTTTAAGCTTGCTGGCTACCTACTAGCGCTAATTCAGCGCGCATTTTTTCAATCACGGCTTGGTAATCAGCTTGACCAAAGATGGCTGAACCTGCAACAAACATATCCGCACCTGCTTCAGCAATTTCACGAATATTGGCTGGCGTAACCCCACCATCGACTTCCAAACGAATATCACGACCTGAAGCATCAATGATTTTACGTGCTTCGCGTAATTTATCTAAGGTCATTGGAATGAATTTTTGCCCGCCAAAGCCTGGGTTGACACTCATTAATAACACTTGGTCAACTTTATCTAATACGTAATCTAGATAATGCAGTGGTGTTGCTGGGTTAAATACTAAGCCCGCTTTAGCACCGCCTGATTTAATCAACTGTAAAGAACGGTCAATATGCTCAGAGGCTTCAGGATGGAAGGTAATAATATCCGCGCCTGCTTCTAGGAAATCACCAATCATACGATCAACAGGTTTGACCATTAAATGCACATCAATCGGCGCTTGAATACCGTATTTTTTTAATGCCTTACATACCCCTGCGCCAAAGGTTAAATTGGGTACATAGTGATTATCCATCACGTCAAAATGCACAACATCAGCACCTGCCGCAAGTACGTTTTCAACTTCTTCACCTAGACGTGCGAAGTCAGCAGATAAAATAGAAGGTGCGATTAAATATGGCTTGGACATAATAGAACCTGGCTTTGGGAATATTGCAAAATTGATGTCATTATAACAAATTCCAGCGCCTTGCTATGTAGGCTTTTCATCGTGTCATGCGTGCTGTTAAAACACAGGGTTGCATTTTTGCAGCGTAATTCAGCGTTTGGCTTTGCTAAACTAAACAAAATTTAGAGGCTAATGCTCATGAAAACAACGACACAAATTCACACCCCAGATGGCGCTCGCATCAGTAAACGCTTACTCAACCACTGGAAACATAAATTTGAAGTCAGCCAAAGTGAGTCTGATTTTCAGATTTTTATGCCTGAATACCATATTACCCTGACCCCGCATGCTGACACTTTGGCGGTCTCAATTGAAAGCCAAGTTGAAGATTTAACCCATATACAAAATGTAGTGTTAAATCATCTCAATCGGATGGCGAATCAGGAATTTACTGCAATATGGCAATAAAAAAGAGGCGACATGCCTCTTTTGTTAAGGTTGCAGTTGTACTGCGTGGTATTGCAGATGATCATCAATAAAACTTTGAATAAAGTAATAACCATGATCATAGCCTTGATGCTCGCGTAAGGTCAGCTTTTGCCCGACCTGCTGACAGACCTCTTGAAACAGTGCTGGATTAAGTTGGCTATAAAACTGATCTTTTAAACCTTGATCAATTAAAATATCACTAAATAAGGCACCTTTTTCTTGAAGCAACGCAGTCGCATCGTGCTGCAACCAAATACTGCGATCTTCACCTAAATAATTTGAAAAAGCTTTTTCACCCCAAGGACATTGGCTTGGTGCACAAATAGGTGCAAAGGCTGAAACTGACTTAAATTTTTCAGGATATTTAAGCGCTAAAGTTAATGCGCCATGTCCACCCATCGAGTGACCAAAAATTCCCACTTTGCCTTTGGCAATATTAAATTCATTTTCAACCAAGCTATACAGCTCATCTACAATAAAGCTTTGCATTTGGTAATGCTCAGCCCACGGCGCTTGAGTGGCATTAATATAAAAACCCGCACCTTGACCTAAATCCCAATGGTCGCCTTTGGCAACATCATCACCACGCGGTGAAGTATCTGGGGTAATTAAAATTAAACCCAACTGCGCAGCTAAACGCTGAGCATGCGCTTTAATAGCAAAAGTTTCTTCGTTACAGGTTAAACCTGCCAAGTAAAACAGTGCTGGACAAGCTTGACCTGTTAAGGCTTGTTGCGGCAAAAAAATACCAAATTTGCTATCTTTTTTTAAAGTGCTGGATGCAAAACGATAAATACGCTGCTCGCCTGCAAAACATTGGTTGTTTTGTAATAATTCCATATGTTGTCCTACTTAAGGTGCGGTATTGTTTTGTGCTGGAAATAAACGTTGTTCCAATTGAGGCAACATCAGTTGCATATTTTTACCCATCGCCCATTGTGGCTCAGACGGTTCAAAACCTTGTGCAGCTTCCCACTTGGCTACTGTATCTTTGGCTTGTAAAAACGCACTTTCAAACGAATGTTGTTCTCGCATCGCTTCATCAAATAAAGCGCGCCCAAAATAGGTGTAATCAGCCTCATTACTACAGCCAAATGACTCACGATCAGCCGCAGCTGCGGTAATCACCAAGGTATTTTCATCTTGTAAAGCCGAGACAAAACTGCCTGAGAAACAAGATGAAATCACAATCACCCGCCAGCGAATGCCTGATTTATCCAACGTATCACGTAACCATTTCGGTTCGACATAGGCTAAATCAATCGGTGCATTTTCAAGTTCAAATTGATTAGGCAAGCCATGTGAGGTCATATATAAAAATAATACATCGCTTTCCCGATTCATTTGTTGCCCGATGCGTTTGAGCGCCATTTCAATACTGGTTTTTGAGGCAATCGGCTGAGTATCTCGTGTAGCAGGATGATTAATCAAGACCATCGAGCGCCCAAAAGTCCCAAATCGAGTATCAAATTGTTCACGAATTCGCTCCACTTCAGACTTAAATACATCTTGATAACTGGCACCTGCCACGCCTAAAAAGTACCAATGGCTTTGCGCAAATTCACCAAATTGAATGCTGTCTAAAGCTTTATTAAGCACTTTGGGCTGTGCATAGATGGCTGCCTCAGAAATACTTGGCGGTACTTCATCCACTTTCCAAATCGGTTGGCTTTTTGCAGAAATTTGCCATACCACTAGGGTAAATAACGTGGCAATAATAATTAGGGCACGTTCCCACCATGGCCACTGTAACTCACGCGCAAATACCCATACCACTGCCAAACTTTGCCAAACAAACAACACCATAAATAAAATAGGCAAATAGTCATATAACAGATAGGGCAACCAATCCATCATGCCTAAATATTGAATTAAGCTTTGCAGTAAGGCAACGTGCGTGTCGAGTACCAACCACAATAAGGCAGGCACAAGCATTAAGCGTGGGTTGTTAATGCGCTGTGATAAGAAGATCCCAACAATTAAGGCAATAAATGGCCATAAGGCATAACTCACTAAACCTTGTGAGTTAAACTCGCCGACTTCACCTGCACTGAGCCATGCAAATAAGGTATTGGCACAACCACCTAAAATCCCCCAAACAATCAACTGTGGGATGGACGGGCGAACAATTTGTAAGGCACGACGTGAACCAAAGAATAACCACATACCGGCAATTTGGTTGCTTTTAAAATCATGCCAAAAGTTAATGGAGGGTTTAAAGTCGATCATGGAGTTATCTATGCAATGCCTGCCAAAGGTGCGCGATTAAGTGTATGCCGAATGGCAGCTTTATCAATGCTCGAATCTACTATATCTTAAAACAATGCTTAAAAATGCGGCAGTTACATTTTTAAATCATGTTGAAAATAAGCATCAAAACGGCAAGCATCACCAAGCCATTGTTGATCTGTGCTTTGTCCTGCCAAAAATACCGCTAAACGAGGACGTTTCACAATTACACGCTTGGCAATTTTCTGTGCCAACGGCAAAAGGTTGTCACCTAAATCCATTTCGCCATCTTCTGGCAATAACAGATGTAAAAGCTGCATTTGTTTTTTTACTTGTGCCTGTTTTTTTGGCGCTTGCTGATTTTGATCACGCTGTGGGAACATGGGGTCTAAATATACGACATCAAAGGTATTGCCTAATTCAGCTTGCTGGCTTAAATAGTCGGCAGAATCAGAGAAAACCAACTGAATACGTGATGCAGCAGCATGCAAAATTTTATCGTTTAAGGCGCGTTGCTGTGTATCTTCAAGCAAGCTAAACAGGATTGGATGACGTTCTACGAGCGTTACATGTGCACCTAAATGCGCCATAAGTAAACTGTCATGCCCTAAACCTGCCGTTGCATCAATTAAACGCGGTTTCTCTGATAAATTACAGGCACGAGCAATCATTTCTGACTTGAGTGAAGCACGTTTTAAACGCCCTGTTTCACCTTGCCAATCTGGTTGCATTTTCATGCCATTGGCAGATAACCATAAGCCTTCTTGGTCAACACAAAGTGCTAATTCTGGATTGAGGCGTAAAAACCGCGCTGCGAGTTTTTCAATCACTTCAATCTCAACATCAACCCCACGCGAAGAAAGCACAGCAGAATACTGCTGTGCTTTCTCTAAAAAGGCCTGTTCTGTGTATAAGCGTAATGCGCTTACCATAAAGTCCAACCTGTATATGCAAATAATAAAATCGCTAAACCCGATACAATGCGATACCACGCAAAGACCATAAAGTCACGTTTAGCTACATAGGCCACTAAAGCACGAATCAGCAATAAAGCCGAGACAAATGACACCAATAGCCCTACGCCAATTACAGTCCAATCTGCTGTACCTTCAAAGACATGATAGCTTTGATATAAGTCCAATAAACCTGCACCCACGATCACAGGAATACCCAAGAAGAACGAGAATTCGGTTGCGGCTTTACGTGATACACCTAAGAACATTGCACCAATAATGGTTGCACCTGAACGTGAAGTTCCTGGAATCAACGACAATACTTGAATTAAACCAATCCATACCGCATCTTTAATGCTTAAATCTTCGACTTCTTTAGCACGAACAACAGGAGGATTTTTTTCAATCCAAATAATGATTAAACCACCGACAATTAAACCAATCGCAATGGCAATATTATTAAAAAGCAGTTCTTTGACCGTTTGACCAAAAGTCAAACCCACCAACACAATTGGAATCGAGGCTAAGATCAAACCAATCCCTAAACGGCGTCCTTGCGGCTCACCACTTACGATCCCGGTCGCAGCACCCCAAAGTCGTGCCCAGTATTCATAAATAACCGCGGCTATTGCACCCATTTGAATAGCAATCACAAAGACATCGCTTTTTTCTTTGCTCCAAAAGTTCATGAGCTCAGAAGCTAAAATTAAATGCCCAGTACTAGAAATCGGCAGGAATTCGGTAATCCCCTCTACAATCCCCATAATGGCTGCTTTTAACAGCAGTAAAAGATCCATAACAATTACCTAAATTATGCTTTGCCTTGATCTGGAATTTTTTTCCATGCATCGTCACGTAAATATACAGGCAATGCTAATTCAGCACTGACCCAATTTTGTTGTAAAGCTGCTTGACGCGCAATTGTGGCAATATCTTGTGCAGTCGGTTCCAGCGCCTGATATTGGGTTGCTGTTGCATCGAGCAAATGACTGCCTGAACCCACTAACACAAATTGGCTAACGTGCAGCGCTTTTTCGTAGTTCAGTAACTGCTCTTGATCAACCGCTTGCATAATGCCGTGTTCATCAAGCTTAAAGCTTGCGATATACACTTCATTCATGCGGGCATCAATCACCGCAGTGACTTGGCTTAAACCATGCACACGCTGTGCAGCTTGTGCTAAAGCTTGCAAAGTTGATACCGGAACCACCGGTAAATCATTTGACCATGCCAAGGCTTGCGTCACCGCAGCATTAATACGCACACCGCTAAATGAACCCGGACCACGACTAAATGCAATTGCAGTCAGATCACTTGGCTGTAAGCCTTGTTGCTGTAAGCCTTGTTCAATCATCGGTAAGATGGTTTGCGTTTGCGCGCGCGGGCGGGAGTCAAAATCAAAAAACAACTCTTGGGTGTCATCGACAATACAGACGGAACACTGCTGATTGGCAGTTTCGAGTGCCAGCAATTTCATGCCAAACCTTAATGAATAAATATTTAAAAATGGTGGCTATCATACTCCACTCCTAAAAACTTGGCGATACACGATACAAAAAAGCCAAACGCGTGGTTTGGCTTGATCGCTTACACCTCAACGGCTTTTAAATCCTGAAAATCCGCAAAATGCTCAGCATAATGCAATGCACTTTGTTTAAGTTTAGCAATGCCTGCTGCATCTAAAGTTTTTACCACTTTACCGGGCGATCCCATCACTACCGAATTATCAGGAATGACTTTACCTTCAGGAATTAAGGCATTGGCACCAATAATACAATTTTTACCAATCTGTGCATGGTTAAGCACTACCGCCTGAATGCCAATCAAAGAATTCTCACCAATCAGACAACCATGTAGCATGGCTTGATGTCCAATCGTAACGTAATCACCAATGTGCATATCAATGCCAGCATCGGTATGTAACACCGCATTTTCTTGCACATTGCTGTAATGCCCAATATGAATTTTGGCATTGTCCCCACGCACCACCGCGCCAAACCAAATACTCACTTTATCGCCTAATTCGACATTACCAATCACGCTAGCTGTAGGCGCCACCCAACCATTCCACGGCACATTGATGGCTTTAGGACTTAAATTTTTATATTCATATAACATAATAGACTCTTTATTTTTTGATTTTAAAAGCTGGAGAGTTGAGTAAAAATGGCCATTCCTTTTGATAATCGAGGCCATATTGAAATAACGACACCATCATACGTGCGGTGAGTCCCCAAATAATTTCATTTTCTAAACGAAAACTTGGGAAATATAAGGATTGATGCTGATAGCGCACTTCATAAGGAATCGGATTGGCTTCAAGCATTTTACGTAAGGAAACATAGAAAATCCGATCAATTTCACTGGGCTGCGCGACCAAGGGTAAATTGGGCGGAATGAGACCGACCACGGGTTTAACTAACATACCGTTACGTGCCTTTTGCATCGGTAAATCGCCAATCAGTTCCACATCAAAAGGATTCAACCCAGTTTCTTCTTGCGCTTCGCGTAATGCCACTACAATATTACTGGTGTCTTGTGGATCACGTTTTCCTCCAGGAAAAGACACCTCTCCCGGATGACTATTTAAATACACCGAACGCCGTGTCAGCAGTACTTTAGGATCATCTTCTTGGGTAATCGCAATCAGTACCGCAGCTTGCGCCTCACGCACACGCTTAGAAAAGCGCAATCGTTGTTGTAATAATAAAGTCAGTGCACGATCATCCATGTCGTTTGCTCTACGTCCCAATTTATGCAATTAAATACCATGATAGCTGAAATTTTATTCTAAAGGATAGCGTCATCAGAGGGTGCAGGCATGCTTTTTTTACGTTATCCTGAGGCATCCGGTTATCATTGATGATGCATATGAACTTTTGCGGCAACTGCGGACAAAAAACTGTCGAGAAAATCCCTTTAGGCGACCACCAAGTACGTCAGGTGTGTAGCAGTTGTGGCAATATCCATTACGTTAATCCTAAAGTCATTTGTGGTGCTTTAGTGCTGCATGAAGATAAAGTCTTACTCTGTCGCCGTGCCATTGAACCACGTTATGGTTTATGGACATTGCCTGCAGGTTACATGGAACTGTTTGAAACCATGGAACAAGGTGCAGCACGCGAAACCCGCGAAGAAGCTGAAGCTGAAGTCGAAATCGAACAGCTGTACTGCATGTACAATATTCCACGCATTGGACAAATTTATGTGCTATTTAAAGCCAGCCTTGTGGAGGGTAAATTTGGTGCCGGTGAAGAAACCATCGAATCGCGCTTATTTAGCGAAGATGAGATTCCATGGCAGCAACTGGCATTTCCAAGTGTAGAACGTACCTTAAGGCATTATTTTGCCGACCGTAAATTGGCACAATTTGATATGCATTTGGAAACACTAGGTTCACGTTTAGATCAAACCGGTTAATCACGGCTAAAATCACAGCAGCACGATTCACTCTTGGCTAAAAATGCGCATTTTTAGCGCAAATTGCGCCTACGCATGCTGACCTAAGCAGAATTTTAGCTACACTAAGCATCTCCCATTTGTCTGTGTAGATTTATGAGCCAAGCTGCTGCTTTTTCCCAACGACTTTGTCCGCTACAAAGCCCTGCTGAGTTAATCAGTGCACTCAGCGCTTTAGATCCTGTGTTGTATTTATATAATCAGGGCAAGCCGGTGATTGGCTGCTTTCCTGAACAGTACTGCGTCTTAAACAATGAGATGCACTATTTTCAAGCGACAGGCGTCAATCAATACCAAGCAAGTGACGCCCAAGATTTCAGTCAACTGATTCAAAGCGCCAACACTCGCGTCAATCAACACAGTTTTAGTGGCGGCATCATGGGCTTTATTGGCTATGATCACGGCGCAGCACAAGCCATTCAACTCCATTATAAAACACAGCCTGCTCTATTCTTAGGTCTGTTTACTAGCTATCTTGAGTTGGGTGTGGATGGTTGGTATTTCCAAAGCACATCTACCCAAGCAGCAGCGCAATTTGGCTATTTGCAAGATACTTTACAACAAAAACCAGTTTTAGATTTTTATCTGACTCAGCCCTGCCAAGCACGTTGGAGTAAAGCCGAGTATCAAGCTGCATTTCAACGCGTGCAAGATTATATTGTCGCTGGGGATTGCTACCAAATTAATTTAACCCAAGAATTTATCGGTCAAGCGCAAGGTCGACTTGCTGCTACGGCAGAAAAATTTTGGCAACTGACACAAGCACCCTATGCAGGCTATTTGCGTACTGGTGAGTTTGAATTACTTAGCTGCTCGCCTGAGCTGTTTATTGAGTTTAATGCAAAGCGTCATATTGTAACTAAACCGATTAAAGGCACCATGCCACGCTTTGCTGATGCCAGTTTAGATGCACAATCTAAACAGCAACTGATCGATTCAGAAAAAGACCGTGCTGAAAACGTCATGATTGTGGATTTACTCCGTAATGATTTAAGCGTGTATGCGGAAATCGGCAGCGTTAAAACGCCTAAATTATTTAATATTGAAAGCTTTAATCAAGTGCATCATATGGTGAGTGAAGTGACTGCCACCTTAAAAGCTGAAGTGAAACCGTTTGATGTCTTAATGTCTGCGCTGCCGGGGGGGTCTATTACTGGTGCACCTAAAATTCGCGCCATGCAAATTATTAATGAACTAGAACAAGCACCACGCGGTGCCTATTGTGGCTCAATGGGATATTTTAACTTTGATGGAACAGGCTGTTGGAATATCTTGATTCGCTCTATTCAAAAATATCAAACTGATATTTCTCTTTGGGCTGGCGGCGGGATCACGATTGCCTCGAATGTCGATGCCGAATATCAGGAATGCTTTGATAAGGTGGCTGCAATGCAGGATTTATTGAATACGTGGTATCAAGCTGAATAAATCAGTTTTTAATTCCTCCCAATCACCCTTTAAAACAATACAAAAAACCCCTCTTGATCAAAGAGGGGTTTAGGCAGATTAAACTAAAATCTCATTTTTCAAAGTATCCACCAAACGCTGATTTTCTGCATCTGTACCAATCGTGATGCGCAGATACTGATTAATACGTGGCTTGTTAAAGTAACGCACAATAATGCCACGCTCACGTAACTCAGCGGCAAGCTGACCTGCATCTTTCCCATCTAATGTGGCAAAAATAAAGTTTGCTTTTGACGGCAATACGTTAAAACCAAGAGCTGTTAAATCAGTCATCAGCTTTTCACGGCTAGCAATCACCTTTTGGCATTGTGCTTCAAAGTAAGCCTGATCTTCAAATGATGCTTTGGCAGCAGCAATCGCAAAACGATCTATAGGATAGGAGTTAAAGCTGTTTTTAACAGCTTCTAAAGCTGCAATTAAATGCGGCTGTGCGATGGCAAAACCAACACGCAAACCTGCTAAAGAACGTGACTTAGATGTGGTTTGACACACCACTAAATTGTCATATTTTTTAACTAAACTGACAGCAGATTGCGCACCAAAATCAACGTAAGCCTCATCAATCACCACGACAGAGTCTGGATTGGCTTGCAATACTTCCTCAATCGCGCTTAAGCCTAAATCAATACTGGTCGGTGCATTTGGGTTAGTAATGATAATGCCGCCATTTGGCTGCTTATAATCATCCACAACAATTTCAAATTGATCATTGAGTGGCAAGACTTTGGTTTTTACCCCAAAGAATTGGCTATAGACTGGATAAAAACTATAGGTAATATCTGGATATAACAATGGTAATTCTTGCACAAAGAACGCTTTAAAAATATGCGCTAAAACTTCATCAGAACCATTACCGACAAAGACTTGCGTTACAGGAACCTGCTGTTGATGCGCAATCGCCTGTTTTAATTCAGATGCATCTGGATCTGGATATAAACGTAATGCATCTGCTGAGTTCTGCAGTACTTTTTGTACCGCTTCCACAACTTGCGGTGATGGTGGATAAGGGTTTTCGTTCGTGTTTAATTTTAATAGGTTTTCAATTTTAGGCTGTTCACCTGGTACATACGGCTCAAGCTCGCGTACGGCTGGGCTCCAAAAACGCATTTGTTGTGTAGTCACGTTAGACATGCTGTTGCTCTCTTTGGTCATTGAGCTAAACCTCTGCAGATCATTCAGATTGATTAGATTCAGCTGGGCAGAGGTTTAGATTGGCACATTCAATTGATAGTGTAGGCTTAATCTTGGTAGCGGTAACGTGCTGAGCGTGCATGTGCATCTAAATTTTCTTGCTGCGCTAGAGTATCAGCAGTTTTCGCTAAAGTTTTCACGCCGTCTTTTGAGCACATGATTAAGCTTGAACGTTTTTGGAAATCATATACGCCAAGTGGTGATGAGAAACGTGCTGTCCCTGAAGTTGGTAAAACGTGGTTTGGACCTGCACAGTAATCACCAATCGCTTCTGGGGTATAACGACCCATGAAGATGGCACCGGCATGACGAATATCTTCCGCCATTGCTTCTGCTTCATCTAAACATAGCATTAAATGCTCAGGCGCCACTTGGTTAATCAACTCAACACCTTCGGCACGGTCTTTCACCAAAACCAATGCACCGCGGTTTTCAATTGAAGTACGGGCAATATCTGCTTTTGGTAGGGCTTGTAAATGTTTTTCAATCCACTCGCCTACTGCATTTAACAAATTTTCATCAGGGGTAATAAATACCGCTTGTGCCACGGTGTCATGCTCAGCTTGTGACAATAAGTCCATCGCCAACCATTCTGCGTTATTTTCGCCTTCTGCATAGACTAAGATTTCTGAAGGGCCGGCAATCATATCAATACCAACTTGACCAAACACCGCACGTTTTGCCGCAGCTACGAAACGGTTACCCGGACCTGTGATTTTATCCACCGCTGGCACAGTTTGGGTGCCATACGCCAATGCTGCAACAGCTTGTGCTCCACCAATGGTAAATACACGGGTTACACCAGCTAAATAAGCTGCTGCCAACACCAATGGATTTAAATCACCATTTGGCGCAGGCACCACCATAATAATTTCAGGCACACCTGCCACATGCGCAGGTACGGCATTCATCAGTACTGATGAAGGGTAAGATGCTAAACCGCCCGGTACATAAATCCCCACACGATCAAGCGGTGTCACTTTTTGACCTAAGGTATTGCCTAAAGCATCTACATAGGTCCAACCGTCTTGTTTTTGCGCTTGGTGAAATTCACGTACACGGTTTGCTGCAAGCTCTAATGCTTCACGCACTTCAGTGGTTAGACCTTCAAAAGCGGCTTTAAGCTGTGCTTGAGTCAGTTCTAGATCTGAAAATTGATGCGCAGGATGTCGATCGAACTGTTGTGTCAGCTTAAGAACATGAGCGTCACCATGCTGACGAACGTCGGCAATGATTTGGTCTACAGTCTTTAAAAGTTCAGGATCGCTAACAGTCTCAAAAGCTAACAAATCAGCAAAGATTTGTTTAAAGTTTTGATCTTGAGTCGATAAACGTCGCATCAATTTACCCACAAAATGTCTATAAGAAAAGTTTAGTTTACCTGTTTTCTGAAGTTTTGTCGGTATCTATCTATGCAGTTTAATAGGAAATAACTTTTGTCATGATTGATTAAAAGCTGACTTGATCTTTCACATAAAAAAACCGCCTCGAAAGGCGGTTTTAGATTACAAAACGTTTTAAGCTTATTTAGCAGCTTCACGCTCTGCGACAGCTTGTTCAAGCTGCGCTAGAATTGGATTGAGCAATTGTTGCTTACGTTTAAAGCTGGCTTTATTCACGATTAAACGTGAAGACACTTTACAAATTTCTTCTAATGGCTCTAAACCATTGGCACGTAAGGTATTACCAGTATCCACAACGTCTACAATGTAATCACCTAAACCCACTAATGGCGCTAACTCCATTGAACCATAAAGTTTAATCACATCGACTTGCTCACCAAGGCTTGCATAGTATTGACGGGTTAAATTCACGTATTTAGTGGCAATTTTTAAACGACCTTTTGGACGTTGCATCCCCACTTTACCCGCTGTCATTAATTTACAGTTGGCAATTTTTAAATCGAGCGGTTCATAGACATTTTGCGCGCCATGTTCCATCAGCACATCTTTACCCGCAACACCAAGATCTGCTGCACCATTTTCAACATAAGTTGGTACATCAGAGGCACGTAAAATTAAAATACGAACGTGTTTATGCGTGGTTGGGAAAATTAATTTACGCGATTTATCAGGATCTTCTAAAAGATTAATACCGGCTGTTTCTAACAGAGGTAAGGTCTCTTTTAAAATACGACCTTTACTTAATGCTAAGGTTAAACCATGATCAAAATTGCCCATTACGTCAAAGTTTGGATCATCGTTTCTCATATCGCTCATTAATCTTACTCGCTTACTCGCTTAATTTGGGCACCTAAACCTTGCAGTTTTGCTTCAACATCTTCATAACCGCGGTCAATGTGATAAATGCGGTCAATCAGTGTTTCACCGTCAGCTGCCAATGCGGCTAAAACTAGTGAGAATGAAGCACGTAAATCCGTTGCCATAACAGGCGCTGCAGAAAGTTGTTCTACACCGGTTACCACGGCATCATTACCTTCGACCTGAATATTGGCGCCCATACGTGACAATTCAGGTACATGCATAAAGCGGTTTTCAAAAATCGTTTCCGAAATAGTCGCAAAACCACGACCAATGGCATTCACTGCCATAATCTGTGCTTGCATATCGGTTGGGAATTCTGGATGCGGCAGCGTGCGGAAGCTGACTGCTTTAGGACGTTTGCCCTGCATATCAAGCTCAATCCAGTCATCACCACGGGTCACTTCTGCACCCATTTCTTCAAATTTATCTAATACTGCTTCTAATAAACTTGGGTCAGTATGTGTGGTTTTCACACGGCCACCCGTAATGGCTGCTGCTGCTAAATATGAACCGGTTTCGATACGATCCGCCACGACTGCATATTCACAGCCATGTAAGCTTTCAACACCTGTCACCACAAGTGTGTCTGTGTCTAAACCTTCAATCTTAGCGCCCATTTTTATTAGCATTTGCGCAAGATCGGTAATTTCTGGCTCACGCGCAGCATTACGAATCGTGGTTACGCCATCAGCAAGTACCGCAGCTGTTAAGATATTTTCGGTACCGCCTACGGTCACCATATCAAAAACAACTTCACCACCTTTTAAACGACCGTCTACTTCTGCTAAGACATAGCCATTTTCAACTTCAATCTTCGCACCTAATGCTTCTAGCGCTTTTAAATGTTGATCAACTGGACGTGAACCAATCGCACAGCCGCCCGGCAGTGATACTTTAGCTGAGCCGTAACGTGCCAATAAAGGACCAAGCACCAAGATTGAAGCGCGCATTGTTTTTACTAATTCATAGGGCGCAAATTGATTATCTAATGTTGAAATATCCGCTTTTACGGTGTCACCTTCATAACTGATAGTGACGCCTAAGCCTGCAATCAACTTCACCAATGTATTTACATCTTTTAAATTAGGCACATTGGTGAGCGTAATTGGGGTATCAGCTAGAATGGTTGCTGCAAGTAACGGTAAGGCTGCATTTTTTGCACCTGAAATTCGTACTTCACCTTCGAGCTTAGTACCACCTTGAATTAAAAATTTATCCATTAACGAATTAAGCTCCGAAAAGACTAGCTTTACGCCATTCTTCTTTGGTCATTGCACGAATTGTGACAGCATGCACTTCACCACTTGCAATATAAGAATTTAGCGGTGCATAAACAGCTTGTTGACGAGCAACCGGACGTTTACCTTCAAATTGATCATCGACAATACGAAGATCAAATTTTCCGCCTTGCCCACTTACAGCAACTTCAGCCTCAGGAAAAGCAGCTTTTAAAATATCAGTGAGCTGATCACTATTCATCGCAAAGACCTCTTATATTAGATCAAGGGTGTAAAAACCTGTCATTCTACTATAAATGACAAAAATAATTCATTAGTGATATACATTATATCTATAAAAAAAGAGGTTTAAAAAAACCTCTTTTTGCTTTTTTAAGCACTAAGACAAAATTGCTTGATACTCAGTTTGAGATTCACGATATTTTTCGAGTTGGCGTTTAAGCTTTTCCGTCATTTTTTTAATCGAACTATACATATCATCCGCTGTTGCTTGCGCAAACAATTCAGCACCTGGTACACGCACAATCGCTTCGGCAATGTGGTTACTGCTGCCCTTTTTAGAGCGCTTATCCACTTGATGATCTTTGCTGAGCTTGACCTGCATACTACTGATTTGATCAAGATGCTTAGTTATTTGGGCAAATTTACTGCGGATATTATCTTCAATCGCAGGAGTAATAGTTAAATGATGACCACGAATTGTAATTTGCATAGTTCTATCCCTCAATGTGTAGGATGAAATACGTCGCAGACTTAAAAACCACTTAAGCCGCACCTTTATCGGTCATTATGTTGTCATAATGCACCTTTACAATTACCGCACTTTAAAAATTAGATCAATACTTTTCGTTCAGAAGATGATGGAATATTCAGTGATTCACGATATTTTGCAACTGTTCTACGCGCCACATCAATCCCCTCTTCCTTAAGCAAATTAGCAATTGCATTATCCGACAAAGGCTTACGTATATTTTCTTCGCTAATTAACTTTTTAATCTTGGCGCGAATCGCAGTAGAGGATGCCTCACCACCTGTTGTCGTTCCAACATGACTTGAAAAGAAATATTTCAATTCAAATAAACCACGCGGTGTTAGCATATATTTATTTGTGGTCACCCGTGAAACCGTCGATTCATGCAGTTCAACTTCTTCTGCAATATCGCGTAACACCAAGGGACGCATACCTTCAGCACCAATTTCTAAAAAGGCTTTTTGATGCTCAACAATACAGCTAGCTACTTTAAGTAAAGTTTTATGACGCTCATCAATACTCTTAATAAAGTTTTTTGCTTCAAGCATTTGATTACGTAGATATTGATTATCATCACTTTGATCAGCACGACGAATCATATTGGCATAAAACGAATTGACTCTTAACTTAGGTACAATATCTGGATTAAGTTGTACCTGCCAAATTTCATTTTTTTTAGCTACCACCACATCTGGAATTTGATAGTCTGATTCTTTATTCTCAAAATCTAGACCTGGATGTGGTTTTAAAGTTTTTAATAGCTCAAGGGCTGCTTTTAATTGCTCAGTATTTAAACCTGTTTGTTTGATTAACTTGCTTAATTCATTGTTAATTAACAACTCATAATGTTGCAATAATAATAAGGCCTCACGACGATTGACAGTATTGCTCGGCAATAAATCTAACTGTACCGCTAAACACTCTGCTAAATTACGCGACCCCACTCCTACGGGGTCAAGCCGCTGAATACATTTGAGTACTGCAAGTATCTCATCATCTTCAACTTCATCTTCATAATCCATTGACTGTAATAAGTGTTGTACCGATGCAGTAATCTCTGAAATTTCTACATCTAAAAAACCTTTTTCATCTAATGAATCAATTAAACAATAAGCTATTAATTTATCAATTTGACTAAAATTGAGTAGATTAATTTGCTCAAGCATATGCTCGCTTAAGCCTAAATGACCTTGACGATTATCTTCACGCTCTTCAAAATCAGCAGAACCTAAACTGGTCGGTTGATGGGTGTAAACGTCATCCCAATCGGTATCTACAGGCAAATCATCTGGTAAATGGTCAGCATTTAATTCATTGGTTAAATCTTTATTCTCAGTCTCTTTTTCTAAATTAGATAAACTTTCAACCGTGGTCTGCTCTTCCACTTTTTCTAATAATGGGTTACTTTCTAACTGGACTTGAATTTCTTGCTCAAGTTCTAGGCTCGACAATTGCAGTAAACGGATCGCCTGTTGTAACTGTGGTGTTAAAGATAATGAGTTTGCAACTTTTAATCCAACTGATAACCGCATGCTGTTTTACCCTCCTTATTTTGCGCTATTTATAAGCAATTTTTATGCCTGTTTTATTTTTTATAGCACAAATTAATCAAAAATCATACAATTTTTACTCCTCTGCGACTAAATATTTAAAATTATTACTAATAAATAGAGTGCTATATCATCATTTTTATTTATAAAGGTATCTTCTAAGCAAATTATTAAGGACTTTTAGCTTTTTATAGTCGAAAAAAATCCCCCTGATGAATGATCAGAGGGATTTTTAGAATAATGAGCTGGCGATGACTTACTCTCACATGGGTAACCCCACACTACCATCAGCGCTAAGAGGTTTCACTTCTGAGTTCGGGAAGGGA
>NZ_PJRJ01000039.1 GCF_003711395.1 Acinetobacter sp. B51(2017)
GATTGGCCTCACGAATCCATTTGTCTAAAGTTGAATAACCCACACCTAATTTCTGGGCGATTGCAACTATAGGTTCGTGGGAGTTTGAAAGTGCATAATCAATCGCTTGCTGTTTAAATTCAGGACTAAAACGTTTAGCCATTTCTTGAATCTCCAAAGATTAAAGTTACGTTATCTTTAGAGGGACGTGCTGTCCATTATTTTGGCTAGGATCAGAATTTCGGTCTAAATTTAATAGACCTTTCATCTCTAGGAATAATTAAGCATGGACCCACATTACCCAATCTTGGTAATCTATACTTACCTGTTTCAACCCCTTCAGTTGTAATTGGCTCTAGTGGTAAAACGGCCTGTTCAGGTTGGTTTAAAACCATGATGACTGGATCAACCAGTTGTGAACCTGAAAGATTCAGACCACTTAAAAAATAATGACCTTGTGCATCTATTTCAAACTCAGTTTGATAATGTTTAATTTCATAATTTAAAGATTGTTTCCCACCAGTGACTTCGAGAATAATCCGTGCATCTAAATCTTTTGTTAATGCCAATAATTCTTCTATTTCAGCTCGATAATGAATAAGTGATTCTTGATGTGGTTTTCCACTCACCAAAAATTGCCATTTGTAATAAGGGGCATCTATATCACGAATATGACTGCTTTTCAGCCTGATTGTCATCCGAAAATTGGTCAGCTTATCCTCTGGTGCATATAGACATAATCTTGAACCGAGCAAATCGTCTACAGTTAATACTTTTTGTTTAATTGGCTGGTGATTTCCGTTATAGAGCGTTGCACCATGTGATGGAAATGGTAGTAATAAATCTACTTGATCTCCCAAATTCAGCATCAAATTAAGTTTGATATTTTCAGGTGGATGCTCATTGCATTTTAGATGGTACTCATAACCATATTGCCCATGTATATCATCATTCAGTTTACGCGACTTAAAGCTCTCTGCTTGATGATCAGCAGTGATCCCTAAACAAATGATATTACTTTTGGTTAGTAGACGAATATCAGCTTCATTAGGCGTATCTCCTGCCAATAATTCTATTTTTAGGTCTTCAGGAAAAATTACAACCTTGCGACGTAGCACCACATTTTGAGCTACATTTTTAACGGTTAAAGTCTTTACACCATATGCTGCAGAACCCACATGATGAGCTAAAAGCTTTTGTTCTGCATAAATAGCTAAACTATCATTTTTTGACTGCAAACCCGTTTCTATATAACGTGCCTTAGGTCTTCCTAAAAAAGCCAACGCAGGTACTGTAGGCCAAGGAAACTTCGTACCAAAAAGATCTACAAGCTCTGATTTATCGTGATATTTAGAGCATTGAATCTGATATTGCTCTTGATTATCACCAATAATTTCAATATCACCTTTCGCCTTATAAACATGTTGACCAAAAGCATTCGACAAATGCCCAGTGACACAGTCCTGAGAAGTAAATTGATATGATGGCGGTAAAAGTAAAATGATTTCTGCTTCTGCTGTCTTAAATGAAGCCTGCCCAATAAATGGACAAAGTTCTCCCTCATCCTGTGCAAATGCCACAGGAACACTACCGATTTCTAAACATGTTTGGGGTAATTCTTTTCGAAAAAGAATCTGATCTTTATTTTGTAGCGCCAGAATCAATCCATGTTGATAATTTTTTCTAGTAATAATGCGCGTTTGTGCACCTATACGTATATTCACTGGCTTATCAGCTTCAGGTCTTGCCATAAATGTTGCTGCGCCAATTTTTGCTAACGGTTCATGTGCTTCATACAACACAATTTCTACACGAGGAGGAATCCCTTTAACATCCTCTAAAGTAATTTCTAGTGAGTTAGGCAGGAAAACTTCAGTTAATATTTGATTAGAATTACGGTTAAAGAAACTCGTACAGGATAAAGCATCCTGTTTTGTTTTCATTTGCTTCAATTCAGTACTAGAAGTAACGAGCAACTGATTTAAAAACTGTTCCGCCACACTACTTTCTAATGGTAGAGGAAACACTTCCCTCCACTTGGGGAAATTTATGGATAAATAAGCTGCTGGGTTATCCGTATTGTCTAATTGGTGTGTTTCTACTAAATGAACAAGATGTTCTGCCATATCTGAAATAAGCACTCGCGTTTCATGCTCCTTGAATGCTTCAGGCAGATATTGAGTATACGCTTGAATCAATTGGTCATTTATTGCAGGGTTATAATGTCTATAGTGACTGAACTGCGCCACAATACGTTTAAATACTGACTGGTAATGATTACCTTGCTCCATTAAAAGATTTGAAGGGAATCCCCCTTCTTTAAATGCAGACCCTAAATAATTGGTATGATTTGAGCCTTCAAATTTAAGAATTGGACGTTTCCAAAAACCTTCTAAGCCTTGTTGAACCACATAACGAATATTATCTAAAGGTTGAAAACCTAATGCATTATATACAGGGCCCCAACTCCAACCACTTTTATACTCTCGACGAAACCATTCTGAGACAAATAGCGTAAAAACTGCACACCATTCTCGACTAGGTTTATGGCTTTTTTGATCTTGTTTGCTATATCTAAGCGTATGCTTTAGGTCTTGATATTCTTCTAAGGTAATATGATAGGTGTACAGGGGATGACTTGTTGGCTCAGTAAGTTTACGCGACTCAAAAATTCGCTTTAGAATATGTCTAGCACTCGATTGTTCCCCTAGAATATCCGATGCTAACAATTCCATAATGCCCCCATTATTATATTCTGCTTTAAAATAAATAATATAATCGATTCAATGATCTATATAAACCTAAAGGCGTCGCTATTTGTCGCTTAGTACAACTAAAGTATATTTTATTTTACTAATCCTATGCACATCCCAATCTTAATTTTGCTAATATTCAGCTCAACTTCCGTTTAAGCTTTTATATTGCAGTTACTATGGCTATTAAAAAATCAGAACTCTATTCTTCACTTTGGGAAAGCTGTGACAACCTTCGTGGAGGTATGGATTCAAGCCAATATAAAGACTACATTTTAGTTTTACTCTTTATCAAATATGTCAGTGATAAAAAAGAACAATTAGATTTTATCGAGATTCCAGATTCAGCAACATTTAGTGCCATGATTGAGCTCAAAGGTAATGCTGAGATTGGCGACCTCATTAATAAGCAAATTGTTGCCCCGCTTGCTGAAGCCTGTGCGCTGAATGTTAAAGCAATGCCTGACTTTAATGACTCAACCAAACTTGGTGATGGTCAAGAAAAAGTAGATCGTTTAACTGACCTTATTGCGATTTTCCAACGTCCAGAACTTGATTTCTCCAATCACCTTGCCAATGGCGATGACTTACTTGGCGATGCTTTTGAATACCTCATGGGTCACTTTGCTTCTGAAAGTGGTAAGAGTAAAGGTCAATTCTATACACCAACAGAAGTTAGCCGTATTGTTGCCTCAATTGTGGGTATTGATGAATATGAAGCACGTGGTGATACCACGGTTTACGATCCAACCTGTGGTTCAGGCTCACTACTCCTTCGTGTCGCTGCTAAAGCTAACCGTGATGATATTTCGCTATATGGTCAAGAAAAAGATGCTTCAACAAGCATTTTGGCACAAATGAACATGTTCTTACATGGTTCGCCTACAGCAGAAATCCGCCAAGGGAATACTCTTGCAACGCCTAAATTTCTTGTCGATGGTGAATTACAACATTTTGACTTCATTGTAGCCAACCCACCGTTTTCAGATAAAAAATGGTCAATGGGCTTAGATATTTCTACGGCAGATGCAGATGTGTATGGTCGTTTTGAAGAGTTTGGTATTCCTCCATCAAAGCAAGGGGACTACGCGTACCTGCTTCATATCATCAAATCTTTAAAATCGACAGGTAAAGCAGCATGTATTCTGCCTCATGGTGTTTTATTCCGTGGTAATGCAGAAGCTGATATTCGCCAAAAATTAGTAGATTATGGTTTTATTAAAGCTATTATTGGTCTACCTGCTAACTTGTTCTACGGTACAGGTATCCCTGCTTGTATTATCGTGATTGATCGTGAAAATGCCTCAGCACGTAAAGGCATTCTCATGATTGATGCGAGCCAAGGCTTTATTAAAGATGGTGCGAAAAATCGTCTACGTGAGCGTGATTTGCATAAAATCATTGATGCCTTTAAAAACCCTGAAGCGCATGACAAGCGTTATGCGCGTATGGTCGGTTTAGATGAAATCATTAAAAATGGCTATAACCTCAACTTGCCTCGTTATATCGACAATAGTGAAGCTGAAGATATCCAAGATATTGAAGCGCATTTACAAGGTGGTATTCCAAACACCGACGTTGAAGATTTAGCCGACTATTGGAAAGTTTGTCCTCAGCTTAAAACCAAGCTCTTTAGCCCACTACGTGATGGTTATTCCTCTCTTAACTGTGCGACACATGAAGTTAAAAGCTTTATTAACCAAGATTCAGAATTCGTTGCATTTAAAGAAAAAATGCAAGCGCATTTCCAAGTCTGGGCAGATCAAGCTGAAGTCAAACTTAAATCACTCAAAGCCAATGAATTTGAGCCTAAAGAATTAATTACTGAACTGTCAGAATCTTTACTTGCTCACTATCGAGGGCAAGACCTCGTCAATCATTACAGTATCTATCAAATCTTGATGGATTACTGGGAAGGCATTATGCAAGATGATGCTTATATCATTGCTGCCGATGATTGGAAGGTCAATGCTGAGCGTATTATTGAAACGGTAAAAGGTCAGAAAAAAGATAAAGGTTGGAAAGCTGACTTAGTACCAAAAGAAGTAGTGATTAATCGCTACTTTGCTGATCGTCGCGATGAGTTAGCACGTGAACAAGCCAAGTTAGATGAGCTGACTCAAGAACTGACTGAGCATGAAGAAAACCATTCAGGTGATGATGATATTCTTGAGCAAGGTATTAAAGAAAAAGATGTGAAAGAGCTTTGGCAATCTGAAGTGTTAGATGCTGCTCCAAAGGCTTATGCGGCTGATTTTTCAATTTACAGTGCTGCACAGCAACAACTGGAAAATGCGCAAGGTATTTTGGACGGATTAGAAAAAGAAAATACAATTATTGCGTTAATGCTCAAAGCCAAAAATACCACAGCCAAAAAGATGGCTGCTTTTGCTGAACAACAGTCAAGTGAAGAAAAGTCGATTATTGAGCGTTATGCTACTGCCTTTACACAATTGAAAAATGCGCAAAAACTCATGAAAAATAAATATGAGATTTTTGAAAATGGTATTTCTGAGTTAATCAAAAATAATCAAGGTGAAGATTCGCTAGATAATTTTGATAATTTGGCGGTGCTTTATCGTTGGATGGATTTAACCAATAAGATTAAAGCTCAAAAGACCTTAGTAAAAGATTTAGAAACCAAACTAGATACTGATACTTTTAATTATTATGCCAATTTAACCGAGTCTGAAATTAAGGAATTGGTAACGGATGATAAATGGCTTGCCGATTTAGCCAAGCAAATTAATGCTGATGTTGAGCGTGTGGCACAGCGTTTAACCGTGCGTGTACGTGAGTTGGCGGAGCGTTATGAGTTTACTTTAGGGCAACTGACGAAAAGTGTTGAAGATTTAGAAAAACAAGTTGAAGCTCATTTGGTTGCAATGGGGTTTGAGCTATGAGCCAAGTTAATATCGAATGGAAAGAAGTTACATTAAATGAGGTTGTAACATACAAAAATGGACAGGCTCATGAAATGTATGTTTCTGAATTTGGTGATTACTGTTTAGTAAATTCGAAATTTATTTCAACCGAAGGTTCTGTACAAAAATTTAGTACTGTTGCAAATCAACTCGCCAATAAATCAGATATATTAATGGTGTTAAGTGATGTGCCTAATGGTAGAGCAATAGCTAAATGTTTTTTTGTGGATAAGCCTAACTACTATACAGTTAATCAAAGAATTGCTTTATTAACTGTAAATAGCTCCTATCATGCAAATTTCATTTTCAGAATGCTGAATCGCAATGAATATTTTTTAAGTTTTGATGATGGGGTTAAACAAACAAATTTAAAGAAAAAAGAAGTCTTAGACTGTCCCTTAAGAATTCCACCACTAGCCGAACAACAAAAAATCGCTCAAGCTTTAACTGATGCAGACAACTATATTTCTGCATTAGAAAAGCTCATCGAAAAGAAAAAGATGATCAAAGAAGGTTTAATGGTCAATCTTTTAACAGGTAAACAACGCTTAAAGGAGTTTGCTTTTAATGAAGATGGGACGGCAAAAGGCTATAAAGACTCAGAGTTAGGAAAAATTCCTGAGGATTGGAATTTAAAATATTTTACAGATGTTTTTAGTTTCCTATCTACAGCTTCATTTTCTCGAGATCAACTAACTGCAGAACATAATACTTGTGCATGTATTCATTATGGCGATATTCACACCAAATTAGACTATTGTATTGATACAAATACTTTTGTATCAGGATACGTTTCAACTAATCAAGTAATGAATTATGCTGCTATTCAACAAGGTGATTTAATTATTGCAGATGCTTCCGAAGACTTAAATGGAATAGGAAAAAGCATAGAAGTATTAAATCAACCAAATATTAAAGTTGTTAGCGGACTACATACTTTCTTAGCTAGAGATATTAAAGAAAACTTTGCACTGGGTTTCCGTAGCTTTATTAGTTCTAATCCATTAATCATCAAACAATATAAACGTTTAGCATCAGGCCTAAAAGTCTACAGCTTATCAAAGAGTACCTTTAAAAATATTATTCTAGCTCTTCCATCTAAAGATGAACAGGAGTCAATCTCTAAAATTTTATTTAATCATATTAAGGAAATAGAAACGTTAAATAAAAAATTAGAGAAAGCCAAAGCCATCAAAATTGGCATGATGCAAAAACTACTCACTGGCGAAATTCGTTTCGCCTAGAGCAACTATAAAATTTTAGGGGGAGTAATACACAACATGACTTTAGACACAATCAATATGGACTATACCGTAAACAATGAAGCACATACCCAACAACAAGTCATTGCTGTATTACAAAGCCTAGGCTTTATCCACTTAGGTAACTGGCAGTACCGTGAAAACAATAGCAATATTGAACCTGAATATTTAACTGAATTCTTAAAATCTCAAGGTCATTCAGATCAGGAGATCAGCAAGGTCTATGACGAGTTAAATAAAGTCCTGTCAAATAAATACGATGGCTTATATGAGGTCAATAAAACCTTCTACGGCAAATTGCGTATGGGCGTCGGTGTCAAAATGAGCGCCGAAGAAAATGAAAAAACCATTTTTCTCATCGACTGGAAAAACCGAGCAAATAACCGCTTTTATGTGGCTGAAGAAGTTACACTAAAAGGCGTTGAAGCAGACCGTCGTCCTGACCTCGTGTTATATATCAATGGTATTGCTATTGGTGTGATAGAACTTAAACGTGGCAGTGTGTCACTCGGTGAAGGCATTGCCCAATTAGTCTCAAATCAACAAGCTGAATTTAACCCTTGGTTCTTTAATACCACACAACTTTTAATTGCAGGTAATACGTCACAAGGCTTGCAATATGGGACTACCCTCACCCCATCTAAGTTTTATTTAAACTGGAAAGAAGACGCAGATGTTGAAGAAGACAATATCCTGTTTAAATATTTGCGTCGTCTGTGTAATAAAGAACGCTTATTAGAAATCATCTACGACTGCATTATTTTCGATGCTGGCGTAAAAAAACTGCCTCGTTCACATCAGTATTTTGGTTTAAAAGCAGCGCAACAATACGTCAATAAAAAACAAAGCGGGATTATTTGGCATACCCAAGGTGCAGGTAAAAGTATCTTGATGGTCATGCTTGCCAAATGGATTTTACAAAATAAACCCCATGCCCGTGTTGTGGTTATTACTGACCGTGACGAACTCGATAAACAAATTGAAAAGGTATTTACTCAATCAGGTCGAAAAGTCACCCGAGCAAGCAGTGGCGCAAACTTAATGAGTGCGCTACAAAATCCTGAGGAACGCTTGCTCTGTACCCTGATCCATAAGTTTGGACAACGTGATGTCGAAGATATCGATACCTTCATTGCTGATCTTGCTAAACAAAAATCTAAAGTATTTGGTGAAGTGATCGTCTTTATTGATGAATGTCACCGTACTCAAAGTGGTGATTTACATCGCTATATGAAAGCCATCATTCCACAAGCCGTGATGATTGGTTTTACAGGAACACCTCTTCTTAAAAAAGATGCTAAAAACAGTTTAGAAGTCTTTGGTGGCTATATTCATACCTACTTATTTAAAGAAGCAGTAGAAGATGGTGTGATTCTAGATTTGGCATATGAAGCACGTGATGTCGATCAATACATCTCAGATCAAGATGCGATTGACGATTGGTTTAAAGAAACGGTACGTACTCGTAAGTTAAACGAATGGCAAGAAGTTGAGCTAAAAAAAGAATGGGGTACGCGTCAAAAGCTGAATAGCTCTGAGCAACGTATGCGTAAAATCATGCTTGATATAAATAATGACTTTATGCAAAGAATTCCACGCCTTAAACAGCGTGGTACAGCTATTTTAGTCGCATCTAGCATTTATGAAGCATGTAAGTACTACAATCTCATTCAAGATAGTAACTCGCCGATTCTACGAAAACGTTGTGCGTTAATTACCTCTTATGAGCCAAGTCCTGCGAAAGTCAGCAAATCTATTGTAGATAGCCATACCGAAACGGAAGACCAATACATTTATGCAACCTATGACAAGATTCTGCAAAATGTAAAAGCTGAACCGCAAAAAACCAAGGCAGAAACCTATACCGATAATGCTAAGAAAAAATTTGTCGATCATCCAACAGAAATGAAACTGCTGATTGTTGTCGATAAGCTTTTAACAGGTTTTGATGCACCCTCTTGTTCGGTCTTGTACTTAGATAAATCGATGCAAGATCATGGACTTTTCCAAGCCATTTGTCGTACTAACCGCCTAGACACTGCCGATAAAGAATATGGTTTAATCATTGACTACAAAAACCTATTTCAGAAAATGGCAAAAGCCATTGCTGTCTATAACTCTGAATTAGACACTTCAGCATCTGAAGAAGCACAAATTGAGATTAAAAATCGTAAGATTATGGCGAAAGAGCATTTAGACAATGCGATGGAACAACTCAATTTGCTGATGCAAATGGTGCAACCAAATAGCTGTGAAGAAGATCGCCTAAAATTCTTTTGTGGCAACTCAGAAAACCCTGATGATCTTAAAGCCACCTATCAAAGACGTATTACCTTGTATAAATCCGTTGCAACTTTCTTCCGTGCCTTTGCTAATGCCAAAGATGAATTTGCTGAACTGGGTTATACAGCTGAAGAAATCAAAGAAATTAAAGCGAAAGAAGCCTTTTATTTAGATTTAAGAGAAAAAGTTCGTTTACGTGCGGGTGAATATCTCGACCTCAAAACTTTTGAAGCAGATATGCGTTATCTGATTGATAATTATATTGATGCTAAAAACTCGGTCAAAGTTAGCTCGTTTGAAGATAAAACTCTAATTCAACTAATTGTGGAAACAGGTATTGCAGAAACAATCACCAAAAAATTGAACAATATGAAGGATCGAAACTCAGTCGCAGAAACGATTGAAAACAACATCCGAAGTACTTTAATCAAAGACCATCTCGCTGACCCTGCATTCCATGCCAAAATGTCAGGTCTATTAGAAGAAGTCATCAAAATCCGTAAGGACAGCGCAGACCGCTATGCAGAATATTTAAAGAAAATTGAACAACTCGCCAAGCAAGTACATTCAGGTACAGTGGTGAAAACCAGTGCTAAAATCGATACCACGGGTAAAAAGGCGCTGTTTAATTTATTTAAGCATGAAGAACAAGCTCTCGAACTACATGAATTTGTTATGAACAATAAACCTGCTGGTTTTCAAACACATCGCCTTAAGACAGCAAAATTACGAAATATGGTTAAGAAACAAATCCAAGATGAAGATTTATTAGATAAACTAATGGATATCTTCACAGGACACGACGAGTTTAGATGATTATTCGCATTGGTGATATTACGATTGACCTAACACTTAAAGATATTGAAAACATTCATTTAAGTGTTTATCCACCAGAAGGTGTTGTCAAAATGACGGCTCCTTCCTATGTATCTGAAGAATCGTTAAAACTCTATGCAATCTCTAAACTTTCTTGGATCAAAAAAGAACAAAAGAAGTTTAAGGAACAATCCCGAGAAACCAAACGTATTTATGTCGAACGTGAGAGTATTTACATTTGGGGACAACGTTACCTACTTAGCGTCGCAAGAGCCGAACGCCCATCTATTAAATATGATTCATTTAATATGGTCTTCTTCTGCCCAGAAAATTACTCCTTAGAGCAACGTCAAAGTTACGTAAATCGTTGGTATCGTAAAGAGTTACGCAAATTTGCTGAACCTCTTATTCTACAGTGGGCTGAAAAACTCCACGTTCAGCCCAATAAACTGCTCGTAAGTACAATGAAAACAAAATGGGGAAGCTGTAACCCTAAAGACAAAAATATTCGTTTAAATACTGAGCTTGCTAAAAAACCGAAAGCGAGCGTTGAATATATTATTCTACATGAGCTTTTACATTTACTTGAAGCAAATCATGGTAACCGATTTATCAGTCTTTTAGATGAGCATATGCCTGATTGGCAACAACGAAAACAAGTGCTTAGCGAAATGCCGTTACATTTTGGTTAACTGATTACTCAGTGATAGGTTTGTACAAAAAATCCTTCTATAAAGACAATTCGAATAAGGACTTAGATTCTCAAATGAAGTGCAATAGGGATTAGTTTTTAGATTTATTACATCAAAGAAGCCGAAATACTAATGGAATTGCTAAAGCCTTCGTCAAGACACTAAAACGTGATTATGTGTATCTGAACAATGTCCTTAATGCAAGAAATGTTATGAGATTTTTAACAATATTGAGTGAAAATTAGCATTGTAATCATACGAATGGTGGCTTAATAACGAATTCCTCTCGGAAATTTCGATCGCTTAAGTTAGCAAGTTAACGATCTGTTTTTAGGGATAGGAATACAGAAAGATGTGCGAATTTAATTAATTTTATATCTAATTCTGATCTTTATGCTGTATCAAGTAAAAAATAAATTCGAATTATCTAAATATTTAGAGGTTAGATATACCCAAAAGGAAGCATAAATTAAAAACTATGTGATGCACACATGACGCATCACTTTTAAGAATATTCCATTGTTTTTTATCATCAAAGTTTAGAAGAAGTAACCAAAATTTATCCATTACGTAAGCATCCGCTGAACCCCATCGCTATATTTTAATGAGGATCAGGTTTCCATCGGTGTGGTAGTAATTCTTCTATTTGGGTCACTTTATGTGTCGGTAGTCTTTTCAGCACATCACTTAAATAGGCATACGGATCCAGCTCATTCAGTTTTGCTGACTGAATCAGCGTCATGATATTCGCCGCTCGCTGACCACTTCGTAGCGAGCCAGCAAATAGCCAGTTTTTACGTCCCAAGGCCCAGGGACGCATCTGGTTTTCCACCCCTTGCGCAGCAATGCTGCTCATATCTATAGGTAAATTACCATCATCCAGATAGCGGCTTAAAGCACTCCAACGTTTTAGGCTGTAATTAATGGCTTTGGCTGTGGCAGAACTCGGTAGCACCTTGAGAGCATGCTGCTTGAGCCACTCATACAGTTGTTGCATCGCGGGTTGACTATGCTGCTGCCGGTAGTCGTAGCATTGTTGTGCTGTATTATCAGTCTCTTTCCTGAGTTCTGCTTCTATCGCATAGAGTTTTTGAATCAGTACTAATGCCTGTTCAGCAATTTGACTTTTCCCAGTCACATGCAGTTCATGGAATTTACGACGTGCATGCGCCATGCAGCCAACTTCAATGATTTGACCTGATTTAAAACGGGCTTTGTAGCCACTGTAATCATCACAGACCAAATGACCCTGCCAGTCTTGCAGAAAGTCTTCTGCATGCTGACCTGAACGACTCGGCTGGAAGTCATAGATCACCGTCTGAATAGGATTGTATTGTGTGCTGGCATAAGCCCAGACATAACCTTTTTTCGGTTTTTTCTCTTGATCACCAAGTTGCATAAAGGTGACCGGTGTTTCATCTACATGAATCACCTGCTGTTGCAACACCACCTGTTTTAAGGCATTGGCTAGAGGTTCCAGTTCCACACCACAGCGACCAAGCCAATCTGAAAGAGTAGATCGAGAAAGATCAACACCAGCCCGTTGATAGATCAGGCGCTGACGGTACAGTGGTAAATGATCAGCATATTTAGATACAAGTACATGGCTCAGTAGTTCAGGTGAAGCAATACCTTTATCAATGACATACGCAGGCATCGCTTGTTGTGTCAGCGTATCGCACTGATCACAGACCCATTTGCCACGTACATGTTGCTCTTTATAGAACTGTGCCGGTCTGAAATTCAATTTTTCACTGACATCTTCACCGATACGACGCAGTTGGCAACCACAAGCACATTGCGTTGATGCAGGTTCATGCTCGATGCGAATCGTAGCTAAGTGAGTTGGCAATGGACGACGTTTAGGTTTATTGGCTTTCTGTGTTGTTACATCGGTTTTATCTGCATTCAGCCGTTCCAGTTCCAGCTCGACTGCTGCGATATCTTCTTCAACCGCTTCATACCACAGATGGATTTGTTTGGCGGTGAGATGTTCATTTTTACTGCCGAATTTGTGTTTTTTAAACAGTGCTAGCTCATGCTCGTACTTTTGATTGAGAATGGATAAATGTTGAACTTTGGCATCTAGTTGCTGATTTGATTTTTCTAATTGTTGATGCTGCATCGCCAATTGTCTGGTGAATTCCAGTAGTTGTTCATGGGTCAGTTGGCTTAAATCAGGTAGCGTATTCATGACCACAGTATGCCTGAGATCATGAGACTAAAGGAATAGAACCTTTGGAGAATAGCAGAACCAAGTGGCTTGGTTTAGAGCATGGAGACCACTTGCACTTGTCCAATTCTCTGCCAAGGCAAGCCTTGTATTAATGCTTGTAACTGCTCCGAACTGAGTGAGATGGTTTCACTTTGATGAACTTGGGCCCAGTGGAATTTGCCTTGTTCTAGACGTCGAGCACACAGCCAGATGCCCAGTCCATCATGTACCAGTACTTTTATGCGATGACCACGTTTATTACAGAACAGGTAAGCACAATGGGGTTTGATCGAACCAAAGGCTTTCAACACCTGAGCCATGGCAGTATCCATCCCTGCACGCATATCCATCGGTTGAGTAGACAACCAGATTTCATCGATACGGATCATTGAGTCAAACCCTGTATCAGCACGAGTAATTCAGTGACTGATTCCACAGGCCAATCGATCTCGATCATCTGATCCTGTGCGGAATCTTGTTCGTGATGCAGTGGAATTCTGATATGAGCGAGAGCTTTCTTCTCTGGTACAGGTGGTGGAGGTACTTCTTGTCTGACTGGAGTCGAGTGAAGAATGACTGGAAGAAAGTCGGTTTGAGGATGAGGTGGCAGTCCAGTGTCGTAACTCACTTATCAACTCAGTCATCTTTTTTCAACTGAATTTCTTTTCTCTAATTCATGGTTAATTTTAGAGAAAATTAAATTTCACTTTCTTTTTTTGCCAAAGTAATTAGATAATATTTGTTCCGGTCTATATCGTGAATCGTATAATTTTCACCACTATTGACAAAAAGAGGCTCTTCATGCTCTAAATATTTATTGCCCCTAAACCATAAAAAATTTATATTTTGAGCATACATTTCAGCTCCTAAAAAAAGTTCAAAGTTTTCTATTTTTCTATGTAAGAAAAAAGTTTGAATTTCTAGGCAGTCTTCTCTATATTTTATTGTTATTATAGATTTAGAGTATAAAAAAATCTTAAACCAATAAGCTATTGGAATATATAACATAAAATATAGTGCGACTACTAATTGAAGCATATAATCAAACGATTTTTCATTAAAAGAAAACTCATCTACTCTTAGGTATTTAATTACAAAAACCCCCAATACAAAAGATAATATGCTAAGACTTATATATAAAATTATATTACCATCAAACTCACGTCTTTTATTTTGAGTGTTATAGTAGTTAGTCTTTTCAAATAAAATACTATTCACTTTGTCCTATCCTTTTGTGATTTATCAGATTCAATCCTTTTATTTACATCCTTATACGGGTTATTACCAGACGTAACAGCATTAATACTAGCAGAAGAGCCAATAACTACAGGTTGCCAACTTTTAATCCCAAGTCCTTCTAATTTTTTAGCTCCACCACTAATTAGCCCTGCAGCAACTGCATTAGATTTATTAAGTTCTAATTGTAGTGGTCAACAAATATTGGACACAGTTTTAAGTTCATTTTCAGCCTGACAAGGACTGATACCATCGTTAAATCGATGAGGTCGTATCTGATTGTAGTATTCCATCAGATACAGACCAACATCTAGCTTCGCTTCTTCAATTGAGCTGTATCCCAATTTGGGAATCCACTCAGTCTTGAGACTTCTAAAAAGCCTTTCTGTTGGGGCATTGTCCCAACAGTTTCTTTACGACTCATACTTTGTTGCATGGCGTAGCACGCCAACCTATGCCGAACTAAAAGGCTTTTATATTGGCTGCCTTGATCAGAATGGAAGATCACGCCACTCGGTTTACCTCGCCGATGCCATGCTTCATCTAATGCCTTAATGACTAAATGTTGGTCTGCTTGGGACGACATAGACCAACCAATCACTCGACGAGCATACAGATCAAGAACAACTGCAAGATAAGCCCATGTTTTACCTGTCCAAATATAGGTAATGTCACTGCTCCACACATGATTAGGCTGAACAGGTTTAAATTTCCTGTTTAATATATTTGGAACAGCAGGGACTTCAGCTACGTTGCTTTGATATTTGTACTTCTTACGTTGTTTGGAAACAAGACCTGATTCACGCATTAACTTACGTACCAGATAGCGTCCAATCTTAATGCCCTGATTCAACAACATAAATCGAATTCCCCGACTACCAAGAGAGTGACGACTTTGCTTAAATAGACTTTTAATCATCACTTTAAGCTTGATACGATCTGGATGAGGAGTTTTACTTGTTGAACGGTAATGGTAATAGCTTGAACGCAGTACACCAAAGGCACGACAGATTAATTTAACAGAGCTTAGCTTTCTTAATTGATCAATCAACGCATATGTTTGAATTCGTCTGACATTAAGAGAGCTGTAGCCTTTTTTAGGATCATCTTCTCCTGCTCGAGTTGATGGATACGAGCTTTAAGTTGTTGTATTTCCCTTTGCTCAGCTGTTAGAGCAGGCATTGTTGGAGATTGTCCTGTTCGTTCAAATTGAAGTTGATCAACCCAACGTTTTAATGCTGTCTGCCCAACCTCTAAAGCACGACAGGCCTGTAAAATTGAATAGCCTTGATCAAGTACAAGGCTTGCTGCTTCTAATTTGAATTCTGGAGTAAATGTTCGTCTTGTTCTCATTGAGCACCTCTTTGGTGAATACATTATCACCTAAATTGGTGTCCAACTTTATTAAACCACTACAAATGACTCTTTCCCATTATATTCTCTATATATGTTAGCTATACTTTGAGCACCCACATTACTCACACTTCCTCCAACAACTTGCCCCTTAAGCGTTTGTAATGGCTTAAAAATTGATGAAACACTACCAAATCCAGCACCCGCGACTGTATTAGCCATAATACCTTCTTTATCATCACCTGATACGGCTGAGGTAGTACCTGAAATTGCTCCGTTAAACCCAGCAGCCTTTGCAGCCTCATTTAATTTTTTTGTCTGTGATAGCGAAAAAAATATCCACTTCCCACCTTGATAAACTCTATATCCTCCAGATACTGGAATAGCACTTGCAATAAGATTAAGCCATGCTTTACCTCCATGCTTAATGATGTCTGCATTATCTGGTAAAGTTCCACGTGTATAGCTATCTAACGCTTTTAGAAGTTCCTCATTACTATAATTTTTTTCATGTAAGTTTTCAGCTAATGACTGAGCTCTTTGCCATATAAATATTTAGAAAGTAAAGGTGCTGCCGCTTCTGCTCCACCTGCTGCTGCAACTGCCGCTCGTAAAACGGTATGCGCTAGAATGTGTGCTGTGTTACCTTCTGCATCTTTGCTCTTAAAGTATTGGCCTATTTCATAACTTACTTTTGGACTGGCTGTTGCAACTGCTATGCCCAACCCACTGCTTGTTGGTGCTGACAAGCCTGCTCAAATACGATTGAACAGCAAACCTAAGTTCTGTTATTTCTCAAACACTCTCTAAATAGTTATTTGCTTTATGCCTTCCGCTTATTGCGTAGGAATAATCATGATCCCTTTTAAACTGGAAAAAGCTGATCTGTTTTACTTAAATAGTAATCAATCCAATTCTGTAAATATGCATACGGATACGAAAATTTGTATGGTTTCATAAAGTCGACAATATCTTGGTATTCTTCTTCAGGTAATGGCTGATATTGAATCAGCTCTTTTGGTGCAATTTCATGGTCTATACCTAAATTAAAACCATGCATCGAAGCTAATTTTGCGTATATGACAATTTGTGGCTGTAAATAAAAATCATAATACACCAGTGTATGTTTCGCTGCATCTTGTGCTATTTTCTTGATAAAAAATGGCTCTAGTGCTTTTTTCATCCCATCTAAATCTTGTTCTGCAAATGCAATGTAAAATTGAAAGTCATATTTTCTCAGTTCAAGTTCTTTAGCAAATTGCTTCGTTTTTGGCGTTGGCGCATCAAGGACTTTCTGACTGCGTTGTTTTATGCGTTCTAATTGTTTGCCTTCCAACATCAGTAAGGTGTTGTAAATCATTTGACGATTTAAATCGTACTCATCTTCTAAGTCTTCAGTATTATTCGCAACTTCTTCAATATTTCGAATTAAAAAATCTCTGATTTCAGTGCTATCACTCATCAGCATATGAAACATGGGTTCTTTGACATTGTTATAATCCGAACGAAAAAAGAACGGCATAGGATCATCACGAGTTACGCTATTCAATACGCTTAACTTAGAATAAACATAAGCTAATTTTTTAAATTTTTTAATATCTTGATCAAATAACCACGCACCTGCTATGTGCGCATCAATCTCTCTTGAAAAATAATACATTACTGCAAATGGATTAGCTTTTCGTTCATTTAAATAATTTAAGTCCTCCGTAGATAAAGATAACTGCTCTTTATTTTTGTAATGACTTCCGATCACCATTGTCATATGATCAAAACGTTCTTGTGCATTTTTAAATTCACGTTTTGCACACATCATATTCATTTGCATTCGTGCCTCCTATTATTTTTTAACCGTTGGTTTGGATTTAGCAGGTACATTAACAGGAATAATTACAGCTTGCCCTGTAGCTCGATCAACCCCTGTCACTGCTGTTTTAAGCTTTCCTGCTTTATCCGCATTAATTAAAATTTGCCTAGTTGGATCATTTGGAGCTAGATTATCTATAACAGCATCAATCCATGCTTTAGATAATTGTGTATTTCCACCGGCTGCATTTGGAGCTAATTTTACAGTCCCATTGGTAATTTGTTTACTGTCTGAAAGTATCGTCACACTGCCATCTTTCGCCACCCAAACATGGTCAAATCCATTATTTGAACCATATTTTCCACCTTTAATAACAGTAAATCCATTTTGTTTTGCCAAGGAGTTAAACAATTGTTCGGTCAATTCTCCGCCTTTATCTTCACCTTTCGCAATTCTAGTGACTAAATCTTGGTCAGTTTTTGAAGTAACTTTTAATGCTGTTTGATTTACAGTGACTTTCGTTTTATTCACATAACCTTTTTGTGTTGCTATTGCTGTGCCTTGTTCTAAGGCTTTTTTCATTCCTGCTAAATCACCAGCTTTTTCAGCAACTTTATATGCTTGACGGGCTTCTCCCAATCCAGGGACAATTCCAACCATCGCCCAAAGTACATCACCAGCTGATTGTGCTTGTGCAACAGTTTGAATATCGCCTATTAAAGGGAGAAAACCTGTAGCTAACCAAAGTACCTCTTTTCGCTCAGCATACATTTTATTATTACAAGCTGTAGCACTTAATCCTGCACAATTATTTTTTCTATAAAGTTCATCGGCATCTTGAACCAAATCTTCTGCTACTTGAGCATGTGTCTTACCTTGCAATTTGGCATTATACATATCAGCAACAGTACTATTATTCTCCACCGCATTCTGAGCCACTTGATCCTAGACAGTATCGTGGACAACAAATCCCTCTAAATTCTTAAAATATTTCTGTTCAAAGGCTTCTGGGCTTAACCAGCCGTTTGCGGAATGCCTTCTGACCCGATTGTAATAAATCTCAATAT
>NZ_PJRJ01000003.1 GCF_003711395.1 Acinetobacter sp. B51(2017)
AAGGTGTTGAATTGATTACGTATCATCGCAAGAACATGCGACCATTAGAACTCTCATTAGAGGATGAGCTTATGCTGAGACAACGCAATAAAATAGAGACGATCTTTAGCTTATTGAAGCAAAAATACAACCTAGTAAGCAGTCGCCATCGTTCTATTTCAGGTTATTTCGCAGGGATTTATGCATCACTCTGTGCTTATCAAATCTGTCATGAAAATAAGCCTCAATTTATAAAGATGTAAAATCAGGCTTATCCATGATTCGGGTTATTTAGCATTTGGCTTAATCAGCAGTTTAGTTTTAAGCGCTTGCAGTAAACCCACTGAGCAAGCTCAAAGTCAACCAAACAGCAGCTCAGATTCATTAAAACAATTGGTTATTGGTTATCAAAAGTCGTCTTTAAACTCAATTACCTTAAAATCTGACCCACAATTATTACAACAACATTTTCCAAATACGCACATTGCATGGAAAGAGTTTCCGGCAGGGCCGCAATTATTAGAGGCTTTATCAGTGGGTTCAGTGGATTTTGGCTCGGTGGGCAATACACCGCCTATTTTTGCCCAATCTGGCAATAAAAACTTAACTTATATTGCCTATGAAAAATCACATCCTAAAAGTTTAGGTTTATTGGTGGCCAAAGAGAGTCCGATTCAAAGCTTGCAAGATTTAAAAGGCAAACGCATTGCACTGCAACGTGGCTCCAATGCCCATGATTTACTGGATAAAATTTTGCAAAAAGCCAATTTAACTTGGTCTGAGATTGAACCAATTTGGCTGGCGCCTGCCGATGCGCGTGCAGCTTTTGACAAAAAAACTGTCGATGCTTGGTTGATTTGGGAGCCGTTTCAATCTGTGGCTTTGCAAAATGGACATGCTCGTGTCTTAACCGATGCAGCGCCATTTGAACAAGGCTATTCCTTTATTATTGCCAATCCTGACTTTCTCAAACTGTATCCGCAAGCAGCCAGACAATTTATTGCTGCGTCGAATGCTGCAGCCCAATGGGTGGTTGATCATCATGACCAAGCGGTAAAACTCTACAGCCAAGCGATTGGTGTTAGCCCTAACATTGCCGACATTGTGCTACAAAAACGCTATCAACCGTCTTTACTCGCCACGCTCACCCCCAATGTCGTGGCAGCACAGCAAAGTATCGCTGACCGTTTTAGTGCCGAAAAACTGATTCCACAATCGATTGAAGTGGCAAAGTTTGTCTATACTGTGCAACCTTAAATACGCTAAATAGCAGCCCAAGGCTTGCTATTTAATGGCAACTGCATGTTTATCGGGTAACAGTTGAATTTGGACATGCTGATAAAATTTAATGCGTGGATCATGCGGGTCGCTATGCACTTTGGCAAAAAAATGGTCATCCGCAAATAGCTGCGCATAAGTTCTATAGCCCAAGGCCAACACTTTGGCTTTATGCCCTCTTTGCTCAAATTCTGCAATTAAACGATTGATCTTTTGTGGATTTAAATCTGTCATCGTATTCCCCTTATCTGCATAAATGCAGCTTTAGTTTTAAATGTGCATGTTGACAAAAAGATGACAGCCGCTGAAAGTGACTTGATTTTTCTGATCTGATACACATCTTAATAAGATTTATAGGTTTGATATGTGAATATGAGTTACAAACACAATAACTTAATGGCCATGCGTGAACAGTATTGGCAAGATCAATCGGCACAAGTACGTAGCGAAAAAGCCGCTTTACAGCAATGGTTACAAGAGCAGCAATTATTTGTACAACCCAGTCTTGAAGATGCCAAATACGTGTTTTTTCAGTTGCCCAGTCACATTATTATTCAAGGTTATGCCTTAGGCTTTATGCATCCACAGGTCAAAAATTTAGTATTTTCTTTTTTAACAGCACAAAAAACTCAGCTTATGCAAAAACTGCCATTTAAAGTGGCTTTTCGTTGTTAAAGCAGGTTTATGTTGCTGCGCTGCTGTCTTGCCTTAAATTTAAGCGGACTCTAACCCTACCTTTACGTCAGTACTTAGGCTATTTTTTAGATGATCTGTTGCCAAAATGTTGTTAGCTGCATGTTTGAACTTTTTTAATACGTTCAGACAGGTTAATATCCAGTACAATCAAATTATTCTGCGAATTATTGCATCTTCAAGGGTTTAATACATGTCAGATCAGTACGATAAGCTTAAACAACTCAAAACTTCCTCTATGGATCGACGCTTATCGATCGCTAAAGCATCCCTCCTCGCAGGTACACGTTGGGCTGCATCAAGTGCCAGTTCGATGTTTGCCAGTGAAGCAGAAAAAGAAAAAAAACGTAAACAAGCCATGAAAGAGCAAGCTGAATATTTGGTGGCTGAAATTGGCAAGCTCAAAGGTTCAATTGTAAAGATTGGCCAAATGATGGCACTGTATGGCGAGCATTTTCTACCTGAAGAAATTACCCAAGCCTTAAATACCTTAAATAACCAAACTGTGGCACTCGATTGGCCGGCAATTAAAAGCCAATTACGCCAACAATTAGGTAGCAAACTTGATGAGTTAACTATTGACCGTGAGCCTTTAGGCACAGCATCTTTAGCCCAAGTGCATCGCGCCGTGCGTAAATCTGATGGCTTAGAGTTAGTGCTTAAAGTGCAATATCCAGGTGTAGCAGATGCCATTGATTCGGATATGAGCCTGTTTAAAAATATGCTCAAACTCACGCGTATGGTACCGCAAACCCGTGAATTTGATCAGTGGTTTGATGAAGTGCGCGAAATGATGCACCGTGAAGTAGATTACGGCATTGAGGCTGCTACCACACGACGTTTTGCCCAGCGTTTACAACATGATCCGCGTTATATCGTCCCGACCATTATTGATGAATACTGCACCAACCGTGTGCTGTGTATGACCTATGAACGTGGTGTACCGATTAACAGCCCTGTGATGTTGTCTTTACCACAAGAACGTCGTAATCGTTTAGGTGAAGCCTCACTTGAAATTGCGGTACGGGAAATTTTTGAATGGGGCGAAATGCAAACCGACCCGAATTTTGGTAACTATTTAGTTCGTTTAGGCAATGGCCAAGATCTACAAGACCAAATTGTCTTGTTAGATTTTGGCGCAATCCGCCAATTTGATGCACATTTACTTGGCATGGCGCGTAACTTAATTAAAGCAGGTTATTATCACGATCCAATTGCTATGGTGAATGCCATGCGTGGCTATGAGTTTTTTGATGCCATTCCTGAGGCGATTAAACCCGATATGGCGAAAGTGTTTTTATTGGCCACAGAAGCGTTTAGCAGTTTAGACAACAATAAACAAATTCCTGAAGGCGTGATGGATACCGATCATCGCTATGATTGGAAAAAAAGCCAATTGCATAGTCGCGTGATGCAACAGGCTTCTAAATCGATGGCATCGCGCTACTTTAGTGTGCCGCCCAAAGAATTTATGTTTATTAGTCGCAAGTTCATTGGTGCGTATACCTTTATGACCGTGATTGAAGCCAAAACCAACGTACATAGCATGATTCAAAAGTATATTTAACGATGGTGATGCTAAAGAGGTGCCCTGCATCTCTTTTTTTTATGGGTTTATTATGTATTTTCTACGTTCAATTCAATCGCAAGATGATGCCGCGTTAGCGACGATTATCCGCCAAGTTTCCCAAGAATATGGCTTAGCCCCAGAATCTGGTTTTGCTGTCGCGGATCCAATTCTTGATCATTTGTCAGCAGTGTATAGCCAACCCAAAGCGGCATATTGGGTAGTCACTAATGATTATGGTGAAGTCTTTGGCGGTGGCGGAATTGCACCATTACAAGGCGCGGATCATATTTTAGAAATTCAGAAGATGTATTTTCTAAGCGATATTCGCGGGCAAGGTTTAGCCAAACAAATTTTAATGCAGGCCTTTGAATTTGCCCAAGCGCAAGGAGCAAAGCAAATTTATTTAGAAACGACCGCCTGCTTACAAGAAGCTGTTAGCTTATATGAGCGTTTAGGGTTTGAATATTTAGATGCACCACTTGGCAATACTGGGCACAGCGCTGCTTGTGAAATTTGGATGGCAAAAACCTTATAAAAAAAGCCCGCGATTGCGGGCTTTTTCAATTAAAAGGCAAACTTTAAGTTTAAGTAATATTGCTGTAAGCGTGGATCACTAAATTTACTTAAATAAGTATTGGTCATGTCTTTTTCTGCTTCACCAAACAGATTTTTGATGCCAAAGCTAATTTCAGGCGACCCATATTGAGCCAAGTTACTGCTATAACGTGCATATACATCATGGTACATCTGTGCATCAACCGTATCTTTGCCTTGTAGCAAAATTGCGGTTTCATTTTTTAGATCGTATTTGCCATAGTATTGCATTGCCCAACCAAAGCCCCATGCATCTGTGGCTTGTAAAAATGCCGCTGCATTAAAACGATGTTTTAATGGCCCTGCATCATCATTATTAGGGTCATTTAAATAGCTTGTCGCTGCTTTGCCGATTTGTTCTTGCTGATTATATTTTTCTGTCCAAGTATAACCGGCATTTAAGTTAAGCTCACCCAAACGGGTGTTCATTTGATAAGACACTTGCGTGTCGATGCCACTGGTTTCTAACCATAAGGCATTAAATGGCGTGGTATTTACAGTTTGTAAATTACCCTCTGCATCACGGATAATGCGATCGGCATAACGACCATCTTCGGCATTGGCATCTAAAATCGCCTGCGCGCTTAAACTGGTAATATTGTTATTTTTTTCAATATTAAAGTAGTCAATTGTCCAGCGCAGACCTGCTACAGCTTGCGGCGTAATCACTAAACCAGCACCAAAACTCGTCGCGGTTTCTGGGGTTAAATCCGGATTACCGCCTCCTGTAGTAAACAGCTCGACTTGCTGATTGCCATTTAAAGGATCCGTCACTGTGGTTTCTGTGGTGGCTAACGTTTCTTCGGCTAATTGCGCAGCCGTCGGCACAATAAAGCCTTTGCTATATGAACCGCGCAGCATAATGCTGTCATTGGGTGCCAAACGAAAACCCAATGTCGGTGACGTTTGGCTAAAATCACCACTATTTTGAATACTGTAATTTTCATAACGTGCTGCCAATTGTAGATCAAACAGCTTTAACCATGCTAAATCCTGCTGCGCTGAAATCAATGGAATATTAAGTTCGGCATACAGTGATTGGCTATCGACCGCTTTTTGGGTAAAGGGTAAATCAGGATTATTTAAAGATTGGGTTTCAGAACGACTGCTACTTTGCCAATCAGTGTAACCTAAGCCTGTCGCAAGGGTAATGTCACCGGCATACCAAGTGGCAAGTGGACCATGCGCGCGTAAGTTCCATTCTTGTAAGGTCTGATCGGTATCGTTTTGCGCAACAGCCCAATAACCTTGATTTAAATCTAAATCAAAACTGGTTACATCGGTTAAGAAATCAATTTTACCACTGGCAATATCTGCATTAAATTTGTTAGTGCCTTTGGTTGGACGACGTTGGTAACGAATACTTTTATCGGTATTGCTCCATGCATAGTCGCCAAGCACACGCCAATCATCTGTAATTTTATATTCAAAACCGGTGGCTACACGTTGCATGGTGGCATCCATCTCACGGTTACGTAGACTTAAACCATTTGCATAATCTGGTGAATAAGTAATTAAAATATCTTTACCAAATGGGTTTTGTGGATTATCCGCGGTTAAAGTGACGGTACCAAAGCCATGGTAATTACCAGCACTTGCCACATGTTGGCGCTCGTAAGCAGCTTCTACATAAACATTCAGTTGATCGCTAAAATCACGATTGATATTTAAGCTATAAGATTCATTGTCTTGTTCACCAATTAACGTGGCAGCACCCGAATCGCTACCAATACCATTGGCCAGTCCTAAGGCATATTGCCCAACAGTGTCTTTAAACGGTTCAATTCCTTCAGCCGAACCAGTATAGCCTTTGGGTACATAAGCATAACTTGAACCGGCGCCTGCAAAAAGTTCAGAACCATCTTTGCTACGAATATTGGTGAGATGTCCCATTGGTGGATTGACAGCCACACCTTTGCTGCTGCCATAAATTGCATCAGGATTATTGGCTAATTCAATTTGGCGTTCTTTGAGTTTAAAGCCACGGTCACGGGCTTTAAGTTGATTGCTGTCTTGTTTTTGTGCCGTAAACATAACTTGAGTACGACCATCTTCTAAGGCAAAACCTGTGGTGAGGTTTAAAGTGGTCATGGCACTATCGGAATTGACGCTATTGTCATAACGAAGATTGGCTTCTGTACCGACATAATCACGGCGTAACACCACATTGATCACACCGCCCAAGGCATTACTCCCGTATAAGGCAGCGGCGGAACTTGGTAACACTTCAATTCGCTCAATCGCTGCTAAAGGGATGCCTTTTAAGTTTTGTTGGTCGCTCGCTTCGGAGACACCGCGCCCGCCTACCCCAGCGCCACGGCGCCCATTAATCAGCACTAATGTATGACTTGCGCCTAAACCACGTAAATTAATTTGACTAGTGTTGCCTGTCCAACCACTGGCAGAATCGTTAGCCACAGCAACATTCATGCTGAGGCTTTTTTGTAGCAATTCATCAATGCTCGTGGCACCCGACTTTGCAATCTTTTCACGATCAATGATTTGATATGCCTGTGCATCATCCTCTGTACGTACTAAGTCCATATTGCCATGAAAGGCCTGTTGTTCTGCCTGCGCAGTCAAAGAAATGGTATCGAGTACATTGACTTCAGCAAATGCATTTGCACCTTGACCACACATGGCTAAAACAATACTACTACGCAACAATTGCTGCGGCGTGCTACGCCCCAAAGCTAAACCGAGCATAAACATCATCCTGATACTAAAAATTACACAATTTGAACGCATAATAATCTAATTGATAATTATTTTCATTAACATTTAATAAATATTTTCCTGATAAATCATATAAATAGTTTAAATAAAATCTATAATTTCTAAATCAATATTCGCGTAAATCTAAAAATCTAAAAAAATCGCTTGTGTTTTAAACGCTGCTACTTAAAATAACCTACCTATCGTTAGGTAGTAAAGTAAAACCTCATGTCTCATTCCAATGTCAGTTTAAAACTGACTTTATCTCTTGCCATCGTGGTTGCCCTTGGTCCTGCAGCCATTGATATGTATTTAGCCTCTATGCCGCAAATGGCTCAAGATTTACAGGTCTCTTATGCCGCTACACAATGGACTTTAACCATATTTTTAATGGCCATGGGTTTAGGTCAATTGGTTTTTGGCCCTTTATCTGATGCTTATGGACGACGTATTCCCCTACTTGCTGGTATTGTGACTTATATTGGGTCTGCATGGGCAGCAAGCGTCGCGACTAGCTTAGAATGGCTCATCATTGCCCGTTTATTACAAGGTTTAGGCGCTGCCACTGCAATTGTGGTGGTGATGAGTATGGTGCGTGATGTGGCAGAAGAACAACAAGCCGCGCAGTTATATGCACTACTCAATAGTATTGTGGCACTTGGACCAATTATCGCTCCAGCTTTAGGTGGATTCATTGGCGCGCACTATGGTTGGCAAGGCATTATGCTGTTTTTAGCGGGTCTTGCTAGTCTGGTTTTGGTGAATAGCTTATGCAATATTCCAGAAACCCTGCCTGCCCATCAGCGTGAAAAGATAAACTTAGCTCAAGTCTTCCATGTATATGGCAAAATTCTTAAACAACGCTTTTTTATGCTGCAACTGTTCGCATTGTCTGCGGTGTTTTTCTTCTTATTTGCTTATATTGGTGGTTCATCGTTTATTTACCAAAACAACTATGCTTTAAGCGTAGAACAATTTGGCTTGGTGTTTGGTTTAACCAGTATTAGCTTAATTGCGGGCGCATCTTTATCAGCATATTTAGTTAAAAAAATGCCGCTATCACGGTTAGCTTATTTAGGGGCTTTTGCAATGAGCATCGCCGGTGTGGTGTGTGTGGTTGCTGAGGTGTGTGGCTTTGGTTTGGTAGGAATGGTCAGCGGAATTGCCTGTGCCTTACTGGGTCTTGGGATTTTAGAAGCGACAATTATGGCATTGGCGATGAACTCACAACATCAAAACTTAGGTGCCAGTGCGGCATTATTGGGCGCTGTACCCATGGTATTGGCATCCACAGCAACCCCGCTTGCTGGCGTGTTAGTTGAAATCAATAGCCTATATTGGGTAGGATTACTGGGCGTAATAGGCCCTGTCATTTTATTTTTGGTGCATACCTCACTCAAAACTCAACCCACTCAAGCTTAAAGGTTTTTTATGTCACATCCGCCGCTTCGTTCCGCTGCTAAACAACGCATTTGTGATGCAGCCTTACAGCATTTTGTGACTTATGGCTATGATGGCGCATCTTTAAATCAAATTGCCGAAATGGTGGGTATTCGTAAAGCCTCAATTTACGCACATTTTGCCAATAAAGATGCCTTGTATTTAACCTTGCTTGAAGATGCAATTCACGCTGAAAACGAATTTATTAGGAGTTGCTTTGAAGCTGCACACGCCTTGCCTGGGCAACATTATTGTGAAAGTTTAAAGCAGCATTATCAGGAGGCTTGGCATTTCCGTTTTTTACTGCGTACTGCTTATGTACCACCAGATAGCTTACGTGAGCAAATTACCCGTTTATACAACGCACATTTAGCGCTGTGCCAGCAGCAGATCACCCATGCTTTAGCTGAGTATGATGCAGGTTTGGCAAAAATGGACTATTTAAGTGAAGCCTATTTAGGCTTAGTCGATAGTCTGCATGTTGAATTGTTATATGCTGGCACGGCGCGGTTTGATGTACGCTTACAGGCCATGTGGCAGTTATTTGCCACTGCTTTACAGCAGCATCTCAGCCCTTAACTTAGGCGATTTAAACATCATTAAATAGGGCATACATTGTTGATCATGCATGCCATATACCTTTAAGCCTGTGCCAATAATCCTAAAATCGCCGCCACAGGATCTTCGCTATTGCCTGCTAAGAGTTGTTTATGCATGGTGATATGCTGCATCACCTGAATTTGCGCAGTTTCGACCGACATTAATTTTTCGATCTCTTGGCTGAGTTTTTCAGGTGTGGCATCGTGCTGAATTAACTCCTGAATCACTTTTTTACCGGCAATAATGTTGGGTAAAGAATAGTACGGAATCTTAATTAAAAATTTAATCACATGATAGCTCAGCCAATTGAGCTTATAAAAGGTCACCATTGGGCGATGTAATAACATGGCTTCTAATGTCGCTGTACCCGAAGCTAAAGCAATAATATTCGAAGCATTCATCACTTGTCGCCCAATTTTGGATTCTTTGCCAATATTTTCCACAATCTGAATACGTTGTTGTACATCTTGAGGATAGCTATCTAAAAGTGCTTGTATTTGCTCACGCCGTGCTTCGTTAATGGCAGGAATTAAGAACTGATAATCCTGATGTTTAGCCATTAAAATTTGTGCGGTATCTAAGACTAAAGGGCCTAAACGTTCAATTTCCCCACGGCGACTGCCTGGTAATAGCGCAATATGTTTAGCCTTACCATCTAAACCCAGCTCAGCTTTTGCCTCTTGCATCGGATTATTGAGTGGTAACTCACTAGCAAGTGGATGCCCCACACAAGCAGCGGGTACTTGCCATTTTTGGAAAAAGGTTTTTTCAAATGGAAATAAACACAGCACTAAGTCGATTGAAGCTTTAATCCCATGCACCCGACCTTGACGCCATGCCCATACCGATGGACTGACATATTGTACGGTTTTAATGGGTAACTGCAGTTGCTTGATTTTTTTAGAAACTCTTAAATTAAAATCAGGTGCATCAATACCAATAAACACATCGACAGGTTGGTGTTGCCAACGCTCAATTAGCCCATCACGTACCGCAAAGAGTTTTTTAATGTCTTTAAGAACCTCGACAATTCCCATCACCGACAACACATCCATGGGATAAGCGCTTTTAAAACCTTCGGCAATCATTTGCGGCCCGCCGATGCCTTCAAATTCGACCTCAACTCCCTGCTCACGAAAACTGCGCATCAGTTTCGCGCCTAAGGTATCTCCTGAGACTTCACCCACCACGATCCCGATTTTAAGTTTTCTATTTTGCAATTGCGTGTCCCTATCCAAGTTAAAGCCGAGCGCTATCTTAACATAGACTGAGCAGCGCATTAGCCACAAAAAGACCGTCATCGTCTGTTGAAAAATCAACATTTAGCCTGTAAAAAATCCCATTATGCTGTGTTGATCATGCTGATCTCCTCGCATATCACATTATTTTTTCGTCAAACAATCATGCCTTGACGATTTTAAAGCGCTTCTTGTGCTGCATTTACGTCCATCTTTTCGCTTGGCTTTAGTATTAAACTCCAACCGTGGGCGTGTAAATGCAGCTATTTAAGGCTAAAACACGCTTATTAAGTCATACTTACCAGTTCTTTATCTGTTTTTTGCATAAATAAATCATTAATCAAGACAACGTCTTATATATAAAAGTCATAACATACGCGGGTATTTTGATATCTGGCATATAAGCATGTTTGGTCCATTTGAATTTATTTTAGCAGGTGTATTGGTTGGTTTTTGTGTAGGGGTCACAGGTGTAGGCGGTGGTTCTTTAATGACCCCCATTTTAATTAGCCTATTTCGTATCGAACCGCATATCGCGATTGGTACCGACTTGCTCTATGCTGCTATCTCTAAATTCTGTGGTTCTTTAGTACATGCCAAAAAAATGAATATTGTCTGGCCGATTGTACTGTGGTTAGCGGTAGGTAGTATTCCCGCTTCATTTGCTACCCATTGGGTCTTAGAGAATTTCTTAAGTCAATCGACGCATTATAAGGCAGTATTGACCATGGTACTGGGCTTTATGTTGACCTTAACTGGCTTGTCTATTGTCTTTCGTAACAGCGTCGAAAAATTCTTTAATAAGTTTCGTGCTAAAGATCAACAAGAGCTCAATACGGTGCAGTCGCGTGAAGAGCTGGCAGCACAAGCCAAAAATAAACGCGTATTTATTATTTTAATGGGGATTGTGCTGGGCGTATTTGTCACCTTATCATCTGTTGGTGCAGGGGCTTTTGGGATTATGGCCTTGGTGATTATGTTCCCTAATTTACCGATGATTCGTATTATTGGTTCAGACGTGGTACATGCTGTGTTACTGACCTTAGTTGCAGGTTTAGGCCATATGAGTGCAGGCAATGTCGATTTCGCGCTCTTGGGTTGGTTACTCTGTGGTTCTATTCCTGCTATTGTGGTCGGCACTTTAGTCAGCTCACATCTGCCTGAAAAAATTATTCGTAAAATTTTAGGCATTACCCTATTTGCACTTGGGGTTAACTTTATGATTAACCCAGTAAAATCTAAGCCTGCCCAAACTACTCAAAGCGCAGCGATTGTGGTCCAGCAACAGCACACAGCTGCTTAAATATACAGCACGATTCATCACTTTTAGTTGGAATGACTATTAGACTTTTTGATAGGAAACCCAGTCTTGAATCGTGCTATATTCAAAGCAGGAACTTTTTTATTTGTAGATCAAACCAGTGACGGCAATGAATACACGACAGTCAAATCCAATTACACAATCTGACATTGATGACGTGAATGTAAAAAGCATTCAGCCACTTGTAACGCCAGCTGAGCTTAAAGCTGAGTTACCATTGACTGAAACTGCTTATCAAACCGTCCTTAAAGGTCGCGAAACGATTCGCAATATTTTAGATGGTCAAGACAAACGTCTATTTGTGGTCATTGGCCCATGTTCGATTCATGATCCAAAAGCGGCGCATGAATACGCAGATCGTCTAAAAGTATTAAGCGAACAAGTCAAAGACACCCTATATATTGTAATGCGTGTGTATTTTGAAAAACCGCGTACCACAGTCGGCTGGAAAGGTTTGATTAACGATCCAGATATGAATGACTCATTTAACATTGAAAAAGGTTTGCGTTTAGGGCGTAAATTATTGCTTGAGTTAAATGAAAAAGGCTTACCATGTGCCACAGAAGCTCTTGATCCAAACTCACCACAATACTATCAAGATTTAATTTCATGGTCGGCAATTGGTGCGCGTACCACAGAAAGCCAAACCCATCGTGAAATGTCATCTGGTTTATCATCCCCTGTTGGCTTTAAAAACGGGACTGATGGCGGCTTAACCGTAGCAACCAATGCCATGCAATCGGTGAAACATGGTCATAGCTTCTTAGGTCTAAACGAAGCAGGTCAAGTCTCTGTGATTCATACCTCAGGTAACCCTTATGCACATGTGGTATTACGTGGTGGTAATGGCAAACCCAACTATGACGCAGGCTCAGTTGCCGATGCAGAGGCTGCTTTAGCCAAAGCCAAAGTGAGCAATAAAATTATGATTGATGCCAGCCATGCCAACTCAAACAAAGACCCGTACTTACAGCCATTAGTGTTACGTAACATTACTGAACAAGTCCTCGATGGCAACAAATCAATTGTCGGGATTATGGTCGAAAGCCATTTAAAAGGCGGTCGTCAAGATATTCCAGCGAATCTATGTGATTTAGAATATGGTAAGTCAGTGACCGATGGCTGCATCGACTGGGATACCACCGAACAGGTATTGCTCGAAATGCACAATGCCTTAAAAGATGTTTTAGTCAATCGTTAATACACCTTTGTATACTACTAGACGCCATCTTAGGATGGCGTTTATCATTCAGATACAATAACAATCAAGGCAGCGCGATGAACGAACTTGAAACACAATTAAGTCAAATTCAGCATTTCCAATTTGTGCATGAGCATTTATTCACTTCAGGACAACCCAGCGCCGAACAATTGGCACAAATTAAAGCCTATGGCATAATAACGGTCATTAATTTAGCGTTAAATAGTGCCACCACTTCTTTACCTAACGAAGATCAATTGTGTCTCGATTTAGGTCTCAATTATCTACAAATTCCAATTTCTTTAGACACCCCTTCTCCAGATCAATGTTTGTTAGTGTTAGATTTACTTGACCATTTGGTTCAAGAACAAATGTTGTGGATTCATTGTCAAAATAATCAGCATGTGAGTAGTTTGATGTATGTATATCGCCAATATTATATGGATATGGATATGCCGACTGCACAGCAACTCTTACATGATATTTGGCAACCTAACGAAACATGGACCGGTTTAATTCATGCGGTTACTTTACAATTACAAGGTCGTAAAGCAACCCGAGAGCTTAATTTATCGTTAATGAAAGTAGATCACTTTGCTTGACGACTAATCAGCACCGTTGCCGTTGATAAAATTCCTTCTTGGCGACCGGTAAAACCCAATTTTTCGGTAGTGGTAGCTTTAACGCTAATTTGATTCACATCTACGGATAAAACATCCGCAATACTTTGGCGCATGGCTAAATTGTGTGGGGCTAATTTCGGACGCTCACACGCCACGGTAATATCGGCATTATTCAGCACATAACCGCGGTCTAGGATCAGCTGATACACATGCTGAAGTAAAACTCGACTATCTGCGCCCTTAAAACGTGGATCAGTATCTGGGAAGTGTTGACCAATATCACCCAAAGCCAAAGCACCCAATAAAGCATCAGTTAAGGCATGTAAAACCACGTCACCATCGGAGTGGGCTTTTAAGCCATGGCTATGCGCAATTTGAATACCCGCCAAAGTCACAAAGTCACCCGCTTCAAAGGCGTGCACATCAATACCCTGACCAATTCGAATGTGTGGCATCATGCTTGTTCTCCCAAACAAATAAATCTTAGAAATGTTGTATTCATGCTTTTGATTTCGCTATATTAGCAAGCAGCACAATCTCGACAAAGTATAAGCGATCATGTGGCAAAATACCGATAACAATCTGATTAAAACGCTTGGCCTACTGGGTTTACTGTGTGGCTCAAGCATCGCCACGGCAAGTATGATTGACTGTCAGCCTACCCAGCGCCAAGGGATGTGCGCCAACGCCTTACATGAAGTCCGCCAAAAACTTAATACGCATTATTTAACAGCACTTTTGGTCAGTGATGCCCCAATTCGTTTATTACAAGACAGTCAAAGCTTGTGGCTACAGCGTGCCAAACAATGTAAATCCACGCGCTGTTATAGCCAACAAATTGAGCAGCGGGTAGATGATTTAAATTTATATATCTCACTCAATCAAACCCTTACCCAACATTATTTAAAATTTGAGCAAGGTCAAATTGCAGCACAGCCTGTGCATTTAAAATTGCATCAATTGGGCAAAGACAGTATTAAAATCGAAGGCATCGCCTATCGTAATCCCAATAATCGTATCGAGAGCCAAACGGTTAATTTTTTAGCCTACACCTCGCCACAAGAAAAAACCCGCATTGTGGACAATGAACATGATTGTCAATATGCCTTTTCCTATTCCAAAGCCATTTTGGTGGTCGATACTCAACAACAAGGCTGTGAGCGTTTTAGCGGTGTCTATCGTCTCTACGATTAAACAGCAAGCTTAAAAGTCATGCTTAAATAGGATGCTGACGACCGATTTGTTGGCTAATCATCACCGCAGTGGCAGCAGATAGTGTCCAACCCAAATGCCCATGCCCCGTATTATAAAAAATGCGTTCGCGTTTACCTCGTGCAACAACAGGCATCATATTGGGCATCATTGGTCGCAATCCCGCCCACGGTATGACACTTTCAGTGCATAGCTGAAAATTACGATTCACCCAATCAATCAGCGGCTGAATACGGTCGGCACGAATATCTCGGTTATAACCATTAAATTCTGCTGTGCCTGCGACCCGTAGGCGATCTTGTCCTAAACGTGAGGTCACAATTTTAGCACTTTCGTCGAGTAAACTCACCCAAGGCGCGTTTTGCTGGCTTTGGGCATCATGTAAATTCACAGTAATGGAATAGCCTTTGACTGGATAAACATTCACCCGATCGCCCAAGCGCTGAGCTAAATGGTAGCTACCGACACCGCCACATACCAACACAGCATCCACCTGTAGGTCTTGAAGGCTGTTGACATCTTGCTGCATATTTTCTGGACTGGCATGATAAACCACTTTTACTCCCTGAGCATGGGGTTGAATATCGCTCACTTGCATGCCAAATAAATAACGCACGCCATATTTTTTACAGGCTTTGGCAAGACCTACACTAAATTTATGGATATCGCCTGTGGCATCACTTGGGCAGTAAAAACCTGCATAATATTGCCCCGTTAAACTCGGTTCAATGGTTTTTATTTCATCCACCGTGACTGCATGACGTTCTAAACCGCCTGTACATAGTAAATCATTGACCCGCATAGCAACTTCATAATCTTGCTTGCTATGGTAAAAGTGTAAAATACCGCGTTTTTCTAAGTTAAACTCCAGCTGCTCTTGCTCGGCAATGGCAAATAGACGCTTTCGTGCCAACAAGGCCATTTTTACTGTATCGCGGGTATTGGCTTCATAATGTTTAATATTGCCCAAAAACTCTACTAACCAAGCATATTTATGTAAATCAAATGCGGGGTTTAATAACAGTGGTGCAGTTTTTTGCGACATCCATTTTAGTCCTTTTAACACGGTGGCTTTTTGGTTCCATACTTCTGCATTACAGGCAGACAGTTGCCCACCATTGGCAAATGAGGTTTCCATGGCAGGATAAAGATGTTGATCAATCACCGTAACTTGATAACCCATTTTAATGAGTTCATAGGCAGACGTTATACCGGTGATGCCTGCTCCAATAACCAAAATATGACACATAACAGACTCCTTGAAATGTTATTGTTGTTTTGCATTTCATTTTCTCCCCATCTGTCATGTTTACCTGAGAGTTTTGCCCCTTCGGTGAGTTAAGTCTGGCTTAACTTCTCTCCAGAATGTGTTTACAGCTTGTAGTCCTTTTGCCTGAGAGTTTCCTGGGGTGTTGCTCCTTCGGCGGACCTTTGTCTCTCTCCTACAGGCTTAAGTAGATTATGAGCAATTTTTATACCAAGCAAAGCATAAGATTTGTTCAAGTTTTGCAGCTTAGTATTTTCCGTTTTATGCGCAATAGCTTTTGTTGTGCCGTCACCTTTGGGTATTCGCCATGTTATTTCATCAGTATAAAAATATCATTCAGCAATATACGATTGAGGAATTGTTACAGAGTGATCTATTGCAGCTCGCGCACACCCACAATATCAGTAGTTATTACACCCCTTTTGAGCATCTAAATACGCAAGCTAAAGTGGTATTGGTCGGCATCACACCCGGTAAAGTACAATGGAGAAATGCGCTCACTGCAACACAAGCTGCGCTTTCACAAGGTTTGGAAGATCATGAAGTTTTGGCCTATTCCAAGCAACAAGCTGCTTTTAGTGGCCCAATTCGCAATAATTTAATTAAAATTTTGGATGCTATTGGTTTACCCGAGAAATTACAGCTCCAATCAACAGCAGCATTATTTGATCATGCACAACATTTGGTGCATATGACTGCCGTGCTACCCCATGCCATATTTGTAAAGGGCAAAAATTATAATGGTACCAGCCCCAACATGTTAAAAAATGCCTTTTTATATCAGCAAATTCAACACTATTTTTTACCCAAAATTCAATTACTTCCAAACAGTTTGTATATTCCACTAGGGCAAAGTGTGATTGATGTCTTAATACATTTATCAAGCTTAGGCTATTTAAAAGAGCAACAAATTTTGCAAGGTTTTCCACATCCTTCAGGCGCGAATGCAGAACGTATTCAATATTTCTTAGGGCTTAAACCGCGTGCAGATTTATCTCGTGTCACTGATCCGGTTAAAATTGATCAAGCAAAAAGCCAATTGATGCAACAAATGCAAGATTTACATTTTTAAGGTATTAAAAAAGCCTCTTGCTGAGGCTTTGATATTTAACGATGGGTATGTACCGACATCACAATACCCATACTGGCCATTAAGGAAATCACTGCAGTACCCCCATAACTCATAAACGGTAGAGGGTCACCTGTGACCGGTAAAATACCACTGACCATACCTGAATTTAAAAACACAAAGAAGAAAATGGTTAAACCTACCGTACCTGCATATAATTTGCCAAAGTTATGAAAACTATTTAAACCAATGATTAAGCAGCGGAAAATAATCGCAGCATACAAACAAATTAAGGCAAACACCCCAATAAAACCAAATTCTTCGGCAAAGGTCGACATAATAAAGTCGGTATGATGTTCTGGCAAATAACCTAAATGTGATTGCGTGCCCTCTAAATAACCCTTCCCGCTTAAGCCGCCTGAACCAATGGCAATTTTAGATTGAATAATATTCCAACCTGCGCCTAATGCATCAGATTCTGGATCAAATAAAGTCAGAATCCGCTTCTTTTGGTATTCTTGTAAAAAGAACATCCATAAGGCAGGTGCAGCGACCATTAACGCCCCAATCGCTCCTCCGATAAGCTTCCATGACATGCCACTTAAAAACAGCACAAAAATACCAGGAATGATCAAACCAATATTGAGATCGGGCTGCAATACCACCAAAATAAACGGCACCATTAAGATAAGCATAGCCACTACAATATGGCGGAATTTAGGCGGAAAAGGACGCAGCGAGAAATACCATGCCATCATCAATGGCATCGCAAATTTCATAAATTCACTCGGTTGCATACTGCCAATGCCCGGCAAACTAATCCAACGTTTTGCCCCTAAACGCCGTTCACCAATAAATAATACCAATATCAATAGCACGAGTGAAATCAGATAAAAATACGGACTGACAGCCTGATACACTTTGGGTGGAATTTGTGCCAAAGTAAACAGTAAGATAAAGCCAATGCCAAAACTAATCGCCTGACGCATCACCATGGCACTATCTTGTGAAGCGCTATACACCACACATAGACCTAAAGCAGAATTGAGCAATAAAAAACACAATAACCAAGGATCAAGATGCAACTTGGTCCAACGTGACGAATCACTTTTCATACTTAAGCCGTCACGCACACCATGACGTAAAAAGCGATACTGTTGAGAGGGAATCATTGCAAGGGCTTTAACAAAAAAAGACAAGGCAAAAATTATAAGATTAAAGTGTTAAGGATTAAACACTTTTACTCTATTGTTTGGTGTTTTAATCGCAATTATCTGTTATTACTGGGCATTTAAGATTAAAGCGGCCAAGTCTAAATCATCAGGATAAGTAATCTTTATATTATCAGCACGGCCTTGCACCACATCGACCCGATGGCCTGCATATTCTAAGGCACTGGCTTCATCAGTAATGCAAATTTGATCCTGTAAAGCCTGCTCAATAGCAGATTTCAATACAGCCAATTGGGCCATTTGTGGGGTTTGTGCTTGCCATAATTGGCTACGATCGACGGTTGCGTTAATTTCGTGACCTGTCACTACACGCTTTAAAGTATCGCGTACAGGAATTGCCAAAATTGCACTGTGGCCTGTTTGCGTCGCATGCTCGACTAAGGCCTGTAGGCTATCTAGACTAACACATGGCCGCGCTGCATCATGTACCAACACCCAATCATTAGGCTCGGCAATGTGGCTTAAATACTCTAAGGCATTCAACACTGAATCAACCCGTTCGGTGCCACCTTGGCAAAAATGGGCATGTTGTTGATTGAGAAAATTTAAAGTCTGCGCAAAAGTATCTTGAGCGCCAATTGCTAACACATAACCACTTAAATTCAGCGTATTTAAACGGGCTACGGTATGTTCAAGGACAGTTTTGTCTTGAATCATTTGATATTGCTTAAGTTCAGTCTTAGAAAAACGACTTCCCGAACCTGCTGCCGGAATGACCACCCAAAGTTTATGGACGAATTGGCTGTTCAGGGATTGGGCTGTCTTCTTCATTGGTGCGTGGGTCTACTTTGGCGTTAGGATCAAGATAAATCGGTTTATACTGGGTACTAATGGTACTCATCTGTACAAAGGTTTCATTGGGTTTAATTAAGCCTAAATCGAGGCGTGCATGCTCTTCGATGGCTTCTACACCATTTTTTAAATCATATACTTCTGCTGCAAGAACCCGATTGCGTTCCTTGAGCTCGTCGTTATCTTCGACTTGTTGTTGAATTTTTTGTATCAGTTGCAAATGCTCATGATGACCACCATCACCCAACCAATACTTATATTGAAACCCTGCGATCAAAACGATCGCAAGGCCCAACAGTACTTTACTCGATGTCGAGTCGAATACATTTAACATTGACATACGTCGCTTAGTTTAAACCTTTAAACTCAGCTTTACCGCGATAAGCAGCTTTAGTCAATTCTTCAATACGAAGTAATTGGTTATATTTCGCTACGCGGTCAGAACGGCAAAGTGAACCAGTCTTGATTTGACCTGCACCAGTACCTACTGCAAGATCCGCAATTGTAGAATCTTCAGTTTCACCTGAACGATGTGAAATTACAGTTGAGTAACCATTTGCTTTAGCAAGGTAAATCGCATCTAAAGTTTCAGTCAAGGTACCGATTTGGTTGTATTTAATTAAAATAGAGTTACCAACTTTTTCATTGATACCACGTTGTAAGATTTTTGGATTGGTTACGAATAGATCATCACCAACCAATTGGATCTTGTCGCCCAAAATTTCAGTTAAGTAAGACCAACCTTCCCAATCAGATTCATCTAAACCATCTTCAATTGAGATAATTGGATATTGGTTGACAAGACCTGCAAGATAGTCAGAGAACTGGTTGCTTGTGAATGCTTTGTTGCCTTCACCTGCAAGAATGTATTGACCATTTTTGTAGAATTCTGAAGATGCACAGTCAAGCGCAAGCATAATATCAGAACCTGCTTTGTAGCCAGTTTGACCAATTGCTTCAAGAATAACGGTAATCGCTTCTTCGTTAGAACGAAGGTTAGGTGCAAAACCACCTTCATCACCAACAGCAGTGTTTAAACCTTTTTTGTTTAATACTGATTTTAGTGAATGGAAGATTTCAGCACCCGCGCGAAGCGCTTCAGAGAATGAAGTGAAGCCTACTGGCTCAATCATAAACTCTTGGATGTCTACGTTGTTGTCTGCATGTGAACCACCGTTTAGGATGTTCATCATTGGTACAGGCATGGTTAAAATGCTGTTGTTACGTAGGTCTGCGATGTATTGGAAAAGCGGAGTTTTCTTTTCGTCAGCAGCAGCACGCGCAGCAGCTAAAGATACTGCCAAAGTTGCGTTAGCACCTAATTTTTCTTTGTTTTCAGTACCGTCAAGCGCGATCATCGTGTTATCGATGTCTTTTTGTTCAAATACTGATTTGCCCACTAAAGCATCACGGATTAAAGTGTTTACGTTGTTAACCGCAGTTTGAACACCTTTACCTAAATAACGTGCTTTATCGCCATCACGAAGTTCTAAAGCTTCACGAGAACCAGTTGAAGCACCAGATGGTGCACATGCACGGCCAACAACGCCAGAGGCTAAGATTACGTCTGCTTCGATGGTTGGGTTACCACGAGAGTCTAAAATTTCACGTGCACGAATGTCAACGATTTGGCTCATGAACAATTCCTCAGTTGATTAATAAAAATGATGCGTCAAAAACGACGCATCAAGGTGTAACAATTTAGTGTGTATCTAGCTTTTGGAAACCTTTGACTAAGGTATCCAATTCTTTGAGCTGTCCTAAGAACGCTTCAAGTTGCGATAAACGCAGCGCACAAGGGCCATCACATTTGGCTTTTTCAGGGTCAGGATGTGCTTCTAAGAACAGACCTGCTAACCCCGTTGCCATACCCGCACGCGCAAGTGTGGTAATTTGCGCACGACGACCACCAGCTGAATCACTACGCCCGCCTGGGGTTTGCAATGCGTGGGTCACATCAAAGAACACAGGAACATTCATTTCTTTCATGGTGTCAAAGCCCAGCATATCGACAACAAGATTGTTGTAACCAAATGCCGAACCACGTTCACACAAAATTAGTTTGTTATTTCCAGCTTCTAAACACTTATGCAAAATATGACGCATTTCGTGTGGTGCTAAAAATTGTGCTTTTTTGATATTGATAATAGCGTCAGTTTTCGCCATCGCTTCAACAAGATCAGTTTGACGGCTTAAAAATGCCGGCAACTGAATAATATCGGCAACCTCAGCCACAGGAGCCGCTTGATACGGCTCATGAACATCGGTAATGATCGGCACATTGAAATGCTTTTTAATGTCCGCTAACCACTCGATACCTTTTTCAAGACCCGGGCCACGATACGAGTTCAAACTTGAACGGTTGGCTTTATCAAAACTGGCTTTAAATACGTATGGAATGTCCAAACGTTTACAGATATCAACATAAGTTTCTGCAATTTCAAAGGCCAAGTCTTTAGACTCGAGTACGTTCATGCCGCCGAATAGTACAAATGGCAAATGATTTGCCATTTGTATATCGCCTAAACGTACAATTTCTTGTGGTGTTAATTGTGACATTTAAACATTCCTAGTTATGCAAAACACCAATTACTTGGCTTTTTGGTACTGCTGTTTCGCAGCATCAATGAAGCTTGCAAATAATGGATGACCATCACGTGGTGAGCTGGTAAATTCTGGGTGGAATTGTACCGCAACAAACCAAGGATGTGCAGGAATTTCAACCGTTTCAACCAAACGTTGGATGGGTGAATAACCAGAAATCTTCATGCCTTTTTCTTCTAAAGCAGGAATAAAGCGGTTGTTCATTTCATAACGGTGACGATGACGTTCGATGATTTCAGTTGAACCATACACTTCAGCAGTTTTCGTGCCTGCAACCAATTCAGATTTTTGTGCACCAAGACGCATTGTACCGCCAAGGTCAGAATCTGCAGAACGTTGCTGAACTTCACCACGTTCGTCTAACCATTCAGTGATTAAACCAATTAAAGGTGATTTAGTTGAACGATTAAATTCAGTAGAGGTTGCATCAGAAATACCTGCTACGTTACGTGCATATTCAATCACTGCAAGCTGCATACCTAAGCAAATGCCTAAGAATGGTACGCCATTTTCACGAGCGAATTTAATCGCTTGCATTTTACCTTCGGTACCGCGCTCACCAAAACCACCTGGTACTAAGATTGCATCAGCATCTTTAAGTACTTCTGCAGCATCTTGGCTTTCAAGCTCTTCAGCATTCACGTAGTCAATTTGGACTTTCACACGGTTTTGAATACCCGCATGTAAAAGTGCTTCGTTAACAGATTTATAAGCATCTGGAAGTTCAACGTATTTACCCACCATCGCAACACGTACTGTGTATTCAGGGTTCAATAACGCTTCTACCACGTTATCCCAGTCTGTTAAATCAGCTTCTGGAAGATCGTTGTAGCCAAAACGTTCACAGATTAAATCGTCAACATTTTGCTCAGAGAAAGTACGTGGAATTTGGTAAATCGTACGTGCATCTTTACATACCACCACCGCACGCGCTTCAACGTTGGTAAACAACGCGATTTTACGTTTAGTGTCGGCATCAACATCGTATTCAGTACGGCAGATTAAGATATCTGGCTGAATACCAATTGAAAGTAATTCTTTTACTGAGTGTTGAGTTGGCTTAGTTTTTAACTCTGCTGCTGACTTAATATATGGGAGTAAGGTTAAGTGCATCAACATCGTACGTTTATGGCCAAGTTCAACCATCAACTGACGTACTGATTCCATGAATGGGAGAGATTCAATGTCACCTACTGTACCGCCAATCTCAACGATCGCGACATCATAGCCTTCGCCTGCGCGAAGCACACGTTCTTTAATATTATCCGTAATATGTGGAATAACTTGAACGGTACCGCCTAAGTAATCACCACGACGTTCTTTGTTCAATACATCTTGGTACACGCGGCCAGATGTAAAGTTATTTAACTTGGTCATTTTCGCACGACGTAAGAAACGTTCGTAGTAACCCAAGTCTAAGTCAGTTTCTGCGCCATCTTCTGTGACAAAAACTTCACCATGTTGGAAAGGGCTCATTGTCCCTGGATCGACATTAATGTATGGATCCATTTTGACCATGGTCACTTTTAAACCACGGGCTTCTAAAAGTGCAGCAACTGAAGCAGCTGAAATACCTTTACCTAGTGATGAAACTACACCACCAGTCACGAAAATAAAATGGGTCATTGGGTTTCTCGTACAATCGAGCCTAAATCGGCCTGCAATGTTGCGCAATTTTACTTTACTCTGCACCAATAAAGCAAAGTCATTGTGCATCAATTCATGGAACAATAAACAATTGGTTATTGTATCAGCAATTGCAATAAAAATTTAGCTTATCTTTTGATGATTTTTCTATTGCTTTTTATGGTTATAATATGTTTATCCGTCTAACGCGTTATTTTGTGCAGTTATGAATAAGAAACTTTTAATTTGTGGCGCAATTGCAACTAGCCTATTATTAAGTGCATGTGTCAAAAAAGAAACTCCCGCTGAAGAAGAGACGCGTGCTGAAACAGCAACGACTCAAAGTAAACCTGAAGCTAAGTTTGAAAATTTAAGCCCGACTGAGCCAGAACCAACAGCAGCAGTTGCAGAGCAAGCGACAGCCGCAGCTGCACCAAAAGCAGCGGATACACCGAAAAAAGTTGAAGTGATTCGTGAACAAACCGCGAACACGACCACTGAAATTCGTCGTGAGACTCGTCCAGCGCAAACTGAAACACAGCCGAAAGCTGAAGCACCAAAGCCTGAGCCAAAGGCCGAAGTACCAAAACCAAAAGCTGAAGCACCAAAGCCTGAGCCAAAAGCCGAAGCACCTAAAGCTGAGCCTAAGCCAAAAGCTGAAGCACCACGAAGCAATAGCACGCAATCACAAGATGATGCTGTTGCTGCTGCGATTGCTGCTGCGACACCTGCGCTGGATTAAGCCATTTCTATCTTTAAAAACCCAGCTTGTCTGGGTTTTTTTGTCTGTTCTAAATGGGCATAATGACGAAAATAATCGGCAATCACACGACTTGCCCAAGACTGAGTTCTGGTTAAACCTTGATAAAAAATACAATGACTGCCCTTAGCTGTAGTCACGATTAAAATATTGGGCATATTGGCAAGTTTTTGTTTATACGGCATTAAATTATCAATTCTACAAATCGGATCATCTTCGGCATTGAGTACCATAAGCGGGATTTGGATATCCTGCATCACATAGATTGGATTCACCGCTTGGGCATAGCTTTGATAATCTTGAAAACCTGCCATCTCAATATAAGCCTGTTCAAATTCAGCTAAACTTTTGGCTTTTAATAGTTGTTCTAAGTTTGTCCATTGCCAAGTACTGCTATAAGGCTGAATAAAAACCTTAAAGAGTTTTTTAGTCATCAGTTTACTATAGACAGGATGCACCCGAGCAAAGCCTTGTTCACTGTCATAGCCCGGACTTAGGGCAAAAGCGGCTTTAAATGGGGCATTTTTCCCCACTTCACCTAAATAACGTACCAACAAACCTGTTCCTGCTGATGAACCCACCGCATATAAATCTGAACGAGGATATAACCTTTGAATATGCTCAATTTGTTCCGCTAGATCATCGCTCGATCCTAAAATATTAATTTTAGGCACAGTTAGCGGTAATTTGCCATGCCCACGGCGCAAACATAAGGCAATCCGCCAGCCAGTATAATGATGCAGATCATGCACCAATTCACGCATACTTTCAGGGGTACCGGTTAAGGTATGCATAATCACAATGGTCGGGGTGGTGGCACTTAACTTTTGCCCATACCAAGCAATGCCGGTAGTCCCACCATCTTGCATGGTTAGCTGCTCAATGGCGTCATAGTGCAAGCGGATACGATGGCGCTTAAACAAATCAAAATACAACATTTGCGCATGTGGATTTGCCAACCATAAAGTTGGACAATATTTTTTTTGTAGATATGTCAGCTCAGGTACCAATTGTGCAAAAATGCCTTGTGGATGATAGGCTAGATGCGGTTTAGCTGCCCCTGCCCACTGTTCAATATAAGACACTAAGCGTTGATTCAGTTGTTGTAATCTAAACATCGCATCCTCCTGAGTCGTACATTGAAGCTAAGCTAGGGGGTTCACCAGCTTGGTGCTTAAACGGTCACTCTTTCAGTATTTTTATTATGGCTGAGCACATAATATGCTGGGCAGCTCAAGCTGAGCCAAGAGCCTTATTATTGTTTATCATCGACTTGAAGCAGATATTCAAGACTTTTTTTGTAGTGATCGCTGCCCTGCCTTAGGCAGCAATCTTTTGGATCACTTGCGCCCATTACAAACGGGCGGCTAAATAAGCACCATCGGCAATGGCACGCTTAGCATCTAATTCACCTGCAAGTTTCGCGCCACCAATCAAATGCACCTGTTGCCCTGCTACGACTAACTCATCATATAAAGGGGTATAGGATTCTTGTCCTGCACAAATCACTATATGATCGACATCCAACAAAATCGGTTGTTCACCCACGCGAATATGTAAGCCATCATCATCAATTTTGTCATATTGCACCGCATTTAGCATCTGTACATTGCGCTGTTTTAAACCACTACGATGAATCCAACCTGTGGTTTTACCTAAACCAGAACCTACACTACTGGCTTTGCGCTGCAACAAAAAAATATCACGCACCGCAGCCTTGGGCTGAGCTAACTTTAAACCGCCTTCATATTGGTACTTAGGATCAATGCCCCATTCATCATAAAATTCTTGCGGATCTAAGCTACTTTCTCCAGCATGGCTTAAAAACTCAGCGGTATCAAAACCAATGCCACCTGCCCCAATAATGGCGACCCGTTTTCCTACGTGCACACGCTGTTTTAAGACCTCTAAATAGCTTAAAACTTTTTCGTGTTCAATGCCGGGAATGTCCAGTTTGCGTGGTTCAACCCCTGTCGCCAACACAATTTCATCAAATTGATGATCGAGTAATTCTTGCGCTTTAACTTGATAGCCGAGCACCAGTTTAATATTAGGTTGTAATTCTAATTGACGCTTAAAATAGCGAATAGTCTCAAAAAACTCTTCTTTACCAGGGATGGTTTTCGCAATATTAAATTGACCACCAATTTGCGCACTAGATTCAAATAAAGTCACAGTGTGGCCACGTTCTGCCGCATTTAGGGCAAAGCTTAAACCTGCTGGGCCTGCGCCAATCACTGCAATATTTTTAACAGTGGTTGCAGTTTCTAGGGATAATTCGGTTTCATGACAAGCACGAGGATTGACCAAACACGAGGTTAATTGACCGCTAAAAATATGATCGAGACAGGCTTGGTTACAACCAATACAGGTATTGATTTCATCACTACGATTTTGTTCAGCTTTGAGCATAAACTCTGGATCAGCTAAAAATGGTCGTGCCATAGAGACTAAATCGGCATGTCCTTGCGCCAAGACCTGTTCTGCCATAGCTGGGGTATTAATACGATTGGAGGTGATTAACGGAATTTTAACTGCGCTTTTGACTTTTTGTGTGACCCAAGTAAAGGCCGCGCGTGGCACTTTGGTGGCAATGGTGGGAATACGTGCTTCGTGCCACCCAATGCCAGTATTAATTAAGGTTGCGCCAGCAGCTTCAATGGCTTTGGCCAATTGCATCACTTCAGCTAATGTTGATCCGCCCTCAACCAAATCTAGCATGGATAAACGATAGATAATAATAAAGTTTTCGCCTACTGCTTGACGGGTACGTCGCACGATTTCCACTGCCAAACGAATTCGGTTGATATAACTACCGCCCCATGCATCGTCACGATGATTGGTACGTTTGGCAATAAATTGGTTAATTAAATAACCTTCAGAACCCATAATCTCTACACCGTCATAGCCTGCATATTGCGCCAATTTGGCACATTCAACAAAGTCGGTGATGGTCTGTTCAATTTCTACAGGCGTTAAAGCATGTGGAATCACCGGATTAATCGGTGCTGCAATGGCTGAAGGAGCAACAGCTTGCGCTTGGTGGGAATAACGTCCTGTATGCAAAATCTGTAAGGCAATTTTAGCCCCAGCCTCATGCACTGCTTGGGTGACGATTTTATGTGGTTCGGCTTCTTCAAGCGTACTCAGTTTACTAGCACCTGCACGGGTCAAACCTGCGCTATTGGGTGCGATTCCTCCCGTCACGATTAAACCCACACCACCGCGCGCGCGTTCAGCATAAAATGCTGCCATGCGCTGATGACCATTGGGCGCTTCTTCTAAGCCAACGTGCATCGATCCCATAATCACGCGGTTTTTTAATGTAGTAAAGCCTAAATCAAGTGGAGTAAATAAATGTGGGTAAGCAGACATCGCGAGCTCCTTGCTGGCAGGGTTATTTTTGACTAAGGTATTGCACAATATATAAACGTGATCGCTTTTTTATGCAACATGTTGCATAATTTTAAAACCAACTAAATTTGACTGAGGCGTCTAATGTCCCTTGCGCATGTGTTAATCACCAGTTTGTTAGAAAAACCTAGTAGTGGCATTGAATTGGCACGGCGTTTTGACCATTCGATGGGCTATTTTTGGAGCGCGACGCATCAGCAAATTTATCGTGAATTAAAAAATATGCTACAACAAGGCTGGATTAGCACCCAATCACCGCCTGATCTAAAACAGAAAATTTATCAAGTTGAAGCCAAAGGCCGTGCTGCTTTGGCTACATGGATGCTCGAACACAGTGCACCGGCACAATTACGTGAAGATTTAATGGTACGTTTACGTGCCGAAGCACAGCTTAACTCGCAAGCGCTGATACCTGAATTACAAAAACATCTGATTGAGCATCAAAAGCGCCTACGTACTTATCAAGCCATTTTTGCCAAAGACTTCGCTGCTGCTAGCCCCGACAATCGACAGCAATATATTCAGAAAATGATTTTGCAATTGGGTCTCGATTTAGAGCAAGACTGGGTCAATTGGCTAGAACAGCTCATCCAAGGTTTGCAGCAATATCAGGACAACAAAGATGCAGATTAATCTCGCAGATGGTGAAACCTTAAGTGTACGTGAATATGGCCAAGGTCAACCTGTCTTGGTGCTATCAGGTTTAGGCATGAGCAGTGTGCAATGGCTGCCATTTTTATGGCCTTTTAAGCGGAATTTTCGTTTTATTATTCCCGATTGGCGCGGTTTTGGTGGCTCTAAACAAGCCAAAATTCCACGTCTAGATGCCATTTCTAGCCATTGGCAAGATTTACAGCAGATTGTGCAACAACTGCATTTGCATCACTTTGCTGTGATTGCTTATTCCATGGGGGCAAGCATCGCCATGTATGGGATGCAATATGCTGATTTTTCTAGCAAGATCAGCCACTATTTACATATTGATCAAAGCCCATGTATTAAGAATCGCACCGATTGGCACTATGGTTTATATGGTAAGCAACAAACCCAATATTTGGCCTGTTTAAGCCAGTTAAGAGCTATTTTACAAGATTATACTGCGCCAGAGTATATGCCACGCGCACAGCAACAACAGCTTTTTAGTGCATGGCAGACGCTACTGGCCTTTCAAGGTTCTCATCCTCTCTTGCTGCAAAGTTTAAAACAGCTCAATCGATTCCCACAACTTGCTGCTTATACTTTACCGCTTAAAAATTTACAGATGATGACGTGGTATTTAGATACTTATTTAGCACATGATTTAGATTTACGCCCAAGTTTACATACACTTCATTGTCCAATCACATGGCTCAGTGGTCAAAATTCAGCGTTGTATCCGATTTTTGGGCAACAGTTATTAGCGCAAAAATTAAAAGCGACGCATGTGATCTTGCCAAAATCTGGCCATGCGCCGCTGTTGTCGCAACCATTGCAGTTTTATCAAACGCTACGCCAGTTTTTACGTCAAATGCCGATTTAAGCCACCGTGGCTACATGCGTCGCTAAACTATCAATCACACCCGCAGCATGTAATTGTTGTAATTGTTCTGGGCTATAAAACTCGCTTAATACTTGCTCAGTATGTTCACCCAATTGTGGCGGTGCATGTCGATATTCCACTGGTGTATCGGAAAGTTTGATTGGTGAACCAATCACTTTAAAATCAGGATTTAAGGCATGCGGAATATTCACCACCAAACCACGATGTTGAATTTGCGGTTCAGCCAATGCATCTTCAATCGAATTAATCACACCTACAGGTACTTTGACTGCATGAATCTGGCTGACCCAATGCGCGGCATTTTCCTGCATAAAGTAGTCGCTGAGTAAACCGACCAATTCACCGCGATGCTTGACGCGATCTTGGTTGCGCTGAAATTTTGGGTTGTCTAAAAGTTCAGGTAGCCCAATTGCAAGGCATAAGTCTTTAAATTGTTTATCATTACCGCAAGCAATAATAAATTCTTTATCTTTAGCCATAAAAGTTTGATACGGCACAATATTGGGATGATGATTACCCATACGTAGCGGTGATTTTCCACTGCTTAAATAATTCATGCCTTGATTGGCGAGACTCGCCACTTGCACATCCAATAGCGACATATCAATATATTGACCCCGTCCGGTATGTTGACGCGCGAGCAATGCCGCTTGAATCGCAATGGTTGAATACAAGCCGGTTTGTAAATCCACCACCGCCACACCCACCTTTTGTGCGCCCGCACCCAGTAAACCATCTTTTTCACCGGTGATGCTCATCAAGCCTGACATGCCTTGAATAATAAAGTCATAGCCCGGTTCATCGGCACGGGGGCCATCTTGACCAAATCCAGTAATCGAGCAATAGACTAGATTTGGATTTAATTCACTTAAAGTGGCGTAATCTAAGCCATACTTGGCCAATGAACCGGTTTTATAGTTTTCGATCACCACATCTGCGGTTTTGGCAATTTCACGAATAATCTCTTGCCCTTGCGTTGAGGCAATATCCACCGCCACCGAATATTTATTGCGATTAGCACACTGGTAATAACCCGATTCACGGGTGGCTTGACCTTGGGCATTATTCATCCACGGTGGACCCCACATGCGGGTATCATCGCCCACCTGTGGACGCTCAATTTTAATCACTTCTGCACCAAGGTCAGCTAAAATTTGCCCACACCATGGTCCTGCCAATACACGGCTTAAATCTAAAACGCGAATGCCTTGTAATGCACCCATAAGTTACTCCTCAAAGGTCAGCCACGCTGACCCGATTGTGTTTATTTATTATTTGTTGGCTATGGCAGCCACGCTTGGGTTGTTGCTTCTGAAAATCGTAATCGCGAAAAATACGACTGACCAAGCAATAGTATGCACTTGACCAACCACCCGAGATGTCACCCAGTGACCATACTTGCCTCAAAGGTCGATAGGCCAAATTCTGCTTTTAAACTGGTTAAACTAAAGGACAAAAGCATAATATCTACGCCATCAATCACCAATGAAACAAAGGCAAAGATAAACGCGAGCTTCCATGTGTTTTTATTAATTTTATGTGCGGTGCCAAGATTGGATGGCAGTTTTACAGTTGAATCCATATTCTGTTTCCTCATTTTCCCACATGAGCCATCTTGGTGCTTAAAGTCTTCATGACCTTATTGTTCTATCTTTACACCAAGATAAACTTTTTCTAGGTAGCATTAACCTAAAGGCGCGCTAAAAAGCGCGCCCTGTTTTTTTGTTATTACAACAATTTTAATTAGTTAGAGAACGCTGCAATGCCTGTTTGCGCACGACCTAAAATTAAAGCATGCACATCATGGGTACCTTCATAGGTATTCACGACTTCAAGATTGACCAAATGACGTGCCACGCCAAATTCATCGCTAATGCCGTTACCACCCATCATGTCACGGGCTAAACGGGCAATATCCAATGCCTTACCACAGTTATTGCGTTTAATCAGCGATGTGCCTTCAACTGCAGCAATACCTTCATCTTTCATACGACCAAAGCGTAGCGCTGCTTGTAAACCTAAAGCAATTTCAGTTTGCATATCGGCAAGTTTCTTTTGAATCAATTGATTAGCAGCCAATGGACGACCAAATTGTTTACGATCCATAGTGTATTGATGTGCGGTATGCCAGCAGAATTCAGCCGCACCCATCGCACCCCACGCAATACCATAACGAGCACTGTTTAAACAAGTAAATGGACCTTTGAGACCGCGTACTTCTGGGAAGGCATTTTCTTCAGGCACAAAGACGTTATCCATCACGATTTCACCGGTGATCGAAGCGCGTAAACCCACTTTGCCGTGAATGGCAGGTGCTGATAAACCTTCCCAACCTTTTTCTAAAATAAAGCCGCGAATATCACCGACGTTACCTGCTTCAGAGACTTCTTTGGCCCATACCACAAACACATCGGCAATTGGACTATTGGTGATCCACATTTTTGCGCCACTTAAACGGTAACCACCCTCTACTTTTTTAGCACGCGTGATCATGCTGCCCGGATCTGAACCGTGATCTGGCTCGGTTAAACCAAAGCAACCAATATATTCACCTGTGGCAAGTTTAGGTAAATACTTTTGTTTTTGTTCTTCTGAACCAAATTCGTTAATCGGCACCATCACCAATGAACTTTGTACGCTGGCCATTGAACGATAGCCTGAATCGACATACTCAATTTCACGCGCTACTAAACCATAGCTCACGTAGTTTAAACCTGCACCGCCATACACTTCAGGAATGGTTGGGCCCAATAAACCTAGTTCGCCCATTTCACGGAAAATTGACGCATCGGTTTTTTCATGACGGAATTGTTCTAAAACGCGTGATTGTAAACGATCTTGGCAATAGGCATGTGCTGTATCGCGAATCATGCGTTCTTCTTCAGTCAACTGCTGTTCAATTAAAAATGGATCCTGCCAATTAAATTGCACTTTGGTTTTTTTAGTGTTGAGCATTTGATTCATTGCGTCCTCTGCTTTTTTGATCATGTTTTGATTATTTGAGTTGATCGTAGAGCAAAAGACCAAGCTAGCGCAAACGATAATTTTGCATGTAGATATGCAAAAATCACATACCTTATGCAAATTATCCGCTATTATTGCCTAAAAATTAAACCAATATGCATATCTTCAATTGAGAATACGCCATGCGCCGTCAGATTCCGCCTTTACAAAGCCTGCTGTGTTTTAGTGCATCAGCGCGTCATTTAAGCTATACCCATGCTGCTCAAGAACTGTTTATGAGCCAAAGCGCGGTGTCTCGACAAATTCAACAACTCGAAGATTTTTTGCATTTGCGTTTATTTCATCGCACCCGGCATGGTGTCGAGCTGACTGCCGCAGGTCAGCAGTATTATAAAAATATTCAGCCTTATTTAGAGGGACTCGAGCGTGCCACATTAGACGTGATGTCACATAAAGGTTTAGGTGGCACCCTAAAAATTGGCGTGGTACCAACCTTTGCCACGCGCTGGCTATTACCACAACTACATGATTTTAATGCGTTATATCCTGAGATTATTATTCATCTTGAAACCAGTACCAAACCGTTTTTATTTGATGACAATATTTTTGATGCCGCGATTTATGCCGGCACACCACAGCAAGTGCAGCATTGGCCGGGGACGCAAAGTCATTTTCTCATGCCTGAAGATCTCCTTGCAGTTTGCTCACCCGCCTTAATTCAGCAGCATTTTCCTAATCTCGAGCCTAAGAAAAATGGCAGTTATGACTTAAGCCCTGAACAGTTCGTTCAACTACCCCTGTTACAACAAACCACCCGTCCAAGTATTTGGCAAGAATGGCTACAAAGTGCCGCAATTGCGCATCCCAACCCTTATGATGGACAGCGCCATGAACTATTTTCGATGTTGGCGGTTGCAGCCACGCATGCGATGGGGGTGGCCTTAATCCCACAAATGTTACTCGAAAAAGAACTCAGTGACGGCAGTTTAGTGCTGGCCTCACCGCATCAACTGCAAGGCAGTCGTAGTTATTATGTGGTGCATTCCGACAGTGATGCCTCGCCATTATTGGCAAAATTTGTACAATGGTTAAAAAGCGTGGTGAGTACAAAGCGATGAAAAAATTAGTGGTGTTTTCAGGTGCAGGTATGAGCGCAGAAAGTGGCATTCAAACCTTCCGCGACAGTGATGGCTTATGGGAGCAGCATCGTATTGAAGATGTGGCGACGCCTGAAGCTTGGGCAAAAAATCCCGAATTGGTACAACGTTTTTATAATGCACGGCGTAAAAACATCTTAGCCGCCAAGCCTAATGCTGCGCATCACATCATTGCCGAATTAGAACAAGACTTTGATGTACAGGTGATTACGCAAAATATTGATGATTTACATGAACGTGCCGGCAGCAGCAAAGTGCTGCATTTACATGGCAATATCCGTTTTTCTAAAAGTTCTGACCCCAAAGCTGGTGATCATGCAACCTTGTATCCAATTCTAGGCGACAGTTTAGATTTAAGCACCGACAAATGCCCTAAAGGCTATCCGCTACGGCCGCATGTGGTGTGGTTTGGCGAAGCAGTACCCGCCTATAGTGAAGCCGAACGTGTCGTGCAACAGGCGGATATTTTTGTGGTGATTGGCACCAGTTTACAAGTCTACCCTGTGGCGGGCTTAGTCCATTGTATTTCGTCCACTGCACAGGCCTACTATATTGACCCGAAAGCCAATCAGCAGCATTTACCGCAGCAGTATCAAAAAATTGCCTTAGCTGCCAGCCAAGGTATTAACCAGCTTAAACAGATCTTACTGACATAAAGCCTATTTAATCTGTACGTTATCCAATGTGGCATCAAATTGACTGATTAAGTCTTTAACCACAGGCTCATTTTGCAGCAGCTCCACAGCGCGCTGCTGTGCCAATTGTTTACGCTGTGCCTGTAAGTGATATGGCGTCGTGGTACTTATATCCTGATATTTGACACTAAAGCGAGTTTTTGGCCATGTCGCATGCAACGCTTGCTCTAAATGGCTTTGTAACGATGTCAGCAATTGTTCATATTGTGGTGCAATGATAAAGACCGACTCTGCATTGATCTCGCCCTGCATAAGGCCATGCTGTGCAAGTTCTTGTAAAGCAGGGCTTAAATCCGATTGTCTAAACCAATATTCCCATTTTTCAAGTGTCCATTCGCCAGTTAAGTCTTGCTCAGGTACTTTCAGAATATCTTGTGGCATCTGCGTGCTATGCGTTGCAGCTGATGTTGCTGCAACAACAGGTTTACCTTGAGGCGCTGCAAATAAATCATCGGTAACAGAATCCGGCGACTCTACTGGCTCAGCAAATTCTTGAGGCTCAATTGCAGCTTGTACAATATCTTGATGCGCTGTTGGCGTATCTAAAAAGAAAATTTCGTCTGGTAATGGATGTTCAGTAACAACCGTTTCGCCTAAATCAAAATCAACTAAGTCATCAGTGGCTTGAAACAGCACTTGATCTTGATTGATTGGGTAAGCTTCTACAGCTTCTACAGCTTCTACAGCTTCTACAGCTTCTACAGCTTCTACAGCTTCTACAGCTTCTACAGCTTCTACAGCTTCTACAGCTTCTACAGCTTCTACAGCTTCTACAGCTTCTACAGCTTCTACAGCAAGCGTAGCGGCTTCAACTGCTGTTGCAAGCTGAGCTTGAGAATTTTCTGTACCCTGTGAATCAGCTGTAACTAAAACCTCATGCGGTTGCAGTGGACGAAATGCCAATAAACGCAGCACACACATTTCAAAGCCTTGCTCTTGGGTTACCGCCAATTGCAAATCAGCACGGCCTTTACAAGCAATTTGATAATACATCTGTAAATCCGCTGCACTGATTAATTTAGAAAGTTGTGTGATTTTTTGATTAATTTCATTGCTATATTTTAGGCTTAAATCTGGTAAATATTGCAATAACGCTAATTCGTGTAAAGTCGAGATCACTTGATCTAAGACTAAGGATACATCTAAGGCTTGTTGTCTAAATTGCAATAATAATTGGCTTACACGCGCAGGTTTATTTTGATGAATCGCCAGTAACAAATCATAAATAATGGTGCGGTCAATTAAACCAAGCATTTCTTTTACGTCTTGATGACGAATTGCGCCTTGACCATAGGCAATGGCTTGATCGGTTAACGACAATGCATCACGTAATGAACCTTGTGCAGATTCAGCAATTTGCCAAATTGCATCTTGGTCAGACTGAATGGTTTCACGAGTTAAAATATCGCTTAAATGATCGGTAATTTCATCTACGGCAAGTGGTCGCAAAGTAAATTGCAAACAACGTGAAATCACGGTAATCGGTAATTTTTGCGGATCAGTGGTCGCAAATAAGAATTTAACGTGTTCAGGCGGTTCTTCTAAGGTTTTCAGCAAAGCATTAAACGAGTGCGTGGAGAGCATATGCACTTCGTCAATTAAATACACCTTAAAACGCCCTTGCGTGGGTGCATAGGGTACGTTATCAAGTAATTCACGCGTATCTTCAACTTTGGTGCGTGATGCCGCATCAATCTCAATCAGATCAATAAAACGTCCTTCATTGACTGCGACACACGTTGGACATACTTCACACGGTGTTGAGGTCACACCTGTTTCGCAGTTTAAGCATTTGGCTAAAATACGGGCAATTGTAGTTTTACCTACCCCACGCGTTCCGGTAAATAAATAAGCATGATGCAGACGACCACGTTCTAAAGCGCTGGTTAAAGCGCGTGAGACATGGTTTTGACCGACCAATTCATTAAAATTACGCGGACGATATTTACGCGCGAGTACTTGATACATGTATGCTCCTTCTTGCAGGCATTAGCATACTGTTTTTTTAGTCATTAGTGAATGCACAGCGCTCGCAATTAGCCATTTGCAAAACAATAGCGCATAAAAAAAGGATGATCATTGATCATCCTTAATTCACTTTAGCTTTCGCTGCTTTTGCTAGGTTGTTCCAGTAAGAAATCATCTGCGGCAAGGTAAGCATTCGCTGTTACATCTTCACGAATTTCTAATAAATGATGCTTGGTATCCACCACCAGTAAATTACGTGTGGTGACATTGACCAATTCAAGTTGAGTCTTTTCAGCATCACGAAAACGCATGATACCGGTTAAGGTTTCAACTTGATTATGCCCACTTAAACTTTCACGCACTAAGGTATAGGTCATGTCTTGGTTTAAGGTTAAATCAACCGCCATCCCCGGACAATCTTGGCAACGTGACAGACACCCCATACATGGTGTGGTGCCTTGATAGGTTCCTACCCACTGCGCTTGCTCAACTTTCTGCTCCATGGCAGAGGTCTGTTGCTTTGTGCTGTTACTGTCCTGACAACCACCTAACACCACCACGCTCATGGCAAATAAGGGAATAATCACTGGCTTTTTCATGCTGTATCACAACTTAAAATCACCTGAGCAAAATAGCATATTCACAGAAAATATCATCTATTAAATACCTGAAAGTGCGCTCACACTGCCGACTAAGTGCGGTTTATGATCTTGGGTGTTGCGCAGTAAAAATTCAATCTTGCTATTTTCAGCGCTAAGTAACTCCACCCGCGAAGGCAAATAAATTGGCAGCTTAAAATCAACCTGTGCATGGTAAGCAGATGGTAAATCTAAGCGTGATAACACTTGTGCTTTGCTCCACATCCCATGGGCAATCGCGCGTTTAAACCCAAAGGCTTTGGCAGTCAAGCGATGTAAATGAATTAAATTAAAATCCCCTGAATTTAACGCATATTGACGACCCGTATTTTCTGCCACTTGCCATTCATCTTTAACTAAATAGACGGGCTGCGCTGTAGTTTTAACTTTGTCGACAGAGCTGCCTTTTTGCTTTGATAAATAGCGGCTACTGCCCGTCATGACCACTTGATCAGCTACTTTTACCTCAGTGATAAAGTCAAACACGACGCCTTTTTCATGCGGCAATAACTCCCCCAAACGACATGACAAACTAAAGCATTCATCGGCCAAAATTATACGTTTTTGCTGAATTTCGTTGGCCACATGCACTAAACCTAAAGCCTGAAATGGAAATTCAGCTAAACTCATCATTTGCATCTGTAAGCTTTGCGAAAGCACTGCAAAATATAAGGCAGGGACGTGCTGATTTTGTGCAAAACCAGTCAGTTGTTGATATTTGGCTAAATGCTGTGCATCAAGACGTAACTCATCGACCACATACTCAAGTTGAGGCAGAGCTTGGCCTTTGGCTTTTTTTTGAATTAAGCCACGAATAATCTGAGGATAGGCCAAATAGGGTTTTGGCAAATGCTGAAAATGACGCGTTGACATGAGAATTTTCCTTTAAAATTTAAGCACCGAGTACGCTTTGTCCACAAACCCGTAATACATTGCCATTTAAGCCACCTGATGCAGGACTGGCAAAAAAGGCGATCGCTTCTGCTACATCCACAGGTAAACCACCTTGACTCATCGAATTCATACGACGCCCTGCTTCGCGAATTGCAAACGGAATCGCTGCGGTCATTTGGGTTTCAATAAATCCCGGTGCCACGGCGTTAATAGTGATGCCATTGTTTAGCGTTGGTGCAGTATATTTCACGATCCCAATTACACCTGCTTTAGACGTGGCATAATTGGTCTGTCCCATATTGCCCGCAATGCCCGAAATAGAGGACACACAAATAATGCGCCCTTGCGCTTGGATGGCATTTTGCGCCAATAATTCTGTATTAATACGTTCAATACTGGATAAGTTGATATTGAGTCCCAAATCCCATGCCTCAGGTTTCATATTCGCTAGGGTTTTATCACGGGTAATCCCTGCATTATGTACCACGATATCTAAACCACCGTGTGCAGCTGCTGCCTGTATAATCTCTTGACTGGCGTGTTCACTGCTAATATCGACGCTTAATGCCGAACCTTGAATCCGACTCGCCACCCGTTCTAAATCGGCCTGTTGGGCTGCGACATCTAAGCAAATCACATGTGCCCCATCACGCGCCAATACTTCAGCAATCGCTTCGCCAATGCCACGACTAGCACCAGTCACTAAAGCGGTTTTTCCAGCCAAAGGTTGCTCCCAATCAAGCTGTTGTAGTTGAGCTTTTTGCACCCGTAATACTTGACCTGAGATATAAGCTGAACGCGCTGACAATACAAAACGTAAACTAGATTCGATATTCTCTGCTGCATCGGGATCTACATAAATCAACTGTGCGCTAATCCCTTTTTTCAGTTCTTTACCTAAAGACTTGACTAAACCTTCTAAAGCACGCTGGGCAATAGCTTGAGCAACATCGGTGGCGCGCTCAGGTGTAATCCCCAACACCACCACCCGTCCAGAAGCAGACACTTGACGCATCACGGGATGGAAAAAATCATACAGTTGTTTGAGTTGTTGACTGTTTTGAATACCCGATGCATCAAACACTAAGGCTTTAAATTTGGATTCTTTATCGCCTGCATTAAACGCACCTAAATTTAAACCCGCTGTAGCAGCTTGTTGCTGTAATTCTGGATTATTACCTGCATAGCTATTGGCATGAATATTGGTAAGTACTTGGGCAATGGCGGTACTGAGCATACTGTTGGGTGCAGCCCCCAATAACAATGCACCCTTTAACACAGGCATTGCTTGAGTAAAGCGTTCGAGTTGCTGCGGCTGTGGTAAACCTAAATTTTTAACGACAAATTTACCAATAGGAGAATGGGAAAAATTTTGATATTGATCAGTCATGGTTATTATCTCGCATCAAATATAAGTTGAATTGATCTTTTGTTTATAGAGATATTAAACACTTATCGGGCAAAAGATCTATGTTTTTCACTGCGATGATACGTGAGTTTACAATTTGATGACTTGACCTTGCCGCAAAATCCACTGTCAATCTAGTCAATCCCCTTTGCTTTAGAGTATGTTAAGGTCAAGACTGAACAACAAAAAGTACAGCTGCCATAACACCATTGATTGTTGTTATTTGCATCACCCCAAATGAGGACGAGAATTTATGACACAAAATACTATTCGCCGTGTGGCTATTTTAGGCGGTAATCGCATTCCTTTTGCCCGTTCCAATGGTGCCTACTTTAAAGCCACTAATATTGACATGCTCACTGCAGCCTTAAATGGCTTAGTGGAGCGCTTCAATTTACAAGGTCAACGTTTAGGTGAAGTAGCAGCTGGAGCTGTACTCAAACATAGTCGTGATTTTAACATGACGCGTGAATGTGTCTTAAATACCAAACTTGCCCCTGAAACGCCAGCTTATGATTTACAGCAAGCCTGTGGCACAGGTTTACAAGCCGCTTTTCAAGTGGCCAATAAAATTGCTTTGGGTCAGATTGAAGTGGGGATTGCAGGCGGTGTGGATACCACATCCGATGCGCCAATTGCCTTAGGCGATGGTTTACGTAAAGCGCTGTTAGAACTGAATATTGCCAAAACTGCCAAAGCACGTTTACAGGCTTTAGCCAAAATTAATGTGAAAGATTTAATGGATGCCCCGCGTAATGGTGAACCGCGCACAGGCTTATCCATGGGCGACCATCAAGCTTTAACCACCTTAGAATGGGGTATTTCGCGTGAAGCGCAAGATGAGCTGGCCGCTAGTTCACATCAAAAAATGCACGCAGCCTATGAAGCAGGCTTCTTTGACGACTTAATCACCCCATTTTTAGGTTTACAACGCGATAATAATTTACGTCCTGATTCGAGCGTCGAAAAGTTAGCCAAACTCAACCCCGCTTTTGGTAAAGGCGATGCCCGCACCATGACCGCAGGTAACTCTACCCCACTCACCGATGGCGCATCTTGTGTGTTATTGGCCTCAGAAGAATGGGCCAAAGCCAATGGACATGAAATTTTAGCTTATTTAAGCTTTAGCGAAACCGCTGCCGTTGATTTTATTCACAAAAAAGAAGGGCTACTCATGGCACCTGCTTATGCTGTGCCACGTATGCTACAGCGTGCCAATTTAAGCCTACAAGATTTTGACTTTTATGAAATTCATGAAGCTTTTGCCGCTCAGGTTCTTTCTACTTTAAAAGCGTGGGAAGACCCAAATTTCTGTAAAAACCGTTTAGGTTTGGATGCACCACTCGGTGCGCTTGACCGCAGCAAGCTCAATGTGCATGGTTCATCTTTAGCAGCGGGTCATCCATTTGCGGCCACAGGCGGGCGTATTTTAGCCACAGCCGCCAAATTAGTGCATCAAAAAGGTTCAGGTCGCGCCTTAATTTCAATTTGTGCTGCCGGTGGTCAGGGTGTCACCGCGATTGTGGAAAAATAAACAAAACCAGCACCCCACGGGGTGCTTTTTTAATGTCGATATTCGGGGCTATAACCTAAACGCGCTTCAATATGGTCATAACAGCACTGAAAAATAAAGGTGTAGACTAAAATACATAAGGTCATAGAAAAATCGAGCACCACAGCTTGCCATAGGCTCATTTTTAAAGCGTATGCAACCATCGGAATGGTGGCCAACATCAAACCGCCTTCAAAACCAATGGCATGTAAAATCCTGACTTTGATGCCACGCTTAAGCTGATGTTTGGCTTCAAATTTTTCAAAAAAATGATTAAACAGCATATTCCAAAATACAGATGTGATTGCCATAGCCACCCCTAAACCACCCGTGACTTCAAGCGGCATATTAAAAATAAAACTCAGTGCTACAGCAATAATGCTTAATAAAATCACTTCATAGCTGAAAGCATGCACTATTCTGCGTTTTGACAACAACATTTTTTCACTCTAAATATCTCAAGTGCTGGCATCATATGTGCTTAATGTTGATTGATCGAGTTAGATTCTTTCAATTTTATTGATAGGTGCAGCATGAACGTAAATCAAGAACAGTTAACTATTTTTAAAAGTGTCATAGAATATGGCTCTTTTTCCGCTGCGGCGCGGCATTTAGGTAAAGTGCCCTCTGCGGTGAGTATGGCCATTAGCAATTTAGAGCTAGACTTAAATTTACAGCTGTTCGAACGCCATGGCCGAGAGCCGACCCCAACCTTAGCAGCAGAACAATTGTATCACCAAGCCTTGCAGCTTTTGGTCGAGATGCAGGCATGGCAGCAACATGCCCACGCCCTAAGCCGAGGTTTAGAGGCAGAATTAAATATTGTTGTGGTGTCAGAATTACAATACAGCAGTTGGCCGACTTATATCGCTCAAGTCGCAAAAGCCTTCCCTAGTCTTAAAATCAATATTTTAAATTCTCCGCAAGAAGATGCTTTACGGCTTTTGAAAACTGGACGCGCCCAATTAGCCTTTATGTTTGAGCGTGAACATTTAAACAGTGACGAGCAATTTATTGAAGTCGAACAACAAAGTTTGGTGGCTGTGGCAGCGAAGCAACATGTCTTAGCCCAACGCAGTGCAATCACGCTACGCGATTTGCAACAGCATCGACAAATCGTGGTGGCGAGTCGTGAACGGGACTTAGTCCCTGAGCTGAGCTTTTCGACCCAAGCATGGCATAGTGATCATCATGATTCAGCTTGTCGCTTAATTTTACAGGGCTTGGGTTGGGGGGTATTACCGCTACAAATGCTCAAAGAGAACCCTTACTTGGCCGAACAACTCCAAGTTTTAGCCATCCGCGACTTTACCCCACAGTTTACTTATTTTATGGATTTGGTCTGGCGACGTGATCATGCCTTGGGTCAAGCTGCACAATTTTTAATCCAATATTTGCAAAATCATCGGAAAAATCCAGTTTAATTACTGCAATTAGGCCGCCAAGTACTTGGCAATAGCGCTTTATTTACTATATAACAACACTACAGGGTTATGAAATAAAGAATTAAAGTAATGAAAGCCAATACCTTAACGCAATTAAAACAATTCACCACCATCGTTGCCGACAGCGGTGACTTAAATGCGATTGCACAGTTACGTCCACTCGACGCCACCACCAATCCATCCTTAATTACTGCTGCGGCAATGCAACCAGAAAACCGCACCCTGATTGAACGTGCATTTGCACAAGCACGCAGTGAAGGCTATCAACATGATGCTTTAATTGAACGTAGCATTGATATTTTAACCGTCCAACTGGGCGTAGAAATTTTAAAATTAATTGATGGCCGTGTGTCTACCGAAGTCGATGCAGCATTATCTTATGACACCGAAGCCACCATTGCCAAAGCCAAAGAATTGCTCGCGCTTTATCAAGAATATGGCATTGCCCAAGACCGTATTTTAATTAAAATTGCCTCGACATGGGAAGGCATTCAAGCTGCGCGAGCTTTAGAAGCCGAAGGTATCCATTGTAATTTAACTTTACTGTTTGGCTTAACCCAAGCACGCGCCTGTGCCGATGCCAAAGTCACCTTAATCTCACCTTTTGTAGGTCGTATTTTAGATTGGTACAAAAAAGCCGAAGGTGTAGACAGCTATCCAATTAGCCAAGACCCAGGTGTTTTATCGGTTAAACAAATTTATCAATACTATAAACAACATGGTATTCAAACCGAAGTGATGGGTGCTAGTTTCCGTAGCATTGAGCAAGTATTAGGTTTAGCTGGGTGTGATTTACTCACCGTAGCGCCTAATTTATTACAACAATTGGAAAACAGCGAGATCGATGTCATTCCTCAATTATCTGCTGAGCATGCCGCGCCGCATCAAGACCATCATGTGGTATTAGATGAAGTGACTTTTAAAGCTGAGGTGGAGCATGACTTAATGGCCAGCCAATTGTTACAAGGTGGCATTGATGGCTTTATTAAAGCACGTCAACAATTACATCAATTATTGGCAAGCGCCATGGCACACGCAGAAATTTCTGTCTAAAGATTCAGGATTTAAAGCACGCTTTTCAGCCGATGGGGGTATAATCAACATCGGCTTTTTCATGGACATCACTCGTGCTTGGCATTACCGATTTAACCACTTATATCATTGGCACGACCCTGATTGTATTATTACCTGGGCCAAATTCTTTGTATGTCATGTCGGTGGCTTCACGCTATGGCATTAAAGTAGGTTATCAAAGTGCGTTTGGCGTATATATGGGGGATTTAATTTTAATTGTCCTCACTGCCTTGGGGGCTGCATCATTATTGCATCATTTCCCTTGGTTATTTACGGCTTTAAAAATTATTGGTGCCCTCTATTTAAGTTATTTAGGTCTTAAATTATTGCAAGCCGCCAGACATAGCTGGCAACACCCTCCATCACAGCAGCAACAACGCACAACAGCACATCATATCGAAAAACTCAGTCCGTTTCGCACCGCACTCACCATTAGTATTTTAAATCCTAAAGCCATTTTATTTTACTTGTCGTTTTTTGTGCAGTTTGTTGATCCTGCTTATCCTTATCCTGCTCTGAGCTTTGCAGCACTGGCGCTCATTTTACAATGTATCAGTATGTCATATTTGAGTGTGCTGATCTTTTCTGGAGCTAAGCTTGCCGGTTATTTCGCGCATCGTTATCGTTTTACGGCAGTGTGTGTGGCTTTGGTGGGGCTTTTATTTTGTGGTTTTGGGCTAAAACTGGCCAGCTCTACTTTATAAAAATACCAAATGACATAAAACAGCGTATGATGCTTAAAAATTCAACACATTTATCTTTATAATGCATCAGTTACTGCGTGATTTTTCTGTGCCTGCTGCCTTTGCAGGCTTTATTACTTGTTTGGTAGGCATTAGTGTGTCTGCTGTTTTGGTCATTCAAACTGCCCAAGGCTTAGGTGCCAATCAAGCGCAAATTAGCTCATGGTTTTGGGCCTTGTGTTTAGGCATCGGACGGTGTGGTTTAGGGCTGTCATGGCGCTTTAAATATCCAGTTGCAACCTCATGGTCAACCGCGGGTTTGGCCATGATTTTGGCCAGTGCCTCCAACTATAGTTTACATGAAGCGATTGGCGCTTTTGTGGTCTGTGGCATATTGACCGCGATTTTGGGTTTTTCTGGCATATTTGGTCGTATTTTGGCGTTTATTCCCACCAGTTTAACCGCAGCGATGCTGGGCGGTGTCTTGCTGAAATTTGGTGTACAGTTATTTAGTAGCCTCAATGAAAGTATTGGCTTTATTGTACTGCTGCTTGCGGTGTATGTGCTTAGTAAACGTTTTATGCCGCGTTATAGTATTGTCATTACTGTTTTAGCTGCCATGTTTAGTAGTCCATTTTTTATGGTCTTTGAAGCACCACAATTAAGTTGGGGGATAACTCATCCTGTGTGGATGACGCCTGAATTTAATCTTGCAGCTATTTTAGGATTAGCCTTACCACTGTTGGTGATTAACATGGCCTCGCAATATTTACCAGGTATTGCCATTATTCAGGCTTACGGTTATCAACCGCATGTCAAACATTTAATCGGCTGGACAGGTGCAGTGCAGAGCTTACTTGCGCCTTTTGGCTGTTTTTCTGTCAATACTGCCGCCATTAGTGCCGCTATCAGCCTTGATGATCAAGCCCATCCTGATCCGAAACGCCGTTATATTGCTGGCATGAGTTCAGGTCTGTGTTATTTATTGGTGGCACTCTTTGCAGCCACTTTAACCCAAGCGCTGCTGAGTTTTCCAAACTTATTGATTACTGCAGTTGCAGGGATAGCCTTATTTGGCACCATTAGCCATAACATCAGTTTGGCGTTTAGTGATGCCGAACATCGCGAAGCAGCCTTAATCACTTTTTTAATGAGTGCCTCAGGTGTGCAATTTTTAAATATTGGTTCTGCCTTTTGGGGCTTGTTGCTAGGTTTAATTGTTACACTCATTCTCAGACCCAAAAAAGCAGCTTAAGCTGCTTTTTTTATGGGCTATGGCTGGTGATAAAATCTAAAGTTTTTTGAAAAGTGGCTTGGCTGGCCTGTTGATTTAAAAAGAATTGATACTCATGTAATAACCATTCTTTAGAATCAGGATAAAATATCGCTTCGACTTGGATATTTTGCGCTTGCAATGCTGCTACAAACGGTACAGATTGGCTTTTGGTTAAAAAATCTCGATTACCGCCACTGATGAATACAGGTGGATAGTTTGGGCTGAGTTGATGAATAGGCGATAATTGCTTTAAAAATGCCGCATCATAAGATTTTTGCCCTGTATAGGCCTGCACCAATTGATAAACACCCCATTCGACCAAGCGCATTTCATCAGGTGCAGTATCCACAAAAGCATTCAGATCATAAATACCACAATGCAAAATCAAGCCTTTTAAATCCTCAAGTGGCGTGCTTAACTGTAGTTGACTTGCTTTAGCAAAATGTGGGTTGCTCACTAAAGCCGCATAATGACTCACCAAATTTGCGCCTGCTGAATCCCCCGCCAAATACAATTGCTGGGCATCTAGGTGCAAACTGACTGCATTTTGGCGCACAAAGCTTAAGGCTTGATCAATCTGTTGTAATTGCGTGGGATAGCGATATTGTGGTGCCAGTGGATATTGCACAGCTATCACGTTATAGCCTGCAGCAGCTAAACGCTTAAAATAACCGCGTGCATGCTGTTTAGACCCCGAAATCCAACCACCACCATGAATCCAAACAATGGTCGGGCGCGGCGCACGCGTATAAACATCAGCAGCTTGATAGACATCTAAATGTAAATCGGGTGCGATCTGATAAGCAATATTGTTTTTTACCAGCACATCTTGTGGTGCACCGCGATCCATCAAACGTTGCTGCATTTGGGTGGTGAAATTAAAAGTTTTGGCAATCACTTGTGTAGATTGCAGTGTTTGACACCCCAGCAAACTCAAAGACAGCATCAGCAGCAACGCTTTTGGCCATATTTTCATCATTTAGCACACACTTTTTTAGCTTTTATTGGGTTATTAAAGCATAAAACCACAGCAATATTAAGGCTTTAAAATTTGATTATTTTAGTTGGGTTTAAATAAAAACAAACGCTTCTAATACGCTGAATTTACAAATATTTTTGGCAATTTTATTGTTTATATTTATTCAATATGTTATGTATAAATTATACCCAATAACGATAAATGTATAAGGAGTGCCAGCATGACTTACCACCATATTTTAGTTCCTGTTGATGGATCGAAAATTTCTTTTTCTGCAGTGCAACATGCGGCAAAAATTGCCCAAGCCTTTAATAGTCAATTGACCTTAATTAGTTTAATTGCTGAAGATCCATTTACTGGCGCTGACTTTTACTATTCTTCTGCGATTATGAAAGAATATTTTATTGAAGCCGAAGCGAATGCTAAAAAAGCCCTGACTGAGGCATTAAGCCTTGCCACAGCATTAGGCGCTCATGCTGAAACAGAGATTATTCGTGGCGCAGTATCAGCCGAAGGGATTATTGAAACTGCCCATAAACTCAATGCCGATCTGATTGTCATGGGATCACATGGTCGTAAAGGTTTCCAAAAATTCTTGTTAGGTAGCTTTGCACAAGATGTATTGGGTAGCTCAGAACTACCTGTGCTAATTATTAAAGCGTAAGAGGCAATTATGAGCCAATCCTATCAACATATTTTAGTCGCTATTGACGAATCACCGATTTCTTATGCCGCTGTTGAACAAGCTAAATGCTTGGCTCAAGATTTACAAGCCAAGCTTACCATTATGAGCGTGATTGCGGTTGATCCTTTTGTGGGAGTAGATTTTTATAAAGTCGCACCTGCCATTACCGACTATTTTATGCAAGCTGAAAGTCATGCACAAAACCGTCTCAACGAAATTCAAGCCAATTTAGCCCGTGAAAACCTCTCGGCTCAGGTTAAACTGATTCGCGGTGTAACGCCATCTGAAGGTATTATTCACGTTGCCGATGAAGTGGGCGCCGATTTAATTATGATGGGTTCACATGGCCGCACGGGTTTACAAAAACTGATGCTTGGTAGCGTGGCACAAAATGTCCTGACGCAATCACCGATTCCAGTGTTAATCGTCAAGGCCTAACACGTCATCTTAAAGCCATATCCCCTGACTAAACAGGGGATTTTTTAAATGCCTCCGTAAAACACTGCGCTAAACGCTGTTGGTCTAAAGGCTCGGTCAAATGCAGCAAAGCCCGCTGTAAGACCTGTTGTGCTTGAGCCTCTGCTGCCTGTTGGATAGGCTGTTCAGGCGCATATTGCGCAATTAATGCCAAACATTTTAATAAACGCTGATTAATTTCTAAATTCGCTACAGAATCTCGGGCAATGGGTGCAAAAGCACTTTCGACCCATGAGGCTTCATCCATATCTACAATACTAAGATGCTCAAATTCAAGCACCTCTGTTTCTAAAGCTTGGGTATCAATGATCACCCGTGTCAAAGCATTTAGGACACTAATTGCGGTGGCAGGATCATTAATTGAGGCAGACATGGCACGCTGCCCGACTTCACTCATCACCAACAAACCTAAACGCGGGTCTTGCTCATAACGGCGGTTCTGCTCAATCAAAATACAGGCCAGCAATTGCGCCTGTAGTGTTGCAATCGCTTGCTGCTCCAAGGGCGCTTGGCAATAGACCTCGAGCACGCTTTGTGCCAAGGCAACAAATTTACCCGGACGTGCTGCAATATGAATATGTAGTTCATGCTCTGCTGCAAGTTGATTTAACGCATGTAAGTCGATATCACAAATATATGCAGTTGCAGGACTCAGCACATGAAAACGAGGCTTCCCTGTCGGCTGAGTATGGCAAGCACCTAAGTTGGGCTGAGCACGATAACGTGCCAAACTGGTGCTTGCGACCTTTTCAATGCGCTGAATGGCATCCCCTAAAGAACCGAGTTGCGATAAAGTATGTACCCAACGAATGAGTGTCAAGATGATATACATCAGCACCAATATGGTACTCACAAACAAAATAAAGCGTCCTTGTACGCCATAATATTCTAAACTTAACGCGATTTTAGCAATCACCGAATAAATGAATGCTGCAATAAAAGACGCAATTGCAATCCGCGCGGTATCGTCGGCCATAATCAATAAACGCGCGCGTGGGGTAGCACTATTGGAGCTTGAAGCAAGTGCTGACACCATAATTGATAAAGAAAAAGTGGTGACTGCCAACATACTCGAAGCAATAATATTGAGCAGATCAGACAAGGTCTCGACCGAAATATTAGGCACTGCATCATTTGAAAATAAATATACACCCAGTTTGGCAATTAAGGAAAAGACCACCGCAAACACGGCGCCAAGGGTGGGATGTATCCATAAGCTTTTAGCAGGATCAGCTAAAATAATTTTAAGACGATGCCACATGGTTTAGCTCTATTTATTCTTGTTGTTTTACTTATACCTCAAAAATCTAACTTTGCCCATAAAACGATCATTAGGACTAGGCTGCTGAGTTTTACGCTCAGCGCCAGCATGGCGCTATCCAAAATGATCGGCATATGGATAGATTAAATTTCTGCTTGCGAATTAGGTTGAATAACATGTTGTGAATCCAAAAGCGTAGTAAGCCCCCCTGCACCAATCATAAGTTTCATATGCCTATTGCCAACCTTAGCTCACTAACAAAATATGCTTTACCTAAACTCTGCTCAACAATAAAAAACCCATCCGAAGATGGGTTTTATTGAGGATCAATGCTGAGTATTTATACGCTCAACATAGTATTTAAGGTTTCCACCACATTCTTAGATTTCACTTGTGGTTTTAAAGCTTCGAGTTGGGCTTGTACTTCACTACGCTGCGGTTCCGCTAAAGTGTACCAACGTGATAAGACTTGCAGTAAACGAGAACCTACAATTGGGTTTTTCTCATCTAAGTATTTCGCCAAGTCAATGAAGTGCTGAACGCCAAAACTCCATGTATTGACAGGATTACTATTTAAGCCACCCGATACCGCACGAATACGGTTTGGCACACCTAAATCATAATCTGGATGTTCAGTTAAATATTGTATGGTTTCTGCACTGGCTTTGGGATGTGCTGCTTGAATCATAAACCATTGATCCATCGACAAGGCTTCATCTTTAAAGCGCAAATAGAAATCAATCAGTGCTTTTTCCGCTTGCGGTGCATCGTTCCATACCAAGACTTTTAATGCCCCTAAACGCTCTGACATATTGCGTGAGTGTTTAAACTGCTGCTCTGCCAGTGTAAATGCATCTTCATCACCTTGACGTGCAATCATGGTCAAGAGAATATTTTTTAAGGCGCGTGTTCCCATGGCTTGAGAAAACTCTGACTGAGCACTTGGATCTAATGCCAAATACATCTCTTTTGCTTGTGCAGCAAAAGCACGTGCTAAAGTATCTAACAAGGCATTGCGTTTTTCTTGAATCAGGCTTGGATTATAGTCCGTATCAATACGACTACCTAAATAGCCTTCACTTGGTACATCAAACAAACGTGAAGCCAATAGCGGATCTTGCGCAACCACCTTAGGCAAGGTATCTAACATGGCTTGAATATAAATCTCAGCGGGTTGATCTTTGAGTAAGATATTTTCAAGTAAGGTTTGTGAGGCTTGCCATTGGTTAAAACCGTTGGTTTCATATTGCAATAAGAAGGCAAGTTCAGCATCTGAATAATCAAATTCTAAATTTACCGGGGCTGAGAAATTACGTAATAACGACACTACAGGTTGAGCCGCCACACCCGTAAATGTAATATGTGCTGCATCAGTGTCAAATAAGTACACCCCATCTTTCACGCCATTTTCAAATAAATCCTCAGAATTTAAGCTCAGCTGCTCACCTGTCGCTGCATCAAATAATGCCAATGCCACAGGAATCGGTACTGCTTTTAAATTTGGATATTTTGGATGTGCTTTCAGGGTTTGTTTCAAGCTTAAGGTATAGGTTTGTGCATCTGCATTATACTCACCTTTGGCTTCAAGCTTTGGTGTACCCGGTTGGTTGTACCAAGTTAAGAATGCCGATAAATCTACACCTGAACCTGCAGTGAGTGCTGCCACCCAATCTTCAACGGTAACAGCTTGACCATCGTGGCGTTTGAAGTATTCATCAGTTCCCGCACGGAATTTTTCTTTACCCAAAAGCGTTGCCATCATGCGGTTAATTTCCGCACCTTTTTCATAGACGGTTGCAGTATAGAAGTTATTAATTTCGACAAAATGATCAGGACGTGGTGGATGCGACAATGGGCCTGAATCTTCAGGGAATTGATGGGCTTTTAAAACCGCAACATCATCAATCCGTTGTACCGCAGCCGATTGTAAATCTTCTGAGAAAGATTGATCACGGAATACAGTTAAGCCTTCTTTTAAGCACAATTGGAACCAATCACGGCAAGTAATACGGTTACCGGTCCAGTTATGGAAATATTCATGCGCAATCACCGATTGCACACGCATAATCGCAGCATCTGTCGTGAACTCTTCATCTGCCAAGACACATGAGGTATTAAAGATATTTAAACCTTTGTTTTCCATAGCCCCCATATTAAAAGCACTGGTTGCCACAATCATATAGTTGTCGAGGTCATAGGGTAGACCATAATGCTCTTCGTCCCAACGCATTGAATGCTTAAGTGCTTGCATTGCAATGTGACATTTTGGAATATCTTTTTGTTCGGCATAAATTTCTAAGGCAACGTTACGCCCTTCAGAAGTCACATAGCTGTCTTTAAGTACTGCCAAATCACCGACCACACAAGCAAATAAATAGGCTGGTTTTTTGGTTGGATCCTGCCAAATCGCGTAATGACGACCTTCGCCTGCCTCGCCTTTTTCAATTAAGTTACCATTGGCAAGCAGTACAGGGAATTTTTTGTCCGCTTCAACACGCGTGGTAAACACTGACAATACATCTGGACGGTCTGGATAAAACGTAATTTTACGGAAACCTTCTGGTTCGTTTTGCGTTACAAATAAATCAGCAGCGGCTTGGTATAAACCTTCTAATTGGGTATTACTTTCTGGATGAATCAAAACCACCGTTTCAATTAAAGCTTGATCTGGTGCATTACTAATCACCAACTGTTCAGCATCTAACTGATAAGCTTCTGAGCTAAGTTCTGTCCCATTTAAACGTACAGACTCTAAAGTTAAATCACGCCCTAACAGCACTAAATCGCCAGCCGTTTGACGTTGCATGTCTAACTTTGCAGTAACGCGCGTATGTTCAGCAAACACTTGAATATTCAGATCAACTGAATTGACTAAAAAACTTGGTTTTTGGTAGTCCTTTAAATAAACCGTTTGGTCGGCCTCGACCACTGGATTTGCCGCAATGTTCATATGTATTCCTAATCCTATCTACAGATTTTTATGTGCTTTTACTCGATCATACGTCAAGTGCTACGCGCTGTGTGGGTTTTATGTTTAAGTTTTATATGGGTGGAGATGGCACTTTTTCAATCGAGGAGTTGCAAATTTATCGGCAATTGAGCAGTTGCTAAACAATATTATGAAACGCTCCCCTGCTTGCCAAATATGCTTAGGCTATTTAACTTTTTGACTCGCCCCATACCGCAGCTTAAATCTGTGTATAATTGGCTTAAGTTTTTATGCGTTTGCAACTGATGAGTTTTAATATTTTACGTAAAAGTTTGGATGACAGTGCCTTTTGTCCACTGTGTCAGGCAGCCATGTATTGGATGGATGCCGAACAATTTGATCAGGATATTAACTTTCATGAATGTAGCCACTGTCAACATCGGGTGTTTCAAGAGCCACAGCATAGCTGCCATTGTGACGGTTGCTTAAACGAACGCAAAAAAGTCATGCGTGCTACTCGCCTGCAAGAAACACGTAAAAGCCACGGTCGACGTCAAGATATTGTCGAACTTGAGCTACATCAGCTTAAATTTGTGGAAAAACTATTTTTACTGGCCGTACTTGACCCACAGATACAAGAACATACCAAACACGATGAATATATTCACTGGGATGAAATTAAGTTTCAAAATATTAGCCCCAATTTTTTATTCCAAAATGCCATTGTTAAACATTTAGTCAAACAGCATATTTTGGTCGATCCCGATGCCAATACCGATAGTGAGCGTTATTATTTAAATATCCGTTTGGATGGTTATTCTGAACCGAGTTTATTTAGTGTGACTCAGCAATTACGCCATTGGTTTTACGAAAACCTGTCCTTAGGGATTCCGTTTAAAAATAGTGAAGAAGTCAAAGACGCGATTTATTTATTGCTCTATCAAGATATTATTCAATTCACGCAAATGTATTGCCGCACTTGGGGCATTCAATTTGCGGGTAATCATAGTTTTCAAATGTTTTGCTACCGCTTAATGGACAGCCTTGCCGTGGGGCAAATTTATTATTTGGTACAAACTGCTCTAGAATATCTGCATAAACAACAGATTTTACAACCTCGTAACGATAATTTTATTAACACTAATATGCTGAAAAAAACTTTACAGCAATATCGTGAACGTGCCATTCGTGAGTGCTGGGAAACCTCTACTCTGCCACGTCCGCCAAATTTAGCTTTAAGCCGAATGAGTGAAATTTTATTTTTCCGTTTTTTAGGCTATGACGAGCGTATTTTTGTGCAACCGATGTGGCGTTCATGGAAAAAAATTGAACCTCGCTTAAAATTTTATGCCGAAAAACGCTGTATGCACTGCGGCTCGAATGAACTCAGTGTTGATTATGACGCGGAAGATTACGTGACGCTCACCTGCCGAAAATGTAAGCATCAAGACCATTATTTTACCCAATAACTGAGCCTAAGCATGACTGATCTAGCAGCAATAAAAATAGATAAACAACAACTAATGTCACAGATCGTGACTGCATGGCACAACCTGCAAGCACAACAACCCTTGGTGCATTATATTAGCAATAGTGTAGCAGCCAACTATGCGGCCAACGTGGTGTTGGCCTGCGGTGCATCACCCGCTTTAATTGACAATCCTTATGAAGCCGAAAGCTTTATGCAGATTGCAGGGGGCTTAAATATTAATTTAGGTACACCTACCGAACAACAAGTTGCAGCGATGCACATTGCAGCTAAAACTGCGCATGATTTAAATAAACCGTGGGTACTAGACCCTGTGGGTTATGGTGCAGTATTGGCTTGGCGCTCTAAAATTATTGATGAGTTACTTGAGTATAAACCCACAATTATTCGCGGCAACGGTTCAGAAATCAGCGCTTTAGTGGGCCAGCAAACAGCCAGTAAAGGCGTAGATAGCACCTTAAGCAGCGCTGCAGTGTACCAACAAGCGCAAGTGTTGTTACAGCATAGTGAATGTATTGCCATTTCTGGTGAGTCGGATTTTATTTTATCCAAAGCCTTGAACTGTGTGATTCAAGTCAATGGCGGTTCATATTTACAGCCTAAAGTCACCGCAACAGGCTGTGCTTTAGGGGCGTTAATTGCAGCCTATGCCGCAGTGGCGCAGCCTAGCGTGGCAACTGTTGCCGCACATGTACATTTTGCCATTGCAGGTAAACTCGCCTTTGCCAAAGCACAAAGTGTAGGCTCATTTAACATGGCATTTTTAGATGAATTGTATAATTTAAATGCAGATGCAATTTTGCAGCATGCAGATATTCAGGTTTTAGCAATTTAAGATAGCCTTTTGGGCACGCTTATGTTTTAATGCGCCCAGTATGAGATGAGCCTCTTACAGTATGTAGCTTAGATCTACATACGACTAGCCCCTAACCATGGGGCTTTTTATTGTCTACCATTTGGGTAAGCATACTTACAGCGGCTTAACCAAACATGGCTAGCGTAAACTGAATCACAATCGCATTTACAATGTCGATAAAAAATGCACCTGTTAAAGGGATAATTAAAAATGCTTTATGTGAAGGTCCATAGCGATTGGTCACGGCTTGAATATTGGCAATCGCTGTTGGGGTAGCACCTAAATTCACCCCACACTGGCCGGCACAAAGCACCGCTGCATCGTAGTTTTTACCCATCACTCTAAACGTGACAAAATACATATACAGTGCCAAGACCAGCATTTGGACAACTAAAATAATCAATAAGGGACCTGCCAAATCTGCCAGCAACCACAGCTGTAAAGACATGAGTGCCATTGATAAAAACAAAGCCAAAGAAGCATTGCCAAATACATCAATGCAACGGTCAAACATCTCTACTTTAAGACCATGTTCAAGTACATTTCGTAGAATGACACCACACATTAATGCCCATACAAAGGTCGGCAATTCAAACCACTGCCCTTTAGCAAGCGCAGCCATAAAATAAGCAAAGCTAATACAAACAGCAAACATCCCCAAGGTTTTGACAGCATCATTGGCGGTAATTAAACGGGTGTTTTCTGGATACTCAAAGGGTGCCGTCTGTGCCGCAGGTGGAATATCCTTCAGCTCAGAATGCGCAGCCGTTTCTTCAGCCAATTGATAACGTCTGATTAAAAATTTAGCCACTGGCCCGCCCATCATACCGCCAATGACTAAACCAAAAGTCGCACTGGCCATACCCAACACTACAGCACCTTGAATTGCATAATCTTGTTCAAATACAGCTCCCCAAGCACCTGCTGTACCATGTCCACCTGTTAGCGTCACCGAACCTGTGATTAAACCAATAAGAGGATCTAAACCCAGTAACGTGGCTAAACTCACTCCCACAACATTTTGCACGATTACATAGGCAATCACGCAAGCCAAGAACAAAATGAGAGCTTTACCACCCTCTTTTAGTTTCACTAAACTGGCACTTAAACCCACCGAGGTAAAAAACATTAGCATAAAGACTTGCTGAATATTGGCATCAAAATTTACAGTAATATCAAACGCTTTAAATAAAATATAAGTGATTATTGCGGCAACTAGACCACCAGCGACGGGTTCTGGAATATTGTAACGCTTTAAAATACCAATTTTATTCACTACGCTAAATCCAACCAAGAGCACCAATACGGCAACTACAATTGTTAAAAACGCGTCTAACTCATAATTCATATATGGTCCATTTCTGTTGTTATTTATATTAATTTTTATATAGATAGCGCACTGGCGTCAGCTAGAAAAATGTTACCTGTATTAATTCAGCTATATTTATGTTTTTGAGTTAAAAAATACTCAAGTGTTTGAGTATTTTTTGCATGATCTAGTCTATAAATTTATGGTTTGATGTCATAGACCCAATTACGTGCTTGTTGGTCTGTTATGGATTCACAGACGTAGTAATCGTGATCCCATGAATCAGGATGGAAGATTTCTTTTTTGGTGTAGGTGACGTTTTTACCTTTTTCAACACAGATAAAGCTGTCACCTTGGTCTTTAATTTGGGTTCCGTTTAAGAAACCACCAATACAGAGGAAGCGGGATTGTTTGGTCATGTGTTCGTTCAACTTCATTCGTTTAAATATACGTGGATTAAACGATGGAATGAGCAAACTGTACAGCTTTATGGCTTATACCAATTTAAACTCGTGAACAATTTTCTTTATAAAGTTCGATTAGACCAAATATCTATTGCAAAAATCATAGCCAACTTAGTTTAGGGACATCAACAATTCCTAGAGCTTCTTTTGTAGATATTTTCAATGCGGATAAGTTTGTATATATCCAATCGACTAACTGTTCACCTTCCATAATATTTATCTGATTTTCCTGCGCATAAAGTTTAGATTCTTGTGAAACATGACCTGTTGTTACAACCCATTTATATGCATTGGAATCCGATTCAAATTCATAGGCAATCAATTGATTGATTGCATGCTTACTGGTTTCACCTCTATGATGTTTGACTTGTACAAGAATATCTTTTAGAAATGGATTCTTTTCAGATGTTGCTTGTATATCAACATCTGCTATGCCTTCTCCATTTTTCTTATCTAAAATATCTACATTTGAATAGCCCTCTATTTCCAAGAGTTCTTTAACTAATTCCTCTAAACCTCTACCACCAGCTTTTAAACGCGTATTCCCTTTCCATAAGGCATTTAATAGTTCTGTTTTAAACTCATTTTCATATTGATCAATTTTTTCTTGAAAACTACTCTTTATATCAAAATTTCCTAACTCATTTAGGTTCTGAATAATATGATCTATCTCTTGGGAGAATCTTGTTAGATCACCTATTGTCGTTCTAAGCTTTAACCTACTTTCTAAATTTTCTTTCAATTTTGAACGTGGAATATAAATTACTTTTCCATCTTTTCTAAAAAACTTTACATCAATTTGATTAGCACCATGCCCTCCTTTAAATAAAGGATCATAATTTTTCGTCCCTATTACTTTAGCAATCGCGATCTTTTTCCCTAAAGGAACAATGACAATATCTTCACTCTTTAATTCAAAATAGTTTTTAACTTGATTAGTCATACGACCAATAGAACCATTTTTTTCAATAATTTCTTTGATTAATTCTTTGATCTCTTGATGTGCTGAAAAGTTTACCTGCTTCCACCCATATCCAATTTTATTCTCTTTTATTAATGACTCAGGGCTTCTTACCATTAAATATCTTTTCATTTTTATCACACAAAAAATAAGGGCTGATTACTCAGCCCTTATTTTATATCATTTATCGCTTAATTATCAATCAATTAAGATAATTGAGCAGCAGCAATTTTCTTAGTATCAACATCTTTAGACGCGTCAGTGTACGCATCCATTTTGTCGAAGCTTAAGTATTGATAGATGTCAGAAGACATGCTGTCAATTTGAGCTGCATATTGTTGGTATTCTTCTGGAGAAGGTAATTTACCAAGTACAGCAGCAACAGACGCAAGCTCAGCAGAAGCTAAGTAAACGTTCGCACCTTGACCTAAACGGTTAGGGAAGTTACGTGTAGATGTAGACACACAAGTTGTGTTCGGCGCTACACGCGCTTGGTTACCCATACATAATGAACAACCTGGCATTTCTGTACGCGCGCCAGCTTTACCGTAGATGTTGTAGAAACCTTCGTCCATGAGTTGACGCTCGTCCATACGAGTAGGAGGCGCTAACCAAAGACGAGTAGATAAAGAACCACCAGGTACTTTGTCTAAAAGTTTACCAGCTGCACGGAAGTGACCGATGTTCGTCATACATGAACCAACGAATACTTCGTCAATTTTCACGCCTTGAACGTCAGATAACAATTTCGCGTCATCTGGGTCGTTTGGACAGCAAAGAACTGGCTCAGTGATTGTTGCAAGGTCAATTTCATACACTTTCGTGTATTCAGCGTCAGCATCAGCTTTAAGAAGTGATGGGTTGGCTAACCATTTTTCCATGTTCTCAACACGGCGCGCCATAGTACGAGCATCGCCATAACCTTCAGCGATCATCCACTTAAGCATAGTGATGTTAGAGCGTAGGTATTCAGCAACTTTCTCTTCAGAAAGCGTGATCGCACAACCAGCAGCAGAACGTTCAGCAGACGCATCAGATAATTCGAATGCTTGCTCAACAGTTAGGTCAGTTTCCATTTCTGTTAAGTCGATCTCTAAGATACGACCAGAGAAGATGTTCTTCTTACCTTTTTTCTCTACAGTTAAGTCACCTTGTTGGATCGCAACGTAAGGGATTGCATGTACGAGGTCACGTAAAGTGATACCAGGTTGCATCTTACCTTTGAACTTAACAAGTACAGACTCAGGCATGTCTAGTGGCATAACACCAGTCGCAGCAGCAAACGCTACAAGACCAGAACCCGCTGGGAATGAAATACCAATTGGGAAACGAGTATGCGAGTCACCACCAGTACCTACTGTATCTGGAAGAAGCATACGGTTTAACCAAGAGTGGATAATACCGTCACCTGGGCGTAGAGAAACACCACCACGGTTCATGATGAAATCAGGAAGTGTATGGTGAGTAGTTACGTCAACTGGTTTTGGATATGCAGCTGTGTGACAGAAAGATTGCATTACTAGGTCAGCAGAGAAGCCTAGGCACGCTAAATCTTTAAGTTCGTCACGCGTCATTGGACCTGTTGTATCTTGAGAACCAACAGTTGTCATCTTAGGTTCGCAGTAAGTACCTGGAAGTACACCTTGACCTTCAGGAAGACCACAAGCACGACCAACCATTTTCTGTGCAAGCGTAAAGCCTTTAGCAGTCGCAGCAGGTTGAACTGGCGTGCGGAACAATGTAGATGCAGGCAAACCTAAAGCTTCACGCGCTTTAGCTGTTAAACCACGACCAACGATTAAGTTGATACGGCCACCAGCACGAACTTCGTCAAGAAGCACTGGAGTTTTAAGTTCAGCTTCAGCAATTTGCTCGCCGTTCTTAGATGCAGTTACTTTTGCAGCAGCGTGATCGATGTTAAGAACGATTTCGTCGCCCATGTTCATGTTTTGAACGTCGATTTCAACTGGTAATGCGCCCGCATCTTCCATTGTGTTGAAGAAAATTGGTGCAATCTTAGAACCTAAGCAGTAGCCGCCATCTTTCTTGTTTGGAATGTGTGGAAGGTCTTGACCGAAGAACCAAAGCACAGAGTTAGTTGCAGATTTACGAGATGAACCTGTACCAACAACGTCACCTACGTAAGCAACTTGGTTGCCTTTGGCGATCAATTCTTTGATTTGGCTTAATGGACCAACTTCACCAGGAACTTCTGGGTTGATGCCATCACGCACGTTTTTAAGCATTGCATTCGCGTGTAACGGAATGTCTGGACGGCTCCATGCGTCTTGTGCAGGTGACAAGTCGTCAGTGTTGGTTTCGCCAGTTACTTTGAAAACAGTTAACTTGATTTCTTCTGGAACGTCTGGACGGCTTGTGAACCATTCAGCATCAGCCCAAGATTGTAAAACTGCTTGAGCATTGGCGTTACCCGCTTTTGCTTTGTCAGCTACGTCATGGAATGCATCAAATACAAGAAGTGTTTTTTTCAATGCTTCAGCTGCTAAAGCACCTAATGCTGCATCTTCTAGTAATTCAACTAAAGGCGCGACGTTATAACCACCAAGCATAGTACCTAGTAAGTAAACCGCGCGTTCTTTAGACACTAACGGAGAAGTTGTTTCACCTTTTGCCAAAGCAGCTAAGAAAGCAGCTTTTACATAAGCAGCTTGGTCAACACCCGCTGGTACACGGTTTTCAAGTAGGTCAACTAAGAATGCTTCTTCACCTGCTGGTGGATTCTTTAATAATTCAACTAATGCAGCTGTTTGAGCGTCATCAAGTGGCTTCGGTGGGACTCCGAGTGCGGCACGTTCTGCAACGTGTTGGCGGTAAGCTTCTAGCACGGTGTTATTCCTCTTTTTTAAAAAATTATTTACGATTTCCTGCTTGTATAAAGCTTCGTAAACAATATGGACAGCAAAATTTTACTAAAATTCGAGTTAAAAGTTAATGCAAGTAAAGTATTTGTTTGTGATGCTCATTATTTTATATCTAAATGATGACCAAATCGTTTAGTTGATGAGCATTTTATGCTATTTAAAGCAGCACGGTGTACTTTTCTTGAACACTTCGCTTGAAAGATAGCCATAAAAAAGACAACGCTATGTTGCCTTTTTTATTCAAAAAAATCTATTCAACCTTAGTGTACAGTACTTGCTTTTATATATTGCTGAAAATTCGTGCGATCACCGACAAATTTTAAAGTCATCTGATCTTCATGGAGTAATCCTGTCTCACAATTGGCAAAGCAGATACTGACCAAATAGCGCTTTTTCTCTTCATCTAGACAATCGCGTAAAATGACTTGATCACCACAACTTAACACATAGCCACCACCACCAATTACCATCACACTGTGTCCATCTTCGAGCAAAAAGTCATCATTGTGCACATAACCCACCACTTCCATTGTCCACCTCGCTATTGTTGTAGTTATGCTATTTTTATATATGCTTTTCTGTTTTTATGCGAATGTAGAATTGTTGCAAAGTTTTTTCTCAGTTCCTTTGAATAATGGATTTTAAGTTAGTAAATCCCATAAAAAAAACCGTTCCTTAGAACGGTTTGTATTCAGGGATTTCATCAAAAGGGGTATTCTGACAACGCTCTGTGACTTGCGCACGGATTTTTTCGCGCTTCACATCAGGCTGATCGTTAATGTCCGCTGCTGGCAGTTGATACACTTCTTGGATAATTTCTAAAATAAATTTTTTGGTGGTTGGATCTTCAAGCTTCTCGGCATGCTCAATTGCCGCTTGTTGCTCAATACCATTTTGGCGATCGAGTAAAATGGTACGGGCGGCATTGCCCACGCTCTTACAATAGCCTTGCCATTGTTGTTCGGGCGCCAAAGGGGCTTTTTCCGCACAGCCTGCCAATAAAACCACCGCAGTGAAAGCGAATAATTTTTTCATAATCATCTCCTATGGCTGGTTATGATAATCGAACTACAAACGCTGTAAAGTCTGATCGAAAAAAAGCCCTCCTTTGAGGGCTTTTTCTGGGTTTAGAACTTCCAGTGATAGAACACATCCACCGCGCGTTCTAAGGCTTGGCTGGCTTCTAAATACACCCGTTGATTCATTTGATAACGTAAAGTCAGTTTATTGACTGGGGTAAATACCCCTACTCCATAACGGATAAATAAATCAGGGGTAATATAACCGGTCACAGAGACTTGGGTATCATCGCCTGTGCCTTGGGCATCTAGCGCTAAACCGCTTAAACCAAAGGTACGACCAATTTGGTTGGTCAATGCGCGGGTGCCGCCTAAGCCCATACTAATCCCTGCTGCGGCAATGGTATTATTCACATCTGATCTAAAGCCTTCGGTTTGGCTGATGCCACTGGTGCCATCATTGATCCGCCCTGTAATTAAGGCATTTAAAGCTTCTTGTTCCGAAAGCCCTGCATCGTTATACACCTGAATATTTGGGCTTGAGCCAGTGCCTGTAACGCGTACCCCCACTGTACTGCCTTGCACCAGTTTATTGGCATCAATATCTAAACTTGGATTAGCCAGCGGCCCATTAAAACGCGCAATGGCACGATTTAAATCTAAGCTTTGTCCGTAGGCTTCAATTTTGACCCGTTTTGAGACACCAATCGCGCCATTGGCACGCATAGCACTTTCTAAACCACGTTGTGATAAATAAACGCGCCCAATTAAAGGAATGCGACTATCAAAGCCTTGGAAAATCACTTGATTACCCAGTTGCACCATGACATCAGCACGAATATCCCAAGGTTTCGCCGCACGTAAAATGGCCAATTGGTTTTGCCCTTCGCGCACAATACGTACATCCGAAGAAACATTGACCACAGGTGCCGATGCTTCAGGCATAGAAATTAAGGCGCGCGGCACCTGCACTTCACCAGTTAAACTAACACGGCGCCGAGTTGGTAATACATCTAAATTAATTTCAGGATCAATCACCGCGGTAATTAACGGTGCTTGACGGATGAGTAAATCATCACCTTTGAGTTTAAGCTGAATGCGTGGCTCGTCGCGCCAATCGACACCACCAGTAAGGTGCCCCACACCACGCCCACTGTTAAAAGCACCATTAATGCTGGCTTGGTTTTGACGAATTGATGAATAGAGTTGAATGTTATTAAGATTAATCGGCAGTGAAATCATGCTAATCGCACCATCTTTTAAGCGCAATTCACCATTAAATTCAGGATCGGTTAAAGCACCTTGCACTTTACCCGCAAAAGACAATGTGCCACCAATGGAACGTACATCTTGAATAAAAGGTTTAACAATCTTTAAGTCGACTTTGTCAAAGGCCACTTCGCCACGCATGGTTTTACGCGCGCCATAAGGGTCAATCACTACATTGGCATAACCGGTACCAATTTCTTGAGTTTTCACATCCAAACGTAGTTGTAAGCCTTCAGCTACGCTTTTTGCCACCACCGCTACTTGCTCGTAACCAATTTTAGAGGCTTGATACTGTGGATCTTCCGCATCTAACCCAATAGTACCGTTACGGGTGATTAAACGTGCATCCAATTTCGGCTTTTGCCCTTGTGCCCATGAGGCTTTGGCATAACCATTGACTTTACCAGTAATGCTTAAACCTTCTGGCATAAAGGCAGCAAAATCACTTAAATCAACATTTTTGGTGGTGAGTGACACATTGCCCTTACTTGGACTGACCTTTAAAGGCTGATCGACACATAATTGACTTTGCTGACTCATCCAACAATGCGCACCCACTAACAGTTCCTGCCGAGCATTGTTATACACCACTGCCGCAGATTGACGTTGCAGCAAATGGGTTCTAAATGAATTGAAGTCACCTTTTTGGATTTGCCCCAACCAATCGTTATTATTGTTAAAACCACCAGCCAATTGCACATAGAACGTACTTAAACGGTTTTTGGCCTGTACTTTTAACAGATGCGCGTTGTATTTACCGACTAAAGAAATTTCGCCATTTTGAATTTCACGTCCACCAGCACGCAAACCTTGTAAACTCGCAGTCATAGAGGTTGGGGTAGTGGTTGAGGTTGGTAATTCGCCTTGTAAACGCATTTTGTTCATACTGAGCGTATCATTAAAGGCAAAACCATCGACCGCCAAATTGGCCGTGGCTTTTAAACGTGGCTGCGCTTGTACATTTAAGTTGCCATAAATGCGGCCTTTGAGGCCCGGATAGAGTTCATATAATGCTGGTGCATTAATGCTTAAACGTAAGCTTTGGGCATTGCCTGTGGCATGCAACTGATTATTGGCATAAGCCAGATGCAAGTTATTGGCTTCAAATTGGCTCGGTACAAAACCGCTTTGCTCATTTTTCAGCAACACCGCTAAATTACCCTGACCACGCAGTGGCTTACCATTTAAGTTGCCGGCAATATTCAAATTTTGTAATTGAACTTTCTTTAATTGATCAGTCCAAGTGCCTTGGGTTTTTAAATTACCAGAAACTTCACCAGTTAAGCTAGAGACAAAATACTGCGGTTTAAAACGATTTAGACTGGCATTGATATTCCAACTTAAGGTATTGGCTAAATTAACTTGACCATTGGCTAAGATTTTTCCGGCAATGCCATCATGTTTTAATTCTTGAATATTTAAAAAGTCAGGTGTACCCGAGATTTTAAATTTCAAGCCACCTTTAGACACCGGTACGCTACTGGCATCTAAAGCACCATCGTAATTGACGGCATAGCCTTTAAACGCGCCACCGGCTTTTTCATCATGGAACAATAATGCCGCAGTACTTTGCCCTGTTAAGCGTACCGTTTCATTTTGCTCTGCCAAACGTCCGAGTAAATTAATTTGACTGAGTTGAATAATTTGCTGATTGGGCAAGGCATAACCACTGGCTGTCACTTGACCATTTAAACGATCCACCGGTAAGGCAGCCACTAAGCTTTGTGGATTAAAATCTTTGGCATTGAGGTTCGCGCGCCATTTCAACTGACGTTTTTCATCCGGTAAATCCACCACAGCGTTGCCTGTCAGTGCACCGCTCGCAGCTTTATAATCAAAGCGTGGCACGTTTAAAATATTATTTTTAATATTTAGGTCAGCTTGATAGGCACCAGTCGGTAAAAAGCCGCTGTCATGTTGTTTAACTTGCGTGGCAAGCTGAATATTTTGCTGTCCCTCAAGTAAGGTAATTTTGGCATTACCTTGCTCACTCGACAGCCAACCCATATACGGTACCGCACGGTCAATATTGCGCCATGCCACATTGAGTAACATTGGATTAGGCTTTTTCGGCTGTTCAGGATTTTGATCGAGCTGCACATGCCATTTTTCATAACGGTCAAAATCAACATCTGCCGTAAGATGTAAGCCTTTTTCTAAAGTACCTTTAGAAGCTAACTTGCCATCCAAACTTGGCGGTAAAAACTCTTGAATCACTTGCGGAATGACCGGATCTTTTGGATTAAGCTTATCCATACGACCGCTTAAATCCCAAGTGACTTGATCTTTCCAACTCACCACACCGCCTAAGTTTAGCGCGCCTTTCATCACCTGACCATTTAAGCTATGAATATCAATTTGATTGACAAAGTCAGTGTGCATTAAGGCACTGTATTGGCCTTTAGGAATATCTTGACCACTGAGATCGGTATTCAGGTCAATATCAAAACCATGCGCATTACCATTAAATTTGGCTAAACCATCTTCCGCATAGAGTTTTTGCTCGGTTAAAAATGGCAGATGATAGTGCTTAAATTTCAGTGCACCAAACATTGGCACATCTTTACGTACTGGATGCACCACAATCCAACCGGTGAGTAAATCTGGGTTACGGGTGGCGACTCCGGCTTGAATACTATCTAATGAACCTTTGGCCACCACTTTAATATCATGAATATTTAAGCTATTGTTCAGCGAGGGTAAATTGATATCCGCGATGGCATCAATTGGATAAGTGCCCTGAAAATCCATGCTCCCTGTGGCGTTCTTCACCAATAAGTAGCCCATATTGACACTGGTGTCTTTAAATTCGAGCTTGGTATCACTCCACACCGCATCATTTAACACTGCATCATAGAAATCAACTTTGCTACCACCTGCAGTTTGAATCAATAAATAATCTAAATCAGCATGATCAACGCGCAGTACAAAGGGCAAGCGAATATCGCTAAATTTAAATGGCTCATCACTCGGTGGTTTTTTGCTAATGATTTGCAGATTACGCACATCGGCACGGCTTAAATGAATTTCTTTATTTAAAATTGCTCGCCAACCTAAATTAACATCGGCACGGTCAATTTTGACATCGGTACTGGCTAAATTGACCCACACGTTACGTAAAATCAGACCGCGCCATAAATTACCGCCTTCGTATTGGTAGCTGATAATCTGCTGTCGCTCTAAAACGCGATCTAATAGAAACTTACTGCCCGCATTGGTGGAAAACATCACCACCAACGCTGCTGCAAGCAGCAACAAGATCAGTAAAATAGACACGATGATATTACGTACAGTATTACGCTGTTTTGGCGTCACTGGCGCCGCTGGTTCTAATTGTGGCATAATTTTTTTTGCTTACCCTAAGCCGTTATAATGCAGAGCCAATAAAGAAATGGATTCGAACTGGATGCCCATCATCTGAGATGCCTGAGGCCACATCAATCCGAATTGGACCAATCGGTGAAGCCCAACGTACCCCTAAGCCCACGCCATATTCGGTGTCATTGCTAAAATCTTTGTCGTAGGCATTCCCGATATCGGTAAACACTGCCGCGCGCCAACCTTCTTTAAACTGGTAGTTATATTCTACTGAGCCAATACCCAGTGCTTGACCACCAATTTTATAGCCACCTTCAATCGGCGATAGGCTCTTATAGTCAAAACCACGAATGGTTTGGTCACCACCGGTGAAATAACGTAAGTTATATGGAATATCTTTAAAGTCATCGACAAAAATATAACCCGCTTGAGCACGCCCAACAAATTGATGATTATCGTTTTGGCCCCACGAATATAAACCATGCCATGTTGCATTTAAAATCGCCATATCGGTATCGGTGAGTAGGCTTTCACTGCCCACTTCGGCTTTATAGGTTTGTTTAAAGCCTTTACTTGGATTCACACGGCGATCAGATATGGTTTTTGAGGCTTCATAACCAAACAGCAACGACTCTTGTTCAGGGCGTGATAAAAATTGTGCCCAGGTATCCTTACTGGTGTCTTCGCCAACAATGCCTTTTTCGGTTAAGCGATCTAAGCGATAACGCGTACCAAAGGTATGCTGCCAACTGCCGCGTGGATTTTTAATAATCCGATCAGCACCCAGTACTGCAGATTCAATAATCAAACTGCCTTTGGTCGCCACATCATCACGTTGTTCACGTTCATAACCACCCACCAAACTAATATAGTCATTTAATGGATGATGATACGGAATGCTATAACGCCCATCGATGGATTGACGGATTTCGGAAAGCTCTAAGTTGGCATCAAAGGCATGCCCACGTTTATTGACAATGGCACGGCGATATTGACCACGGAAACGTGCCCCTGTATCAGTACCATAACCCACACCGGCTTCAATGGTATTCAGCTGATCGGCATTTAAGGTCACGAGTACTGGAATTTTTTGTTCTGCGCGAGCTTGCTCACGTAAGCGCTCTTTTTCGGCTTGTTGGCTCTGCTGCTGAGTACGTAAGCGGGCTAAATTGGCTTGATCGACGCCCTCTGTGGTCCCTGCAAACTGGTTTTCATCTACTAGCGTTTGCGTGACTTCTTGCTCAGATGCCTGCTGCTTTGGTTTATCTGTATTCAATACGCCTGCTGCTAAATTCTCGGCATCCACCAAGGCTTGTAAATCTGGCGGCAATTCTAAGGCTTTCTCGATCGGATCGGGAATAATGGCATCCACTAAGGTGTAATTAAAATAGCGTGAGTTGGTTAAGTTATTGGCTAAATTATTGACACGCCAAAAGGCATAGTCATCACCGTCTTTCCAAATCACCATACTTTCTAATACATCCATATCCAAAGGAAATTCTTTGTTTGGATCACTCATGCGAAAAATAGGTTTCGCCAGTTGATAACGCGCCCCTGTTTCATAGCGTAAGTTGATATCTGCTGTATCTTGCGGCTGCGCGACTTTGACATCATGCAAGCGCCAGTACGCATCAAAATAACCATTATTGCTGGCAGCGGTGCTAATCCGTTCTTTGGTATTTTCGTATTTACCATGATGCAGGATGTCTCCTTCTTCTAAATCAGGTAATACGCCAATGACTCTAAATTGTGACTGATCGGCACCTGCACCGCTAAACTCAATATTTTGGCTATTGACTAGAACTGGCGCATTTGGGGTCACTTGCACACGCACTTTACTGGCATCAATACGATCAAAACGAAAATCGGCCTGATAAAAGCCCACTGCTTGCGCCGCTTGGTTGGCAAGGGTACGCAGTTGTGGCAAGGCTGAAGCAAAGTCGGCAAAAGATTCTTGGGTAAAACTCGACAGTTTGGCTTCGATATTGTTTTCTAAATTTTCTAAAGCTTGGCTATAGGCAGCGTCAGTTAAACCTTGTGGACGTTGCTGCGCCGTGATTTTAACCTCAGCACTAATCCGAGGAACTTTGGCAGTTGCAAATTCACGCGGTGGACGTACTTTATACAACAGGCGTTTAAAGAAACCCGGCTGTTGCATATCTTCGGCTTCTAGAGTATCTAAAGCACTAACATCACCAATATGTGCGCCTGTGGCATTGGCTTGTACCACAATCTCACGGTCGGCTTGGATGCTTTGCATTAACGCATCGACACTGACTGGGGCTTGATTAATTTCGGCAATTTCTTGTTGCGTGGCATCAGTCAGCATAAATTCTTGGCTTTGATCTGCACGATAAGCTAATGCTTGTTGTTTGGCCGCTTCTGCCTCTTGATAAATATCATTCACCAACTGCGGGTCTATGGCTTCAATCGGCAACGCTTCTAGATCATCAAAACTTAATGCAGGGGTCGCAGGTTGTATCACAGCTGCGCTAGACTCAAGTTCTGCGCCATTATGTGCAAAAGCCATGACATCGACAGCTTCAGACTTGAGTTGTGGCGTGGCATTGCTTAAGGTATCTACAGCATATGTGCTGTATGGCAGCATAAGCATACCGCAAAAAAGTGAGCGCGATGATAATGCAGACAGACTAAGGCTAAGGACTGACTTCTTAAATTGAATTCTGGCACGCATATACAACTCAAAGTTTAATTATTTGTCATGGAAAAATCAGCCTATACGCTGACAAATACAACGCATGTTATGGATTTTTCATTAAATCAAGAAAAAAATATCATACATGATTTTGCTTTTAGATAAACATCACACTCACATTTCTTCACTGAATACACAGGATTTCACCCTGCTCTATGTCAAATCGTCCATCTTTACTTCGTGATCGGCGTTTTCTGCCGATGTTTTTGACCCAATTTTTTGGGGCCTTAAATGATAATGTCTATAAGCAAGCCTTATTGTTGGTCATCACCTTTGGTTTGATTCAACAACAAAGCGCAGCGATTAGTACTTTAAATAATCTGGCGGCATTGTTGTTTATTTTGCCGTATTTTATTTTTTCCGCCACCGCAGGGCAAATTGCCGATAAATATGAACGTGCTCAATTGGTGCGCTATTTAAAGCTGATTGAAATTGGAATTATGCTGTTGGGTACGGCAGGCTTTTTGCTCGGCAATTTATGGTTGTTATTGTTGGCGCTGTTTTTGATGGGCACGCATTCAAGTTTTTTTGGCCCAATCAAGTATGCCATCTTGCCTGAAGTGTTAAAGTCAGATGAATTGATGTCGGGCAATGCCCTGTTTCAATCTGGGACTTCGATTGCGATTTTAGTGGGGATGATTTTAGGCGGTGCAGTAATTGCCAGCTCTGCGGGAAATTTACTTTGGATCAGCATCACTGTACTGAGTATCGCATGCTTAGGCTATTTTAGTAGCCGTTTTATTCTTAAGCAAAATATTGCTGCACCTGATTTAAAAGTCGATTGGAATTTTTTCCGCACCAGTATTCAAACTTTGCGTTATGCCAAAAGCTTACCGCTCATTTTTACCATCTTATTAGGAAATTCATGGTATTGGTTTTATGGCGCGACTTATCTCACCCAAATTCCACAACTGACCCACGAACATCTACATGGTTCAGAAAACGTCGTCAGTTTACTGTTGACCTTTTTCTCGGTCGGTATTGGGGTGGGTTCATTGCTGTGTCGTAAAATTGGTGGCAGTGACGTCAATATTAAAATGGTGCCCTTTGGCGCAGTGGGTTTAACCGTATTTGCCTTCTATTTAGCCGCCAGTTTATCTGCCGTGCCTGAAGTTAGCGGTACGCGTTTAGGCGTGATGGATGTATTTACTCATGGCGCCAGTTATTATCATGTCATGCTGAGTGTAACTTTACTGGGGGTGAGTGGCGGTTTTTATATTGTGCCACTGTATGCCATGATGCAAGCCTATTCACCGCGTTCTCATCGCGCCCGTGTGGTTGCCGCAAATAACATTTTAAATGCGGTATTTATGGTGTCTTCGGCGATTTTTTCGATTATTATTCTGAGCATACTTAAAATTGACATGCAGGTTCTGTTTTGTATCACAGCCATTTTAAGTGCGATTTTTAGTCTGTGCTTACTTAAACGTTTAAAGAGCTTATTGGCAACGACAGCCAGCACCTTGGAGGATTAATCTATGCGTCACTATAGCAGCGTTGACAAACTTATTCATTCGTTTGACCAAGCCCTGCGTAGCTTAGTTCCTGGGGCAACGACAGCACAACGTCCTAATCCTGCCGAACAAGATGCAGCACCTTTAGCTGTGACTGAAGCCCGCCATGTAGCAGGTTTAATGCGGGTCAATCATAGCGGTGAAGTCTGTGCGCAAGCCTTGTATCACGGCCAAGCATTAACCGCTAAATTGCCAAGCGTGCGTTTAGAAATGCAACATGCCGCGCAAGAAGAACAAGACCATTTGGCTTGGTGTGAGGATCGTTTAAAAGAACTCGACAGCCATACCAGTTTGCTTAATCCTGTGTGGTATAGTTTGTCATTTGGTATGGGTGCTTTAGCGGGTTTAGCTGGCGACCGTTATAGCTTAGGTTTTGTCGCAGAAACCGAGCGCCAAGTGAGTTTGCACCTAGAACAACATATTCGTGAGTTGCCAAGTCAGGATCAACGTTCATTTAAGATTTTACAGCAAATGAATATTGACGAATTGCAACATCGCGATACTGCATTAGAGGCAGGTGGCGTAGATTTACCATTGCCGGTACGTATCAGCATGACGGCTATTTCTAAACTCATGACCAAAACCAGTTATTATATTTAAGCCCCTCATTAAAATAAAAAAGCCCGTAAAATACGGGCTTTTTTAGCAGTTAACTCTGGGTTAAATCCAGCGCAACTTGCGGATAGATATGTGGCGGATGCCAAAATGCAGCATGTGACCATAATTCTTGCATCGGGATTTTCACATCTAAAGCCAAAGGCAGTTTTTTAAGATTAAATTGCATCTGATTTAAACTCTGCCCCCATGCAATTAAATCAATATCTAAACTAATTTTATGCGAAGGCCGTACCCGACCTGAAGCCAACTCCATAGCTTTGAGTTGCGCGTTTAACTCTGTTAAAGCCACAGCACTGCTTAATAGACAAGCGGCATTCCAGTAATCAGCACCAACCCCATCACGACACGGAATTAGAAAAATACTTGAACACTGAAGTGAACCAAGCTGCCGCAGCTGGTGATATACGCGACGAAAATGTTGTTCAGGCTGATGATTACTCGCCAGTGCGAGGGCGAATATCGTGTCGGTGGCGTTCAAGACGAATTCCTACTGAATTGGCTTGCGCGATAATGGCAGGCTTACGAATAGTAATTTTAATCGATTCAATGCTTGGATAGGTAGTAAAAAGCGCATCAACGACCAATTTTGCAGCATGTTCAATGAGTTTTGGTGCCGCTTGTACAATCACTTGTGTGGCAATGTCACAGATTTCAGCATAGTTTAAGGTATCCACCAAGTCATCTGATTGACCTGCTTGGGCTAAACAGGTGCTAATCTCTAAATCGAGCATTAGAGGTTGCTGAATTTGACGTTCCCAATTAAAGCACCCCACAACGGTTTCGACTTTTAAGCCTTCAATGACAATTGCATCCATGATCTCGCCTCTTTATTTGACCCCAATATAGCGCCTAGTTTAGCTTGAAATCCGAGCAAGACCTACTACTAAACTTAGGTTATTTTATTAAGAACCTAAAAAAGACCTCAAGTGAGGTCTTTGTGATCTTGTTATTGTTTGAGCAAGACATTCGGATCTATGGTCTGCACCATTTGCAAACGTTGATCGGCATAAATGTCGGTATAAGGTGCGAGTACGCGCATAAAGCGGTCAAAATACAGCATTTGTTTAAACAACAACGCAAAGTCACGCGGGAAACGAATGCCATGTCGCTCACCGACTGCCACCATATCTAACATGATGTCATTTAAATCGGCAGGATTACTATTGAGCACTTGCTGTGGATCAGCGAGCATTACTCCACCAAATAAACGCTCTAAATCTTGCGCTAAAACGTGGGTATCAATTTTATGTGCGGTCATGCCCATTTTCAGCATATTTTCCGCCATGAGTTGATAATCTGTTTTTTGTAAGGCATCCATAAACGCCATAGATGCAGTCCACACTTCAGGGTTTAACTGCCCCACAATGCCAAAGTCAATAAAGCCAATGCGCCCATCTTCGAGCAACATGAGATTACCCGCGTGTAAATCAGCATGGAAGCTCTTGCATAGCATTAGACTACCAAACCAGGTATTCATGGCGGTAATCAGCACTTGCGATGGATCATCACTGACGCTTTTAACCACTTCAAAATCCGTCAGTGGTACGCCGTATAAGCGTTGCATGGTCAGCACACGGCGCGTGGAATACTGATGATAGACTTTCGGGGCAATGGCTTTTTGGTTTTGGGTGATATTTAAATAGTTAACAAAATCATCTAGGTTTTGCGCTTCTTCGATAAAATCGACTTCGCGCACCATACGGACTTTAATTTCTTCAACAATGTCGGCAAGTGAAGCAAATTTCACTTTCGGTACGGCTTTTTCTAGCAGCTTAGTGGCCAAATGCAGTACGTTTAAATCAGTGTGTAAAATGGTATCTACACCCGGTTTTTGCACTTTAATCACCACATCTTCACCACTGACCAAACGTGCCGCATGCACTTGGGCAATTGATGCTGATGCCAGTGGGGTCTCATCAATAGAGGCAAAAATTTCTTCTAAACGGCGACCCGCAAATTCTTCCTCTAACACACCTAAAATGTAGTCAAACGGTAAGGTTGGGGTTTGATCTAAGCAGCCTTGAAATTCCTCTACATATTCGCGTGGAAACAGCGAAGGGGTACTGGCAATAAACTGACCCAATTTAATATAAGTTGAACCCAAATCTTCAAAGGTTTCTCGCATTAATTTGGCATTACTTGGTCGGTCTTTGGCGTATTTGATTCCAGCTTTGGCAGCAATCACTGCCGTTTCGCCCATACGTGCCACAGATCGCAAACCATCTAACACAATCTTTTTTTTCATAATGTCAGCGTCAAAGGTAATAGTATTGGAGTTTAACAAAATTAAATCATGATACGAATGATTGTGCCTGACAAAACACGATCTCTACTGTGAAATTTACATTTAAATACGAGAAGTTGCGCTTTGATCAGGATGAGATTCGCCTCACTGGCCGCTACGCGCACGATTTACCCTGTTTAAGTTCCCATTCTGAGCGATTTTTTGCTGGACGTCTTCACGAGGCTAAGGCTTTTATTTTATAGTGATCTATTCATGAAATGCCAAGGACCGCTTATGTTTGCTGCTGATTTTCCCGATACCGTGTATGCCATTCAGCATGTGGCTTTTGAAGATTTAGGCGCATGGGAAGATGTGCTATATAGCCTTGGGCTACGTGTGCGTTATGTAGAAGCGGGCGTGGAAGATTTAAGCCGTGCCCTACAACATACTGGTTTAACCGTGATTTTAGGTGGCCCGATTGGCGTCTATGACACGCAAGATTATCCATTTTTAGCGCAAGAGATTGAATTATTACAACAACGTTTAGCGGCAGGCCTACCTACTTTGGGTATTTGTTTAGGTGCACAGCTGATTGCACATGCCTTAGGTGCCAAAGTCTATGCAGGTTCACAAAAAGAAATAGGATGGTCACAACTTACATTGGCTGATCTGCCCCATCATCCATTACAAGCGCTTGACCATGTTGAGGTATTACATTGGCATGGCGATACTTTTGATTTACCTCAAGGGGCAAGGTTATTGGCGAGCTCTGCGGACTATCCCCATCAGGCTTTTTCAGTCGGTCAAAATATTTTAGCCTTACAATTTCATGCCGAAGTCGCCAGTGACGCCTTAGAAAAATGGCTGATTGGTCATACCTGCGAGCTGCGTCAAGCTCAGGTGGCAATTGCTGATTTACGTGCCGACAACCAACAATTTGCACCTAAACTTGAAAACGCCTCTCAACAGGTTCTATTACAATTTTTACAGCAATTAACTACAGCTTAAAGCGCGCCATTGCCTAAGACTAAACCTTCACGGCGCGGATCAACTCCACCCACATAGCGACCATTGGCATCACGGCGAATCGTGGCAATGCCGCTGGTTTGAGCCCCTTGACTGATACGATGTCCTTTGACCTGTAAAGCAGCCACCAATGCACTTAAATCCAGTTGTGTATTTGAGCCATCGACATTGGTGGTAGCGGAATTATTAGCGCCAAAATTGACCAAGTTCGCCGCTTGTTGTGGGTCAAGCTGCCAATCTAAATCGGCCACTAAACTTTTCACCACATATTGAATAATAGCAGACCCGCCTGGTGAACCTGTGGCGAGGTAAAAATTATTGTCTTTGAGCACCAACATGGGGGTCATGGTACTGCGTGGACGTTTATTGCCCTCTACTCGATTGGCCACCCAACGGCCTTGCGCATCTATAGGATTGGCAGCAAAGTCGGTCAATTGATTACTTAGTAAAAAACCATCGACCATATGATAAGAGCCCATACTACCCTCAACGGTGGAGGTGACAGATGCCACATTGCCATAAGCATCGACAATGGTAAATTGCGTGGTGCCATTTTCAGGTGTAGCCATCACCCCCTGTGCAAGACCAAAATCACCTGCTGATGCAGTCCCCATCGAGTGATCTAAATCAATATGTAAGCTACGCAGACGCAAATAATTGGCGTCCAATAAACTGGCTAAACCTTGTGCAGGTAAGGCAACAAAGTCGCTATCTGCCACATATAAATCACGGTCAGCATACGCCAAACGCTCTGCTTCGCTGATTAGATGAACTGCCTGTGGATGTGGAATTCCACCATCACCTGAAAGTGCGCTGGGTGAATATTGGCTTAAATTATAATGACTGAGTATGCCCAAAGTTTGCGCAACTGCAATCCCACCCGATGATGGTGGCGGCATGCCACAAACTTGATAATCACGATAATCACTACACACCGCTTGACGTTTTAGGGCTTTATAGTTTGCTAAATCATTGAGCGTCATCAAGCTTGGGGTAATAGGCGTCTGTGCGGCATCATCACCAACAGTTTGCTGGGCTTTGGCCACCAAACGTGCCGCAATTGGACCCTGATGTAGGGCATCGGCACCTTGACGTGCAATGGCAGCTAAGGTCTGAGCATACTCAGGATTGGTCATGCGCTCACCCACTCCGCGCGGTGTACCATCAGGATGAAAAAAGGTACGCATCGCATTAGCATCCAAAGCCAACTGATTAGCATTGCTTTGAATGGCTGCGGCTAAGCGCCCTGGAATTTTAAAGCCATCCTCAGCCAAATCAATTGCATCATCATACAAGCTATGCCATGGCAATTTACCATGCTCTTGATGTGCCAATTCAAACATACGCATGGTACCAGGTACACCAATCGAACGCCCACTGCGACGTGCATTGGGTACTGGTGCACTAGAGCTTTCGTCGGCTTGCTCTTGACGGCTTAGATAATAAGGTGTGGCCAAAGCGGGGGCTGTTTCACGCCCATCATAAGCACTGACTTGTTTAGTTTTGGCATCAAAATACAGCATAAAGGTACTGCCTGCGATCGTACTCGATTGGGGTTCTACCAGTCCCAATACCGCTTGCACTGCAATCGCAGCATCAATTGCCGAACCACCCGCACGTAAAACTTCACAGCCTGCCTTAGTGGCTAAAGGCGTATTGGCCACCACCATATACTGATCTGAGTGTTTTGCAGTTAAACCCGCACGATAACCAGAAGCAGGTTCAGGTGCCGCAGGATCACCCGCCACATCCGAACCGACCACGACTTGCCCACCATCTACTGTTTTACTTTGACAACTATAGGGATTTTGATCGACTTTTAAATGTGTGGTTTTTTTATTGTCATCGTTACAGGCGCTCATCAGCAACGCCAATGCACTGATACTCATGGCTAAATAGGTTTTTTGCGTCATAGTGACTCCATTATTGTTATGCTCAATTTTTTTATTTTTGTCTACAACACCTTGATCATAAAACACTATGCAAGAAAAAAGCACCCGAAGGTGCTGTTTTTTCGACACGCTGCTGTTTATTTTTTAGCAGGTACAGTCGCTTCTGTGGTGATATTCACGGTAATTTTATCACCTACATTGGGTACATAAGCCCCAACACCAAAATCTGAACGTTTAAATGATGTCGTGGCATTAAAACCAATCGCAGGCACTTTTAACATACCGTGCTCGCCTTGTTTGTTTAATACTGCATCCAAGACTACAGGCTTAGTCACATTCTTAATGGTTAAATCACCCGTAATTTTGTATTTATTTTTGCTGACTGCTTGAACTTTAGTACTTTTAAAAGTGATGTGAGGATATTTAGCCGCATCAAAAAAGTCCGCGCCTTGTAAATGCTCATCTAAGGCTTTGACGTTGGTATTAATGCTTGATAGCGGAATACGCACTTGCACCGATGAGTTGGCAGGCTTTGCGTTATCCATCACAATTTGACCTTGAATATTACTAAAGTTGCCAGAAGGTGTTGAAAAACCAAAGTGATCCCATTGGAATACGGTCGCGGTATGGGTTGGGTCAATGGTATAAGTCACGGGTTTAGCAATAGCAATGCTTGCTGCAGTGGTTAAAGCCAATCCAAGCGCGATTTTTTGAATGTTCATATTTTCTTCCTCAATAACATAGGCTCTAATGTATAGATTTTGGTTTTTTTACATCCTAGAAGATAGAACAGATTGTTGCAGCTTTGGAACGCTATATTGTTAATTAATGCAAACGACACAACATTCTATATAAAAAAAGGGCGGCTCACGCCTCCCTTCTCTTGTATCATCTACAGCTTTTCAACCAAAATTCGATCAATCTGCTTTAAACCCGTGTGCTTTTCACGGTTTTTACGGCGTACTTTAATTTGTTTTTCTTCCGCCATACTATCTAATAACAATTCAACTGCCACCATGGCTTCAAGTGGTAAGTCTTCACCAATCCACTTTTGTTCGCCTGCATCCATTAACGTAATTTCATCACTAATTTGCTCATATAAACTCATTGCCTTACTCACTTCTGTTCTGAATCACGAGATGATGTTGAAAACATGTCCAACACCTTTAAAAATAAAAAGACGCCCCAAAACTGGGACGCCTTTTAAAGCTATTTAATCAGTTGATTAAGCAGTAATTTCTTTTACCGCAGCCACAACTGCTTCTGTTGTAATTCCAAAGTGTTGGAATAAGTCTTTTGCAGGTGCAGATTCACCGTATGTGGTCATACCGATCACACGACCGTCTAAACCTACAAACTTCCACCAGTAGTCAACGTGAGCTGCTTCAACCGCAACACGCGCACGAATGTTAGATGGCAGTACAACTTCACGATACGCTGCATCTTGTTTTACGAATTCTTCAGCACATGGCATAGAAACAACACGTACACCTTCTAACTGTGCATAAGCTTCCATTGCAAGAGAAACTTCAGAACCTGTTGCAATGATGATTGCTTTGAGTTCGCCTTTTTCTTTAGCCAATACATAACCACCTTTAGCAACATCAGCAATTTGAGCATCAGTACGCGCTTGGAATGGTAAGTTTTGACGAGAGAAGATCAACGCAGTTGGACCTTCAGAACGTGTTAACGCAGATTTCCAAGAAATTGCCGCTTCAACCGTGTCACATGGACGCCAAGTGTTTAAGTTTGGTGTACCACGTAAAGACGCGATTTGTTCAATTGGTTGGTGTGTCGGACCGTCTTCACCTAAACCGATTGAATCATGCGTGTAAACATGAATCACACGTTGCTTCATGAGTGCAGACATACGTACTGCATTACGTGCATATTCCATGAACATCAAGAATGTTGCAACATAAGGAATGAAACCACCGTGAAGTGCTACACCGTTCGCGATTGCAGTCATACCAAATTCACGTACGCCATAGTGGACATAGTTACCTGCCGCATTGTCTTGAACGCCTTGTGCGCCTTTCCAAAGTGTAAGGTTAGAACCTGCAAGATCGGCAGAACCACCTAAGATTTCAGATAACATTGGTGCAAACGCTTGAATCGCAGCTTGGCTGGCTTTACGAGTCGCTACGGTTTCCGCTTTTGCATTGACTTCAGCAATATACGCATCTGCTTTCGCCACGAAGTCTGCAGGCAATTCACCAGATAAACGACGTTTTAGATCAGCGGCTTCAGTTGGGTATTTTGCAGCATATGCAGCAAATGTTTCATTCCAAGCTGCTTCTGCTTGTGAACCTTTTTCTTTGGCATCCCACGCTGCATAAACGTCAGCAGGAATTTCAAATGGACCTTCAGTCCAACCTAAGGCTTCACGTGTTAACGCGATTTCATCGTTACCGAGTGGTGCACCGTGGCAATCTTCTTTACCTTGTTTGTTTGGTGAACCTAAACCAATAATCGTTTTACAGATAATGATCGTTGGTTTTTTAGTTTCAGCTTTCGCTTGTAAAGTTGCTGCACGTAATGCGTCTGCATCGTGACCATCAACTTTAATCACTTGCCAGCCGTAAGCTTGGAAACGCTGCTCTGTATCGTCAGAGAACCAACCTTCAACTTCACCGTCAATTGAAATACCGTTGTCATCGTAGTAAGCAATTAACTTACCTAAACCTAAAGTACCTGCAAGTGAACATGCTTCGTGAGAAACACCTTCCATTAAACAGCCATCACCTAAGAAGCAGTAAGTGAAGTGATCAACAACGCTGATGTCTTCTTTGTTGAACTGTGCCGCTAACGTTTTTTCAGCCAAAGCAAAACCAACAGCATTGGCAATACCTTGACCAAGTGGACCAGTCGTTGTTTCAATACCTGGTGCATAGCCCAATTCTGGGTGACCTGGTGTTTTTGAGTGCAATTGACGGAATGATTTTAGATCTTCAATTGAAAGATCATAGCCCGTTAAATGAAGTAATGCGTATTGCAGCATAGAACCATGGCCGTTAGACAATACAAAACGGTCGCGGTTTGCCCAATTTGGGTTGCTTGGGTTGTGGCTTAAAAATTCACGCCAAACCACGTCAGCGATATCTGCCATCCCCATTGGCGCACCTGGATGGCCTGAGTTTGCTTTTTGCACAGCATCCATTGCTAATACACGAATTGCGTTGGCAATACGACGTTCATTCAGTGGGGTCGTCATAGGTCAGAGTCCAAATTATCTGTTAAAAAGAACATGAATCAAAATTCAAAACTGCCGTATATTGTCTTAAAAAAATGCCAAGGGGTAAAGCCTTAGCGTCTAGATTTCAAGATTTATTACAGTGATTGAAAGTAATTATGGTTGCAAATGCTACTTTTCCAAGTCCTGCCTTAGATTTTTTAGGCACAAGGTCGGGTTTCAACCCTAATAGACCCTATTCTAGTGACCATTTTTTACACTAAAAACACCCCTATAATGAATTTTATTCATGTTGAATCACAACACATGAAATTACAGATATTTTTCTCCGTCCTTTTCATCCAACCTACAGCCGAACATGAGGGTCAACTGCGAGTAGGACATACACAATTTAAACGATATACTTAATTTTGTTGAGTTTATTAAAAAAAACCACACAAAGCTTTGGTTTTTTTATTTTTTAGCCTTTAATTAAAACATTGGCTGATTTTGTTGCAATTGGGTAATTTGCATCAAAATCTGACTTTTTAGCTCCGCTTATCAGTTTTTCTAATCAATATATCCAATAAAAAGCGATGAAATTGAAATAAATTCAGGCATTTTCACATTCTAGAACTAGTCCAAAAGTCTAAGTCGATGTAACATATCGCGTCTTTTAATTTAACTGTGATAGGACTATGCGCGAGTACGCTGTATTTACCTCGGAATCTGTAAGCGAAGGCCATCCAGATAAAATGGCTGACCAAATCAGTGATGCCATTTTGGATGCAATTTTAAAACAAGATCCATACGCACGTGTTGCTTGTGAAACACTGGTAAAAACGGGTGCTGTTGTACTTGCCGGTGAAATCACAACCACTGCCAACGTCGATTTTGAAGCGATTGTACGTAATACCGTCAATGGTATTGGTTACCACCATTCAGATTTAGGTTTTGATGGTTCAACCTGTGCTGTGATTAACATGATTGGTAAGCAATCACCAGAAATCGCACAAGGTGTAGACCGTCAAAAACCTGAAGATCAAGGTGCGGGTGACCAAGGCTTGATGTTTGGTTACGCAAGCCGTGAAACAGATGTCCTCATGCCTGCGCCAATTTCTTATGCGCATCGATTAATGGAAAAACAAGCTGAATTACGCAAACAAGGTAAATTGGCTTGGTTACGTCCAGATGCGAAAAGTCAGGTGACCTTTGCTTATGAAAATGGCAAACCTGTACGTTTAGATGCTGTAGTTTTATCAACACAACATGACCCTAAAATTACTCAAGCACAGCTTAAAGAAGCCGTAATTGAAGAAATCGTCAAGAAAGTCATTCCTGCGGATATGTTCCATGCGGGTACTAAATTCCATATCAACCCAACAGGTATGTTTGTGATTGGCGGCCCTGTAGGTGACTGTGGTTTAACAGGTCGTAAAATTATTGTTGACACTTACGGCGGTATGGCGCGTCACGGTGGCGGTGCATTCTCTGGTAAAGATCCATCGAAAGTTGACCGTTCTGCGGCATATGCAGGTCGTTATGTTGCAAAAAACATTGTTGCAGCTGGCCTTGCTGATAAATGTGAAATTCAAGTGTCTTATGCCATTGGTGTTGCTGAACCAACATCTATTTCGATCAATACCTTTAATACTGCTAAAGTATCAGAAGACTTGATTATTGCTTTGGTCCGTGAACACTTTGACTTACGTCCATACGGTATTACTCGTATGCTTGATTTGATTCAACCGATGTACCAACAAACTGCATCTTATGGTCACTTTGGCCGTGAAGGTTCAGATACTGCATTTACTTGGGAAAAAACAGATAAAGCTGAAGCGTTACGCGCCTCTGCTGGTCTGTAATTTCTATAAAAAAAAGCCCGCAATTGCGGGCTTTTTTTTATGATTCTGGCGTTTTATTGTGATCAAAAGTCAGCACTTCAAATAAACTTTGCTGTTCAGGTACAATAGGTTGGTCATGCTGTAAATAGGCATGTACCAATTTTAAGGCAATGACTAAGGCTAAACAGGTTAAAATACAAAATATCCAAAATCCAAACGGGCTCTTGATTTGATGTGAACCGCAGTTTGGGCAAGTGTGTGCATCTGCATTTACCGTATGATCACAACATGCACAATGATATTGATAACGCAGCATAGGTATCCTCCTATTTGACTGACCTTGATGAGAATTGTGCCACGCTTTACAGCGTATTTTTGTGACACTTTGTAGCAATCTTTTGTTTTAAATTTGTAAGGATTTTCTTATGGTTCAATTGATTAAAAAAGGCGGCTTACGTGAGCGCGCCAATCGCAGTCAGCGCTATCAAGGTTCTGAAAATAGCATCACTACTTTAAATCCAAATCGCTATAAACAACAGCATCCAAGACAAAGTGAGTCAGAGCAGAAGGTTGAACATGCTCCACGCCCAGACGCACTAAAATAATTGCAGTGCATCCCACCATAACCAGAGCGCAAAGATTAAAAACAGTGCACCAGAGATAATATCGATATAACTGCCCGAGCGCTGATATAAGGCTTTAATTTTGGGTAGCGATAAAATCAGCATAAACAAGACAAAGGTTAAAAACGTTTGCAGCGGAATTAAAATCGCCAATTGCGTTTTTAAACTGGCGCTGGCCGATGACGATAAGGCCAAAGAAAATACACTACTAAAGTAAATTAAGGTTTTTGGATTAGATAAGTTAGTGAATAAACCCAATAAAAAGTAATTTTTTGGCGTGTGAGTAGCCGTATCCTCAGTGAACTGCGCAGCTGTATTTAGACTTTTTAAACCACCTTGTAACATGGCATAGCCCATTTTAGCTAAAAAAAATCCCCCCAATAACATTAACACTTGCTGAATCCATGGCCATTGCTGCATAAGTACAGTAAAACCCGCCAGTGTGAGTAAGACCCACACCACGATCCCTAAAGAAATACCCGCAATAATATTTAGAGTATTACGACGTGTGGTTGAGGCAGCGCTTTTAGCGATTAATAACACATCAGGGCCAGGACTTAACTGAGCCACAAAATGTAGCAAACTAATGGTCAGCAATAAGGACATAACTCAAAAAATTCGTATAAAAGTTGGCAAGATTATACGCGCAGTCGGCATAAAAAAACCGAGCACTTTGGCTCGGTCTTTAGAATTTAAACTTAAGGTCTATTTTTTATTAACATCTTTTAAATCTAAACGCTTCGCTTCAGGTGTCACTTCACGCGCTTCACCGTCAATAATAGTCGAGTCATGTGAGTTGGCCTGACCTTGCATGTCTTGCATTTGACGCATGAGATCTGCAAACGGGTTTTGACCTTGTGCCCCGCCCATATTTGCACCCATCCCCCCCATCATTTGTTCCATCATGCTTTGCTGACGTTTTAACATGAGTTTCATTGCAGCTGCTTTAAAGGCATTTTGTACTGCAGGAATTAAGATTAATAGCGCTAACACATCGCTGATTAAACCTGGGATTAACAGGAAAAAGCCTGCCACAATTTTGGGTAAGTTTGCACCTAAGGCTGGATCTGCCGCGCCCATGGCCATGCCCATTTGCATTTGTTGCATTTGTGGCATTACCCCTGCTGCGTATTTACGCACCAAGTTAATCCCAATAAAGAATGCGGCAACAAACCAGAAGAAAACGTACCACATACTACCCACGAGGTCACCCACGCCGATCCATACGAAGACTTCGAGAATAAGGCCAGCTAAAACAATAAGCGCTAATTTCATGAAAATTAATCTAATCTCAATACAATATGTTGGGCGCAAAGCAAATAAATTGCCCTGCTTTTAATATCTATGGGGGATATTTTAACGTTTACAAGCACGCTTGACGATTTATTTTTGCAAACTTGACTGCGTATTTTTTGGCTGCTTAACTGGGCATTTGTATTTTAACAGCCAATTTTGCCTATAATGCCTGCATAGCAGTAACAGACCAAAGGTAATGAGCTTAATTATTGGGATTGACCCCGGTTCACGTTTAACCGGTTATGGCATTATTAAAAAAGAAGGACAACAATTAAGCTTTGTGGATGCAGGCACGATTCGTACCGAAACTGCTGAAATGCCTGAGCGCTTAAAACGCATTTTTGCAGGGGTGGATCGTATTGTACGTTTTCATGGCCCAACCGAAGCCGCAGTTGAACAAGTGTTTATGGCGCAAAACCCTGACTCTGCCTTAAAACTGGGCCAAGCGCGTGGTGCTGCTATTGCCGCCCTCACCAACTTAGATTTATCTGTGGCGGAATATACCGCACGCCAAATCAAACAGTCAGTGGTGGGTTATGGCGCAGCCGATAAAGAACAAGTGCAAATGATGGTCATGCGCATCTTAAAGCTTGAAATTAAACCACAACAAGACGCAGCAGATGCCTTAGCTGCTGCCATTTGTCATGCACATGCCTCAGGCAGTATGAGCAAAATGGCAGTGCTCAATGCCTTAGGCGGCATGGCACGCGGGCGTAGTCGTTCAAGCAGCCGTCGTCGTTAACGCACAATGCTAAAACCTTGATCATCCGTTTGATCATAGCTTCGGTAATGCAAATAAGTGACTTCTGCACGACTTGGGCCAACTAAGCTTTGATCAAGCATCTCTTGCACAGCGCAGCGCTCGCCATAGATCACCGCTTCCACCTCGCCATTGGCTAAATTTTTAACATAGCCAGTTAAGCCTTTGGCTTGGGCTTGCTTAGCAAACCAACGACGATACCCCACGCCTTGTACTTTGCCCATAACCGTTAAATAAAATCCTTGTTGCATGTTTTATTCTCCATTGACGATATGATAAATCGCTTGGTTCATATGTTGGGCTTGTAAACCGCGCTGACCCGACGCTGCTAAATAGTCTCCGGCCTTGGCATGTAACATGATAATTTGATGCAGTTGAATCTGCGCGCCAAACTGCGCCTTTAAACTGGCAATCATCCCCGCCAATACATCACCCATACCACCTGTACCCATGCCGGCATTCCCCGCCTGACAGATCCATAATTGTTCTTGTTGTAAAATTAAACTACCAGCACCTTTGAGCACCCATTCAGCGCCATAGGTATTCTGTAGTGCATAAATTGCAGCAATACGATCGGCTTCAACTTCTATAACGCTTGAATGGAGTAAGGTCGCCGCTTCCCCCGGATGTGGGGTCAAATAGCTATTTTGACTTAAAGTGTGCGGCTGCTGTGCTAAAAACCATAACCCATCAGCATCTAAAATTAAAGTTACATCATCTTGATTAATGAAATCAAACCAGTGCTGAAATTTTTCTGCTGCCCATACATCACGCCCTAGACCCATACCGAAACAGACCGCATCCACTTGGCCAACAAGAAGTTGAATATCGGCTGTGTTCAGGGCATTGATATCACGCAGCATGATATTCGGGCTACGTGCCAAAATCGCACTATGATGTTTTGCATCACAGACTACTGTCACTTTGCCCGCACCTGCGTAAAAAGCAGCTTCTGCAGCCATAATCACCGCACCGCCCATATCCGCATGTCCACCGACCAGCAACACATGCCCATAACTGCCTTTATGCCCAAAGGCTTGCCTTTGAGGCAAAGTAATCTGTAATGGCGACAGCTGTGCTAAAGCTTTTAATTTCGAGTCGGGGGGTAATAAGGCGACCGTATGCACGACACCTGCAAATGCTTTCCCTTTACCAGTAAATAAACCTGCCTTTAAACCCAATACGGTAAAGGTGTAATCGGCCACAATTGCACACTGTAAAGGTTGCCCTGTATTGGCGTTTAAACCACTTGGAAGATCAATGGCAATTTTTAAGCCATCTTGTGCGTTGATATGTTGAATAATCCCCTGCCACTCTAAATTTAAGTCACGATTGAGCCCAATTCCAAATAACGCATCAACATAAACATCATAAGATTTTATAAAGTCAAAACCTTGCAGGATTTTAATATTGGCTTGTTTTGCTTCTGTATAAGCACGGTGTAAGTCAGCTGAATCACCTAAAGGACTGGCATAAATTTGCACATTAAAACCTAAGTTTTGCAGATACTTTGCAATTAAATAACCATCCCCCGCATTATTACCCTGACCACAACATACCGCGACATTTTTTAGGCTGTTATCAGTGAATAAGGTTTGTAATTGTTGTGCAATCGACCATGCCACTTGTTGCATTAAGCCGTAAGATGAATTTCCTTGCGCAAACCAACGTTGCTCCCATGCTTGAATATCGTGGCTATGATAAACTTGCTGCATTGTTTTTCCTTATTTTATCCTTATGGCTGCTGCATCCTCTCCCCTTATTCCAACTCAGACCGATGATCCCGTGGCACTTAAAGCATGGATTAAAGCAGAGGCACTTGCGCTTGGTTTTGCTGATTGTGTCATTGCCAAGCCGGATGCTCAAGCCGAATTAGCACGCTTAGAAGAATATTTAAAACGCGGTTATCAAGCCGATATGCACTTTTTAGGCGAAAATTTAGAAAAACGTGCCAACCCTGCCTTACTGGTACCTGGGACTAAAAGCATTATCTGTGTGCGTATGGATTATTTGGTCGAAACACCCAAGCCCCGTCATGTACCCGATGCGCCTAATCAAGGCATTATTGCCCGTTATGCCCGTGGCCGTGATTATCACAAAACCATGCGCGGCCGATTAAAAACCCTGTCACAGCGCATTCGTGAGCGCGTGGGTGAATTTGAATCGCGCCCTTTTGCCGATTCTGCACCGATTTTTGAAAAATCTTTGGCTGAAAATGCCGGCATGGGCTGGACAGGTAAACACACCTTACTCATTCATAAAAAATCAGGTTCTTTTTTCGTTTTAGGCGAGCTTTTTACCTCATTAGATTTACCATTTGACCAACCGACCAGTAAACATTGTGGTTCATGCAGTGCCTGTCTTGATATTTGCCCAACTCAAGCAATTGTTGAACCCTATATGCTTGATGCCAGCAAATGTATTGCCTATCTGACTATCGAATATAAAGGCATTATTCCTGAAAACCTACGCCGCCCGATTGGCAATCGAATTTTTGGCTGCGATGACTGTCAACTGATTTGCCCGTGGAATAGCTTTGCCAAACTCACCCCAATTGAAGATTTCCAACCTAGACATGGCTTAGATCGTTTAACTTTATTAGACTTTTGGCAATGGGATGAAGCGACCTTTTTAAGCCATACCGAAGGCAGCCCACTACGTCGCACCGGTTATCAAAGCTTTATGCGCAATGTCGCGATTGGCTTAGGCAATGCGCCATTTAATTTAGACATCATCAAGCAATTACAAGCCAAACGTGAGCAGCATGATGAGATTGTGCAAGTGCATATTGATTGGGCCTTAGAGCAGCAACAACTGAAACAAGTGTAAATTTAGTCGCGAACGTGCTCTATACTGATGTATTTTGCCAAGCAGCAACATCAGCTCACGTTCGCAACAAAATTTTCAATATAATGACTTTTTCAAGTTTTTTAAGGATTTCTAAAAATTAACTTTGTAATTAAAACTTCGTAAAATAGGTTAATTCTGCAATTAAAATAAATATTTTAAGTATTAAAAATTAACTGCTTTTTCACTAAATAATTTGGCATTTTTTGCCTTTACCCATATTTTTTCTGGGCTATGCTTAAAAAAATACATATGCTTTAGGATAAAAAAATGTCATTACGTTACGATTGGACACGACAAGAGATTGAAGCGCTTTATCAACAACCATTTCTAGATTTACTTTTACAGGCACAAAGCTTACATCGGCAATATTTTAAAGCCAATTCAATTCAGGTGAGTACCTTACTCTCCATTAAAACAGGTAAGTGTCCTGAAGATTGTAAATATTGTGCCCAATCCGCCCACTATGACACGCAGCTTATTGCAGAAAAGAAAATTGCGGTAAGCACGGCGCTTGAACATGCCAAAGCAGCCAAAGCTTCAGGTGCTACCCGTTTTTGCATGGGGGCTGCATGGCGTAATCCGCACGAACGTGATATGCCTTATGTTTTAGAATTAGTCCAAGGGGTTAAAGCCTTAGGTCTAGAAACCTGTATGACTTTAGGGATGCTAAATACCTCGCAAGCAACGCGTTTAGCCGATGCAGGGTTGGATTATTACAACCATAATTTAGACACCTCGCGTGAATATTATCCCAACATGATTAGCACACGCAGTTTTGATCAACGTTTAGATACGCTACAGCATGTACGCGACGCAGGTATGAAAGTGTGTAGTGGTGGGATTGTTGGCTTAGGTGAAGATGTGCAAGACCGTATTGGCTTACTGCACGAACTTGCCACCTTACCGCTGCATCCAGAATCCGTGCCAATTAATTTGCTGGTACCCATTCAAGGTACACCTTTGGGCAATACCGAAAAACTCGATATCTTAGAATGGATTCGGACCATTGCCGTGGCACGTTTGATTATGCCAAAAAGCTATATTCGCTTATCTGCAGGACGGGAAAGTCTAACTGAGTCAGAACAGGCCTTGGCCTTTATGGCAGGTGCAAATTCGATTTTCTCAGGTGATAAATTACTCACCACCCCAAATCAAGGCACTTCACAAGACCAAACCCTGTTTAAAAAATTAGGCTTACAGCAAGAAGTCGCTCAACCTATTGCGCAAGTATTAAGTATTGATGCCATGGCGGTTTAAGCAAAATTATGCGCAGTAATTAAAATGCCATAACTGGCATTTAAATAATCGCCTTTACGGATCATGTCCATACCATTGGCATGTTCGACGCATAATTCTTGCGTAATACAGTCATAGCTAAAACGCTCAAAACAGTCTTGATGATGACTGAGCCAAGTTAGGGTATCAGCTAAGTTATCATCTACGATATAAGTTAAGGCTTTAAAATCTTTCATGACTATTTACCCCATCAGCCTATACCCAAGTATAGGCTGATGATTATGTTTTATTGCTGAGCGACAAATTTAGCACGCGCAGCATGCAATTTTTTGTAGCTATCGATTAGACGTAAATGACGATCTAAACCTTCAAGTTGCATATTGGTTTCAGTTAAACCATAGAAACGTACGCTACCATCTAATGCACCTAACGCCGCATTCATACGTTCTTCACCAAACATACGACGGAAGTTATGCGCATAGTCGTCAAGCTCCATCTCGTCATCGAGTTCAACCTCAAGCACTACGTTTAAGCATTGGTAATATAAACCGCGCTCAACGGTGTTGGTGTTGTACTGTAAGAAGGCTTCAACAAGATCTTTCGCTTCTTCAAATTGCTCTAAAGCAAGATAAATCTGTAGCTTAAGTTCTAAAATGGTCAGCTGCCCCCACACCGTATTGTCGTCAAATTCAACGCCAATGAGAGTTTTGATTTCGGTGTAATCATCTACTTCAACTTCTTCAAGACGTTCAACCAAGGCTTCAAGCTGTTCTTCATCAAGGCGATGTAAATTTAGAATGTCTTCACGGAATGCTAAAGCTTTGTTGGTATTATCCCAAACCAAATCTTCAACTAAATAGATTTCAGAATAACCCGGCACCAAAATACGACAAGCCGTTGCACCTAGATGCGTGTAGACTGCCATATACACTTCTTTATCCATGTCATGCAAAATGTTAAATAACGCTTGCGCTTCTTCAGCATTAGTTGCTTGACCATTGTCGGTGAAGTCCCACTCTTCAAAATCGTAATCCGCTTTTGCGCTAAAGAAACGCCAAGACACCACACCGCTTGAATCAATAAAGTGTTCCACAAAGTTATTCGGCTCAGTCACAGCATTTGAGCTAAAGGTTGGTTGTGGTAAATCATTTAGGCCTTCAAAACTACGCCCTTGTAATAGCTCTGTTAAGCTACGCTCTAAGGCCACTTCAAAGTTTGGATGTGCACCAAATGAAGCAAAGACACCACCCGTACGTGGGTTCATTAAGGTCACACACATCACTGGGAATTGACCACCAAGCGATGCATCTTTCACCAACACTGGGAAGCCTTGCTCTTCTAAGCCTTTGATACCTTCCACAATTTTTGGATATTTATTTAAAACTTCTTGCGGTACATCCGGTAGTGCAATCTCGCCTTCTAAAATTTCACGTTTCACTGCACGTTCAAAAATTTCAGATAAGCATTGTACTTGTGCTTCAGCTAAAGTATTACCCGCACTCATACCATTAGATAAGTATAAGTTTTCAATTAAATTCGATGGGAAATACACGGTTTCGCCATCCGACTGACGTACAAATGGCAATGAACAAATCCCACGCGCGGTGTTGCCTGAGTTGGTATCGTATAAATGCGTGCCTAATAATTCATCATCAGGATCATAAATCGCGCGAGTATAGTCATCTAATACTTCAACCGGTAACTCACCATCCTCACCCGGTTGGAACCATTTTTCATCTGGATAATGCACAAATTCGGCATTGGCAATATCTTGACCCCAGAATTGGTCGTTATAGAAGAAGTTACAGTTTAAACGCTCAATAAATTCGCCTAGAGCTGATGCTAAGGCGCTTTCTTTGGTTGAACCTTTACCATTGGTAAAACACATTGGCGATTGTGCATCACGAATATGTAATGACCATACGTTTGGCACAATGTTACGCCAAGAAGCGATTTCAATCTTCATGCCTAAACCTGCCAAAATGGCAGACATATTGGCAATGGTTTCTTCAAGCGGTAAATCTTTACCGGGAATGACGGTTTTGTTATCTGAAGCAAGGCTTGGCATCAGTAATGCTTGCGCATCTGCATCAATGCTTTCGACTTCTTCAATGACAAATTCAGGACCCGTTTGAATGACCTTTTTCACGGTACAACGATCAATCGAACGTAAAATGCCTTGGCGGTCTTTTTCTGAAATATCAGCCGGTAATTCCACCTGAATCTTAAAAATTTGTTTGTAGCGGTTTTCTGGATCTACAATATTATTTTGTGATAAACGGATATTATCGGTTGGAATATCACGCGCTGCGCAGTATACCTTAACGAAATAAGCGGCACATAAAGCAGATGATGCTAAGAAGTAGTCAAATGGACCTGGTGCAGAACCATCCCCTTTATAACGAATGGGTTGGTCGGCGATGACGCTAAAGTCATCAAATTTAGCTTCTTGTCGAAGGTTATCGAGATAATTAACCTTAATTTCCATGCGAGTACCTAAACGTCCTATATGTCCGCATGGACACATAAGATTGCAAATAAAAGATAAGCCGAATCAAAGACAGAAATAGACTTAAAAAGAACAGACTAAGCGTAAAGACCTAGCCAAAGATGCTATTATTATAAAGGCATTTCAGCCAATTGATAATCTTTAACTGGCTTAGGCCTAGAGGAACTGCTGAAATGCTAGCAAAATAAAAATTTATTCAATTTTACATCAGGATTTTTTCAAAAATTTGGCGCCCCATACGAACAAAAACAATCATATAACTTATTATTTTTATTAAAATCTCAGAATATGCAGTTTGATGACTTGTGATTTCAACCATGAAGCTTTTTACTCCGCCACTGCGTCTTAAATCCTGATTGAATTTTTACAATGCACAGCTTCTTAGTAAAAGAGGAACCCATATCAATATAATGGCAATGATCAATTTAAGTATGTTCTTTTAAGAAGGTATAGCCAAGTATAAAACATAAGCTACATCATCCTGAACGCAATATCCAAAGCATCCGGAAGAGTTTTATTATTCTGAGCAATCATGTGTCTGAGTTTACTTTTAAAGATCGACCATGCTTTTTCAATAGGATTGAGGTCGGGGCTATAGACAGGTAGATAAACGATTCTCGTCTGATATTGAGCTGCTAAATCATCGATCACTTTTCCTTTGTGTATCGATGCATTGTCGAGAATCAGCAAATATTTTTTAGTCTGAATATCCTGGTGTTGCAAACCCTGCAACAAATACTCTAACCAACACACGAAAATATTCCGATCACATGAGCCTTGAAACACTAAAGGTTGAATAAACTTGAATGGTGCATTTGATCTCACAGCACTGATCATGCTGAGTCTCGTACCATGCCCACCTGACCTGAATGCATGACATCGCTGACCTTTAAGAGACCAACCATATTCTGCGGTTTCATTGGTATTGATGCCTGACTCATCGATATAAAGAATGTGATCTTCACCATATTGCGCTTTCCATTGAGGCAAACATCATTCAAAGACAGTACGACTTAATTTACAGGCTTGTCTGTAAAGGAAACTCTTTTTTTACCTGTCCAGCCCATCTTATTCAGGGCTTTTAAAATGACATGATAGCCAACAGAATAACCGAAATGTTGTTCAAATAATGAGACCAAATCTTTAGCCTGAGTAAAGGGTGTATGTTTTATAAAATGTTCAAAGGCTTGCAGGTCCAGAATCTTTGAGGGGCGTCCTAGATTTGGAGATTTAGGTTGTTTGAGTTGACCGGTCTGCTGTTCAATGAGGATCCAATCATCGAGCGTGGTTCTGGCAATATTAAATATTTCGCACGTCTTCGATTTATGCTTTGACTCTTTATAAAAATGAATGGCTCTTTCGCGTAGATCGACAGAATATGTTTTTGGCGTGATCTTAAATTCTAGTATTTTTTGTATAGTAGCTCATATTAGATTCTTAGCTATATGACCTCAATATATTGCATCAACATTACTCACCCTATCATACGCAATTCATTTAATAGGCGTATTCAGCGCTAAATATAAAAAAAAGCCCCAGCATTGGGGCTTTTTTTCGTTTAAGTGTTTATACGTTAAAACGGAAATGTAAAACGTCACCGTCTTGTACGATGTAAGTTTTACCTTCTAAGCGCCATTTACCTGCTTCTTTCGCACCAGCTTCACCGTTGTATTGCACGAAGTCATCGTAAGCTACACATTCGGCACGAATAAAGCCTTTTTCAAAGTCAGTGTGAATAACACCAGCAGCTTGAGGTGCCGTCGCACCTACTTTTACCGTCCAAGCACGTACTTCTTGTACACCTGCAGTAAAGTAAGTTTGTAGACCAAGGAGCGCATAACCAGCACGAATCACCACGTTTAGACCTGGTTCTTCCATGTCCATTGCTTCTAAAAATTCCGCACGATCCTCATCTTCAAGCAATGAAATTTCTGCTTCGATCTGGTTGCAAAGTGGTACTACAATGGCATTTTCAGAAGCAGCCAAAGCTTTAACTGCATCTAAATGCGGGTTGTTTTCAAAACCATCTTCTGCCACGTTAGCAATGTACATGGTTGGTTTTAAAGTGAGTAAACCAAAACCACGTACTAATTTACGTTCGTCATCATCTAAATCGGCAGCGCGGGCTGGTTTACCTTCGTCAAGTAAAGGTAAGATTTTTTCTAAGACTGCTTTAGTTGCAACTGCTTCTTTGTCACCACCTTTTGCAGATTTTGCTAAACGTGTCACTGCTTTGCTTACAGTTTCAAGGTCAGCTAAGGCAAGCTCCGTATTAATGGTTGCGATATCGTCTAATGGATCAATTTTACCATTTACGTGAATTACGTTTTCATCTTCAAAACAACGTACTACATGCGCAATTGCATCTGTTTCGCGGATATTGGCTAAGAATTGGTTACCTAAGCCTTCACCTTTAGATGCACCTGCCACTAAACCTGCAATATCTACAAATTCCATGGTGGTTGGAATCACACGCTGTGGGTTTACAATCGCGGTTAATTTGTCAAGACGTGGGTCGGGTACTGGTACAATACCAGTGTTGGGTTCAATCGTACAAAATGGAAAGTTTTCTGCAGCAATTGCAGCTTTAGTTAATGCATTAAACAGGGTAGATTTACCAACGTTGGGTAAGCCAACAATACCACAATTAAAACCCATGAAATCACTCACAAAGTGTTATCTAAAAATTAGCGCTGATTTTACAACAAAGCCAAGCTAAAGTCATGAGATGCAAATTGCTGCAACGCTTTTGCCGTAGGTGTTGGCACTTTGGTCATAAATCGCATTGTGTTGGGCGTTTATTATCGCTTAAAGTAACAGCGATTGATTTATTTGCTTATAAAAGCAATTTATTTGGAGTTTGTATGCGTACACTTTACCAGTTCCCTTTATCACATTTTTGTGAAAAAGCACGTTGGTTGCTGGATCATAAAGAACTGGATTATGTGGCTCAAAACTTAATTCCAGGGGTACATCGTGCCTTTACCCAACTAAAAACGGGGCAAAATAAATTACCCGTTTTAAAAGATGTCGAACAATGGATTGCAGGCAGCACGCAAATCGCATTGTATTTAGATGAGCATTATCCCGAACATCGCTTTTTGTCTCGTGATATCAACCTACGTGCACAAGCACTAGAAATTGATACGCAGGCCAATGAGATGGGGCATCATGTACGACGTTGGGTATTGGCCCATGCCTTGCAAGGTAGCGATGAATCGGTCGACATTTTAATTGGTGAAAAAGGCTATCTACGCCAGTTTGATAAATATACCAAACCCTTACTCAAAAAAATGGTTTTTAAAGGTTATCAGCTTCAAAGTGATAAAGTGGCTGAATCAAAAGCAGAGCTGGATCAGATGATTCCGATGTTTAACGAGATTTTAATTGCCAATCATGGTCGTTATTTACTGGGATCACGTTTAGGTTTGGCCGATATTGCGGTCTGTAGTATGTTAGCGCCTATTTTGGCGTTGCCGGGTACCCCTTGGGAAACTGAGCATCCTGATGCATTTTCCACGGAATTTTTACAGTATCGTGAGTATTTAAGCGAGTTACCATTGGGACAATATGTAGCTCGTATCTATGCGAATGAGCGTCGCGCCCGTGTCGACTGGCGTGGTGTATAACGCGCTTGCTGTGGTTTTTTTGAAAGAAATCTCAAAAATAAACGCTTTATTGCATAAAGAAATAACTTTTAAATCTACTTTATAGATTTTTTTGCAAATTTTAATGATTTAGTGGAAAAAATTTTCAAAAAGCCTTTTATTTCTTTTAATTTAGGAAAATAATTTAAAACGGATGTTGCTAATCTATATAGCAAGGGTGTGATGGGGATCGAAAAGAGTAACAGGCACAAACACTTATAAAGTGAAGCTGTCTTTACCCACAAGGTCTCGATTCGACTTAGGACGCTATTGATCAGAAGTTAATAGGCACATGCTATAGGTTATAAACGTGTAGTTGTTGAAGTAAACAAATTTAGTTTTCCTCAGACACCCTAAAATATTCTACGCGGCATCATCCAACACAAAAACACAACAAAATAGGATGAGCTGATGCAACTTGACCGCTTTGATAAACAAATTCTCGAAATTTTGACCCACCAAGATTTAAACCTTAATGAACTCTCCGAGCGGATTAATTTATCGGTCAGCTCAGTGCATCGTCGCATTAAACAGCTCATTGATAGCAATATTATTACCCAATTGAAACGTGACTTAAATTATCAAAAATTAGGCTTTAGCTTACATGTATTATTACAAGTCTCATTAAGCAAACACGATAGTGATACTTTTGCGAAATTTTTAGAAGAACTTGAAGATATTCCAGAAGTGATTCATGCTTTTTTAGTAACAGGACAATCGGCGGATTTTATTGTAGAAGTTGTCGCCAAAGATATGCAAAGTTACAGTGAAGTGCTGTTGCAGCGTATTGGCAAGATTGAGCATGTGGTGGCGCTACATTCAAGTTTTGTGATTAAAGAATATAACGTATTTAATTGTCATGGTTTATTGAGTAAAGCTTAAAATAAAAAAACGCGCTTAACAGCGCGTTTTTTTATTCAGCTTAAGTTTAAGCGTCTAATTGTGCTAAAACCTCATCTGAGAATTCAACGTTGGTATATACGTTTTGTACATCATCTAAGTCTTCAAGCATATCAATCATTTTTAAGATTTTTTTCGCTTGTTCAACATCAGTGATTTCAGCTTTTGTTGATGGGTTCATTACCACTTCAGCGTTGTCAGATTTTAAACCTGCTGCTGCTAAAGCATCCTGCACATCACCAAAACTCTCTGGAGTAGTAATCACTAAGATGTCATCTTCAGACACTTCGATATCTTCAGCACCCGCTTCTAAAGCTACCTCCATGATTTGATCTTCTAAAGATACATCTTCAAAAGTAATCTCACCACGTTTGGTAAATAAGAATGCCACTGAACCATTAGTGCCTAAGTTACCATCCGTTTTAGAGAAGCAATGACGAACGTCTGGCACGGTACGGTTTAAGTTGTCAGTCATAGTTTCGACAATAACTGCAACACCGCCTACGCCATAACCTTCATAAGTGACTTCTTTTAAATCAGCATTTTCTTCACCACCCACACCGCGTTGAATGGCACGGTTGATTGTGTCGCGTGTCATGTTTGCAACTAATGCTTTTTCAACCACCGCACGTAAACGTGGGTTAGAGGCAGCATCACCGCCACCTAAACGCGCTGCTGTCACAATCTCACGAATAAATTTTGTGAAAACTTTAGCGCGGCTCGCATCTTGTTTTGCTTTACGATGCTTTGTGTTCGCCCATTTGGAATGACCCGCCATGCGAATATGCTCCTTGTAGATTGGCCTTATGCCTATCAAATTGAGGTGAATTCTACCATAAGCCTTTTTTTCGGATAAAGGGCTTTACTTGTAGTTTTTGCGCATTTATGCACGTGTTTTTCGCTTAGGAATCACAATATCTAAGCCAGTATGCTCTTTATAAAGTTTTTGCATTAATTCAAGATCATCATCTAGATTGCTAGGATAAATCTTAGCAAAAATACCGCCTTGTTTGGTGAGAGAATTGGCATACATGCAGACAATCGGGACATTGGCCGCTTTGGCAATATGCCAAAAACCCGTGCGAATCGGACGACGCGCCTCACCACGCGCTGCGCGTGTTGCCTCTGGAGCAATCACTAAATTGAATTTTTCATTTTCATTGAAGTATTGCACCATTTGCGGTACTACATTGCCTTTGGCTTTACGGTCTACCGCAATACCGCCCATGGCCTCTAAAATGGGCTTCATTGGCCCTTTAAAGAGCTCTTTTTTGATTAAAGTATGAATTTGAATATTATAAATTTGAAATAGAGCAATCGAGAGCACGCCATCCATAATTGAGGTATGTTCAAAACCCACAATGACTTGTTTATCCTCCAACACATCGGGTTGAACTTCGTATTGCCAACCTGAAAGTTTAAATGCCGCTTGGCCAATAAATTTCTTTAACATAGATCAATTACAGTGCTTGCTTTTAAAACAGGCGCATACTCTCCGCTTGTTTGTCAGGCGAGTCAAGTTTTGAACTAAAAAAATCTAATTCTTACTTAAATTTAACCCGTCTTAGTCTTTTTATGTCTAACATTAAATTTAATTATATTTAAAACAAATAACACAATATAAATTAAGTCTTAATTTGACTAAAAAGTGTCTTTCCATCTGCTGAAATACCCATTAGACTTTTGTCTTAGATGGAGGTGCACAGGATTTGTAATTGTGTGTTACTCAACCTCATAACGGAGTAATCTTAATGACAATATGGTCTATGCTTAGCGTGGCATTTGTGGTTTTTATGTTAGTAGTATGTTGGTCAATGTTAGAATTTTACCTTGAATCGCGTAAAGAAAAGCGTTTAAGCCGTAAAGTGATCTATCCAATGCCAAAAAACAGCCTATCGATTAAACATATTGCTTAAGATGATTAAGTTATAGCTGACAAGATTATTTTGTAAAATTAATACTTTTTAGGTATTAATGTATTGTAAAAATCCTACATTTAAGCAGTGGCTACTTGGAATTTTTGATTGCGCTTAACAGCCAAATTTAAAAAAATTGTTGGCTTAATATGCGATTAAATGGAAAACACTTGTTTTTTGCATTTTTGTTGGTTAGTATTCTTTGCGCTAGGAAGATGTTGATATTTAACATTTATAGCAGCGTTTGGGCCTATAGCTCAGTTGGTTAGAGCAGCGGACTCATAATCCGTTGGTCGACAGTTCAAGTCTGTCTGGGCCCACCATATAAAATGACCACTTACGTGCACTAATCGTAAGTGGTTTTTTTGTTTTTGCAAGCTAGTCAGTAAATGGTAAGTAGCTTGAATCAACATTATGTTTAATGAGCTTCATTGTATAACTAAATATAAAACATAAGCTCCATCATCTTAACCACCATATCTAAAGCTTCCTGAAGGGTTTTATTGCTCTGAGCAATCATGTATCTGACTTTAGCCTTTAACACAAAGCATGCTTTTTCTATTGTGTCTTGCGCTGTTCCCACCTGATCTCAAAGCATGACAACGTTTAGCTTTAAGAGACCAACCATATTCTGCGGTTTCATTGATATGCATGTCTGATTTATCAATATAAAACATATGGCCTTCACCATCTTCAAGCGTCCACTGAGGCAAATACCCTTCAAATCCAGCACCGACTTAATTTACAGGCAGATATGTAAAGAAAAAAAATTTATGTGACCATCCTAACTTTTTGAGGGAGAATAAAATATTGGGATACATCACCGCGTAGCCAAATCGGTTTTCTAATAAGGAAATAAGCTCTTGAATTTGAGAGAATGATGTTTTTTCGATCACAGTTTTAAAGGCAACTAATACGAGAGCGATTTGCATTTCCTTATTGCAACTCAAGGCTAATGCATAGCTCCAAAGTGGTGCATGCAAGCTTAAAGATAGTGCGGGTTTTTGATTTATTTTTACATTCTTTGTAATAATCTAAAGCTTTCTAGCAAAGTTTTTTTTAGCTCTCTATGTACTAAAATAGCGCTGTGATCGGTATGCTCGGTTGTATTTTGGATTGAGATGAATCGTCGTGATCTAAAGGCGATGACTTAATACAGCATTTGCTCGCTTTTTATATTTAGCGATTACACTGAGCAATCGCTAGCTTTATTTTAATATCAAGTGCAAACATTTTATTTAACCGTAAAACCGTACCTGTTGGAAGCGAAGCCTAAGTAAAGCCATCATCCACTCTTTAAAATGCATCCTGCACTTTATTTGTGCATTATGAACGCAATTGACACACATCAACATCATCAAAACCATTACTACATAGTGCCACTTCACTGGCCAGTAAGGCATTATTGGCATAACTTGCTGTGGCCAACAAACCCCACAAACTGATCGTTAAAAACAATTTATTCAACATTTAATTAACTCCAATTTTCAAAATATTGCTCTTAAATCAACCTTATTCGGCTATATTATAGAGCTTTTATCAAATTAAGAGACTATAAACATAAAATTTATTCATTGTTTTTATATATAAGTATAATCGTTTTTTAGTGCTAAAAAAGCGCAGCAATATGCTGCGCTATATTTCAAGTTGGCTCATTCAGTTTTAGCCACCGCATTGCCCTTTTGTTTGGGATCTGTATTGCCTAGTTCTGGATGTTCAAGCGCATTGGCACATTGTTTTTTATCACGCTCATAATCCAATTGCTTTTGTGGAGCGGATGGTGCATTTTCTAAGATGCTACGCGCCCAAATTTCTAAACTGGTGAGCGCTTTACGGCATAACGCATATTTGCCTTCCGTCACAGAATCGGTCATTTTAACATTAATGCGCCAATCGGTACTGAGTTTACGTGCTGGCACACGCACCTCATTTTCAAGACGTGACAGTTCTTGGTTATATAACAAAACATCCACTCGGTTGATCAACTGCCATGCTTGAGCCGCATATTCAGTGGCATCATTGCTGAGTTTAGGCGCTGCTTTAATCTCAGGCTGAATTTGCTGATCTTGACCGCAACCTTGTAGCAAGACACTCACACACAGTACAGAGACCGCCATAAGAGGCGCAAATTTGAATGTCATTTGACTCACCTTAAAACATTTCGTCACTATGCTAGTGAATTCGCGTAGAATACTCAATCGTCTTTCTCTTAAGTTCTGCTCCCCCACAAGGTGTGTCGTGTCTGAACAACAATTATTGCCTACGCAACCCGCAGGCTTTTGGCAAGGCGCCAAAGATAGCCAAGCCATCATTTGGACTTATTTACCCGTGTCTTTTGCCTTTGGCGTGTCTGCCACACAATTTGGCTTTAGCGCATGGGAAGCTTTATTTTTATCTTGCTCGATGTATGCAGGCGCCAGTCAATTTTTAGTGGTGGCCTTACTCGGTAGTGGCACGTCTATTTGGATGACGGCTTTAACTGTCATTGCGCTTGATATTCGGCATTTGCTCTATGGCCCTGCCTTATATAATTTGATTGACAATAAACTCAATTTAAAGAAAACAGCGGTTTGGGCTTGGGGATTGACCGATGAAGTGTTTGCCTCAGGCATGATTAAACTGTCGCAGCGTCGTCAAGAATGGTCAGAATCTTGGATGCTGGGCTTAAGCTTATGTAGCTGGCTGTCTTGGGCAACAGGTTCATTTTTAGGGGGTATGTTTGCCGATCAAGTCAGCCAAATGCCGCAATTTTTGCAAGCAGCGCTAGATTTCCTATTACCTGCTTTATTCTTAAGCTTTTTATTGGCAGCCTTTGAACGTAAACATAGCTTTATTGTTGCAGTCACCGTTGTGGTCTCTGCAATCGCCTGTTATTTGATTGATTTATCCGCGGCAATTTTTATTGGTATTAGCTCAGGGATTTTTGCCGGCCTGTTTAAACATTATGTATTAAAAAAACCTGATCCTGAATATCAAGGACAAACCTAAATGAATATTGAAATTATTTTAGTCGGGATTGTAGTAGGTATTGCCAATTTTGCTTCGCGTTTTGGGCCATTTTTTGTCATTCAAAAATTTAAGCAAGATGAACAAAAACGCGGTGCATTGTGGCTAAAAATTGCCTTAGGCAGTATTGGTATTGCTGCCATTAGTGCCATGCTGGTGGTGGCCACTTTACCACCGCTAGTAGAAACACCCAATAAAAGTGTTGCTATGCTGATAGGGTTTTTAGTGCTTACACTTCTTTATTTTAAATTTAAGCAGATTGTCCCTGCGACCTTAACGGCTGCTCTGACCTATGGCCTGATCTACACCTATTTTCCCATTTAAACAAAAAGGAGCTTTAAGCTCCTTTTTTCAGCACTTTTCATGCAATCTTTATCAAAAAATCTGTTGTTTAATATCATTATTTTAAGTAAATGCGTCCTCAAAAAAACCATGACTTCTGCTATGCTAAAAACTCAATCGTAAAGGATCCTACACATGAGTATAACTATTGGTACCCCACTACAAGCCTCAGCATTTAAAGTTTTACTGTTAGGTTCTGGTGAACTGGGCAAAGAAGTCGTGATTTCGCTACAACGTTTAGGTGTCGAAGTTCACGCAGCTGATCGTTATGCTGATGCCCCTGCCATGCAAGTGGCACATTTTAGCTATAGCTTAAATATGGCAGATCCTGAAGCGTTAAAAAACTTAATTGCGCAAGTTCAACCTCATTTAATTGTGCCTGAAATTGAAGCCATTGCCACAGAAGTTCTGGTGGAAATTGAAAATGCGGGTACAGCCAACGTCATTCCATCGGCAAAAGCGGTAAATTTGACCATGAACCGTGAAGGGATTCGTCGCCTTGCCGCAGAAGAATTGGGACTTCCAACCTCAGCTTATCGTTTTGCCAATAATTTAGAAAGTTTCCGTGCGGCATGTGACGACATTGGTTATCCAAACTTTGTTAAACCAGTGATGTCCTCTTCAGGTAAAGGTCAGTCACGCGTTACTTCATTTGCTGAAGTAGATGCTGCATGGGAATATGCGCAAACGGGTGGTCGTGTCAATCAAGGCACCGTGATTGTAGAAGCACAAATTGATTTTGATTTTGAAATCACTTTACTCACCGTGCGTAGTAAAAACCCTGAAACAGGTGTAATCGAAACCTCATATTGTGACCCAATTGGTCACCGCCAAGAGGCTGGCGATTATGTAGAAAGCTGGCAGCCTCAAGCCATGACAGCCGCTGCCTTAACTGAGGCCAAACACATTGCGCATAAAGTTACCACTGCTTTAGGTGGCTGTGGTATTTTTGGCGTGGAACTATTTGTCAAAGGCGATAAAGTGTGGTTTAGTGAGGTTTCACCTCGTCCGCATGATACTGGTCTTGTGACTTTAGCTTCACAGTTCCAAAGTGAATTTGAACTACATGCCCGTGCCATTTTAGGCTTGCCAGTGAATACAGCACGGCATAGCGTAGCTGCAAGTGCAGTCATTTATGCGGGTGTAGATGCCCAGAATTTAAGATTTTCTGGCCTAAATCTTGCTTTAGCTCACCCCGATACAGACTTACGTCTGTTTGGTAAACCAGAAGGCTTTAAACGCCGTCGTATGGGTGTGGCTACTGCTCGTGCCAAAAATACAGACCAAGCACGCCAATTGGCCAAGCACGCGGCGGATCAAGTCAGCATTAAACAACCTTAAGCTTTAACATCATAACGGACCCTGTTCATGATCAATACTCTACCTCTGCTCAAATACACCCACGATCACCACGATATCAAAGCCATTAACCAATGGCGCAGTGATGTAGAACAGCAGTTACAAGAGTGTTTAGAACAGGGTTACTCCATTCGCGATATTATTCGCACCCGTTCTGATTTAATTGATGAAGCTCTTCAGTTTTTATGGCAACACGCTGATTTGCAAAATAGCGGCTTAGGTTTATTTGCTGTGGGTGGCTACGGACGTCGTGAGATGCTGCCTTATTCTGATGTAGATATTATGATTTTGTCAGAAGAGCAGATTAGCCCCGAAAACGAACAAAAGATCTCGACCTTTATTTCGTCTTTGTGGGATGTGGGCAATTTTAAACCTGGCATTAGTGTACGTACCATTGCCGATTGTGTCAGCCAAGCCACCCATGATTTAACCGTTGCCACCAGTTTAATTGAAGCACGTTTGATTGACGGTAATCAAAACTTAGCCAAATGGCCACGGCGTATCGTGTCGCAAAGTTGGACGGATAAAACCTTTTTTGATGCCAAAATGCAAGAACAGCATAAACGCTATGCGCAGCATAATAATACCGAAAGCAACCTAGAACCTGACATTAAAAATGCCCCAGGGGGTATCCGAGATATCAACCAAATTGGCTGGATTGCCAAACGCCATTTCCGTGTTAATCGTATTTACGATTTGGTACATTTAGGCTTTATTTCTGAATTTGAGTTAGAGGTTTTAGAACAAGCAGAACTTTTCTTATGGGAAATTCGTCACTATCTACATCGTTTAACCAAACGTGATGAGAACCGCTTATTATTTGACTATCAGCGCGAGATTGCTGCTAAATTTGGTTTTGTTCGAGAAGAAGGTAAATCACCCAATTACCCAATTGAACAATTTATGAAGCAATACTATCGCACCGCACAGCAAGTTTCGACCTTAAATGAAATGCTGCTGGCGTATTTTAATGAATCGGTGATTACCCCACGTTTACCACAATATGAGCGCGAAATTGTTGATATTAATGCCAACTTTAAATTGGTTGATAACAAACTTGCGGTGCAGCACCATAAAATCTTTGCAGAAAACCCAAGTGCAATTTTAGAAATCTTCTATTTACTGGCCAATCGTCCCGAAATTGAAGGCATTCGCGCACGCACTTTACGCTTACTGACCTTAGCTGCGAAACGCATTAATCAAGCCTTCCGTGATAACCCCGTCCATCAAGCCTTGTTTATGTCGATCATTCGCTCACCTTATCGTTTGTATGAAACTTTGGTTGCCATGAAACGTTATGGCGTATTGGGCAATTATATTCCTGCCTTTGGGCAAATTACCGGTTTAATGCAATATGACCTGTTCCATATTTATACGGTAGATGCACACACCTTATTATTAATTCGTAATTTAAACCGCTTTAAAGAGCCAGAGTTTGCCAAAGACTTCCCAGTGGTTAGCTCTGTATTTCAACGCCTTGCACGCCGCGATATTGTCTATTTAGCTGCAATTTTCCATGACATTGCCAAAGGACGTGGCGGTGATCATAGTGAATTGGGCGCTGCCGATGCGATTGAATTCTGTCGTAACCACGGTTTTACCGAACGTGAATGTAATTTAGTCGCTTGGCTGATTCAAAACCATTTATTAATGTCGATGACCGCACAGAAAAAAGATATTTCTGATCCTGATGTGGTACAAGAATTTGCCGAAAAACTCGGCGATATGGAACATTTAGACTATTTATATACCTTAACCGTTGCTGATATTAATGCCACTAATCCAACACTTTGGAATACTTGGCGTGCGTCTTTAATGCGCCAACTGTATACCCATGCCCGTGATGTGATTCGTGCTGGTTTAGGTCGTCCTGTCGATTATCAAATGCTGATTGAAGACACTAAATTCAGCGCTAGCGAATTACTTGTCAATGACTTTGCCTTAGAAGATGTCGAAAAAGTTTGGCAAGAACTCGGTGATGAGTATTTTATTAAAGAATCAGCCGATGAAATTGCTTGGCATACGCGTGCCATTTTACGCCATGGCGATAATCCTGCCCCATTAGTGTTGCTACGCGCACACCGTAAATCAGCACAAGATGCGGTACAGATCTTTATTTACACTCAAGATCAACCCAATTTATTTGCCACTACCGTTGCCGTACTTGACCGCATGAATTTGGATGTGCAAGACGCACGCATCATTACTGCCAGCACCTCATTTAGTTTAGACACCTATGTGGTACTTGATCGCTTTGGTAATTTACTCAGCGACCCTGAACGTGAAGCAACCGTGGTGAATGCTTTGGTCAGTGCCTTAAGTCAATCTGATCAGTATCCGGGCTTAATGCAACGCCGTATTCCGCGTCAATTACGCCATTTTGATATTCAAAATACCGTGGATATTAGCTTTAATGCCGCTTTACAACAAAATATGGTAGAAATTTCTACCCTTGACCACCCTGGTTTATTGGCCAAAGTGGGTGGTTTATTCATGATGCAAGGGCTTGATATTCATTCAGCGCGTATTGTGACCTTAGGTGAACGTGCTGAAGATATTTTCTTTGTTACCAAAAAAGATGGTCATGCTATGAGTGCCGAAGAAGCGCAAGTATTTGCCGAGCGTTTAAAAGCCGCGCTCGATCAAGCTTCCCATCAAGTCTGTAGCCAATCTTAATTTAAACTTATCGGTATCGCTTCTATGAACTCTAGTTTGTCATTATTGCACCCTTATCCATTTGAAAAGTTAAATCAACTTTTTGCTGATGTGCAACCTGCTAATTTACCTTTAATTCCACTGTCGATTGGCGAACCTAAACATCCTGCTCCTGAGTTTGTAAAACACGCGATTATTGATAACTTTCAGCACTTATCCACCTATCCCAACAGCAAAGGTTTGCCTGAACTACGTGAAAGCATTGCCAACTGGTTAACGCGTCGTTTTGCCTTAAACAGCATCAGTGCAGATCGTCATATTTTACCGGTATCAGGCACGCGTGAAGCGATCTTCTCTTTTGTACAAGCCTTAGTCAATCGTGATGATGCCCCGTATGTGGTGATGCCAAACCCATTTTACCAAATTTATGAAGGTGCGACTTTATTAGCAGGTGCCAAGCCTTATTTCATTAATTGCACAGAAGAAAATGGCTATTTAGGCGATTTTGACGCTGTACCTGCTGAAGTATGGCAAAAAACGGCCTTATTATTTGTCTGCACACCGGGTAACCCGACAGGTGCAGTATTGTCTAAAGCACAATTTAAAAAGCTGATTGCACTATCTGATGAATATGGTTTTGTGATTGCTTCAGATGAATGCTATTCAGAACTATGGTTTGACAAAGCGCCTGTTGGACTACTTGAAGTGTGTGCTGAAATCGGTCGTGATGACTATCAAAACTGTGTGGTGTTCCATTCTCTGTCGAAACGTTCCAACTTACCAGGGATGCGCTCAGGTTTTGTGGCAGGTGATGCCGAGCTTTTAAAACCGTATTTAAAATTCCGCACCTATCACGGCGCAGCCATGCCAGTGCAACATCAATTGGCATCCATTGCTGCATGGAACGATGAAAGCCATGTAGAAGAAAATCGTGTGCAATACCGCGCCAAGTTTGCGTTATTCCAACAAGAATTAGGTCATTTACTACCGCTTAAAAAACCTGATGCTGGTTTTTATTATTGGTTAAAAGTGGATAACGATGAAAGCTTTGCCAAAATGTTAATGAAAAAAGCGCATATTAAAGTGTTACCAGGACGTTATTTATCGCGTGACACCCAAGCGGGTAATCCGGGTGAAAATCATGTGCGTTTAGCGTTAGTCGCAGACTTACAGCAATGCCAAGAAGCGATTGAACGCTTAAAAGCCGTCCTTTAAGCCTGCTCAGTATCAACAACTGCTAAGAGTTGTTGATACTAAATTCATGCACAAAACTATAAATCACATTGCGATCCATCATTGGAATGGATTCTAATTGCGCAGATGCTAAAGCTTGAATCACTTTAGCATCAAGTGCTTTCGAGCCTGAGCTTTTGACGACTTCTGCTTTCACAATACGTCCATCATCTGCCAATACAACAAGTTTTAGACGAATTGGGTTTTTATAGCCTTTATAATCGCTATCGGTAAATTCAATTTTTGGTCGACTCACCCATCCTACTTGATAATTTTTATTGTTTTGCTGAGCTTTAAGTTTTTTTTCTAAATCGGGATCTGCTTTTAGGATATAAGGGTCTTGCTGTGTCGTCAGTAAAGCTTTTAATTCTTGTTCTAAAGCAGCATCTAAATTTTCAGGATAAGCAAAGCTCATCGTCGTCATGCAACCGAGCAACGCACCAGTGAGCACTTGCTGTAGTCTATTCATAACGTATGGCTCCTCAATATAGCGAAAATTAAGGCGATTTTATAAATCGCCTTAAACTTTTTTTATTGTAACGCTTTTTCAATCTCTTCTTGTAGACTTTCTGGCTTGGTGGTGGGGGCAAAGCGCTGAATAATTCTCCCATCGCGCCCAATTAAAAATTTAGTAAAGTTCCACTTAATCCCATTCCCCAAAACCCCTTTACTATTGTTAGTTAAATAACGAAATACTGGATGCGCTTCTGGTCCTTTGACATTGACCTTGGCAAACATTGGAAAGGTCACACCGTAATTTTTTTTACAAAATGCGCCAATTTCACTATTACTTCCCGGATCTTGTCCACCAAATTGATTACATGGAAAACCTAAAATCTCTAAACCTTGTTGTTGATATTGTTGGTAGAGTTTTTCTAGACCCGAAAACTGCGGGGTAAACCCACATTTACTGGCAGTATTGACAATTAATAAAACTTTACCGGCATAAGCCGATAAAGACTGTTCCTGCCCATCTAACAACTCAGCCTGAAACTGATAAATGTTGCTCATGGATATGTATCCTCATCATTTTTTTCATTTGTTTTTAATTCTAATGACGCTGAATTAACACAATAGCGTAATCCAGTCGGCTCAGGGCCATCATCAAAGACGTGGCCTAAATGTGCATCGCAATGATGACAAATAATTTCCGATCTGACCATCCCATGTGAGGTATCAATATGTTCTTCTATCGCGGTGGGATTGATACTGCGATAAAAGCTTGGCCAACCACAACCACTGTCATATTTAGTCTCTGAACTAAACAGCGGTGTGCCACAGCAACGACACACATAAGTTCCATCTTGTTTGGTATTCCAGTATTTACCAGTAAAAGCAGGCTCAGTTCCCTTTTGACGCGTAATGCGAAACTCTTCTGGTGATAACTCTCTTTGCCATTCTCGTTCTGTTTTATTGAGTTTTCCCATAGGTGCTTCCCTTTCTATCTTGCTATTTAAAATAGGATAATCCCATATTTACGTGATTCATTTTAAAAATTCTAGTCTTTATTATCGATTTTACAAAAGATATATATAGGGCAGCGAATACAAACCCAAAAGCAAAAAGCAAGCAAACTCAATAAAAAAAGTAAGCAGATTATGCATTCAATGCTTTTTCGTAAGCAAAATTAGTGATAGGCTTAATGCTATTCTTGCTCAGGATGAAAAAATGTCGCAAAAAAAAAGCGTGATGTTTAAAAATCTGTTGCCTGTGATTAAACAATATCAACAGGTCGGATACACGCATGAAAAAATTGTTGCCTTACTTCGAGATGAGCATGACTTAGATCTCGTAACAACTGAGACATTTAAAAGCTATTTATATCGTTATGCAAAAGTGACCCCTACGCTTTCAGAGACTATCACTATGTCCAATTCGAACACACTTAAAACCCGTCGCGAAATTAAAAAATCTTCTAAGCTCGAGCACGTTTGCTACGACATTCGCGGTCCTGTGTTACGAGCGGCCAATGAAATGGAAGAAGCGGGTCATAAAATTATTAAACTCAATATTGGTAACCCTGCACCCTTTGGTTTTGAAGCACCGCAAGAAATTATTAATGATGTAGCCTTAAACCTACCCAATGCCATTGGTTATACCGACTCAAAAGGGATTTTCCCAGCACGTAAAGCGATTTGTCAGTATTACCAGCAAAAAGGCATTCTCAATATGCACGTCAATGACGTGTATGTAGGTAATGGTGTCTCTGAGCTGATCGTGATGGCGATGCAAGGTTTGCTTGATGATGGCGACGAAATGCTGGTGCCAATGCCTGACTATCCACTGTGGACAGCAGCGGTAAACTTATCTGGTGGTACCGCGATTCACTATAAATGTGATGAAGAAAACCATTGGTATCCAGATATCGTGGATATGGAAAGCAAAATCACGCCCAATACGCGTGGTATTGTGATTATCAACCCAAACAACCCAACAGGCTCAGTCTATCCACGTCATGTCTTAGAGCAAATTGTCGCATTAGCCAAAAAATACGATTTAATTTTATTTGCCGACGAAATTTACGACAAAATCGTCTATGACGGTATTGAGCATGTATCTGTGGCAGCACTTGCCGGTGATCAACTGTGTATTTCATTTAATGGTTTATCTAAATCCTATCGAATTGCTGGTTACCGTTCAGGCTGGATGGCGATTACAGGCGATCGTTCACGCGCAACTGACTATATCGAAGGTTTAGATATGTTGGCATCCATGCGTTTATGTGCCAACCATCAAGCGCAATATGCGATTCAAACCGCGCTCGGTGGCTATCAATCCATTAATGATTTGATTCGTCCGGGTGGCCGTTTATATGAACAACGTAATATCGCATGGGAAATGCTCAATGATATTCCAGGGGTGTCTTGCGTTAAACCAGAAGGTGCAATGTACTGCTTCCCCAAACTCGATCCAGACGTGTATCCAATTCAAGATGATGAAAAACTGATGTTGGATTTTTTACGCGCTGAAAAAGTACTCTTGGTACAAGGTACAGGTTTTAACTGGCCAACCCCGGATCATTTCCGTGTGGTGTTCTTACCTGCCGAGAATGAGCTGCGCGAAGCACTAACCCGTTTAGGGCGCTTCTTAGCCAAAATGCGTTAAGCAACAAAGCCGCGATTTAACTCGCGGCTTTTTTTATTTTAGTGGATTACCCCATTGGGCTAAGTAAGCTCGTCCTAGTGCTTCTGAACCTTGATAGCTTAAGTGATCATCATCTTTATTACGGTAAATCGGCAGACCATTCACACTAGATTTACAACGATCCGCACGACATAACACCTGTTTAGGATCAATAAGTTTAAGCTTTGGAAAATCGTACTTAAGTTGCTGCACGATCCGATTAAACTCAGCAGCGACTTTTGCCTCACTTTGTTTAGAAAATTCACATGATAAGTTACGGCCTAAAATCTCCGCACGCATTTGACAATCGGCAGGTACTTGTTTGAGTTCTGGCACATCCAATAGCAGCACCACTTGATCACTGGCTTGCTGTGCATTGGAAATGGCGCGTTTTAAGCCTTGATATAGGATTTCACTGCGCTGCTCATGCACTCCATCTTGAAGTTGTAAGGTATTACCTAAATAAGCATGATAATAGCCAGTTAAAATCACCATTGGATAATGCTGCTGTGCGAGGTGCTGGGTAATCGCATCATTACGGGTTTTAAATGCTGCATTGATCTGCCACTGTGTGCCTTTACGCCCTAAACGCTCTACTTCGGGTAAATACAGGGTTGAGCTTTGTGCGACATCATAACCACGTAAATCAGCGGCCTGTGCCCACACATGTAACATACCGCTGGCACTATTGGCATGTGAATCGCCAATTAAAATAAAGTCTACGCTGGGTTTATCCACCCCTAAATGACATACCTCAGCTGAGGAAAATTGTGCTGCGCTTGGATAACCAATACATTTGCCACGTAAGCGATGGGCAAAACTATTTAAAGTGGCTAATTGTTGTTGCACCGTGGCAGAAAAACGCTGTGGGAAACCCGCCTGCTGTTGCACCACTTGTGCCGCAACGCTAAAACTTAATGCTGGTACCAAAAAACCGACACTAATCACTTTCCATGCCGCCACATCAGCAAAACGTTTACAAGGTTGCTCAATATAACGATAGGTCAACCAAGCCAAGCTAATCACCACAGCCACTAACGCCAATTGGCTGGCTAAATGTTGTGGCAATAAGTAATAACCCGAAAACACAATTAACGGCCAATGCCATAAATATAAAGGATAAGAAATTTTACCCAACCAAAGACTGACTGGATGAGTCAATAGTGGATTGGCTATGGCGTGTTGCTGCCCACAATAAATAATGACAGCCGTTGCTAAGCACGGAATCAAGGCCATCGCACCTGGGAAACTGGTAGTTTTATCAAAATAAAAGCTACATAAGCCCAACACTACTAACGCGGCATAAACCAGCACTTGCCCTAAGAGTCGCGACCATTGTATTCGAGGTAAAAATACCAACAATGCACCTAACAATAATTCAAAAGCACGAACAGGCATGCTGTAATAGGCTTTTTCTGCATTTAACTGCAATTGCTGATGGGCATAATACAGTGAGGCAAGAATTCCCACAGTAATCAGTGCTAACAGATATTTTTGTCTGTTCACTTTAAACAACAAGAGTAAAATCAGCGGCCAAAAAATATAAAACTGCTCTTCTACCGCAAGTGACCACAGATGCAATAAAGGAATGCTATCAACACTTTGACTAAAATAATCCCCTACTTCCTTGCTCATATAGAAATTTGCCATAAAAAAAGTTCCATGTAAGGCACTTTGGGCATATTTCATTAACTCATCAGGTAGCATCACTTGCCAAGCCAAAACACTCACCACAGCAAGTACACTAAAATAAGCAGGGGCTAAACGAAGCACCCGCTTTTTATAAAATTTAGCGATAGAAAAACGCTGGGCTGCGAGATCCTTGACTAAAATCGAGCTAATCAAATAACCTGAAATTACAAAGAAAATATCAACCCCAATATAACCACCAGCAAACCACGACCAGCCTAAATGATTAAATAACACCAACAACACAGCAATGGCGCGTAGGCCATCAATATCCGCGCGATATGCAACACTCATAATGACAATAGGGAGAGAAAAAACGTGGCTAGTCTACGCCTTTTTAACCAAAAGACGTAGTCTGTTGCTAATCTGTGCGTAAATAATGCGATTGATTCGCATATATAGGACAAATTTGCCTTAACCTTAAAGTAACAACCTGTGTGAGAACAATATGGATTATAAAGTTCATCTTTTAGATGTAAAAAACCAGCTACAAAACTACATTTGGCTACTTGAACATATTCCATCAAAACAAGCCATTGTCGTCGATCCAACTGAAGCCCAATTGGTCACAGATTTTTGTCAGCAAAACCTGCTTGAACTTAAACAAATTTGGCTAACCCACTGGCATAAAGACCATATTGGCGGTGTACCTGAATTAATCGTAGCAGGTGGAATTGAAATCTATGGACCGCGTGAAGAACTCAGTAAAATTCCATTGATTAGCCACCCATTGCAACATGAACAACAATTTCAATTTCATGATTTAACAATCGATGTGATTGCAGTGCCTGGGCATACCTTAGGACATATTGTGTATTATATTCAAAATTTAAACACTTTATTCTGTGGTGACACCCTATTTGCGATGGGCTGTGGACGAGTGTTTGAGGGTACCTTTGAGCAAATGTATCACTCTTTAAATCGTTTAGCGGCTCTGCCTAGCGACACCTTAGTCTACTGTACCCATGAATATACACTGTCTAATGCGCAATTTGCACTACACGTTGAACCTGACAATCTAGCGCTCAAAAATCGTTTAATCACTGTGCAAAAATTACGTGACCAAGGGCTTGCTACTCTACCCAGCTGCATTGAATTAGAACTGGCCACTAACCCTTTTTTACGTGCCAACAGTTTGGCGGAATTTCAACGTCTACGTGAACTGAAAGACCAGTTTTATAAAAATAAGCCCTAAACTTAGGGCTTATTTTTATAAGATTTGATGTGTTTTAGCATATTCATCTAATTGGGCTTGGCTAACCACCTGACACTGCTGCATAGCATCGACCCGCACCAATAACAAACCACCTAACGCAGGTTGATAACGACGTGCACTGCCAAAAGGCGTATAGGCGACTTTGGATTGTTCGGTAAAATATAACCAATCTTCATGCCCAATCAGCACTGCAACAGGCTCAAGCGCCTGTTGCTGCATGGCTTCGATTTGCTGTTGTACCTGCTGTTCAACGCTTTGCATGATTTTCCTTCGACCAGATCAGTTTGGCGTCATTATAGCGTTTACTGTAATGGCTGGCTAAAGTTTTCGATATTGCTGCTGCATATCATTAAAGGCTTCAGTAAAGCCTAACAAAGAAATTTTATTTTCAATCAAGTTACCCTTCTCTGACATTTTATAGCGGCTAAACAAATAGTAGCCTCGCTTCATTTGCTCAATTACGGGTAAAGCTTCACGATATAAACCCTCACGCGCCTGTATAAGCTGGCCTTGATCAATGCGAATCGTGGTGCTGCTATTTTTTTGATGCTGAGTGCCGATGCTGACACTATAGCTATCTTCTAAACGCATCACAGTCAAGTGACTTTTTTGCATCACACAGACTTTGGTATCTTCAAAAACTCGCACCCAACATTTAATACGCCAGCTGGCACGTGCCACCTGACTATTTAAACGATCTACTTCCTCTTTACTGCGTGCTGGATATTCCACTCGACTAATCAAATCCGTTAATTGATCATCAATTGTACTTACACTGGCTTGCGCAGCATTGATCCCCAAGAATATGAGAAATATCCCACAAATTTTAAAAATATTGTTAAACATTTTAAATATATCAAGTCACTACCAATTTATTATAATGTTTATATAAAATTTTAAAATACACAAAGCATATATAAATACAACTTAGCCAATAATTTAAACTAAAAAAAAGCTAAAAAACAGCCATAAAAAATAAAAATGTCAATTTAAATCAATTACTTATATAGAATATAAAATTATTATCAATATTTTTTAAAATATTTAATCCCTATTAATTTAGTTGGGATTAAATATGAATAATAAAATAAATATTTAATAAAAATAAACGCAAAATATGTCACACTTTATTAAAAAAAATAGTTTTACATAATGTTTCAAATATTATTTAACAGAAAAATACAAATTGCCCCTTTAAAAATTTCCTCTGCATCCCTATTAATATTATTAAGTCACAAACAAGACATACAGGAGTTCTCTCGTGAAAAAAGTAGTGAAAGCAAAAAATTTAACCGCGTTTCGTATTTGGTTAGAAAAATTGGGTTATTCAGTCAAAAGTTTAGCTGACAATCGGGGTTTTACCTTTAGTTTTAAAAAAGAATATGGTTTGGTAACTTGCGATTTAGCAGGCAATGCCTTAGCGCTACAGCTTGGGGAAGAATTTGAGGATCATTTAAAAGCATAACTTTACTACCTCACGTCTATTTAGAGAACCACATTGAGGTGTAAATACATTTCAATGAAAGCCCCGATGATGGGGCTTTTTTATATGTTATTTAATTTTAGGCAATAAAAAAGCAAGGTCTTTAACCTTGCTTTAATATGATGGTGGGGACGGAGAGACTCGAACTCTCACACCTCGCGGCGCTGGAACCTAAATCCAGTGCGTCTACCAATTTCGCCACGTCCCCATCAGGGTGCTAACCTAGTGTTAGTCTTTAAGTTGGCAGAGGATCAAGGACTCGAACCTTGACGAACGGTTTTGGAGACCGTCATGCTACCATTACACCAATCCTCTACTTCGGCCAGTTTACTTAATTACTTAAGTAAATTGGTGGGGACGGAGAGACTCGAACTCTCACACCTCGCGGCGCTGGAACCTAAATCCAGTGCGTCTACCAATTTCGCCACGTCCCCGATGGCTGTGTATATTATAGAGATCATTTTTCAATGACAAGTACTTTTTGAAAAAAATCGTTTAACTGTTTAAATATAAAACAAAATCAGTCATTTTTAGCAATTTATCTGCTGTATTGCCTGTTTTACCGCCTGAATATCAGCAAATCGTGCTGATTTTAGCTTGGCGGTTAAGCCATGAAGTAAGGCTAAAAAGCCTGCATAGCGCGCAGGCAACTCTAAGTTTAAGCTTTGACAATGTAATACAGCCCAATCTTGATAAGTTGCTGCCTTTAAACGCTGTCCACTCAGCCACTCATAAATAATAATGCCTAAGGCATACAGCTCTGTTTGTAAGGTTTTGCCTTCGCCATGAAATAGTTCAGGTGCCATATAGCGTGGTGTGGCGCTTAAATGTGGCTGAATTTGTGCAATCGGCTGGATCTGTTCAAAATCTAACAGCTTGAGCTGACCTTGCCAGTCGACAAGGTGTTCTTGTTTTAAATCTGCATGGATTAGCCCCTGTTGTGCCAGCTCATCAAGGCCATCCAGCATTGCCAAAATTTTAGTGGTAATTTGCCTAAGACTTAAGTCATTTACCACACCCAGCCAAGGCGGTGCATGCGGTAGCAGCAGACTGCTATAGGTCTGGGCAAATTCAGTCTGTGCAGTTAAATCAATATATTGCATGGGCAATATGCAGTTTAGATCAGGGTAAGCAGCATAAAAGCTTAACTCATTCAGATAGTTCTGCTCGACAATTGCATGTACGCCCTGATATTGCACCTTTAACCAATAACAGACATCAGCAGTTTGCAGCTGATACAGCCGACGCCCAAAGCTTAAACTGCGTGCTTTGGTGAGCAATTGCCAACGATTCCGCGATATATTTTCTAGATTAAACTGCGATATATTGTGCTTGAGCATGCTGCTGTGGATCTTGCTGAAAAGTAAGGAGCTCTAAACAATGCTGAATAGTTTTACCAATACGGGCATGGGTTTCAATGGCAGAAATTTTTGGCCATGTGGCACGTTCACCCTCTTGTTGCAATAATTTAAATAAATGCGGACGCGGGTTTTGCATTAAATAGTAATAATGACGCAAACTGTAATGCCCAAAAATATTGAGATCACCATAATAACGCTGATCAATCACCCCATAACTATGATCTAAAACACGGCGTATCGCAGGCACACTCCCCATCCGTTCACGGGTAAAATCCAACATGCCGCGCGTAAAGACTTTGCCTTGACGACGAATAATTCGTTCTGGCCAACTAATGATATCTTTACGGTAACGTTCTGCATCGGTTTGCATAAATGGCACTACATGCGGATTAGTTTGACTGGCAATGGTGTAGTTAATGTTATATAGCCGTGCCATTTTTTCTTGTGGAAAATCACTGCGCACACTACCATCCACCCAACGAGTACTGGCCATATATGGCGTATGTTGCCCATCATAGCGTTTACTGGTGAGTTTAACGGGTGGAAATAGGATCGGTACGGCACAAGATGCCAACACCGCGCTCCATACCAATAAATCTGGCGAGGTTAAATTATTCATGATACGCGCATCTTGTGAGGCATCATAAGGCGCAACCGCAACGTTAATATGCAAACCTGATTTTTTATACGCTTCTTCAAAGCTTACATCACCCATGTTAGTGACCAAAAATTTCTTTAAATGTTTAACATCAGCAATACCACCTGTACCGCGTAATATCTGGCTAATCTTACGAAACTTAAAGGCTTCGCTCATTAAGTTATCACCGCTCAGTACATCTAAAATATCAGCAGGTTTACTTAAACCCATCATAGCCGTGACAATCGCGCCTGCACTTGAGCCAGATAATACTTTGGGCATAAGATCTTGTTCAAGTAAGGCTTTACATACACCCGTATGAAACAAACCTAAAGTCGAGCCGCCCGAAAACATTAACGCAGGTTGTCCATAGGCTTGCTGTGCATGTTGGAAAAATTCTATTTTTTCTTGATGCTTAAGTTCGGCACAGCCCTCTGAGGCGATATAGGCAAGGCTTTGACTCACTTCTTCAATATAATCTTCAATAATACGCTTGGTACCCACATAACTGGCATTAAACAGTAAAGGATGGGCAATATTTGCCACATCATAGGTTAAACCTTCACGTAAAATATAAATTAAATCGCGACAACGTTGCATACTGCGATAGCGTTTAAGCATAGTTAAACGATAGGCAATGACTTCGGCGTCAAAATACGGAGAACAGTTATCGTATTTCCATTCTTGTGCCCCTGAAGCCTCATCAATTTTTAAGGCAATCGCTTTCCATTCTTCATAACTTTGTGCATGTTCAAGCTGCTGTTTCAGTTGTTTAATCCGATACACTTGATGCGATTGACCACGCTGTATAAATTGTCGCAACAACATAAACAATCCTCTATCACGCCGCAGCATTGCACACGTTTTTTTATCAGGGCAATCGCCCAATTGTATTAGTAAATCTCAGTCAGTTGATATAGAGTTTTGCCTATATATAGCCACCTCTACTTTACAACGATGCCTAACATTCAACTCTCTGATTCTGTCCTACAAAGTTTAAATCAAGTTTTACAACAATTGCAGCAATTCCTACCCGCTGTAAAACAAGCACCTGATTTTGCTCATATTGCATTCAAATGGCAAAACGGCCAACTCCAAGGCATTTTACAACCACGTCAAATGCAGCTCAAAGATTTAAAAGGGATTGATCGTCAAAAGCAAAAAGTAGTGCAGAACACCTTACAATTTCTACAAGGTTTACCTGCCAATGATGTATTACTTACTGGCTCACGCGGTACGGGTAAATCCTCAATTGTGCGGGCTCTTCTAACTGAATATAGCAGCCAAGGTTTACGTTTAATTGAAATTGAGCGTGATGACTTACGTGATCTGCCTTTAATTCAAGCCTTAATTCAAGATCGTCCAGAAAAATTTATTGTGTATTGTGATGATTTAGCCTTTAACGCAGAAGATGAAAATTACCGTAGTTTAAAAAGTGTCTTGGATGGCTCATTACAATCTGGTTCAAGTAATTTTGTGATTTATGCCACCAGTAACCGTCGTCATTTGTTGCCTGAATTTATGCATGAAAATACGCCTGTGCTTAAGGCCGATGTGCCTCAGCATCACGAGCTGCATCCACAAGAAGCCGTTGAAGAAAAGATCTCGCTATCGGATCGTTTTGGTTTATGGTTGTCGTTTTATCCAATGGATCAAAATTTATATTTAGAGATTGTGGAGCATTATTTACAGCAAGCTGAGATGAGCATGACTGCAGAGGCACGCGCTGAAGCTTTACGTTGGTGTCAAAGTCGTGGCCAGCGTTCAGGGCGTTCGGCATATCAGTTTTCAAAGCATTGGATTGGTTCACAGCAGCTGAAGCAATCAAATTATTGATTCGAATGTTACAGTAAATATGGCTATAACTTTCATATATTCCATTGATACAAAGCTCGTATTTATTCAAATGACGAAAGCTCACATTGAACTTTCGTCATTGTTTGAACATGAATCAATTATTTGTTTCTAGCACACACACCACATATTAACTAATTTATTTTTCAAATCATTATGTCTCTTCATTAAATTATCCATATCCCAATCATCAACATTGCAAATATCTTTTGTAATATCGAATGAAACACGAGTATCTGATTTCATGTAAATTTGCTTTTTTCTCTCAAAATCAAAATTTTGAGATTCAGCATTTTTTGTACCTCCTAGTAATGTCAGATTACCAAGTAAATGCACCCAATGCTGATGATCTGCCTGATTAAAACGACTAAACCAATAATCATGAGTTGGTCTCTGTGGCAATACATGTTCAATCGTAATATTCCCAGAATAGGACTTAATCACACTACTATCTTGCATCTCTCGATCAATGCGTAATAAAGTCGCTTTAACCAAAGCAACCTGTAATGATTTAGGCTCATAAAATGGTTCATCTAAGTTTTTCTTAAATTCATCATCATTTGCATGAGCAATAATTTTTTCAATTACTTCTGGAAAATCCACATCATTATTTATACTGACTAAAGCAGTATAAATCATCATTTCTCTCTGACTCTTAATTTCTTTCCTAAAACAACTTTGAATATATACCTTTAAGAAGACACTTATAAATTTATCAAAATCTTGCTCAGTTAAGTTTTTATCGTTGACCAATCTATTTCTAAAAGCTAGAACTGCTGGAATCCATTCATCCGATTTTAGTTCCAATAGCGTTAAAATATTCAAACGTGTTTGATGATCAAAAAAATCATTTTCTTTAATTTTTTGATAATTTTCTGCTGATTTCAACAGACTATTTAACAAATTAATCGGATTACCTTGATATTTATTCGCCAAATTATCACTAAAAGCATCTAATATTTTTACTAGGACACGATCTCGATCTTTTTTCTCTGAAATCGCATGAATTGTTAAAAATTTATCAATTTTATCAATGCCTAATAATGCTTCAAATTTTGCCCATTGATGTTCAACTGTCTCAACATTTGCACCAACTGTTTCAGCTGATTCAAATAATCTATTTTTTAACAGATCAGCCGTAGTCAATGGTAGACCGCGACTATTCAGAACATTAAACAATCTAAAAGAGGACGCAAAATTTTCAGTTTGCACAAATACAACTAGAACATTTTTTAAAATAAATTGTGCTATTTTTTTTAAAGCTATTTGATCTTTATCTTTTAAAAATTCTTCAATGACCACAAAATTTTCTAAAAATGCCGACTCAACAACTGTTGGATTTTCTGGGTAGTATTTTGTATCCCCTTTTAAAATATAATTTGTATAAAGCAATAATTCATTTGATCTTACCTTTAAACGGGGTTCTTCATGTTCCCCATCATACACATCATAAGGAAAAATTCTTTTCATTAAGTCATTTTTAATATTTACATCATCAATTAGATTATGCAGTTGTGCTAGAATAAGACTAATTGTTGTGAGTCGTTGTTGGCCATCCACAACTTCAAATATACCATCATCATTTTTGATACAAATTAAGCTGCCAATAAAGTATTCTTTTTCATTCGCACTAAAGCTATTGAAAATATCCTCAATTAACTGTTCAGCATTATCTTTTGTCCATGAATAAGGACGTTGATACTTCGGGATAAAATACTTTTTTCCTTCCGTAAAAATATCCAATAACTTACTTTCTTTAGCTTCCATTAAGCCCCCACGACTAAAATTAGTATTTATTTTTGCAAATTTTTTATCAAAAAAGAGGCCTATAGCCTCTTTTTTTTATCGCTCAAATTTAAGCTTGTGTCGGATTGGTTAATTCCGTCATCGGCCAACGTGGCGTTGTAGTAACCGCTAAACCATCATTTTGACCAACTTTTAAACGTTGATAACCGGCAAAAGCAATCATCGCCCCGTTATCGGTACATAGTGCAGGCTCTGCATAATATACAGATGCACGAATCTTGGCTAAGTCCGCTTCTAAACGCTCACGTAAACGTTTATTGGCACTCACACCACCTGCGATCACCAAGCGTTTTAAACCCGTTTGTTTTAAGGCTTTGACTGACTTCTTAACCAAAGTATCGACAATCGCTTCTTGGAAACTGGCAGCAATATCCGCATCACGATTTTCATCACCTAACTTTTTCATTTGTACCGAAACCGCAGTTTTTAAGCCACTAAATGAGAAGGTTAAATCTTGATGCAACATTGGACGCGGGAATGCAAAGGCATTTGGATCGCCATGTTCTGCCAATTTAGAGATGTTTGGCCCACCTGGATACGGTAAACCCATCATTTTGGCGACTTTATCAAAGGCTTCACCAGCGGCATCATCAATGGACTCACCTAAAAGCTCGTATTGACCAATGCCATAAGCCGCCATAAGCTGTGAATGTCCACCTGAAACCAAAAGCGCCACGAAGGGAAATTCTGGTGGTGTTTTTGACAATAAAGGCGCCAACATATGCCCTTCCATATGGTGTACACCAATGGCAGGTTTATTTAAAGCAAATGCCAAAGTGCGACCAAATAGTGCACCTGTCATTAAAGCACCCATTAAACCCGGGCCACGCGTATATGCAACGGCATCAATCTCGGATTTTTGTACGCCTGAATCTTGTAACAATTGATTCATGAGTGGAATCAATTTGCGCACATGGTCACGCGATGCCAGCTCAGGAACTACCCCACCGTATTCGGCATGCAGTTTAATCTGGCTGTATAGCACCTGACCGCGTAATCCTTGCTCACTGTCATACAATGCCAGTCCAGTCTCATCACACGAAGTTTCTAAGCCTAAAACGATCATTAAACTGCCTATAACCTATATCAAATCAAATGCAAGCGTATTATAGACTTGTGGTATGAGATGTAAATGAGTAAAATATTGTCCTTCACTTGTGATCACAAGCATTTCGTTTGTGATCTTATCCATAACTTAATTGAGGATTCTTCATGCCACAAGTTAAATTGAAAGAAGGCGAACCAGTAGACGTAGCTATCCGTCGTTTCAAACGTTCATGCGAAAAAGCGGGTGTTTTAGCTGACGTTCGTAAACGTGAATTCTACGAGAAACCAACTCAAGAACGTAAGCGCAAAAAAGCTGCTGCTGTTAAACGCTACCAAAAGAAATTGGCGCGTGAATCAGTACGTACAACTCGCCTTTACTAATTAATTTGTGATTACTGCCTGGATATTATAATGACTACTTTAAAAAGCCAAATCTCTGAAGTTTTAAAAGCAACAATGCGTGCTAAAGAAATGAATAAGCTGACGGTAATTCGTAGTCTGCAGGCAGCAATTAAGCAAATCGAAGTCGATGATCGCGTTGAACTTGACGACGCGCAAGTTCTTGCGGTCATTGAAAAACAAATCAAACAACGTAAAGAGTCGGTGAAAGCCTTTCTAGGCGCGAACCGCGAAGATTTAGCTAGTAAAGAACAAGCCGAAATTGAAGTGTTATCGCAATTTCTACCAGAAGCTATGACTGAGGATGAGCTTGATTCCCTTATTGCGCAGACCATTGAAGCGCAGCAAGCGACTAGCATGAAAGATATGGGTAAGGTGATGAATTCTCTGCGTCCGCTCATAGCCGGACGCGCCGATCCTGCACAAGTATCTGCCAAAATTAAAGCAAAACTTGCTTAAAACTGATTTTCGAGATCGACGTTGCTTGAACTGCCTTATTACTTAAGACAGTTCACGCCAAAGATTATTTTAATTGACATTTCACACCATACTGCCCCAGCGTCTGCATTTCTCGCTTTGACAACACTTCATCAATAACATCGGCCTTAGTATAAGCTTTCTGACTTCTAAAAATATCTAAATTCTGCTCTACAGCTTGATATAAATCATCCACATAGTGTTGCACAATTTGACAGTATTGCTGTTGTTGCTGCCCATTAAATGCACGTTGCTGTGGATCAAGGGCATTAAAAAAACTGCGACTACTTTTTTGAAATTGGCTATTGGCTGTATTCACCATCTGCACATATCGCTCTACGCTACCTGCACTCACCGTGCCTATCCCCAAAGCAAGCCCAAGGCTTAAAAGTAACTTATTCATAACTATCTTATTAACTTAAAATTAAAATCATGTACATACATTGTAAATCTTGCCTGTGGGCTGTCTACAGCTAGCTGTGTAGGCTTTAAACAATTAGATTTTCATCTGCCGCTCCTTTTGCATTTGATCAAGACGCATTTTCACCAGCGCTGATAATGCTTGATTGTCTTTGGTCAGACGCTGTGCCTGTAATAAAGACTTAATCGCATTTTCTTCTAAACCCGACCAATATTCAGCTTCTGCACGATAACGCAATACATTTACACTGCGTACTGGTGAAGCTTTATCGGCGTCAGAAATACGTTGTAACAATTGCCATGCATAGACATCGCGTGGATTTTTTTTCACAAAATGCTGTAAAATCTGTTCAGATTCATTTAATTGACCTACCCGCAGTAACACTTCAGCATATTTATAATTTAAAGCCCGATTTTCGGGCACAATTAAGGCGGCTGACTGGATGCTTTTCAAAGCAGCAGCAAGATTGTTCTGCCCTAAATACACTTCAGTTTGTAGTAAAATGCTTAAATTATGTAAGCGCTGCTGGGCGTTCAGTTGCTTTAGAAGCTGCTGTGCTTGTGCAAACTCAGCTTTTTCGAGATAAAAAGCCGCTAATGCTAGCTGTGGTGCCAATCTTTTTCTATCTGCGGCCATCGTCTTGAGCTGCTGTTCATTGGCTTGCTTAGACAATACCATGCTATATAAACGCATGATTTCAAAGTTTTCATCGTATAGACTGCTATTAACTTTAGGCAATTGATTGGCACGTAAACGTGCTTCACTCATACGTTCTGTGGTTAAGGGATGGGTCAGCCAAAAATCAGGCATAAAACTTAAGCGACTCGTAGCACGGTGCATGGTTTCAAAGAAATCTGCCATACTTTGTGGGTTATAGCCAGCACGATACATAAATTGCATGCCAATACGGTCAGCCTCGCGCTCTTGGTTACGACTATAGGACAACTGACGATCGACTAAAGCGGCTTGCGTGCCCATCATCACAGCATTACCCACATCACCATCAGCTTGGCTTGCCACCAAAGCCCCTACTACAATACCTGCAAGCGCCAATAAACCTTGGCCTTTAAAGGCTTCTTGCGAACGACTGTAATGGCGTTGCGTGACATGGGCGATTTCATGTGCCATCACTCCTGCCACTTCATCCATATTTTTGGCAGAACTAAGTAAACCGGTATTTAAGGCAAATAAGCCTCCCGGTACAGCAAAAGCATTAATTTGTGGATCATTAACCACAACTAATGCAATGGGCTTAGACAGTTGAGTTTGGCTTAAGATATGCGCAAAGGTGCTAAAGAGTTGATCTTCTAACCATGGATTATTAAGGATGGGGAGCTGGCGTTGCACTTCACGATAGACTTTTTCACCAATCATATACTCTTTATGTTGGTCGATCAGCCCTACTCCACTGCCAATTTCGGGCACATGGAATTGAACATCTGGCTCAAATGCCGCTGTTTTAGCCGTGCTTACACTCAGTAATGCTGCTAAAGCGCAGGCTGTCGTTGCAGCTTTCAATACGATCCCCCAACTTGATGCTGTCTGGCTTGACTATAGCATTTTGCTATTGGGGGTTTTGCAATAAAGTGTTACTTATGGCTTAACCACATAAGCGGGGGTACGACCCGCTAAAGCCTCAACAAGATTTTGATAAGCCAGCTCCGCCATTTTTTTACGCGTGCTTAAGGTCGCTGAACCTACATGCGGTAAAGTCACCACATTGTCTAAATTAAACAGCTCAGACTGTTGTAGAGGTTCGTGTTGATACACATCTAAGCCTGCGGCAAAAATTTGACGGCTTTTGAGTGCCTCAATTAATGCCTGTTCATCTATTACTGCTCCACGCGCAATATTGACCAATACCGCATGTTTTTGCATTAGACCCAGCTCTTTGGCGCCAATCAGCGCATTTGAGTCAGCATTTAAATCAACGGCCAAAACCACAAAGTCAGCACGTTGCAATAAATCATTTAGCTCACAATATTGAGCATTTAAGCTGCTGGCAAACTCAGGCTTGGCTCGACGGTTATGATATAAAATATTCATGTTAAAACCATAAAAACCACGTCTGGCAATGGCAGCACCAATATGTCCTAAGCCAATAATGCCTAAAGTTTTAGCAAAGATATCTTGACCGAATTGTGCAGCGCCTACGGTACGTTGCCACTGACCCGTTTTGGTCCATTGATCTAAATGCCCGACTTGACGTGCCACACTCATTAATAAAGTAAAGGCTAAATCAGCCGTACTTTCGGTTAAAACATGCGGTGTATGACACAGCTGAATGCCTTTTTTAGTTAAATAATCCACATCATAATTGTCATAACCAACACTTACGCTAGAAATCACCTTCAGACGGCGTGCAGTATGTAGATTAGTGGCATTTAAAACACGACCAGCACCAATCATGCCATCAGCATCTTGGGCATGTTCTAATAGCTGTTGCTGCACATCTCCTAACTTAGGGTTAATCTGCACCACATGATAATCTTGTTGTAGACGTGCCAAAATCTCAGCATCAAGCTGACTAAACACTACGACTTTTTGCATGTTTTATCCTTGTTTGTTGTTATAGATGTGCTGCCATAGCTGTCTTTTTAAGCTGGGTTGCGCCAGCATGTCTTCTAAACTCGGTAATTGTTGTGCTTTTTGATATAAATAAGGCAATTGACCTAAGCTAAACAGCGGTTTAGCGACACTATGTGCATCTAAAAAGCCTTCTAAATAGCTTTGTGCACCATTAGCATCTTGTAGGTTTAATAATGGAAATGGCCAATTGAGTTGTTGATAATCTGCCTGTAAAGCGTGATTGATATTGAGCCAAAGTTGTTGCGCGGCTGTAGATAATTGGCTGGCATCCACAACAATCGCACAATCAGCTAAATCTAAAAGTTGGAGTTCAAAGCTACTTCGCTCAGGCTGAACTGAGTGCTGTGCTGGTGCTACAGGCTCAACCACGACGGGTGCTGCGATTGGCTCAAACACTTGTTTGGGCGCAGGTGGTTTGGGCGCAGGCTGCGAAGGTCGTTCTACAGCAACAGGCGTAGCTGATACCAAGTCAGATACAATAACATCTACAATCTCGGCTTGTTGTGGCATCGTTTGATCACGCCAAATTGAAGCTGGCGCAAAATTTTGGCATGCAACATCCCGAGGAATCCATAAATCAATTCCTAAATCGGTTAAAATTTGACGTTGCTGGCCAATCATGATGCTTACTCTTACGCTAAGCGGCTATTCTAACGAGAATAAGCAGCTTTTGCTGTAGTTTCTGCGCGCTTTCTGCTTATTCAGCGTGCATCTATGTTAGACAATCATTAAGCTATTTTTCTTTTGCATTTGCTCGCTAATTTCACGGGTATCAAAACCTAAACGCCAATATAATAACTCTAAAACATCAAGTTCATCTTGAGTAATGATTCGATCGTGCCATAAACAGATTTCAGCAATTCCTAAAATGCTTAAGCGTTCGCGTAATAATAAGCCCGCAATATCGTTTAAAATTTCCGCAAGATCTAAAGGCTCATCAAACACTTCTTCAAATTGGCTCAGTTCTTTTGCGGTTAAGATCCGCGCGAGAATCTGATCACGTACATCCATTTGGTTATCACTATTAATCTGCTGTACATGCAATAAGGCATCAATTAAACGTACAATTTGTGGTTTAACTTCATTTAAAGCGGTGGGACGTTGTTCTGGCAATAAACCCAATTGATATTTAACACGTTCTAGCAGCAAGGCATCTAATAAGCCAATTTCCCCATCTTCTTGAATAATTTTCGCCAATTTGGTTAAGAATTGCCGAGCAATGGTTTTGGGCATTCGCTCGATATGACCACAGGCTTGTAAGAAGATGGCGATATGCACTCGCCCATCTAAATGCAATAAAGACTCTACAATGGCACGGCTTACTTCAGCATCAGAGGGAATAAATTCACGATACTGACGAATCATTAAAATTGCGACCATCACTTCACGCGCTCCAGTTGCAGTTTGCATGGCACGTTGAATCAGTTCAGGGCGTTCCATGTTGGCACGGAGTTCGGGATTTAAAGGCTTAATCGCATCTTTAATCGCGAAACTAATCGGTGATAAGCGCAGTAAGGGTAAAGGTTCAGGCGATGTCCACGGAGCGAAAAACTGCCCATCAGTTTCTTCTAGCGAACGAAATAGACTATATAAGGGCTGGGTACGCAATTTCTTTAAGTTATCCAGTTGCAGTTCTTGAATCAAACTTGGATTCAGCTCAAAAATTCGCTGTTGAATACTCGGATGGATATTCAGCCAACTTTGTGGACTTAAAGAGTTGGCAAAGCACAAATGCGAAATGCTTTCTGAATATTCACTATGAATTTGAGAACCAGCATGATGCACATAAATTCGTGACAAGGTTTGTAGGTTGGCAGTGCTTTGAATCAGACGCTGCGTAGCTAAATCATTTTTAAAAGTATTACTGCTTAACATCATGTATTTAAACAGACGCGTGATTAACACACCTAAGCTACCAATTAACCAAATTAAGCCGCCTAGCGCTACATAAAAGGTGGCAAAGTTACGTAAACGATTGGCACGATGGCGCTGGAAACCTTTTTTCGCCACTTTACTACCAATTTGACTTAAGGTAATTAAGCTACTGTATAAAATTTTCAGTTGGGTGTTATAGCGTGTTTCGCCCAGCAAAATTTGATTAAAGCCATGTGCCAATAAGCCATACAGCTCTTGCTCATCTAAATTTTGCAAAGCCCCCCAAGTTAAAATAATCACCGTATTTTGCGAATTAAAGCCTGCGGTGAGTAAATTTACTCCTACTTCATCTGGGAGCACATACAGGCTAGGCGCTGAATTTAAGAACTGCTCTGCCAGTTGCTGATTCATGCTTAAAACTAAGTGTTCTTCGGGTGTACTGTTTAGCAGATTCAGCCGTCGCGCGCCCAATTGTTCCGCCAAACTATGTCCACCACGACGTAGGGTATAACATTCATACCACAAGGAACCCGCCATAATGCTCAGTAAGATAACAATACAATACGCGCTTAAACTATGCCAATATACTGATTCCACTGGGCTAAAATAATGTACAAAGAACCCTAGCACAGTATTTAGAATAAATAGAGTTAAGCCCACAGCAATCAGGCTCATCAACAATGACCAACAGATATTTTTATTTTCGATTTTAAAGGCGCCCATGTCTCGCAATTGCCGATCCCTCACCTGACATGCTGAGCCACATCATAAAGCAAAAAAGCGGGAAATTCCCGCTTTTTGACTGAAATTTAACTGATTTTAAGCTTCTTTTACCCCAGTTAAATCCACTGATGCTGCATCGATATTCACATCAATATAACCATCTTTTTTACTTTTTGCGCTATCGCTACGGCTCTTTTGTAAGCTATCTAAATATGCTTCGTCAATATCGCCTGTCACATATACGCCATCAAACACTGAACAGTCAAATTCTTGTAGCTTAGGTACTTTGGTGGTACGAATTGCGCCTTTTAAATCTTCTAGATCTTGGAACACTAAACGGTCAGCACCAATAATTTCACGAATTTCTTCGACGCTACGATTAGACGCAATCAATTCTGATTTAGCTGGCATATCAATACCATACACGTTTGGATATTTCACCATCGGTGCAGCTGAAGCAAAGAAGACTTTTTTCGCGCCAGAATCACGCGCCATTTGAATGATTTCATTACAGGTTGTACCACGTACAATCGAGTCATCCACCAATAAAACGTTTTTACCACGGAACTCAAGTTCTACAGGGTTGAGCTTTTGACGTACTGATTTTTCACGCAATTGCTGACCCGGCATAATGAAAGTACGACCGATATAGCGGTTTTTCATAAAGCCTTCACGGAACTTCACACCTAGAGTATTAGCAAGCTCTAACGCTGAAGTTCTTGAGGTATCTGGAATTGGAATCACGACATCAATGTCATGTTCCTCGCCCCATTCACGTAGGATTTTTTGTGCTAACTTTTCACCCATTTTAAGACGTGCTTTATAGACAGAAATACCGTCAATTGTGGCATCTGGACGGGCAAAGTACACATATTCAAAAATACATGGACGGTAACGCGGTGCTGCTGCACATTGATGTGTTGATAAATTACCTTGCATATCGATGAAGATGGCTTCACCTGGTTCGATATCACGTTCAACTTTAAAACCAAGCGCAGTAATGGCTACAGATTCAGAAGCGATGATATATTCCATCCCCTGCTCTGTTTCACGCGAACCATAGATTAATGGACGAATACCATTTGGATCACGGAAGCCTACTAAACCTTGCCCTGTAATCATACTTACTACCGCATAACCACCACGGCAACGCTCGTGTACACGACCAATGACTTGGAAGATATCGTCTGCAGTTGGCTCTAACTTGCCACGCTTTTGTAACTCATGCGCCATGACGTTGAGTAACACTTCAGAATCTGAATTGGTATTCATATGACGTAAGTCAGTTTTGAACAAGTCATCATGAATTTCTTCAGCGTTGGTCAGGTTACCATTGTGGGCAAGGGTAATTCCGTAAGGTGAGTTAACATAAAATGGCTGTGCTTCTGCACTGCTTGACGAACCTGCTGTTGGGTAACGCACATGACCAATACCGTAATTACCCTGTAAAGCACGCATATGACGCGTATGAAATACATCACGTACCATACCCGTATCTTTACGCAGGAATAAGCGTCCCTCATGACAAGTGACGATTCCTGCGGCATCTTGTCCACGATGTTGTAACATCGTTAATGCATCAAACAACATTTGGTTAACCGCTGTTTTACCAGCAATACCAACAACTCCACACATAGCAACCTCGCAGACAAGCTAGGATTAATTAAAAGGATTTTTTGTTGCAGTCTCTGAATCTTCCCGTTCAGAGGATAAAGAAGAGTGATCTTCTTTAAAATGTTGTTTCGCCTCGGCAACGACTTTTTTTGATTGCTCAGTCGCCCATGGGGCATAAGGTAATAAAGCCTGTACCCAAGTCGACTGTTGCCATTTTGGCGAACTAGCCACCCAAGGAGACAGCGTTTGTAGCAAAATCAAAATCACCAGCAAGGCTTTTAATATGCCAAATACTGCACCTGCTAGACGATTGAGTGGGCTCAGTTTTAAGATATGTAATACACGTTGCAAAAAACCAGTCAACAGCCATGTGGCAATCACAATAACCAAGACAATCAAGGCAAAAGCAGCGACCTTTTGCAGCACTGGATCACTGCTTATTACCATCAAAGGTGCAAGGGTTGTGGCATATTTAAGCGCAATAAAAAAGGCGACAAACCAACCGATCAGATTAGCAAAAGCTTGAATAAAGCCCTGACGTAGGCCATTGACTCCACCTATCACGACAATGATCAGCAGAAAAAGGTCTAAACCATTCATAGGAAATTACAGTGCATTGACACAGTCTTGAATTAAAGTCGGTCCAGTATAGATGAGGCCACTATAAACTTGTACAAGGCTAGCACCTGCATCTTTTTTGGCTTTGGCATGTTCACCCGCCAAAATACCACCAACACCAATTAAAGGTACTTGACCCTTTAAGGCTTGAGCGAATGCTGCCAAACATGCAGTACTTTTTTCAAATACAGGCTGACCAGATAGACCACCCGCTTCATCACCGTATGCCAAACCTTCTACACCTTCACGCGACAAAGTGGTGTTGGTCACAATCAAACCATCAAATTTAAATTGAATTAGTTGTTTAGCAATGAACTCAATGTCTTCTGCTTCTAAATCAGGGGCAACTTTTAATACGATGGGTACATAATGTTGATGTTCTTCAGCCAATTCAAGCTGACGCGTTTTTAAAGTATCTAACAGCTCAGTTAAAGCATCACCACTTTGTAAGCTACGTAAATTTTTGGTGTTTGGCGAAGAAATATTGACGGTCACATAAGAAGCATAGTTATATACTTTTTCTAAACAAATGAGATAGTCATCTACTGCTTTTTCAACTGGGGTATCGGCATTTTTACCAATATTAATGCCCAGCACCCCTTTAAATTTAGCCGCTTTTACGTTTTCAACTAATTTATCCACACCATCATTATTAAAGCCCATACGGTTAATAATGGCTTTGGCTTCAGGTAAACGGAATAAACGTGGATGCGGATTGCCCGCTTGTGGACGTGGGGTGATGGTACCAATTTCAATAAAGCCAAAACCTAAACCAGCTAAAGCATCAATATAAGCACCATTTTTGTCTAAACCTGCGGCTAAACCGACTGGGTTTGGGAACTCAATTCCCATACACATGACTGGTTTTGCAGCAACATTTTGGCGCATCATCCCTAGCTTATGAGCTGATTTTAATAAGGATAATGTGAGCTCATGTGCACGCTCCGGTGCGAAAGAAAACAACAGAGGGCGGGCAAGAGAATACAACATATCTACAAAAGTCTACAGCTTTTAAGTCGGCTTATTATAGGCATGGATTTTAGAAAAAACCATGCTTTGCAGATGTTTATTTTTACCAACTACTCGACTACTGCTGTTAATTTAAGCTTCCCACCTTCATCAAGCATCTGGATTTGTTGTAGATTTAAACCAATATTTGCCATCTGAGTCAGTAGATTTGCCAACACCGCATATTCAGCATGTACTGCAACAATTTGAATCTGTTCACCTTGTTGCATCGAACTTAAAGTTAGACCCTGCTGCTGCGCTACACGTTGAATTTTTTCTTGAGTGGACAATTGCCCCTCTGTGTCGGCTTTCATGGTCACCGCATTGCTTTGCATCCAGACCATCAAATCTTTTAAATCATCGGCACGTTGTTGCTCACGCTCTGCCGCTTGATGCACTGACCACAGCAGACTGCCCATCACAGCAAGGCTAACAAAGATCGCTGTCCCCAGCACCAAACGCTGTTCACGTACAGATAAACGCGCCAAAGCGCTGCTGCATTGTTGTTGAAGTTGTGTCCATACTTGCATTATTGAATACTCAACTGACCCATGACGCCATTGCCCTGTGCACTAATATTGCCTAGCTGCACTTTAAAGCCCTGCTGATTCAGCTGGCTATTTAGCTCTTGTAGTTTTTGACTCGAGGCTGCGCTCAACTGCAAACTTAACCCCTGTTCATCATAATTAAGTTGTTGGGCAACAATCTGATGCTGCATCAAAATGGGTGCTACACGAGCAATCAAGCTTAGGGCTTGGGTATCTGCGCTTTGGTTTAAACGCAGCTGACTTTCAAATTGGCTTTTTAGATTTTGCTCACTGACACGACTATTGGCCCCAAACCACGCTTTATATTGCTCAACTGCTTGCACGGCGGTATGTTCTGCCACCTTTTTAGCTTGATACCAACGCAAGGCATCGACCGCGATATGCGCTAGCACCAGTGCCCCGAGTAATCCCGCACAGAGTCCCCAATATTTAGAACGGGTTTGCTCAGGCGCTTGGCGTGTCATCACGTTCCAAGTATGTCGTTCTGGCTGTTTAAGTATGGCTAAGTTGTAGGCTTGCGCTTGATACTGATCTTGGGTTTTTAGTGCAACTAAAGCCGCCAGTTGCCCTTCGGTTAAACCATGATGTACATAATGTCGCTCAGGGTCTTGATAATCTAAATATAGATTTAAATCATCAATCGATGTGCCGCTATATAAGCTATCGCGTGCTAGCAAACGCCCAGCCATGTGCAGCAAATAAGTTTGATTCGGCTCTGGCTCAGGCAACAATAAAAAGTCAGGCAGTAAAGCAGTCACTTTAATCGGCAACAGACTTAAAGCACTTTGCAGCATTTCGAGGGTGTTTTTTGCCATCGCAAACAGATATAACTGATCAGGCTGCACAAATTGCTGTTTAATCAACAGCGCATCGAGCGGCACAATCACATATTCTTCAAGCAAATAACTCGCACCCAATGTGCCTAACTGCTTATATTGGCTTTTGCTCAGGCTGTGTTGTAACAATTGCACATGCCGACTTGGGAAATACACCACCGCAGCTTGACCTTGATAAACACTCAATTCACGAATCAACTGTTCAAGCGTGACGCCTTGTGACCATGCTTGATCGATTGACCAATGCCATAAACCATCTGCTTCTGGCATCCATATTTGCAACATCAATACTTCGCCTTATGCCTGTGGAATAAATTGCTGACAACGTGTCGACAGCCCTGCGGCAATCACTGCTTGTTGATAGATACGCGCTTCAGCCAATTGAAAAGGATGAAACGGCTCTTGAAGCAGAATTTGCTCCATATACGCCACCACATTCATATGACAGACCACCGCAATGGATTCATAGGGTAATTGTGCCAACCATTCCACAGCGACTTTGGCATCATCATCGGGTTTAATGGTGTCACATACCACTACAGGCACCTGTGGAAAATGCGCTTGTAAATAGCTTAAGGTTTGCTGGGCACGTAGCAGTGGACTTACGACAAATACATCAGGCTGAATCCACTGTTTTAAAGCCGCTGCAGTTTCTTTGGCTTGGGCTTGACCACGCGGGCTAAGTGGACGTTTTTCATCATGACCATTGATTGCAGGGTGTGCTTCACCATGACGGACTAAAGTCAGCTGCATAAAAATTCCTTTTCGTTGTGCTTAAATTTAGAATAGCAACTCAATATGACAATGTAATGGATTAAACTGCATAATGTGGTAAGACAAATTCCACATCACTGCGTTGCCCAGTTTTCATCATCGATAGTGCAGCACTTAAAGGCGGTGCACCTTCAAAAATCACGGCATATAGCGCTGTGGTAATCGGCATATATACCTCCAACTCTTGCGCACGTTTACGTACCTGAATAATGGTATTGATCCCTTCTGCGGTTTGACCCAGTTCAGTGGTGGCTTGTTCTAAGCTCTTGCCTTTACCCAAAGCAAAACCCACTTGGTAATTACGGCTTAGGGGACTATTACACGTCGCAAATAAATCACCTACACCCGATAAACCTAAGAATGTGAGTGGATTAGCACCTAACTTCACGGCAAAACGGCTCATTTCTGCGAGAGCACGGGTCAGTAACATACTTTTGGTGTTTTCGCCCACGTTATACGCTGCTGCAATTCCCATCGCCACAGCATAAATATTTTTTAACGCACCACCGAGTTCTACACCATGTACATCATCACTGGCAAAAACACGAAACAGTGCACTATGTAATGCCTGTTGTACCGCATAACGTACCAGTTCAGATTGGCTGGCAATCACCGTACCCGCAGGCTGCCCTGCCACAATTTCTTTGGCTAAGTTTGGCCCCGACAACACCCCATACGGCACTTCAGGTAATTCAGCGCGAATAATATCACTCATAAAACTAAAGGTTTCGGCTTCAATCCCTTTGGTTAATGAAATTACAGCTTGTGAAGTGATAAACGGTTTAATTTGTTGTAAAACGCTACGGAAAGAATGACTCGGAATGGCGACTAAAATAATATCGCGGTCACGTACCGCAGTTTCTAAATCTGATTCTGCCCGTAAACTCTGTTCTAGTAAAAAATCGGGTAAATAGTGCTGATTCAGATGCGTGTGATTCATCTCTGCTGCCACCTCAGGATTGCGAATCCAAATCATGGTATCGCAACCATTACGTGCTGCGGTATTGGCCATTGCTGTACCAAAGCTACCTCCACCTAGCACCGTCACACGTAGCGCAGTCTTTTGATTCATCACTACAGGTTCAAGCAAATCGGTAAATTTTAATTCGGTCATACTAGGCTCCTACTTTGCTTGCCATGTGCTGACATAGTCAGAGACTTGAATCGACTGACGCGGCGCAATCGTTTTTGCAGCCGTACCAATATAGATAATCCCTGAAATCAGGTCAGTTGGTTTTAAGCCCAATGCCTGTTTAAAGTGTTTCGATTCAATCACCGCACCACTGCGCCACATACTGGCAAAACCTTGTGCTTGCAGCGACAATAAAAAGTTTTGAATCGCAGCACCGGAACTTAAAGTCTGTTCAAAATGTGGTACTTTCGGATGGTCTTTAAATTCAGTTAATGCCAATACCAACAGGGGTGCACGAAAAGGATGGTTTTTTACTCGTTCAATTTGCGCGGCTTCACTTTCACCTAAGTCGGTTAAGGCTTGTGACAATAGCTCACCAAAGGCCGCACGCTGTTCAGGCTCAATCACCACAAAACGCGTGGGCTTTAAACGATGATGATCAGGGGCAGTTAAGGCTGCTGCAAAAGCATATTGTAATTGTTGTGCATTAGGCGCAGGTTCGACCAATTGGCCAATCGACTGACGTTGGTGCATATTTTGATGAATCAAATCGTGGGTTAAGTCCGTCATTGCAGCTTAAATTCTATGTTCCTAACTAATCACTCAAGATTAGCATAAACTTAGAAAGTTACTCTATCTTTCACGGCACTGATTTACAGTGATGTGGGCTAAAAGCGGTTATAGTCCAGTGCCAGGTGTAGCGCCCATATTGCAATTTTTATACAACCGCTTGCACTTTTATTCATAGGAATATGCTGCAATAGGCCAAAATCTTAGACAATAGGGAAAATGAATATGAAAATGTTTCATCTTGCTGCTGCAGTCTGTAGCGCAGCCTTGTTCAGCGCGTGTGCATCGCAACCGACGACCTCTTTGGCCATTCAAAATGCCAATAATCAATACGAAGTCACGGGTTTAGGTAAAAGCCAAATCATTGCAAAAAACAATGCCATTACTGCAGCGAGTAAAACCTGTGGCAGTAAAGCCAGTCCGATTTTAGTCAATGAACAAAGCAGTTATAACGGTGCACTCAAAGGCGTGGTGAATGAAAAAACTGGGCAAGTGATTCAAGCAGCAGCCGATGTAATTGGCGGGCTAGCGGGTAAAGCCACTGGTTTATCACGAGATGATGATTACCAAACCGTGCTGACTTTTACCTGCCGAAAACAATAAATCACACATAAAAAAACCGCTCCATAGAGCGGTTTTTTTATGCTTAGGCTAAGACTTAGCAATAACCATCTAAACGCGTTAGTGGTAATTTTTGCCCAATCGCTTTTTCAATTTCTGGTAAATAGAACGCATCATCTTCAGATAAGAAACTAATACTCACGCCACGCGTACCAGCACGACCCGTACGACCAATACGGTGTACATAGTCATCTGATTGTTCAGGTAAGGTAAAGTTTACCACATGCGAAACACCATCCACATGAATACCACGACCAGCTACATCGGTCGCGATCATGATGTTATGTTGACCATTTTTAAATTGATCAAGCATTTTTAAGCGTTTGTCTTGCGCAATTTCACCCGACAACATCACCACTTTATAACCATCACGTTTTAAGTGATCATATAACTTACGCACTTGGTCACGACGATTGGCAAAAATCATGACTTTTTCAATCGGCTCATCACGTAAAATATCTTGTAAGAGTTTATATTTGTCTGACTTTGCCACCATATACACGCGTTGTTCAACGTCGGCATTGGTTTTCTTTTCAGGTTCAATCTCCACTGTTACAGGTTCAAATAACCATTGCTGGGCAAGGTTTAATACATCATAGCTAAATGTTGCTGAGAACATTAAGGTTTGACGCTGCTCTTTACGCGGTGAATAACGCACGATACGTTTTACCGATGGAATAAAGCCCATATCCAATAAACGGTCGGCTTCATCAATCACTAGAAATTCAATTTGATCGAGCCACACTTCTTTTTGCTCGACTAAATCAATTAAACGACCTGGTGTTGCCACCATAATGTCAACAAAATTGGCATCTAACTGGGCTTTTTGCTTATCAAAATCTACCCCACCTAATAAAGTCACTAAATTTAAAGCGGTAAATTTAGTCAGTTCTTTGGCATCGCTTTCAATTTGTAACGCAAGTTCACGGGTAGGTGCCAAAATTAAGGCACGCGGTTCACCGCGATAACGCTGTGTTGTAATTGGGTTGTTGAGTAAATCGTTAATCACACTCACTAAAAACGCGGCAGTTTTGCCTGTGCCGGTTTGTGCACGACCAATGGCGTCATGACCTGCCAAAGTAAATTTTAAAACCTTTTCTTGAATTGGGGTCATAGATTGGAAGCCAAGGGCATCAATCGCCTGTTTCAATTGCGGATGGAGATTTAAGGTTTCAAAACCAGCTGACATAGAGTTGCTCTAATTGAAAATGGACACACAAAGTCATTATAAACAAAAAACGCCCCAATAGATATTGGAGCGTTTCGACGTCAAGCAAAATCGCTTAGTCTAAAGGTTGTACTTCTTCCGCTTGGAAGCCTTTTTGACCTTTTACTACGCTGAATTCTACGCGTTGACCGTCACGAAGTGAACGGTGGCCGTCGCCTTGAATTGCACGGAAATGAACGAATACATCGTCACCGCCGTTGCGTTGAATAAAGCCAAAGCCTTTAGTATCGTTAAACCACTTCACAACGCCTTGTTCACGAGCTGTCATAAGTTAATCCTCAATTTAGTTCTTTCAAAAGAAGGACCACCCGGTGTTGCAAACAGCAGAGTAAACAAGTTAAAAACATTTTTTATTTCTAAGCTTGTAATCATTCTGTAAAACTATCAACAAAATCCCGGTACATCCACTTGTAGAGCGGTGTTTAAAACAATTTTTATTTGTTGTAATACATCCTCAACATCATCGAGCTTATCATGGCTGCTTGCTGATTGGTAGGTTTTTTTTGGATTTATATGATTTTAATCAAGGGTTTTTTAAGCAACGCTGAACAGTAAAATTGCCCTATAAAAGTTCTATTTTTTAGGTTGGGCTTTGGCATTAAATTTGCTAATATTTAGCTCTTGCTGGATTCAATTTGAAGAGATGTATGTCTGACACAGTCAAGCTAATCGATGCCATGGGTCAACCCTGCCCTATGCCACTTTTGATGTTAAAACGTGCATTAAAAAACCAAGCGCATGGCCAATGGTTATTAAAATCTTCAGACCCTCACTCGAAAACCGATGTAAGTCGCTACTGTCATTTACATCATTTGACGTGTGAAATGGTCAAAATTTCTGAACAAGAATTTCATTACCACATTGAATCTTAATTGTTTTCAATTAAAATTAAGGCCTTAAATGTGCAGACGAGGTTACATATCTCTACCCAATTGTCCTTAATGATGAAGGCAATTGGCTTTAAGATAAAACCATTGCAAAGACTGATTGTCTTATAAGGAGTACCCATGAGTGACAGCCGCAATCAATTGATGCCCCTGTCATTATCAGCGCCCGGCGTCAATCTTGGTGCTTATATTAGTACTGTTAATCAAATTCCAATTCTGAGCGCCGAACAAGAAAAAGAGTTAGCAGAACGCTACTATTACGACCAAGATTTAGACGCAGCAAAAATGCTGGTTATGTCGCATCTACGCTTTGTCGTACATATTGCTCGCAGTTATGCTGGCTATGGTTTACCACAAGGTGACTTAATCCAAGAAGGTAACTTAGGCCTCATGAAAGCGGTCAAACGCTTTGACCCCAATATGGGCGTGCGTTTGGTATCGTTTGCCGTGCATTGGATTAAAGCCGAAATTCATGAATACGTGATTCGTAACTGGCGTATTGTTAAAATTGCCACTACTAAAGCACAGCGTAAACTGTTCTTTAACTTACGTAGTTTAAAGAAATCCAGTAAAAAGCTGACTTTAGATGAGGCCAAATCCATTGCCAACGACTTAAACGTCACACCCGAACAAGTCTTGGAAATGGAAGGACGCTTAACCGCTTATGACGCCGCTTTTGAAGCACAAGGCGATGACGATGATGAAGGCTCTACCCATGTCGCGCCAGCCCTATATTTAGAAGATAATCGTTATGACCCTGCGCGTTTAGTCGAAGATGAAGATTACGAAGAACAAAGTACCTCTGCTTTACATGAAGCGATGGAACAACTAGATGATCGTTCTCGTAACATCTTGCAACGTCGTTGGTTAGATGATGATAAGTCTACCTTACATGAACTGGCAGCCGAATATAACGTTTCAGCAGAACGTATCCGTCAACTTGAAAAAAATGCCATGGAAAAAATTAAGGTTGCCATGTCATCAAACTAAAAGATGATCTCATCTCAAAAAAGGGCAATATTGCCCTTTTTTTTATGCCTATACTTTATACTATGCCTAGGCTTTTTATCATGTTGTTCGACCGATGTGGATTTGTATTGCTGCGCTGAATTTGGCGCTCGCTGTAATGTTAGGTGCATTTGGCGCACATGGCTTAAAAGCACGTGCCACAGAAGCACAACTCGGTTGGTGGCAAACCGCAACCGATTACTTTTTTTATCATGCCTTAGGTTTATTGCTCATTGCTGTGATCATGCGAGTTTTACCACAGCTCAAGATCAAACGTAGTTTTGTACTGATTCAAGTGGGTATCGTGTTGTTTTGTGGCTCACTGTATTTTATGGCATTGGGTTTACCGCGTGGTTTGGGTGCCATTACCCCTATGGGGGGTGCTTTGATGATTGCCGCATGGCTTGATTTAGCATGGAAAGCAAGTAAAATTTAATACCAGACCACAAAAAAGGACGCTTAAGCGTCCTTTTTTGCCATCAGTTACATTACTTAATTAAACCTTCATCACGTAAAGCAATTTCTACAGACTGACGTTGACGTACTTTTTTACGTAGCGCCATGACATTACTATATGGCGTTAAATCATGCCCAATGGTTTTTGACCAATTGGTGAGCACAAATAAATACGCATCGGCTGGACCAAAATTATCATCCACCAAATATTCATGCTCAGCTTTGGCAATTGCAGCATCAATATAACTAAAAAGACGATCAATCTCTGCATAGCCTTTTTTCTTGGCAGCTTCATCTAGCTCGCCTTGGAAAAAGACCGCATAAGCATCATGCAACTCTGAGTTTAAATAACCGAGCCACTCAAGCACTTTGGCACGACCAAAACCTGAAGGAGGAATTAAATCTTGTTTAGGATCGTGCTGGGCTAAAAACGGTAAAATTGCCACAATTTCCGTCAAAATCAATCCTGGGTTAATTTCTAATGCAGGAACATAACCTTTTGGATTAATTTGATAATAATCCACACCTTTTTCGGTGAGATGAGTTTTTAAATCCACACGTACTAAATCAAAGTCGACATTAATTTCATTTAAAATAATATGTGCTGCTAAAGAACATGCACCAGGTGCATAATAAAGTTTCATCTTTGATCTAATCCTTGTACTTTTTTTAATTTAAGCATCAGCCAAGCCCGATGTTGCAGCTTAATTGATGACACTTCTTGACTATCGGGGAAATTGATAGATTTTTCAAGTCATTCATTGCTGCTTTTTACAACAAAGCTGTTTTACCATAGCATCTTTAAAATTTGATGAAAGATGTTGTGATTAGCCTGAAAAAACAAGAATGGTTTTCAAATATTCGTACTGATGTGCTCGCCGGAATTGTGGTCGGTTTGGCGCTGATTCCTGAATCGATTGCCTTTTCCGCCATTGCCGGCGTAGATCCGCAAGTCGGCTTATATGCCTCATTTTGTATTGCGGTGAGCATTGCCTTTTTAGGTGGTCGCCCTGCGATGATTTCCGCGGCTACAGGCGCGATGGCGCTGCTGATGATCACTTTGGTGAAAGAACATGGTTTGCAATATTTGTTAGCAGCTACCATTTTAACTGGTGTCATTCAAGTGATTGCCGGTTATTTCCAAGTGGCAAAGCTGATGCGTTTTGTCTCCCAAGCAGTGGTATATGGTTTTTTAAATGCCTTGGCGATTTTAATCTTTGTCGCGCAAATTCCAGAAATGCAGCGCATGGATGGTTTGGCTTTTACACTGATGGGCTTAGGTTTAATCTTAATTTATCTATTTCCGCGTATTCCTAAAATCGGGCAATTGATCCCCTCGCCATTAATTTGTATTTTGGTGTTAAGTCTCTTGGCGCTCATTTTAGGTGCAGATTTACGTACCGTCAGTGATTTAGGTCAATTTCCAGATACTCTCCCTATCTTCTTAATTCCAGAAATTCCACTGAATTTAGAAACTTTGACCATTATCTTCCCCTATGCCATGACATTGGCGACAGTGGGTTTACTAGAAACCATGATGACCACAACTGTGGTCGATGAAGTAACCCAAACCACCAGTGACCGTCATCAAGAATGCCGTGGTCAAGGCTTTGCCAATATTGTGAGTGGTTTTATGGGCGGTATGGCAGGCTGTGCCATGATTGGTCAGTCGATCATTAACGTTTCTTCAGGCGCACGTACACGTCTATCAACGCTTGTAGCTGGGGTATTTTTACTGTGCTTGGTGGTGTTTTTTAAAGATTGGCTGTCTTATATTCCAATGGCAGCTTTAGTGGCGATTATGGTGATGGTGGCACTCACCACCTTCCAATGGGGTGCCGTCAAACAATTTGGCAAACATCCACGCCAATTTAATCTGATTATGATTGCCGTCGTGTTGGTGGTGCTATTCACTCATAACCTTGCTCTGGGTGTATTGGTTGGCGTATTGCTGTCCGCTTTATTCTTGATTCAACAATTGGAAAATAGCATTCAGGTCACACAAACCTTAAAAGATGGTGTGCGCCGCTATCATATTCAGGGGCAAGTTTTCTTTAGCAGTGCCGATCGTTTCTTTAAGATTTTTAATTTTAACGATACAGCGCATAGAGTAGAAATTGATTTAAGCCATGCCCATATTTGGGATGTCACTTCAGTGAATATGCTTAATAAAGTGATTGAGCAATTTAAACAACACAATATTGAAGTGAAACTCATTGGTTTAAACGAAGCATCTAGCACTTTGATGGATCGTTTTAATGCACCTTGAAGATAAATAAAATCAAGCGCCCAGAGTTTGGCGCTTTTTTTTGCCTTATGAAAATATTTGACTTGTAGACGCTAGCACTTAAAATACCGCATTCGATTTATTTTAGATTTGCCAAAATTATGTCAAACGATCAATTAGAGCAACCAGTCGTTGAGCTCGAAAACTTAAATGAGCACCGTGAAATTGTGACATTTATGCGTCGTTCAACTCCGCTAAATACTTCACAACGTACTGCGCTTGAACAATATGGTCACTTAATTTTGGAATACCCAGTAGGTGACTTACGTCAACACTTCGAACATCCAGAACGTCCATTGACCGTAGAAATTGGTTTTGGTATGGGTCGTTCATTGGTACTCATGGCCAAAGCCAATCCAGAACGTAACTATGTAGGGATTGAAGTACACGTACCAGGTATTGCGCAATGTGTATACGAAGCAGGTATGGCGGGTCTCACCAACTTACGTTTACTGGATGCCGATGCGATTCAAGTACTGCGTGAAATGCCAGACAACAGCATTAACGCGGTACAACTGTACTTCCCAGATCCATGGCAGAAAAAACGTCACTTCAAACGTCGTTTTGTGTCACATGACCGTATGCCGTTGGTTGAACAAAAGTTAGAGCTTGGTGGTACCTTCCACTCAGCAACGGATTGGGAACCGTATGCAGAATGGATGCTTGACGTCTTAGACAACCGTCCACGTTTAGAAAACTTAGCTGGTAAAGGCAATAGCTACCCACGTCCAGATTGGCGTCCACAAACTAAATTTGAGCGTCGTGGTTTAGAAGAAGGCCATAAAATTAACGATTTCTTATTTAAGAAAATCAACTAATTTTGCTATAAAAAAGCCTCCATTAGGAGGCTTTTTTATTTAAATATTAAGCAGTTGCTGCTTCTTGTTTGAGCATATGCCCTTCTGCTACAAGGCGTGCATGCCAACTTAACGCTTCAGTTAAGATATGCGGTGTATGCCCGCCTTGCTGTGCAGCACGGTCATAATAATCATTTAAAGCGTCGCGGTAATCAGGATGTGCACAGTTGTCGATAATCTGACGCGCTCGCTCGCGTGGTGCTAAACCACGTAAATCCGCTAAACCTTGTTCCGTCACTAAAATATCCACATCATGTTCGGTATGATCATGATGGCTGACCATTGGCACGACGGATGAAATTGCGCCACCTTTAGCAATCGATTTGGTCACAAAAATAGACAGTAACGCGTTACGGGCAAAGTCACCTGAACCGCCAATACCGTTCATCATTTTTGTGCCTGTCACATGGGTTGAATTGACGTTACCGTAAATATCAAACTCAAGTGCGGTGTTAATCGCAATAATACCTAAACGACGAATGATTTCTGGGTTATTGGAAATATCCTGTGGACGCATCACAATCTTGTCTTTGTACTTTTCAAAGTTTGCCATCACGTAGTCATTGGTACTTTGTGATAAAGTCATTGAACAACCTGAAGCAAAGATCATTTTGCCTGAATCAATTAATTTAAAAGTACAGTCTTGCAGTACTTCTGAGTACATCACTAAATCTTTAAAGTTAGAATGTTCAAAGCCTGCAAACACGGCGTTGGCAATTGAACCCACACCTGATTGTAATGGACCTAAATTATCTGGTAGACGACCTTCAGCCACTTCATTTTCAAAGAAGTTTACCAAATGCTTCGCAATCGCTAGGGTTTCTTCATCCGCATCTGCCATATCAAATGTGGTGTCTGGCACTTCATTCATGACAATGGCTGAAATTTTTGCAGGATCAACTTGAATACCAATCGTACCAATACGATCTTGGGCATTGATTAACGGTACAGGACCACGCTCAGGACGGCTTGGTGGTACATAAATATCGTGTGAACCTTCTAAGATCGGATTCGAGGTTAAATCGATTTCAATAATCACATGGTCAGCCATATCTACAAATTGCGCTGAGTTACCACAGGAATTGGTTGGAATAATTAGACCATCTTCGGTAATAGCAATCGCAGAGATCACTACCACTTGCGGTGCAGGCAGCATTTTATGACGCATTTTATCGGCTAAACCCGATAAATGCATATCTGTATACGCAACTTCACCATTGTTAATTTGTTTACGTAGGCTCGGATCTGCTTGATATGGTAAACGACGCGAAATGACTTTGGCTGCGCCCAATTTACCGTCAATTTGGTTACCTAAACTGGCACCTGTCGCAAAGGTAATATTTTTAACTTTAGCTTGCTCGGCTAAAGCTAAAGGAATCGCTTTGGCATCACCTGCGCCACCAAATCCACTTGCACCAAGGACAACGCCATCTTGAATTAAATCTAAAGCTTGTTCTACTGAAACAATTTTGTCATGTAACGCGGTGCAACGAACGCGATCTAAACCTTTAATCATGTTTGCTATTCTCAAAATTAAAACTTTTTGTTATCCATCGTTGCGGCGTACCGCAACGATTATTTAAGCAGCGCTTAGACCAATTCCACCGCAATCGCAGTTGCTTCGCCGCCGCCGATACATAAGGCAGCAACACCTTTTTTACCGCCCGTGCGTTTTAAAGCATGAATTAAAGTCACAATAATACGTGAACCTGAAGAACCAAGTGGATGACCAAGCGCACATGCACCACCACTAATATTGACTTTTGCAGGGTCTAGGTTAAAGCCATCAATCGCAGCCATCGCCACCATTGCGAATGCTTCATTCACTTCCCAAAGATCAACCTCTTCTGCTGTCCAACCGGCTTGTTTCAGCACTTTTTCAATTGCGCCCACTGGTGCAATGGTAAATTCTGTTGGATGCTGTGAATTGGTTGCATAGGCCACAACATTGGCCATTGGCGTTAAGCCTTTTTCTTGCGCCACTACATCAGAAGTCACTACAAGTGCAGATGCACCATCTGAGATTGAGCTTGAGTTGGCTGCAGTAATGGTGCCGTCTTTTTTAAATGCTGGACGTAAGGTTGGGATTTTATCAATTTTGGCATTAAACGGTTGTTCGTCTTGCTCAACGACAACATCACCTTTACGGCTCGATACTGTTACCGCAGCAATTTCATTTTTAAAGTAGCCATTATTGACGGCTTCTAGGGCTTTATTTAATGAACCAATGGCATAGGCATCTTGTTGCTCACGGGTATAGCCTTTTTTGTCTGCCATTTCTTGGGCAAGTACACCCATAGACAGAGCAGTTTCGGCATCTTCTAAGCCATCTTGGAACATATGGTCAATCACTTTACCATGACCCATACGTAAACCACCGCGTGCTTTATCGAGTAAGTATGGCGCGTTACTCATCGACTCCATACCACCTGCAATAATGATCTTAGCACTGCCCGCTTTAATCGCATCCGCCGCTTGCATTACGGCTTTCATCCCCGAACCACAGACTTTATTGATTGTGGTTGCACCTACTGTATCCGGTACACCTGCTAGACGCATGGCTTGACGTGCCGGTGCTTGTTTTAAACCTGCCGGTAATACACAACCAAAAATCACTTCATCAACATCAGTCGCGGCAATGCCGGCACGTTGAATGGTTTCTTTAATCACCACGCTCCCCAATTCAGGTGCGCTTAAAGAAGATAAAGAACCTTGAAAACCACCCATGGCGGTACGTACTGCATCTACAATTACGATCATTATGTTTATATCCTATATGGTTTCAGAAGGTATGCCTTCCTTCCTGACATACCTTCATATGGCGCTAAAAATTAAGACTGTGCAGTGAAGTATTCTGCTGAGAAGTCCATCATGACATCTGTACCGCTTTTAACACGTTGTACACGCGCTGCAAAGTCGGCTAAAACTTTATTGCTGTAGTACTGTGCCAATGCCAATTTGTTTTGGTAGAAGCTGTCTGTTTGACCTTGTGCCGCCGCAGCGATACGCGCATACATATACACAAAGCTCAGCATACCCACAACGTGTAGGTAATCTACCGCAACTGCACTTGAGAAATCAGGATTTTGTTTTGATTGCTCAACAATAAATTGGGTTAATTGTTCAGTTTGTGCGGCAATGTCCAAGCTTACTGCTTTAATGCTCAAGCTGTCGTCTAGACCATTGGCGAATGCACGAATTTCTTCTAAGTATTCTGCTAAGAAACCGCCTGCCGTTTTAATGGTTTTACGACCAATTAAATCTAGGGCTTGAATACCATTGGTACCTTCGTAAATCTGTGAAATACGTAAGTCACGAATACACTGTTCCATGCCCCATTCACGAATATAGCCGTGACCACCAAAGCACATTTGCGCTTCTAACGTTGATTCTAAGGCTTTATCAGTAAGGAAGGCTTTGGCAATTGGGGTTAATAGCGCAACACGGTTATTGGCTTTTTTCACCGCTTCGGCATCATCTGAGAACTTGGTGATATCCAGTTGCTGCCCCACATAGGCGGCAAATGCGCGTGATGCTTCGTTATTTGAACGCACGTTTAATAACATACGACGCACATCGGCATGTACTAAAATAGAATCGGCTGGTTTTTCAGGTGACTGTGCGCCCGTTGCTGCACGGCCCTGTAAACGATCTGTCGCGTATTGCGCAGCATTTTGGTAGGCATATTCAGCCGCACCAATGCCTTGAATACCCATAGATAAACGTTCATAGTTCATCATAATGAACATGGCTGCGAGACCTTCGTTTTCTTTACCAATCATGTAGCCTTTAGCAGCATCAAAGTTCATCACGCATGTTGCCGAACCTTTAATCCCCATTTTGTGTTCAATTGAACCTGCTGCAACTGTATTACGCTCACCTAATGAGCCATCTGCATTGACCAAGAATTTAGGCACGATAAACATGGAAATACCACGCGAACCAGCAGGTGCGCCAGGCGTTTTCGCTAACACCAAGTGAATAATGTTTTCACATAAGTCATGTTCACCGCTAGTAATAAAGATTTTAGTCCCGGTGATGTTGTATGAACCATCTTCATTTGGCTCAGCTTTGGTTTTAATAATACCTAAATCTGTACCTGAATGCGGCTCAGTTAAGCACATGGTGCCTGACCATTCACCGGTATAGAATTTTGGTAGGTAAGCTTCTTTTTGCGCTTGTGTACCGGCTTGGTCAATCGCCATACCTGCGCCTACAGTCAGTAGCGGATACAACATAAACGATGGGTTGGTTGCCCAAATCATTTCATCGGCAAGTACGGTCAGCATTTTTGGCATGCCTTGACCGCCCCACTCTTCAGACGCACCTAAACCAATCCAACCGCCTTGTGCATATTGTTCAAACGCTGCTTTAAAGCCTTTTGGTGTAGTCACCTCACCATTATTAAATTGAGCGCCGCCTTCTTCATCGCTAGAGCGGTTTAAATCCAAAATGACATTTTTTGAAAACTTTGCCATTTCCTCTAAAATTGCATTGGCTGTTGCTTGATCTAAATGCGCAAGGCCTTCTGTACTTTGCCAGAACTGTTCTGCCTTAAATACGTCATTTAAGATAAAATCCATGTCTTTTAGTGGTGCATTATAAATTGGCATCGTTACTTTCCTTAACTAAAATTAAACTGCTTTGTCAGCAAAGCAGGTCTTGCATGATTTGAATATTCAAGGAGCTTGAGCTACCAACAACGGCTTGACACCCCATGATTTACCTGTGCTCGGTGGCATTCATTTGGCACATCCTGCGACACCTCACTTTTTACCTTATTTCATACAACTCAAAAGAGCATTTATGATTTAAGATTTTGAATATTCACAAGATTTATCCTATATTTCCCAAGCATTCAAATCTTTTAATTTCAGATTGTTATACAAATCACAGTGTTTTTTTAAAGCCAATTTACTGGTTATTTTTGTATAAGCTAATCTTCTAAAACGCAATGACAATAAAATAAAAATGCTGCAATTGGAAACGATTGACCTCATGAGTTTTCCTTGCTTGACATTTAAATAAGGCTATGTATAAAAATATTATTTATATGATTTCTAACACTTTTCGTTTGTTCATTTACTAGGCAAATTCAAGACTTTAGTGTAATGTGCAGCAAGGCAGAGGTAGTTTAAGTTGCCTTTGTTGTTTTGATTGTATAGATGGAACGAAGAAGATGAATTCAGAGCGCCAGCAAAACTTTTTGCTTCGAAAAGAAAAAATTCTAAGCATGGCAGAAAAGTTGTTATTGGATAACAATCAAGATATCACCTTAGGCGAACTCGCATCTGAGTTAGATATTGCTAAAGGTACGATTTATAAGCATTTTAAAAGTAAAAATCAGTTGTATTTAGAATTGATTATTTTAAATGAACGGCGTTTATTAGATATTTCTAAAAATCATCAAGCCAATATTAAAACTTATGTATCGCAGTATATGCTTTACAATATGCTCAATTCTAATCGCACCATCTTGCTGCACTCCATTGAAGAGCGTTTAACCAATAACGAACGCCGCTTAAAAACTTTGTTTGAAGAGTTATATGATATCCGTGAGCAGCGGATTTTATCGATTAAAGATATGACCGGTGAATATTTAAAATCGCTCAATAGTGCCATGTCGATTCGTGATTACTTATCTTATATTTGGACAGTGACCTATGGTGCGTCGTTATTACTCAATTCTACCCATTATCAAAAAGCCATTGGTTCGCGCGAACGCTTAATCAAACTCTATATTAATCAAGCACTCATGATTCCTGATAAGGTGTCTTAAACCGCATTTGGCTGTGGCAGTATTTTTTGCTCTTGCCGCCTGATGCGCACAGTTTCTCCATAATTTTATTTTAGACTCTGCACAATTAAAATATGGGGTACGCAGCATGACATCATCTTTAGCTTTATCGTATAGCGCACTGTGCCTAGCTTTATTTACATGCAGTAGTTTTGTTATGGCAGATACAACCAATACCGCAAGCATGCCAGTGCAAACCTTGGAAACCTTAACTTTTGGTGCCCAAGCAGAAGTGAAAGCAGATCCTGATATTAGTGCTGTAGCAAAAACCATTATCAGCCGCGAAGAAATGCTGCAATATGGTGATCAGTCGGTCAATGATGCGCTGCGCCGTGCAGCGGGCTTTCAAATGCCAACACCGGGACAAGGGCCGCGCGGTGCTGGCGGCGCAGGGGGAATGCGTTTTCGTGGTGGCGGTGCACCAGTGTTTTTAATTAATGGCGAGCCAGTACAAGGTGGCCCGCGTGGCGGTATGTCGATTGTCGACACTTTAACGCCTGACATGATCGAACGCATTGAAATTGTCAAACAACCGAGTGTGGCGCAAGCCTCTGTGGCAAGTTCTGCGGTGATTAATATTATTTTAAAACAACCCTTAGACACAGCACGCATCAATGGCAGTGTACGCCTAGGTTATGGTTTTGCTGAATCAGATTCGCGTGAAGAAGAACGTAAGAGTTTAAGTGTGCAAGCCGATGGCCGCAGCAATCAGTGGATTTATAGTCTATCTGCCAATCAAAGTATTGATGAAACCCAAACCACCAGCAATACCCAAAATGCCGGTGAAAGCATAGTACAACAAAAACGTGTCAATGAACGTAAATCATTCATGCTCACGCCACGTGCTGAATACGAAATTGATGATCAGCAAAAAGTCGTAGCAGAGATTTTCTACCGTGAACATCAAAATGACGGCTATAACGGGCGGACTCTGCAATCTGATGACAACGAAAGTATTCGTCTCAATACCCGTTATGAACGTAAAGATGGCGGAAACTCAGATAAAGTACGCTTAAGCATCGAACAACAAGACGAAACCGAAGTTACCCGCTCAAGTCGTGGTACTGAAAATATTCAAGAACAAGTCAATGAATATGGCATCGCCTATGATGGGGTGCGCAAATTTAACCCGACGCAACAAGTTAAATTTGGTTTTGATGTAAAAAGTAATGAACTGGAAAGTAATCAAAACCAAACTTTAGACGAACAGCGTTATGCAGCTTATTTAGAAGGTTCATGGCGCTTTACCGATCGTCAAACCATTACCTTAGGTGCACGCCAAGAATGGTTAGAACGCTCAGGACTAGTTGATTATAGCGACAGCCATTTAAGTCCAGTCTTGGCACATCGTTTTGATTTTAATAATCAATGGTCATTACAAACCAATTTAAGTCAGGCGTTTCGTAGCCCCAATAGCAATAGCCTATTACCTACCGTTTCCTACTCAACCGATGCGGATGCAGGTAGCTTAAATAACCCTGACCGTGGTGGTAACCCCTTCTTAAAACCTGAACAGATCAATGCTTTTGAATCGACTTTAGGCTTTAATACGGCTGCAGGTGGCATCAACTTAACTGGTTATTACCGTGAAGTGGATGATTATATCGAGCGTGTAGTAAACCTAGAAGATGGTCGCTACGTGCAACGCCCAACCAACCAAAATAGTGCCACCACCTATGGTATGGAGTTGTCTGGTCGTTATGCACTCAAACAAACTGAGGCGGGTCATTCATTTATGCTCAATGGTCAAGTCTCTACCGTACGCGCGAAAATTGATTTAGATAATGGCGGTGAGCGTTTAGCCAGTGGCGTCGCACCGTATAGTGCAAGCGCAGGTGTGTCGTATAATTATCAGCCGTGGCAATTGGCAACCAGTATGAATGTCAACTACACACCGGCCTTTACACGCCCTGTTGATAATCAGCCGTATGTACAAAATACTAATGAGCGTGTCAATGTAGATATTAGTGCCACGAAACGCTTCCAAGATGGTTGGGCAACCACCTTAAGTGCACGCAACATTTTAAGTACCGACTATAAAACTCGTCTTTACAAAGACAATGGTGAGTTTTATCAAGCCCGTACTAATGAAGCCATTCCTAGTGTATTGCTAAGTGTTGAGAAAAAATTCTAAGCCTTTAGCCTTTTAAAAACCGAAGCATCTGCTTCGGTTTTTTTACATAGCACGCAAGGTTAAGATTTGCTCTGCTCGTCCAAAAGGCCCCAGTTCATCATGTAGTACGCTACTGGTTAAACCAATGCCATCACTGCCATATTGCTGCGTGGCTTGAATGCCAAGCCATTGCCCTTGCGGCTGCCGATATAAATGCACTTGCAAATCTAAATTAGGAAATGCCCAACCTTGTCCCGGCTCAACCCGTGGCACCACGCCATTGGCAGTATCTATTAATCCCATGAGTTTAACAAAATCTAAGGTTCTCTCGCCCTCAACCATATTCACTTGGGTGTTTAACCAAACCACGCCCTTACCTGCACGGCGAGTCGCATCGGCACGTGCTTGAATACTTTGAATATAACCACCGGGCCAACATTTCATGCCATCCCATATGGGTAATTGTTCTGGCGGCGCCACGAAACCATCTTCAAGCCCTGCAATAGGCTGCGTATCTTGGGTTTGCATGCGCCAAGCGCGTGCCACAATACATGGACGATCGTTGGCAATCATGGTCGCTTCAAGCAATTCAATGGTTTTGCCACCACGAATCACTTGAGTCTGAATCGAAAATTCACCAAACGGAATCAGACCTAAAATATCGTAACTGATTCGACCAATGCGCAGTTCAGGACGTGGACTAAAATGCGCCAGCTCATGCGCTAGAATTCCACCGGCAGGTGCCATATGTTGCTCATGCGGATTCCACGCCCCTTGGCAATGAATTTGACATTGATAATGGGAAATGAGTGTCCCATTTTGTAAATGTTCACGTTGTTTTAATTGATAATATGCTGACATAACTGCCCTATACTGTTATTTTTTTGCTAAAAATCCAAAATAATTAATGACTTGCATATAGGTTTTTATATGACTAAACCCAGCCTCTTGTAAGGCGGCTCGATAGCCTTGCGGGGTAATTAAAGCAAAGTCGTCCTCTAAACGGGCCAACATCTGCTGGCTTTGCACCGAGCTTAAACCTTGTTCTTGACAGATACACTGTAAAATATTGAGCTCATAATCTTCAGCATGTAACAGTAAATCATAGGTCATCAATATGGCATCCGCTGTTAAATGCTGATAAATCTCGCGAAAAAATTGTGCCTTATGTTCATTACTAATAAAGTGCGCCACCAACAGACTTAAGGCGGCATCAAATTGCATTGTTGCGTCTAAATCTGCTGCCGTACCATGAATAAAGTTAACTTGTTTAGATGCCTGCAGATACTCGGTCTGAACTTTGGCGTGCTCAAGCATGGTTAAAGATGGATCAACTGCGGTAATGTGTAGTTTTGGAAAATGTTGCAATAAATACTGAATTTCATAACCGGTGCCACAACCCACAATTAAAATATGTGCATCTTCGGCTAAATGAACCCGAAATACGGCACGTACCTGTGCATGCATCAGCTCATAACCGGGAATTAATTTACGGATATGTTGATCATAGCCAGCAACCACTTTGGGATGGTGAAAATCCTTAGCCACCTTCGCTCCTTAAAAAATTTGCCCACAATACCGAGCTTGTGGGCAATATTCGTTATGCAATATCTTCAAGCAAATTGAGTTCTTGGCGCATTAATTCTTGTAGTTTAAATTTTTGTGCCTTACCCGATGCAGTCATTGGGAACTCATGAAAGAAACGCACATAACGCGGTACTTTGTTATGCGAGATGTGTTCTTTGCAATATTGACGAATGATTTCTTCACTGCACTCTTCACCTTCATGCAAAATAATGCAGGCACACAGTTCTTCGCCATAACGTGGATCAGGCAAACCAATCACTTGCACGTCCATCACCGCAGGATGGGTATATAAGAAATCTTCAATTTCTTTCGGGAACAGGTTTTCGCCGCCACGAATCACCACATCTTTGATACGACCTTTAATTTTAATAAAGCCTTCATCATCCATAGAGGCGATATCACCGGTATGCATCCAACGCGCTTTATCAATCACTTCTGAGGTTTTGTCTTGATCTTCCCAATAGCCAAGCATCACTGAATAACCCCGTACACACAGTTCGCCTAAACTGCCGCGCGGTACAATCTTGCCCTGTTCATCCACAATTTTAATTTCGATATGCGGATGTACGCGCCCTACGGTACCAACACGTTGTTCAATGCTATCTGTGACCGAACTTTGTGCACTAACTGGTGCGGTTTCAGTCATCCCATAGCAAATGGTCACTTCATGCATATGCATGCGCTCAATCACACGTTGCATAATTTCACGCGGACATGGGCTACCCGCCATAATGCCGGTACGTAAACTGCTTAAATCAAATTCTTCAAATTGCTCATGTTCTAACATGGCAATAAACATGGTCGGTACACCATAAGCAGCGGTACATTTTTCTTGCTGAATGGCTTGTAAACTCGCCAACGGATTAAATACACCTGATGGATACACCATAGTCGAACCATGCGTGATACAGGCTAAATTGCCCATCACCATGCCAAAGCAATGGAACAACGGAACCGAAATGCAGACGCGATCTTGCGGGGTTAGACGAATCGCTTCACCAACAAAATAACCATTATTTAAAATATTATTGTGGGTCAGCATAGTGCCTTTAGGGTTACCCGTAGTCCCTGAGGTAAATTGAATATTGATGGTTTCATCAAACTGTAATTCACTAGCAATGTGCTCAAGTTCTGCAAGCTGCTGATCGGTTGGCGCAGCCAATAAATCACTAAAACGATGAATCGCGCCCTGCTGTTCATCTGAGATTTTAATGACATGTTTTAAATGTGGTAAACGACTACTGATCAGAATTTTTTCATTAGAATTGCATAGCTCTGGAGCAATCTTACACAGAATTTCTTGATAATCTGAAGTTTTAAACGCGGGTGCAATCACTAAACCCGCACAAGAGACTTTATTGAGCACATATTCAAGTTCACTGCTTTTATAGGCAGGATTCAAATTGACTAAAATAATACCGGCTTTAAATGCCGCAAATTGAGTAATCGTCCATTCCACACAATTGGGTGACCAAATCGCTAAACGATCGCCTTTTTTTAAACCTAATTGTAATAAGCTACAGGCAAAAGCATTCACTTGCTGTTGCAATTCCTTATAGCTTAAACGGATATTTTGCTGCACGCTCACTACAGCATCTTGCTCGGCATATTGGGCACAGGCTTGGTCAAATTTTTCACCAATCGTTGTGCCTAATAGCGGCTGACCACTTGCGCCATAGGCGTAACTTAAACGGACTTGTGTCATTGAATCATTCTCCTTGATTCTTTTTAATTTTGTTTTTTATGCTTTGCCCACAAACCGTTGTGTGGAGGTTAAACGCGGCTTTCTTCCTCTAACATCACCGCATTTAAACAAAAATCAGCGATTTGTTTGACAAAGTAATCCTTATAGTTTTGATCAAACAACATATTACGTGACGGATTTAAAGGTTCAATTACAACAAAGGTCATCGTCCCAACGACACATAAAGCAGCCGTATTTAAATCTTCAAATCCAAATTCGCCGTTGATTTTTCCTTCGGCTAAAATCTCCTTAATACTCTGTTTGAGCAATTGCTTACTGCGAAAACGCTCATGCTCGACCGATGGATCAATCGGTTCAAACATGAGCGAATAAGCCAGTTGTGGACTATTCAGCGCACGTTTTACAAAAGTCGTGACCGCCTTATGTAATTTCTGTCTTGCAGTTAAATCTTGACGCTTGGCAATTGAATCTAAAATCTCAATTTCGTATAAAATTGCCGCCGACAAGACTTCAATTAACACCTGACTTTTATTTTCAAAATAGCGATATACTAAGCCACTTGAAACGCCAGCACGTTCCGCAATCGGTTGAATTTGTGCGTCTTTTAGCCCACCTTGTGCAATTAATTCCCGCGCGGATTGTAAAATCGCTGCACGATTTTGCTCCATGCGTTCTTGCATCAGTGATGATCTTTTATAACTCATAATTTCCTTCTCAACAAGACAAAAGTGAATTTTAAATCAATTTGTGAATTTGTATTCACTTTTTAAAAAAAACATTGTATGTTAGTTTTAAAAGCACAAAAACAACGGCTTTAAACCAAGTGATTTGGGAAAAATAAATACAAATTCAGGATGAACAACATGAACGCACATATTCCGTTACAACTTAGTCTACAGACACTTGATTTCGGTTTGGATGATACTTTACTGGCTTTACGCGATTCTGTGGCAGCATTTTGTGCCAAAGAGATTGCGCCACTTGCTGCAAGTGTCGACCGTGACAATGAATTCCCTGCACATTTATGGAAAAAAATGGGCGATATGGGCTTACACGGTTTAACGGTGAGTGAAGAATACGGTGGTTCAAACTTAGGTTATTTAGCACATATTGTGGTCATGCAAGAAGTATCACGCGCATCTGCAGCGATTGGTTTATCCTATGGTGCGCATTCTAATTTATGTATTAACCAAATCAAACGTAATGGTTCAGAAGCACAAAAACAAAAGTACCTCCCTAAGCTGATCTCTGGCGACTATGTCGGTGCCCTTGCGATGTCAGAACCCAATGCAGGTTCAGATGTGGTGAGCATGAAATTACGTGCCGATGATCACGGCGATCATTATGTTTTAAATGGCTCAAAAATGTGGATCACCAACGGTGGCGATGCCGATGTCTTGGTGGTGTATGCCAAAACCGACATCAATGCTGGGCCTAAAGGCATGACCGCTTTTATCATTGAAAAAGGTATGGACGGCTTTAGTCACGGTAGCCATTTAGACAAATTGGGTATGCGTGGTTCTAATACTTATCCATTATTTTTTGACAACGTTAAAGTGCCGAAAGAAAACGTCATGGGCGGTGTCGGCAATGGCGTTAAAGTACTGATGAGCGGTTTAGATTATGAACGTGCGGTACTCAGCGCAGGCCCACTTGGCATTATGGATGCCTGTATGGACAGCGTGATTCCTTATTTACATGAGCGTAAACAGTTTGGTCAAGCCTTAGGTGAATTCCAACTCATGCAAGGCAAAGTTGCAGATATGTATTCAACGTGGTTGGCATGTAAGGCTCTCGTCTATGCCGTAGGTCGTGAGTGTGACAAAGCTGAGCATAGCCGCAGCTTACGTAAAGATGCAGCAAGTGCGATTTTATATGCCGCAGAAAAAGCCACATGGATGGCCGGTGAAGCGATCCAAACCCTAGGCGGTAATGGTTATATCAACGAATATTCAGTTGGTCGTTTATGGCGTGATGCCAAACTGTATGAAATTGGCGCAGGCACTTCAGAAATTCGCCGTATGCTGATTGGTCGCGAACTATTTAACGAAACCAAATAATGCTTTTGGGCACAGCCGTGCCCACATCCTCCCCCAATACAACAACAAGATTAAATACAAGGATGTTTATGATGAATGTATTACGTCAATTTAGTCGTAGCGAAAATGCCAACGATCAACTCAATGTACTTAGCAGCAAACTCAACGTACGCAGCGAAGAATTTAAAAACAATCAAGCTGCAATGCAAACTTTGGTGGCTGACCTAAAAAATAAGGCGCAAAAAATTGCTTTAGGTGGCGGTGAAAAAGCCCGCGAAAAACATATCGCGCGCGGCAAATTGCTACCACGCGAACGTATTGATCAACTAATTGATGCTGGCAGTGCCTTTTTAGAAATTGGTCAATTGGCCGCTTACCAAGTCTATGCCGATGATGTACCTGCCGCAGGCGTAGTCGCGGGTGTGGGTCAGGTTAATGGTGTGACCTGTATGATTGTCGCCAACGATGCCACAGTGAAAGGCGGTACTTACTACCCGCTGACCGTGAAAAAGCATTTACGTGCGCAAGAAATTGCTGAACAAAATCATCTGCCGTGTATTTATTTAGTCGATTCAGGTGGTGCTTACTTGCCAATGCAAGATGAAGTATTCCCTGACCGTGATCATTTCGGACGCATTTTCTATAACCAAGCGCGTATGTCAAGCATGGGCATTGCGCAAATTGCTGTGGTGATGGGCAGCTGTACCGCAGGCGGTGCGTATGTACCTGCGATGTCCGATGAAACCATTATTGTACGTAATCAAGGTACGATTTTCTTAGGTGGCCCGCCACTGGTAAAAGCCGCAACCGGCGAAGTAGTGTCTGCTGAAGACTTAGGTGGTGGTGATGTGCATACGCGCTTGTCTGGCGTTGCCGATCACTTGGCTGAAAACGATGAACATGCGATTGCCATTGCGCGTAACATTGTTAAAAACCTGAATAAAAAACCAAATGTATCTTTCGATCAGATTGAGCCACCGCGCTTTGCCGCAGAAGAACTGTATGGTGTAGTGCCCAGCGATACGCGTAAACCGTTTGATGTACGTGAAGTGATTGCGCGTATTGTCGATGGTTCACGTTTTGATGAGTTTAAAGCGCGTTTTGGTACCACCTTAGTCACAGGTTTTGCCGAGCTTTATGGTATGCCTGTGGGTATTATTGCCAACAACGGTATTTTATTCTCAGAATGTGCGCAAAAAGGTGCGCACTTTATTGAACTGTGCACCCAGCGCAATATTCCACTCCTATTCATTCAAAACATCACTGGCTTTATGGTCGGTCGTGAATACGAAAATGAAGGCATTGCCAAACATGGCGCCAAGTTGGTGATGGCGGTCGCGACTGCCAATGTGCCTAAAATTACTTTAATTATTGGCGGTTCATTTGGTGCAGGTAACTACGGTATGTGTGGCCGTGCTTATTCACCACGTTTCTTATGGACATGGCCAAACTCACGTATTTCAGTGATGGGTGGCGAACAAGCGGCCAGCGTACTGTCTACTTTAAAACGTGACCAAATTGAAGCGCGTGGTGAAGAGTGGTCAGCCGATGAAGAAGATCAATTTAAACAGCCATTCCGTGATCAGTTTGAACAACAAGGTCATCCATATTATGCCTCGGCACGTCTTTGGGATGACGGTGTGATTGATCCTGCACAAAGCCGCCAAGTTTTAGGCTTAAGTTTAGCGGCAGCACTCAATGCACCGATTCAAGAAACCAAATTCGGCGTGTTCCGTATGTAAGGGGAATGACATGAGCTATGAATTTTTACAACTCGAACAACAAGGCGCTGTAGCAACCGTGTGGATGAACCGTGCTGAACTACATAATGCCTTTAATACTCAAGTGATTGAAGAATTACATGCCTGCTTTGCAGAGATTGATCAGCGTGATGATATTCGTGTGGTGATTTTAGCAGGACGTGGCAAAAGCTTTTCTGCCGGTGCGGATTTAAATTGGATGAAGCAAGCAGGCGCAGCATCGCGTGAAGAAAACGAAGCCGATGCTTTAAAACTGGCGCAAATGTTACATCAACTTGCCACCTTAAAGCAGCCAACCCTTGCTCGTGTGCATGGTATTGCCTTTGGTGGCGGCATGGGTTTAGCGTCTGCCTGTGATATTTGTGTTGCAAGTACGGAAGCTAAATTTGCCACTTCAGAAGTGCGTTTAGGTTTAGCACCATCGACCATTAGTCCCTATGTAATTCGTGCCATTGGCGCGCGCCAAGCCTCACGTTATTTCTTAACCGCAGAGCGTATTTCTGCTGAACAAGCCTTAAAGATTGGCCTAGCACATGAAGTGGCAGCGCCTGAAAGTTTAGATCAAACGATTGATGCCATAGTAGAAGCCTTATTATTGGGTGGCCCTGAAGCGCAAGCAGCCTCTAAGCAATTGATTCAAATGGTCAATCAACAAGAACTCAGCCAAGAGTTACTCAAACAAACTGCACAACATATTGCACATGTACGCCAAGGAACTGAGGCGAAAAATGGTTTGAGTGCATTTTTAAATAAACACAGCCCAAGCTGGATTCAAACCACTGCATAACAACAAAAATAGAAGGATACTGCTATGTTTAACAAAATTTTAATTGCCAACCGTGGTGAAATTGCTTGCCGTGTGATTCGTAGTGCGAAAAAACTCGGCATTGCCACTGTTGCGGTGTATTCCGATGCCGACGCGCAAGCGCAACATGTCAAACAAGCCGATGAAGCAGTCTATATTGGTGAATCGCCTGCGGCACAAAGTTATTTACAAGTTGAACGCATTATTCAAGCAGCACTCGATACTGGCGCACAAGCGATTCATCCAGGCTATGGCTTTTTATCAGAAAATGACCAATTTGCCGAAGCGTGTAAAAAAAATAATATCGTATTTATTGGTCCACCAGTTGAAGCGATTTTGGCGATGGGCTTAAAAGCCACCTCAAAAGCTTTAATGGAAAAAGCCGGTGTACCTTTAACCCCGGGTTATCACGGCAGCAATCAAGATGCCGAGTTTCTAAAACAACAAGCTGATGCCATTGGCTACCCGGTTTTAATTAAAGCCAGCGCCGGTGGTGGTGGTAAAGGCATGCGTTTAGTGGAACGCAGTGACGACTTTTTAGCTGCCCTTGCTTCTTGTAAGAGCGAAGCCAAAGCCAGCTTTGCCAATGATGATGTATTAATCGAACGTTATGTGGTTCAGCCGCGTCATATCGAAGTGCAAGTCTTTGGTGATACACACGGCAACTACGTGCATTTATTTGAACGTGATTGTTCAGTACAACGTCGTCATCAAAAAGTCTTAGAAGAAGCACCTGCACCTAAAATGGCGGAGCCAAAACTCGAAGCCATGCGCCAAGCCGCCATTGATGCTGCCCGTGCCGTAAATTACGTGGGTGCAGGTACCGTTGAGTTTATTGTTGAACAAGACGGTACGGCGTATTTCATGGAAATGAATACCCGTTTACAAGTCGAACATCCTGTGACCGAAATGATCACCGGACAAGACTTAGTTGAATGGCAACTGCGTGTCGCTTATGGCGAACCGCTACCAAAACAACAACATGAACTCAGCATCAATGGTCATGCTTTAGAGGCGCGTGTCTATGCCGAAGAACCTGAAAAAGGCTTCTTACCTGCTATTGGTCAAATTCATTATTTAAGCTATCCAACCCAAAATGCGCATGTACGTGTCGATAGCGGCATTGTTGAAGGCGATGAAATTACCACCTACTATGACCCGATGATTGCCAAACTCATTGTATGGGGTGAAAACCGTGAAGCCGCGCTTACGCAAATGCATCATGCCTTAAGCCAATTCCATGTCGATGGTTTAGGCAACAACATTGCCTTTTTAGACCGCTTGGTGCGCTGTGAATCATTTGCCAACGCGCATTTAGATACCGGTCTAATTCAACGTGAAGAAGCATTTTTACTTGGCCCACAACCACAAGTTTCGCCGGAATTGGTAGTGTCTGCCGCACTCACTGAATTACTGTCGCGTTTTGCGAGCAATAAAACTGCCAATAATCCAGTTTGGCAGGCTGCATCATTATGGCGTGTCAATATCAATGCCCGTTATGCGGTAAAATTTGCCATTAACGGCATCGAAAATATAGTGCACTTTACTGCACAAAACGCAGGCTATGTCGCAGAATACGAAGGCCAAAGCTATGTCGTAAATGGTCAGTTGTTAGATGCGCATCATGTCAAAATTGAGTTAGCCGGTCGTAAAACCGATTACGCCTTTAGCTTAAGTGACAGTGGTTTAACTGTTTATCATAACGGTCAAAGCCATCATTTTGCCCATATTCAACCAAGCTTTAACAGCCAAGATAATGCTGCCGATGCAGGCAATTTAAAAGCACCAATGCCGGGGGTAATTACTCAAGTCTTAGTGCAACCCAATAGCCAAGTCAAAAAAGATGATGTGTTACTCACCTTAGAAGCCATGAAAATCGAATACTCGATTCGTGCACCGCAAGATGGTGTGGTGGCAGCAGCTTATTTCCAAGCTGGTGATCAAGTGAAAGCCGGTGATGAATTGGTGGAATTTGTGGCCTTGGAGGATGTGGCATGAGTGAATTTGTCAAAATCGTCGAGGTCGGGCCGCGTGACGGCCTACAAAACGAAAAAACGCCATTAACCTTAACGGATCGCAAAAATCTAATTCTAGATTTAATGCAAACTGGCGTAAGCGCGATTGAAGTGGGTTCCTGTGTATCAGCCAAATGGGTACCGCAAATGGCGATGAGCGATCAGCTGTTTGCCGAATTACCCAAAGACCCGAAGATTAGCTTTAGCTTACTCACCCCTAATATCAAAGGTTTTGAGTCAGCTTTAGCGGTCGGCTGCCAAGAAGTTGCGGTCTTTACCGCAGCCTCTGAAAGCTTTACGCAAAAAAACATCAATTGCTCAATTGACGAAAGCTTTGCCAAATTTGCCGATATTTTTGTAGAAGCTAAACGACACAACATTAAAGTACGTGGTTATGTGTCGTGTATCGTAGATTGCCCTTATGAAGGTGCCATTGATCCGAAAGTGGTGGCACAGGTCACCAAGCGCTTACTGGAAATGGGCTGCTATGAAGTATCTTTAGGCGAAACCATTGGTACAGCGACACCTAACCGCGTGAAAAAAGTTTGGGATGCTTGTTTAGCTACCACCGATGCCAAACTTTTAGCAGGCCACTTCCATAATACCTATGGCATGGCGATTGCCAATATTTATCAATCGCTTGAACAAGGCATTCGCGTGTTTGACTCATCCATCGCAGGACTTGGCGGCTGTCCATATGCCAAAGGGGCTTCAGGCAATGTTTCTACTGAAGATCTGTACTATTTGCTCTCCAATATGGGCTTGAGTACCGGCATTAACGTGGATGCATTAATGCGTGCCAGCCAAAATATTAGCCAAGTATTACAGCGTCATAATCCATCTAATTATGCTAATGCCTATTGGCAACAACGCTGCGCTTAGAGATTAAAAGAGAACAACAATGAATAAAGTATATGCAAGTGCAGCCGAGGCGCTGCAAAATGTGGTGCAAGACGGACAAACCTTAGCGGTGGGTGGTTTTGGCTTATGTGGTATTCCCGAAGCTTTAATTACCGCCTTAAAAGACACAGGGGTGAAGAACTTAACCTGTATTTCCAATAATGCGGGTGTAGATGGATTTGGTTTAGGTCTATTACTAGAAACCAAACAGATCAAAAAGATGATCGCCTCTTATGTAGGTGAAAATAAAGAATTTGAACGCCAATTTTTAAATGGTGAGTTAGAAGTAGAACTCACGCCACAAGGCACTTTGGCAGAAAAACTACGTGCCGGCGGTGCAGGCATTCCAGCCTTTTTTACTGCAACTGGCGTAGGGACTTTAATTGCTGAAGGCAAAGAAGTCCGTGAATTTAACGGCAAAGAATATATTTTAGAGCATGCCTTAACTGCCGATGTGGCTTTAGTCAAAGCCTATAAAGCGGATAAAGCCGGCAACTTAATTTTCCGTAAAACTGCGCAAAACTTTAACCCTGTATGTGCCACAGCGGCCAAAGTCTGTATTGCCGAAGTCGAAGAAATTGTTGAGATTGGTGACTTAGATCCCGATGAAATTCATCTACCGGGTATTTATGTACAGCGCATTATTTTAAATGCCACACCTGAAAAACGCATTGAACAACTGACTTTAAAAGTGGAGGCTTAAGCCATGGCTTGGACACGTAACGAAATGGCGCAGCGCGCTGCTTTAGAGTTAGAAGATGGCTTTTATGTCAACTTAGGCATTGGCCTACCCACCTTGGTCGCCAATTATATTCCTGAAGATATGAATGTGTGGTTGCAATCTGAAAACGGATTACTTGGCATTGGCGAATTTCCAACAGAAGAAACTGTAGATGCCGATTTAATCAATGCGGGCAAACAAACCGTCACCGCACGCAAAGGCGCAGCCTTTTTCTCGAGTGCCGAGTCCTTTGCCATGATCCGTGGCGGGCATGTCAATATTGCCATTTTAGGTGCTATGGAAGTCTCGCAAAGCGGTGATCTTGCCAACTGGATGATTCCGGGCAAAAAAGTCAAAGGTATGGGTGGCGCCATGGACTTAGTCGCGGGCGTGCAAAAAGTCGTGGTACTGATGGAACATAGTGCCAAAGATGGTACACCGAAAATTGTTGAGCAATGTGCCCTGCCTTTAACAGGCAAAGGCGTGGTACAGCGCATTATCACCGACCTAGGTGTAATGGATGTCACAGCGGAAGGCATTAAATTGGTGGAACTGGCTAAAGACGTCACTTTAGATGAGATTCAAAAAGTAACGGGTGTCCAACTGATCGCTTAAATTAATTTTTAATCTTAAGCCCTTTAAAGCCACTGGTTTTAAAGGGCTTTTTTAATAAAAAATCATCATGGAATATAAAGATGGAACAACAAAATTTTATGCAGCGCTTTGCGCTTCGGGTCAGTGATTGGTCAGAAAAATGGTTTCCTGATTCCTACATTTTCGCACTCCTTGGGGTGATTATTGTCGCAGTGGCAGCTATTTTTATTGGTGCCCCTGCACAGTCCGTGGCGCTCTCGTTTGGCGATGGTTTTTGGAGTCTGATTCCGTTTACTTTATAAATGTGTATGCTAATTGTGGTCGGTTATGTAGTCTCGGTCTCTAAACCAGTACAGGCTTTAATTCGTGTTCTTGCACGTCTACCGCATTCAGGCCGCGGTGCGATTGTGTTAGTGGCAACTGTCAGTCTACTGATTTCTTTAGTCAATTGGGCCATGAGTACCGTACTCACCGCATTACTCGTCATTGCACTCGCCAAACGTAAAGAGCTGAATATGGATTACCGCGCTGCAGCGGCAGCCGCCATTATTGGCATGGGCGCAACGTGGGCACTCGGCATTAGCTCCTCTGCCGCACAGCTACAAGCCAATAAAGCCAGTCTGCCTGAGCCAATTTATAATTTAACTGGCGTGATTCCTTTTACCGAAACCATCTTTTTACCGCAATCCATGATCATGACCGCAGTGCTGATTGTTGCTTCGATTGCGATTGCATTTTGGTCAGCACCTAAAGGTCAACATATTAAAACTATAGATCAATTTGATATTCAGCTTGATGAAGAAAAACCTGTTGAAGCCAACACACCCAAACGCCCCGGCGATTGGCTCGAGAACTCACCTTTACTCAGCATTTTAATTGTATTACTCGGTGTGGTGTGGATGGTCAATGAGTTTTCTAAAAGTAATCCGATTTTGGCCATTTCGAGCCTGAACACCTATAACTTTATTTTCTTAATGCTCGGCATTGCCTTACACGGTACACCACGGAATTTTTTAAATGCCGTCACCAAAGCAGTACCTGCCGTTGCAGGCGTTTTGATTCAATTTCCACTCTATGGCAGTATCGCGTTTATGATGACCAACGCCCATAACGCGCAAGATTTATCGCTGTCGCATTATATTGCCGAGTTTTTTGTTTCGATTGCCTCGCAAGAAACGTTTGCGATTGTGATGGGGGTTTACTCGGCTATTTTAGGTTTCTTTATTCCGTCAGGCGGTGGCAAATGGATTATTGAAGCCCCTTATGTGATGCAAGCAGCGCATGACTTAAAAGTACATTTGGGGTGGTCAGTGCAAATTTATAATGCAGCTGAAGCCCTGCCCAACTTAATTAACCCATTTTTTATGTTACCGATGCTAGGAATTTTAAAAATTAAAGCCAAAGACGTGATTGGTTTTACCGTCACCCAGCTGATTTTCCATATTCCTTTAGTGCTATTTCTACTCTGGTTTTTAGGTCGTACTTTAAGCTATGCACCACCGGTATTTTCCTAAATAAAAAAGGCGCATTCAGCGCCTTTTTTATGTGCAATTTAAAATTTAAACTACAACTTTTTTCACCAGGATTGAACCGACTGAGTAGCCCGCACCAAATGAACATAATACGCCGTATTCACCATCATTCACTTCATGGGCAGTTTTATGTAATGCAATCATCACACCTGCAGATGAAGTATTAGCAAACTCATCAAGGATAATTGGCGCACGTTCAATTGGCGCTTCTTTACCTGCTACGTATTTTAAAATCAATTCGTTCATGTTGACATTGGCTTGGTGCAACCAGAAACGTTTGATTTGTTCAGGGGTTAAATTGTTTTTTGCCACTTGGTTTTTAATGGTTTTTGCCACCAATGGACAGACTTCTTTAAATACCTTACGTCCGTCTTGACGGAACAATAAACCTTTACCTGTTGCTTGTTCAGCTGGGTTTAAATAACCAAAGTTATTACGGATATTGTTTGAGAATTGGGTATAGAGATAAGTATCTAAAATTTCAAAACCAGTTTTGCTGTCGGTATCCTCAATGATTGAAGCCATTGCCACATCACCAAAAATAAAGTGTGAATCACGCGAGGTGTAATCTAACTGACCTGATGTGATTTCAACATTCACCAACAACACACGGCGCGCGCCACATTTAATCGCATCATAGGCTTGTTTTAAGCCAAATGTTGCGGCAGAACATGCCACGTTCATATCGTAGCCATAGCCTTGAATACCCAATACCGATTGAATTTCAATCGCAAGCGCAGGATAGCCACGTTGTAATTGCGAACATGCCATAATCACAACATCGATATCTTCTGCAGTCACGCCGGCATTGTCCATCGCTTGTTTGGCTGCTGCCACGCCCCACTCCGCTTGTAATGAAATTTCTTCATTTGGACGTTCAGTTAAACGTGGACGCATAGAGTCGATATCTAAAATACCTGACTTTTCTGCCACATAACGGCTTTTAATACCAGATGCTTTTTCAATAAATTCTGCACTTGAAGTACGCAACTCTTCAATTTCGCCCGCGGCAATTTGAGCTGCGTTTTCAGTGTTATAACGTTCTACATAAGCATTTAAACTTTGAACTAACTCTTCGTTCGTGATGGTTTCAGCAGGTGTATATAAACCTGTACCTGTAATACGGATGCCCATGTAAAACTCCTATGGAAAAATGGTGAGTATATTAACGGATTCCTAAACGTTCCCAAACTTTTTGTAGACGATTGGCTGAAATTGGCATCTTGGTTTTCATTGGTTGTGAAAACAACGAGATGCGCAGCTCCTCGACCATAAAGTAGAGTTCTTTTAGGCGCGGGTCATTTTTAAAAGTGAACAATTTTTCCATCCAAGGGTCTACTTGATCAATGGCAGAATCGTCCCTTTGTAAATTATTTGGCAAACGCTCCAAACGCATAATTAAGGCTTTTAGATAACGCGGAAACTCAAGCCATACATCACTTGGCTTCATATAGACAAAATTCGACAATGCCATCAGATCAAGTTGATCTTCAATATCATCCATACTTTTGCCAAATACAGCGCTATTGAGTCCGCCTAAACCACGGCGGATCTCTTGCCACTGAATATAAATATCCGACATCACACGTAATGCCGTTTGACCATGCGTTAAGAAGGTCTTTTTCACCTCAGCCAGCAACTGTTCAAATTCAGCAGCATTCACCGGCAAATCAGTAATGGCCATTTCTAAAGTGGCATACACCAACATTTGCTCGAGTTTGGCTTTATCACCAAGGGGCGAATAAGCCAATGCCAATGGTTTAGAAATTTGTTTTTTCAGTTGACGAATTAAATCACCCAATTGCATATGCACCAGACGAATCACCCCTTGGCGATGCTGTCGAATGGCTTCGGCTTGATCGTTAAAGGTTTGAATCACCACACCCGACTCATCTTTTTGCTCTAAGGCAGCAAAATCTTTTGTGGCGACCAAAGCTTGGTATTGTTTCACCACTACACCGGTTACTTTTTGCGATGCTTCAAACACAAATTGCTCAGGGAAAGTCTTAAATTCACCTTTAAGCTGTTTGACTGGGCTATGAGTTTCGGTACGGCAACGGGCTTTGAGTTCGTTTAAGTCACGCCCTTGCTCAAGGACACGCCCTTTTTCATCAATCACTTTAATAAACGGTAAAAGGTATTGATCAATACGCTCAAGATTAAAGTCTTGTGCTGTGACCTGCTCGCCGCGCAATTGGAAACTTAAGAAACTTAAAATATGTTCGCGTAAATGTACCGCATCCACACGTTGCATTAACTTACGTGCGGTATCTGGGATCGGCACTAAATTACGACGTTTGTCTTTGGGCAGTGTTTTGAGTAGCGCTTCAATTAAATCCTGACGCCACCCCGGAATCCCCCATGACCACATATTTTCATCCACTTGCGCTAAAGCTTGCAGTGGAATGTTGACGGTTGCCCCATCTTGATCATGACTTGGGTCAAAACGATAACTTGCCGCAAGTCTTAAACTGCCGTTATGTAAATAATCTGGGAACTGCTGCGTGGTTGGACGGTCATTGAGCCACAGTGCATCATCTTCAACAAACAAGTAACGCGGCTGTTTTGGCTCAACGGTCGCGCGCCAATCTTCAAAACTACGACGGCTTGCCACTTCGGTCGGTACTTTATCAGCATAAAATTGATAAATGGTCTCTTCATCCACCACCAAATCACGACGACGCAATTTATCTTCAACGCGCTCAACTTCTTCAAGTTTAAGTAAGTTGTGCTTTAAAAATGGCGGAGTAATGCCTAGATTGCCTGTGGTTAAAGCATCACGTAAGAAGATTTCATGCGCGCCTGCTTGATCGACTTTTTCGTAATTCATTAAACGACGCGGTTCAATAATCAAGCCAAACAGCGAGATTTGATCATAGGCATTCACAATACCGGCTTTTTTCGACCAATGCGGCTCAAAGTAATGATGTTTGAGTAAATCACCTGCTGCCAATAAAATCCATTCCGGTTCAATCTTGGCCAGAGTACGTAAATACACCTGCGAAGTTTCTACCATTTCAAAAGCCATCACCCACGGGGTATTGGTTTTATGCAGCGTTGAAGCAGGGAAAATGCGCGCTTTTTGCTGACGCACCGCCATAAACACATTACGTTCATCGGTTTTATTGGCAATAAACGATAATAAACCGGTCAGTAAAGCACGATGTAGATTTTCGTAATTGGCTTTTTTCGAGTTAAACGACAATTTTAAACCTTGGGCTAAATCCACCAATTGTTCATGGGTTTTTTTCCACTCACGCAAACGCAACCAACTGAGGAAATACTGACGGGCAAAGTTACGCCGCTTATTTTCGCTCATGGTTTCGCGATTGGCGTGCAGCGTTTCCCACAGTTTTAAATAGAATAAAAAGTCAGAATCGGCTTCACGGAATAAAGCATGCTTTTGATCGGCCTGCATTTGTTTATCCGCAGGACGTTCACGCGGATCTTGTACCGCAAGCGCTGCCACAATCACCAACACTTCATTGAGTACACCAAAATGCGCGCCGCCTAAAATCATACGCGCAAGACGTGGGTCAATTGGCATTTTTGCCATTTGTTGACCAATTTTGGTTAAGGAATCTCCCCCAACCCCTCTTTTAGAAAGAGGGGCTTTTTCAAGTCCTCCTTTTTTAAAGGAGGATTTAGGAGGATTGTCTTGAGGCTGTTTAGCTTTTTTCTCGGTCATCGCGCCAAGTTCAATCAGCAGCTTACGACCATCATTGACTAAACGTAAATCGGGTGGCTCGATAAAATCAAAGTCTTCCAAATCACCAAAGCCTAAACTTTGCATCTGTAAAATTACTGATGCTAAGTTGGTGCGTTTAATTTCCGGCTCAGTAAATTCAGGACGACTTAAAAAATCTTCCTCAGAGTACAAGCGAATACAGACACCCGGTGCAATACGACCACAGCGCCCTTTACGCTGATTGGCTGCCGCTTGAGAGACTGCTTCAATTGGTAAACGTTGCACACGAGAACGATAGTTATAACGTGAAATACGCGCAAAACCACTATCAATCACATAACGGATATTGGGTACCGTTAACGCGGTTTCTGCCACGTTGGTGGCAATAATAATACGACGTCCACCACCCGATGGATTAAAGATTTTTTGCTGTTCGGCTAAGGCCAAACGTGCATACAGCGGTAGAATTTCGGTATGCCGTGGGCCATATTTTTGTAGGGTTTCTTGTAGTTCGCGAATTTCTTGTTCGGTTGAAGCGAAGACCAAAATATCAGCATGTTCAGGATGACCTTTGGCTTGTGCATCAGCAAAACATTCTTCTACAGCTGCAACCACCGCGCGCGGTAAGTTTTCTTCAAAATCATCAAATTCGTCGTCGTCACTACCACCCACAGGCAACTCAGACACCGGACGATAACGCACTTCTACAGGGAAACTACGGCCTTCAACTTCAAAAATTGGTGCGCCATTAAAGTAATTGCTAAAGCGATTCACGTCTAAAGTTGCTGAGGTAATAATGACTTTTAAATCTTTACGACGCGGTAAGAGCTGTTTTAAATAGCCCATAATAAAGTCGATATTCAGCGAGCGTTCATGCGCTTCATCAAGAATAATGGTGTCATATTTAGTCAGGAATCGGTCATTTGCTAATTCTGCGAGCAAAATACCATCGGTCATTAAACGCACAATCGAATCTTGCGAGCCTTGTTCGTTAAAACGCACTTTAAATGAAATGGATTCACCGAGTTTTTCACCGACTTCTTCGGCAATACGCTGCGATACGCTACGTGCAGCCAAACGTCGCGGTTGGGTATGCCCAATCAGACCGGTTAAACCACGTCCTGCCAACATGGCAATTTGCGGTAATTGTGTTGTTTTACCGGAACCCGTTTCACCTGCAACAATAATCACTTGATGCGCGTTGATGGCATCGATTAATTTGTCGGCATATTGGGTCACAGGTAAATCTTGATTGAGCTTAATGTGAGGTAAGCGCTCAACACGGGCTAAGACTTTGGCATGTGATTGATCCCAAAGTACTTGATATTGTTCTCGATTGGCATCCTTTCCTTTACGTAGTCGATTTAAACGGTGAAGGTCACGCGCCATCACCAACTGTTCTACATTTAAATCTCGCTGCACTGAAAAGTATTCCTAAAGCTCACAATAGCGCGCTATTTTACGCTGTTATGGGCTTTGGGGAAAGCGTAACAATTTTGAATATTTTGAACTTTTTTGTGTATTTGACCTTGAATTTTTAAAGCGCATCCCCACGTTTTTAACAGCTTTGCAAACTATATCTGTTGTACTAATTTATATAACAGGTTTACTGGTTTGAAATAGAGTTTTGTTGCTTCAATTCGGATTTTCCGATTTTAGTCATGCAAAAATTCTGTTTTAGCAAGCCGCCTAATTTCTATATGCTTATGGAAATCAAATTACAAACCTCAATCATGGAGACAATGATGAGCTTAATTAATACTGAAGTTAAACCATTTAACGCAACTGCGTACCACAACGGTCAATTCGTTGAATTATCAGAAGCTGATCTTAAAGGCAAATGGTCTGTAGTATTCTTCTACCCAGCTGACTTTACTTTCGTTTGCCCAACTGAGCTTGGTGACCTTGCTGACAACTACGCTGAATTCCAAAAATTAGGCGTGGAAATCTACGGTGTTTCTACTGACACTCACTTCACTCACAAAGCTTGGCATGACACTTCTGATGTGATTGGTAAAATCCAATACCCATTAATCGGCGATCCAACTTGGACTTTATCTAAAAACTTCGAAGTATTAATTGAAGCTGCTGGTCTTGCTGACCGTGGTACTTTCGTTATCGATCCAGAAGGTAAAATCCAAATCGTTGAAATCAACGCGGGTGGTATCGGTCGTGATGCTCAAGAACTTCTTCGTAAAGTTAAAGCGGCTCAATACGTACACGCTCACCCAGGCGAAGTTTGCCCTGCTAAATGGAAAGAAGGCGACGCAACGCTTGCTCCTTCAATCGACTTAGTTGGTAAAATCTAATCTTGATTAGATTAAACTGATTTAAAAAACCACGCTCAAGGCGTGGTTTTTTTATGTCTTTTCATCTATCAAAACTTATCTTTAGCGTATTAATAGTGCAAAATATAGCCAAGTATCATTTAGGGCTTTATCATGCATAAATTTACCGCTATTTTCTTGTGCTTCATTGCCTTACCCAGCTTTGCTAACACGCTGATTTGCCAAGGTCAATTGCGCAATAAAAGTATTAATGCTGATCTGTTGGTTGAAAAAAAATGTATCTTAGATAATGCTCAAATTAACGGCAATATTGAGATCAAGCCACATGGCAGTTTGGTATTAAAACGCAGCCAAGTCAGTGGCAATATTCAAGCTAATGCCTATTTTAGTGGTATACAGATTGAAGAAACCCGTGTTGCAGGCAACATTCAGTTGGCCGCAGGACGTGAGATCTTGTTAAAACGCAATCAAGTTGAAGGAGAGATTGATTTACAAAACAATCTAGGCACCATTCAACTTGAGCATAATCGTAGCCAAGCATTATTGTGCGTGCATAACCGTATTGCCCCGCTAGGTGCTCATAATCAAGCGCCTTCTAAAGTGGCACAATGCCAAACGCTATAAAAAACCACGCGCTTGGCGTGGTTGTTATGTTTAAGCTGCTTGGTGTGCTTTTTGTGCTGTGGCTTGAATCACTTCATGAATAAATCTTAATTTGTTTTGTACTTCAAGATTAATGACAAAAGGATAAAAATCATCTTGCCCCATACTGCGATTTAAGCTATTCATGGCAAAGGAAATGGGCAACCAAGCTTGATAAATCTCATCAAGACTTTGATTATAGTAAGGATTTTTCTTTACAGCCAAATGCATTAAATGGTCGTGTTGCTGTTGTACCACTTGAGGGCGAATTTGCATCCCAAAAGAATCTGCTGTTTCAAGCACATCGACAATATGTAAATAATGTGCCCAGGTTTCTGCCCAATCTTCCCAAGGATGCATGGTGGCATAAGGGCTAATATAATGTTGCATCCAATCGCTTGGCGGCCCTTGATGATAATGACGATCTAGCGCCTGTTGATAATCCATGCGTTCATCGCCAAATAAGGCACGGCATGGCTGCAAAAATTCGGTGCCATCAACCAACACATCCCAATAATAGTGCCCTATTTCATGGCGAAAATGCCCGAGTAATGTGCGGTATACCTCATCCATATTGTTACGTGCCATCGCACGTTCTACATCATCAGCTTCAGCAATATTTAAGGTAATCAAGCCATTATCATGTCCTGTCATGACTTTAGGTTCATGAGGACAATTGGGGTCAGCTTTAAAATCAAAGGCCAAACCCTGCTGTGGATTTTGTAGCTTATTTTCCAATGGTAATTGCCAACGCAATAAAGCGTAGACTAAGCGATGTTTAGCCAGTTCAATTTTATGCCAACGTTGACGATATTCAGGCTCGCTTAAATTTGGAATCACTCGATTCAGCGAACATGCCAAACAAAACGCTTGTTGATCTGTCTCAAGTAACAACCAATTACAGACGTGATATTGTTTATTTTGACAAAATTTATATTGGGTTTGACTGCTTGGTTCAGTCCATATTGCAGCATCCTCACTACCCTCTAAGGCCACCATCTGCATCTGTTTCGCATCAAAGCCCAACGCATGCTGACAAGCCGTACAATAATTATTATCAAAATATACAGGCTGATGGCAGTTAGAACATTCAAATAATTGCATTTTCTTTCTCAATCATTGTTATTTTGCTGAATTTTAATTGAGTTTTTAGCGCGACTACACCACACAATTGTTACTTTTTTCATCTGCCCAACAGCCGCGAATAGTCGATGAGGCCACAGTACTTTTGCGCCGCTGTTTGGCATAAATTTGGCATAGTAACTTGAACATAGCAGTTTACAATACTGCTATATAGAAAAGCGGCTAATTCAAGTAATTTCAAATAAGCCGCAACATAATAATGATAGAAAAAACCTTTGTGAATAAGGAGTTGCCTATGGGAGTAGCACTTAGAGTCACGTCATGGAGATATAACTCGACGTCTCGGCACTTACACATTTTTTATGACAATGGTTCAGCAGAGCTGTATTACTCTGTACCTAAATTTGTCTATGCCAATTTATTACGTCGTAGTGATAAAGCCGCTTTCGTACATAAATATTTAGAATATGATGTGCATTTTACTAGAGTCAGTTTGCTCTAAGGCCAAATCGCCAGTATCCCCTTGTAAACGTCAAGCGTGAATGTCAGCTTTCGCCCTATATTCACGCTTGTGGCAGCAATCTCGTGTATTTTGCTACATCTCTGGCTTAAAGCCTGTTGTGACGATTGGACTGTGGCAATCACTGCATAATATCTCGCTCTTTAAGCTTGCCGCCCCCTTCATCACTAAGGTGTTGGTGTTGACTGCGCTATCCTGTATATGGGTTTATAATGCTTGAATCAATTTAAAACGTGGCATAACTTGCCCCTCAATCTCGACATCTTCTAAAAACATTTCCAGCGGGCGCACCCACATCGAATAATCCCCATATAAACACTGGTACACCACCAATTTTTCTTGTGTTTCACTGTGGCTCGCTACATGGAAGACTTGATACTGCTTGCCTTTATAATGCTGGTAAATACCACGCTGTAATTGCATAACATCACTGCTCTTTTGAAAATGAAGTAATTAAATTAACATAAATGAGTCGGTGCTGCTTTACTTGAAACTTAACATAAATCCCCCATATAGATTTATGAAATTGTTGATGAAATGATCTTTAAATCTATTTTTCCGATCATATTTATAAAAACTAACCGTTTTATCTATTTATCGATCTATTTTATGATTGTTTCATCAAGTAAATATTTACTCCTTTGGAGACGTTAGCAATGTTAGATCAAAATACACAAGCGCAATTAAAAGCTTTATTAGAACGCCTAGAAGGCCCAATTGAATTGGTTGCAGCCCTAGATGATTCAGATAAATCAAC
>NZ_PJRJ01000040.1 GCF_003711395.1 Acinetobacter sp. B51(2017)
AATCAATCCTAGATCAAGGGTGGTCAATGCTTGTTGGTATGTTGGAGTATAAGCAACAATGGCGAGGTGGTTTACTCGTTAAAGTTGACCCTAAATATACAAGTCAGACTTGTAGTTCATGTGGTCACGTTGCAAAAGAAAACAGGCTCACTCAGGCGAAATTTAGCTGTGTAGAGTGTAGCTTTAGCGAGAATGCGGATATAAACGCTTCTCGCAACATTTTGGCGGTAGGACATACCGTTTTGTCTGTGGAGGGTGGATGCGGTAAAGGTCGCCCTACGAAGCAGAAAGCAAGCGAAATCCGCAAGGAAGTCGCCTAAGAGCATTTGCTTTTAGAATCCCTGAGAAACGAGTTTCGCAAGGAACTAGTCGAAAGTGGTGGGAGTATGTCAATCGATGATCAACACATCATTTCAAGATACATATTTTAGCCCAAAGCCCAACCCGCCGTGCCCATATACGCATTTTTGACATTACTATGATCTCATGCTTAGACTTAAGTCGTATCTAACCCGCCTGAGCTTTAGACATAGGTCTAAAGTCCCAAAATAATAGCGATAACTCACTTACAATGTCATTAAATGCCAATGTCAAAGTGTAATTTAAACCCAATGAACTAGGTTTATTACCCTTTCTTCATCATTTAAAACATAGACATAGATCAGTAAATCCAAGGGAAATCGCAGGGATTCGATTATGCAACAACATCAACAGAATGGTGAAACTGCACCATTATTTCGTATGCATGAGGCCTTAACGCCCGAGTTATTGCGTGAAATTTATTCAGAGAACCAGCTACCTAGCGTTAACCCTATTGTTGCATTGTTTGGTTTGATCAAGACGTGGTTGAAGCGCTAATTCGCTATGGATTAAGTACAATTTAAAGCTTATACACAGATGAACCTAAAACTAGACTGATTAGATTAAAACGACATAGTTTGTCGCATAGCATAGCTGTAGGTGTCGTTTAAAAAATAGACATAGACTATCATAGCGTTTTGCTTCTTTTATCTCTGTCTATGTCTGATCGTATTCGTGAAAAACTGCAAATTTTGGCTGATGCTGCCAAGTATGATGTGTCGTGTTCATCAAGTGGTAGTAAACGTCAAAACAAAGATAAAGGTCTAGGTAATACGGGTAATGGTATTTGCCATAGTTATACTGAAGATGGCCGCTGTGTTTCTTTACTCAAAATTCTCTTTTCTAATGTTTGTATCTACGATTGTGCCTATTGTGTGTCACGCCGTTCAAATGATGTCAAACGTGCTGCGTTTACCGTTCAAGAAGTCGTTGACCTGACCATTAATTTTTATCGTCGTAATTATATTGAAGGGCTATTTTTAAGTTCAGGTATTTTTAAATCTGCCGATTACACCATGGAGCGCATGCTGCAAGTGGTGAAAAAGTTACGTCTGGAAGAAAACTTCAATGGTTATATTCATTTAAAGACAATTCCGGGGGCGTCGCCTGAGATCATCCAAGAGGCTGGGCTCTATGTAGATCGGATGAGTATCAATTTAGAAATGCCAACCGAAGAAGGTTTACAAAAGTTCGCACCTGAAAAAAATCATGCTGAAGTACAAAAAGATCTAGGGATTGTACGTGATCGCCTGATTGAGTTAAAAGATGAGCGTAAGCTGATTAAAACAGTTCCAGTTTTTGTTCCTGCAGGACAAACCACGCAAATGGTTGTAGGTGCACATAGTGAAACTGATAAAGATATTATTTTAATGGCTGATCGACACTACAAAGAATTTAAACTCAAACGCGTCTATTATTCAGGCTATATTCCAATTAATGAAGAAGAAAAGAGTTTGCCCATGGTGGGTTCTGCACCACCATTGCTGCGCGAAAACCGTCTTTATCAAAGTGATTGGTTAATGCGTTTTTATGGTTTTGATGCCAATGAGTTAGTGGATGATGAGCATCCAAATTTAGATTTAGATGTTGATCCAAAGTTAAGCTGGGCCTTACGTCATCCAGAAAGTTTTCCTGTGGACATTAACCGCGCAGACTATAAAATGATTTTACGCGTACCTGGGATTGGCGTACGTTCAGCAAAGAAAATTGTATCCGCGCGTCGTTTTGGCCCGATTCGTATTGATCAGTTAAAACGAATGGGCGTAGCTTACAACCGTGCGCAGCATTTTATTCGTTGTGTGGATAGTCCTAAGTTTGCCAAGGAGCAACAAGCGGGGCAGATTCGTCAACAGATTTTATTCGCGGGTCAATCTAAATATACGCAGCAACTTTCACCACAGTTAGGATTCGGTTTCTGATGATTTATGTGTTTGATGGTACCATGACAGGCTTACTGAGCTGTATTTTTCGCGCTTTTCAGTTCAAGCAGTTTGATGTACATGTGACTAAGGATTCACATGCGCAGACGGGCTTGTTTGATGAAGTTGTGATGGTACCTTCAAATGATGAACACGCCAATCGTGTATGGACTGCATTAAAAGCTAAAGTCTCCAGTAGCTCGCTGCGTCATTTTTATTATAGTTTTTTATCAGAGCAAGATGCAGCATTTAATCATATGTTTGGTTTTGCACTCTATGTATTTAAAAAAAACTATAAGGTTGACCAAGATTATGGGCATATTGATGTATTAGGAATTAGTCAATGGGCCAAACAAGTGGGGCGTGAAAAGCATCGCATGGAAGCTTTTGTGCGCTTTAAAAAATGTCAAGATGGTTTATTTCTGAGCTTAGTGAAACCTGATTTTAATGTATTGCCTATTATTACACGTCACTTTAAACAACGTTATCAGGATCAGACTTGGTTGATTTATGACGAACAGCGTAAATACGGTATTTACTACGATCTGGCGCAAGTCCATCACATTGAAATGAATCCACATGAAGTGGATCAAAATATAAGAACGGGCTTTAGTCAAAATTTTAGTATCGAACTTGATGATGAAGAGGTACTTTATGATCAGCTTTGGAAGGATTATTTTAATAGTGTGAACATCCAAGCGCGTAAAAATTTAAAATTACATATCCAATATGTACCTAAACGCTATTGGAGATATATGAATGAGAAAGAGATTTAAATGATTTAAGTGAACTCAGTATGAGCTCAACTTAAACAGCATAGAATTAAATGAGCGAGCAAAGATCTAATGATTAGGTATCCTTCATTATAAAGAATGAAGTAGACAGATTAAATGAATTGCTGCTCTTTTGGAGATAACGATGTTCAAAATCATTCTTGATCGTATTGTGCAGCAATTTAAAAACTTGCTTCAGCAGCAAACTCATGTATCAGATCGTGAAAATGATATTGGTGTTGCTGTAGATAATGCAAAAACCTTAAGTTCATATGGTACGCAGTTGATAAGTAGTTTTGAAGGTTTAGCGCTGATCGCTTATCAATGCCCAGCCAATGTTTGGACAATTGGGAGTGGCACAACAGTTTATCCAAGTGGTCAACCTGTACAACAAGGCGATACATGCTCACTGGAACAGGCTTTGGCTTATAAGGCCTACGATCTGATGCGCTTTTCTCAGCTTGTCAATCGTGTGGTCAATGTTCCTTTAACGCAAAATCAATTTGATGCTTTAGTTTCCTTAGCGTATAATATTGGGCCCCATGCTTTTGAAGCGTCCACTTTGCTCAAAAAACTCAATGTTGGTGATTATTACGCTGCAGCCGAGCAATTCTTGCGGTGGGATAAGAGTAAAGGTCAGATCTTAAAAGGCCTCGTCAAGCGCCGTGCGGCTGAGAAAAAGCTGTTTTTAACCTAAGTTTAAAGCCATTTTACACGATAACAAGATTTTTAAGTCTGCGCTTTGTAAGATTTAAATTATGCGAATGGCAAGCCTTCACATAAAATTCATACTGACCTAAATACACTGATTTAACGGAATAAATACAGTTAGTTCGGTGTAGGATAAGTCCATGTTAAAAAGTTTAATGGGGTGGATTGATAGTTGGTCGGTGAGCACGGCATCACTCAATCTCAATCCTGAAAACCGTAAAATCCAATGGCTTAGAATTTTACCCTTTATCTTGCTGCATATTGCTTGTTTAGGGGTGTTTTGGGTGGGTGTATCATGGTTTGCAGTTGTCTTTATGCTGGTTTTTTATCTGATACGCATGTTTGCAATTACCGCTTTTTTTCATCGTTATTTCTCGCATAAAACCTTTCAGACGTCACGTTTAGTTCAATTTATATTCGCACTTTTGGGCACAATGAGTGCGCAGCGTGGCCCATTATGGTGGGTAGCACATCATCGTTACCATCATCGTCATACAGATACAGCACAAGACCCTCATTCTTCTACACATGGCTTTTGGTATAGCCATGTCGGCTGGTTTTTAAATGAATATAATTTTGCTACGCGTAAAGAAGTCATTAAAGACTGGCTGCAATATCCTGAATTGATCTGGCTTGACCGCTTTAGTCTTATTGTCGTTTTACTCACAGCGATGAGCATCTATGCTTTAGGCGAGGCTGTGGCAATGATGTGGCCTAGTTTGAGTACTTCAGGGTTTCAACTCTTAGTATGGGGGTTCGTGATCTCTACTGTTTTGCTCACTCACGCTACTCTATGTATTAATTCATTGGCGCATCATTATGGAACGCGTGACTTTGACACCCATGATCACAGTCGTAATAACCTATTTCTTTCTATTATTACCTTAGGAGAAGGTTGGCATAATAATCATCATTATTATGCAGGTAGTACACGTCAAGGTTTTTATTGGTGGCAAATTGACGTGACTTATTATGTATTAAAGTTGATGTCATGCTTGGGTTTAGTCTGGGGGATTAAACCTATTCCAGACAAAGTATACCAAGTCAGTAGAATCGCCCAACGCATACGATCAAAACAGCCAGCTCAAACATCCCAATCAGAGATACAATCCAAGGAATCTTTATGAAAATTGCAATTATTGGTTCAGGTATTTCTGGACTGTATGCTGCATGGCAGCTGAATAAACATCATCAAGTGACTGTATTTGAAAAGAATGACTATTTAGGTGGTCATACTGATACTCATCGTTTAAATATTCATGGTGAGCAAGTATCTATAGACAGTGGTTTTATTGTTTTTAATGAGCAAAATTATCCGCTGTTCTGTGCAATGCTCAAAGAGTTAGGTGTAAAAACACAAAGCAGTGATATGGGGTTTTCAGTCAATAATCAAGTGACTGGTTTACAATACAATCCCTCTAAAAAGTTTTCTTTACTGTTTCGACCTCAGAACTTTTTAAAGTCAAATTTCCGTAGCATGTTAGCTGATTTATTGCGATTTTATGCTGAAAATAAAGAAATTGATGTCAGGGATATCAGCACATCGCTCAGTATTGAACAATACTTAAATCAACATGGCTATTCTGAGGCATTTCGACAAGAGCATTTGTATCCAATGTGTGGTGCATTATGGTCTTGTCCTGTCGAGCAGGCAGGGGATATTCCCTATAAATTTGTAGTTAGTTTTTTTCAACATCATCGTATGTTACAGCTAAAAGATCGTCCACTTTGGCTGACGGTACAAGGTGGCTCAGCCAGTTATGTACGCGCTATCCAGACACAGGCAAAAAACATTGAATTTTGTTATCAGACAGTCCATGCAGTAAGCAGAACAGAGCAGGGCGTGCTCATTGAAACTGCTCATGGTCAAGAGCAATTTGATTGGGTGGTCTTTGCGAGTCACGCCGATGATAGTTTAGCTTTACTCAAAGATCCTACCCCACAAGAACAGGCGATATTAAGTCAATTTCGTTATCAAGATAATCGCATGGTGGTCCACTCAGATACAGGTATTATGCCTAAGTCCAAACGGCAATGGGCGAGTTGGCATGTGCATGTTACGCCAAGCCTAGCGCAGGACCAGACGCCATTTGAGCGCGGTGGGATTCATTACGGTTTTAGTTACTGGATGAATCAATTGCAAAATTTAAATTGCAAAACTCCTATTTTCGCCACACTGAATCCGAATATGTCGTTAGATGCCAAACATATATGGATCGAGCGTCATTATCGTCACCCTGTATTTGATGCCGCTGCCATTGAAGCGCAGCAGCATTGGCAAGATATTAATGGCCAACATCGGACATCATATTGCGGTGCTTATTGGGGATGGGGATTTCACGAAGATGGTGCACGTAGTGCATCTTGGGTTGTCGAGCAAATTTTACAAAGCTCAGTAAAGGCCGCGTAGAACATGAATATGCCGATATCTCCGCTAGCATTAGCATCTGCGAATATCCGTCATCGTCGTTATTTACCTAAAGCGCATTCCTTTGATGCAAAGCTCACTTATCTATGGTTTGATCCAGATCAGCTACAATGTTATCAATCAGCTTGTTATTTATGGTCAGTCAAAAGATTCAATATTTTGCAGATTAATGAGCAAGATTTTTTAACACAGGCACAGGGTTCAATTCGCGAGAAAGTAGCGCAGATATTATGGCAAGAAAAGCGTTACATCTTGGATCAGCAGCATACGATACGGGTTTTATCCTTACCACGCAGTTTGGGATTTCGCTTTAACTCTGTGGTGTTCTATTTTGTTTATGATCAAAGCAATTTGGTATTTATTCTGAGTGAAATTACCAATACACCTTGGAATGAGCGCCAAGTCTATGTGCATTCATGTCATGAAGGATTTAAGCAACATGGCGTGTATCAAAGTTATCGTTTTAACTTTTCTAAAGTATTTCATGTTTCACCCTTTATGCCTATGGATTTAGAGTATCGCTGGAGGTTTAGTTTTTCAGCGCACAGACAGGTTGTATTTATGCAGGTATTTCAACACGGCGTTTTGCAGTTTGATGCAAGTATGAATTATGTCCTCAATCCCATCACATCTCCTTCACAACAGTATCGTTATGCTGTGTTCAAAATGTTTGAGCCATTTCGGATGCTCGGTGGTATTTATCTCAATGCATTTTATTTATGGAAAAAGAAAATTCCATTTTACCGCCATCCGAAAAAAAACAAAGGAACACGATCTTCATGAAAAGCATATTGATGAGAGAAAGCAACAGCTTACCCCTGGTATTACGCCATCTCTTAAAACTTCAGCATGGACAATTGATTTTTACAGGGCAATGGCAAGGTATTGTGGGTGAGCCTGCAGATTTACAAGCTTCAATTGTGGTACATGATCAGCGATTGATGGACTTGATTTTTAAGCAAGGAGTCTTGGGTGCAGCGGAAGGCTTTATTTGCGGTTATTGGAGTAGTGATGACTTAGTGACTGTCATCCAGATTCTGGCACGTAATCGTGATGTCCTTGATCGAATGAATCAAAATACAGTGGCAAAACTGAGTCAGGTGCTGCTGAAGGCTTGGTATAAATCACGCAAAAATTCCATTCAAGGCAGTCGTAAAAATATTGCTGAGCATTACGATTTGAGTAATGATTTTTTTAAACTGTTTCTTGATCCAAGTATGATGTATTCAAGTGCAGTCTTTAAAGAACCAAACATGAGCTTAGAGCAAGCCTCTGAATATAAAAAAGAAATAATTTGTCAAAAGTTGCAATTGAAGCCAATGGATCATTTGGTCGAAATTGGCAGTGGTTGGGGTGGTTTTGCGATTTATGCGGCGCAGCATTATGGCTGTCAGGTCACCACAATTACCATTTCACAGGCACAGTATGATGAAGCGCTGGCGCGTGTTCATGCTGCCGGTCTAAGTCATCGCGTCACGGTAAAACTGCAAGATTACCGTTTACTAGAAGGTAAATACGATAAGCTAGTGTCTATTGAAATGATTGAAGCAGTGGGAGAGCAGTACTTAGCCACATATTTCAATAAATGCCGTGAACTCTTAAAGCCCAATGGTCTAGCGCTTATTCAGGCGATCACGATTGAAGATGCTCGTTATAAAAAAGCCTTGCATACCGTTGACTATATTAAACGTTATATTTTCCCTGGCAGTTTCATTCCATGTATCAGTGTGATGACCCATGCTGCATCACAGCAAAAATTACGTCTCAAACATTTGGAAGATATTGGGCAAAGTTATGCCAAAACTTTACATTGCTGGCGGCAACGTTTCATGCAGCAACGTGACCAAGTGCTTCAATTGGGATTTGATGAGCGCTTTATCCGAATGTGGGATTTTTATCTGTGTTATTGCGAAGGAGGATTTAAAGAAGGTGTGATTAGTGATGTACATCTTTTATTAGAAGCACAGCCTTATTAAATCCCATTGTGAATAGGAGCAAAGGCCATGCTGATCCATTTATTCTTATTCAACTTATTTGTCATGCTGTGCTGCTGGGTGCTGGTGAGTTACAACCGTAGAGCAGGACTGGTCGATGTGGCATGGAGTTTCAATATTGCGTTGAATGTGATTATCGCTGCGACGGTCATGGATGCAGCACCGCTGAACATTCGTCTATTTATTGGCGTGGCCAGCGGGTTGTGGTTTGCTCGTTTAACGTGGCATTTATTACGCCGCTATGCCAATGAAACGCAGGAAGACACTCGCTATGCCAATATGCGCCGTGCTTTAGGCCGTTTTGAGCACATAGGCTTCTTATTATTCTTTGTATTTCAAAGTGCTTTAGTCATGCTGTTTTCTTATCCAATGCTTGAGCTACTCAGTATTTCAGCTCAGCAGTGGTCAATAGCGCACTCGATTTATTTAGCTATTGCTGCTGTCATTATACTGATTGCATTTATAGGCGAGACCGTGGCAGATCAGCAGCTATATCATTTTAAGTCGAATCCCGCGCATCAAGGAAAAACCTGTGATCAAGGTTTGTGGCGTTATTCCCGCCATCCTAATTATTTCTTTGAATGGTTACATTGGTTTGCTTATCCGATTTTAGGGATGGCGGTGGGGCTTTATGAGCTCTGGATTTATCCTGTGCTCATGTGGTTGTTTTTATATTACATCACCGGAATACCATTTAGTGAACAACAAGCTTTAGCACACCGCGGCGATGATTACCGAGATTATCAACGACGTACTTCTATCTTTATTCCATTACCCCCGAAAAAGTAAGGCGAATTATGGACATGATTTTGCAAAAAACACTACATATGTTAGAAAAAGGACAACTGCCTGATCCAATCATTCGCGCAGGTATCCGTCTTTTAAGTAAAAAGCGACTTAAGCAAGAAGGACGTTTTGATCCTGTTTTGGCGAGTCAACGTTATGATGATGTTTTACAGGTGCTAAAAAACAGTGAGATTGCTGTTGAAACGCAAAAAGCCAATGAACAGCACTATGAGTTACCGACCGAATTTTTTCAGGCGGTTTTAGGAAAACGTTTAAAATACAGTGCCAGTCTATTTGAACATTCATCCACAAGTTTAGATCAAGCTGAGGAAGCAGCATTAGCCACATATTGCCAACGTGCTGAGTTACAAGATGGGCAATCTATTCTTGAACTCGGATGTGGTTGGGGATCATTTAGTCTATATATGGCAGAGCATTATCCAAATGCAAATATCACGGTGGTGTCAAACTCTGTAACACAACGTATTTATATTGAAGAACAAGCACGTTTAAAAGGCTTTCACAACCTCAACGTTCTCACCTGTGATGTTAATGTTTTAACGTTTGCAGAACAGTGTTTTGATCGTGTGGTGTCGGTAGAAATGTTTGAGCATGTCCGTAATTACCATAAATTATTTGAAAATATTAATCATTGGTTAAAGCCAGATGGACGTTTATGGTGTCATATTTTCTGTCACCGTTTCTTACATTACCCCTTTGAAGTAAAGAATGATTTAGATTGGATGTCGAAATACTTCTTCAGTGGCGGATTTATGCCATCTACTTCCACCTTTTTACATTTTCAACAACATTTGTCTTTGCAGAAGCAATGGCAATGGTCTGGAAAACAATATCAATATACCGCCAATGCTTGGCTAAATAATATGGATCAACATCACGCTAAGCTCGCGCCTATTTTTGCCGCAACCTATGGCGAAGATGCTGAGATTTGGTGGCAACGTTGGCGTATCTTCTTTATGGCCTGTGCTGAACTATTTGGTTATGACCAAGGTCGTGAATGGGTCATCGGTCACTTCTTATTTCAAAAGAAGGTCGTATAATTTCTTGTTTAAGCAACATCAGAGGGATGCATCAGTGTTAAGGTTGTTTAGGGACAAAGGTGAACATCCCTTAGGTGAGGTATTTAATCGTTACTATTGGCTACAAATCGGGCTGATTGCGCTGTCTGTAGTGATCGGCATTAGCTGCAGCGCTTGGGTGATTAAGGGAACTCTACTCAAAACGGCACTTGAACAAGAAATGTCGCATTACTGGCAACGCGTGGCGCGTGATCCCTTAGCACCTCTGCCTGATACTAAAAATTTATATGGTTATCGCTGGGAGGGCATTGCGCCCGTGGCTTTTCAATCTTTAGATTTACAGCCGGGCGTGCACCGTTATTTTATTGATGGTCGCGAACGTATGACCGGCTATGGAGAAAATGCTGGGCAAAAAGTCCTTTTAGTTTTTGGCGAAAGCAATGTGAATAAACTGGTATGGCTGTTTGGTTTAGCACCCTTAATGCTGAGTCTTTTTGTGCTTTATAGTCTGTTGTGGTTTTGGAATCGCCGTGCCAGACGCTATTTTTCACCGATTAATCGTTTAGCGAATGCATTAGAGAAAATTGATTGGGAACATGCCAGTAATCGCGCCTCCCCATTTCGTGATATTCATACCCATTCAAATTTAGAAGCCGAATATTTAAAGCAGGCACTTGAAAAATATCATCAAGTGTTGAGTGAGTTTATTCAACGAGAACGTGAATTTACGGGTGATGTGAGTCATGAATTACGCACACCATTGACGATTTTAAAGGGCAATATTCAATTGTGTCAGGCACGCTATGGTCAAACGAAGTCATTTACGCGTTTGCATAATACCATTGAGGATATGCAACTCTTGGTAGATACTTTACTGGCCATTGCACGTAACACCACGAATACCTTAGCCCCTACAACCGCGTTGCTCTCTGAGCAACTGCAACAGTTAATGGATGAACTTGAGCAGGTGAGTCAAAATAAAGGAATGCATATTACTTTGCATCAGGATTTGGATGAAGCACCGCGTAAACTTTACAGCTCTATGACCAAAATGGTATTTGGTAATATTTTACGTAATGCCCTGAATTACTCTCAAGGTACAGAGATTGATGTCATTTTACAGAAAAATAAAGTATTAATTGCAGACAATGGAGTAGGTATTGCTTTAGCTAATGATTTGAAAGTCCAAGCGCTCTCAGACCGTAACCTACAACTTGAAATTAAAGGGCATGGTATAGGTCTGCAGTTGGTGCAAAAGTTATGTAAACAGTTAGGCTGGCGCGTTGAACTTTTTGATCGTCAATACTATTTATCCACACATCAAGACATTGATTTAACATCAGAAACAGGTTTAATTGTCGTCGTGTACTTAAATTGAAGCTTAAGGCTCGATACTCATTTTGAGTCCCACGCCAGACACGGTATGAATGAGTTTTTGATCAAATGGTTTGTCTACCATTTTCCTGAGATTATAAATGTGGCTCCGTAGTGCATCACTCTCAGGCTCTTCGTCGCCCCAAAGAGCCATCATAATTTCTTGTTTGCTCACCACCTTAGGAGATTGGCGCATCAATATTTTGAGTAACTTAAATTGCAAAGGTGGCAGATCAATACTTTTACCTGCACGTATCACCTGCTGATGAGCTGAATCTAAAACCAGATCGTGCAGAGTAAGGCGGCTATGCGATACCTCGCCCAGTGAACGACGAATCAAGGCTTTGATACGTACAATGAGCTCGTTAAAATCGAAAGGTTTTACCAAGTAATCGTCTGTACCAGATTGAAAACCTTGTAACTTATCATTTAAAGTATCGCGAGCAGTCAGCATTAAAACAGGCAAGTCTAATCCTGCTTCCGTACGAATCCATTCACATAACTGATAGCCTGAACCATCGGGCAAATTAATATCCAGTAACAGTAAATGGTAACTTTGTTGTTTTAGTAGTTGTTGAGCAGTATTTAAATTTCTTGCATGATCAACAACAAAATCATGTTCTTCTAAAAACTCACATAAAGTCGAGGCGAGCTCATAATGATCTTCTACGATCAGGATAAAATGTTTTGACATAGCTTAAGATGACTTCAAAAGTTGTTGTTTCAATGGAATGCTAAAGGGGGCTTGTCCTAACCAAATCGAAAAATAGTATTGAGCAGAGGGGTGTTGGATCTGTCCTAATCGAGCCTGGTTGAGTTCAAGCTGTAAAGTGTGTTGCTGGTGTATATAATTTAAACGATATTCATCTCCAGGTTTGACAGCACGATAAGACGCAGTGAGCTGTTCAAACGTGGCAAATAATTGTTGATCTTGAATGTTCTTAGTTAAAAAATAACGAGCAGCGCGTTTAAATGCCCATTCTGGAATATTCTCGCTGTAATGAAAAGTTAAAGCCATATTTTGACCCTGCCAATTCGCTTGACAATTTTGTGCCCAATATTTTGCTATTCCGACCTGTTTTTTAGCAACCAATAATTTTGCTTGGCTACATTGCTTTAGATTTTTCGCATGTGCAATGGACAGGAATGGTAAGGCTAAAATAAGCGATGAACAGATTATTTTTTGAATGGTAGAACCCATGCGTATGCTCCTGAAACATAAGGCAGAGAACGATATAAGCCATTGGCTGGGTCCCAGAAATCTTGTTGAAAAATAATTTTGTGATCTTTATTGATCTTAATTTCACTGATTCCAAAAGAGTTCATGGTTCTTTTGGTGCCAAAAAAATGCAGATCATAGCGCATATGCCAATGGACATAAGCTGAATCTTGAGAATAGGATGTATTAAGTAATTCTACCTTTGCATGACTTACACGCTTATTCATCCCAGTAAAATGTTCAAGGAGCTTAGAACGCTGTGAAAATTGTGAAAGTGTATCATTGATAAACAGCTCATCCGCATATAAAGCACTCGCTTGAGTTAAAAATGCTGATGTACCAAGGTGATTAAAAGTTTGTGTAAAGCGTTGACCTATTTGCTCTGCTTTTTCTTGATCAAGTGAGATACCTTGTGTGTCTAATCGTGCTTGTGCATACTCATTTGAGTAAGGTGGAATGCTTTTACAACCAGTTAATGCAATTAACGGAATGGATAAGCTACATAGCAGCATTGTTTTTAAAATTTTCATGATTTCGACTCGTAGTACAAATAAAAAATACTGTAAACAGCCGATTGTGAAAACAACGTGAAGACGTTTTGTGATGTTGATATCAATCACTTTACGAAGACACACATTGATTGCTGAGCATATATGCTATGTTAAAAACCTAATTTAAAAAACCAGAGGTCTAAAATAATGAGCCAAGATAATGAAAAAGTTAAACCACATCATGAGTCTAATGATGATAAAGGTGATCAGTCATCTTATAAAAATGTAAAACCAGAGAAAAAGCCGAATCAACAGCCCGAGCAACCGCTAAAAGAGCAGAAATAATTTAAAAAAAGATATTTTATTCTTGAATGAAAGTAGTGGCGTATTCTTGCGCTTTTAAGGGCGAGTTAAGCCACTTTTACAACTTAAATGCTTTGATCGCTTAATTGTTATCTCTGATAATACTTGTCTTTGTTTTTCAATGTACTTTTTAATCGTTTTAAGGCTTGTAGCGCCATTAGAAACTACCTAATGGCTTGGCGACCAAAAATGATGAGTCTAAAGTTTAGTCTTCATACAATCTCAGAAACTTTTTCTTAGTAAGTCAGTACTTGTACCTTTAAGCTTTGCAACTAAACTCGAGATCACAACTTTTGGGTGGACATATCATATCAACATGCTCGTCCTCATCCTTAAACTCCAAAGGCTGAGCTCTTGTGCCAATCTTTGCAAAGTAAGGGTTGAGTCTTTCTACACATATTTTTAGTGATTTCTTTACATCCTTACCCTAGAAGTCCGCAGTAAAAGTCAAGTTGATTAAAGTTATATTAGGGGGCACGGCGTATGGTGCGGAAGCCCACATGAGAAGTTGCAAGGTCAAATTCTTGAGGATGGCGTGCTGCAGCTCTATAGCGAGCACAATAATTATCAGCGCATAGGAATGAGCCACCTTTAATCACCATAATCATGGCTGCTCTTTGTGCTCGTGTGGCTTCAGGCCGTCCCATATGACCATCGCTGTGTGCACCTATGTAAGGGGATTTGGTCCATTCCCACAGATTACCAATGATATCATGCAGTCCAAAGGGATTAGCTTGAAAACAGCCCACAGGTGCAACATCAGAGAAACCATCTATTTGGGTATTTTGATGGGGAAATTGACCTTGCCAGTAGTTGGCATTGAGCTGTCCATTATGTTCTGGTCCAATATCTTGTTGTTGAGAAAAACCCTTAGCCATATATTCATTTTCTAGTTCACTGGGCAAATCACGGCCTAACCATGTCGCATAGGCCAATGCATCATTGTAAGTGATATAACGGACAGGGTGATGAGGCGGGGGTATAGTTCCATTGATATGTTTCCACGAAATATTTTGTTGTAACTGCCACCACTTCATAGGATCAGTCTGTGGCTGCTGAGGCGCTATAAATACTGCAGCCACCTTTTGTTTTTCAGCTTCTGTAACATAACCAGTCGCGTCGACGAAGCTTTTAAACTGAGCTACAGTGACCTCTGTTTGATCTGCCCAGAAGCCAGAAACCTGCTGCGGTTGTTGACTAAAGGGTTTCTCATCAGGATAGCCATGTTGCGAACCTAAGATAATTTCACCTGCTGGAATCCAAACCATACCTGAAGTTGCAAGACTTCCCCAATCTTGTGGCAAACCTTGATAGCTTTGACATTGCTTAAGTGTGCCTAAAGCAAGAGAGGCAGTAGGGGAAGCAGGTTGAGATGGTTTACAGCCCAATATTGAGAACATAATCCAGCTACATAAGAAAATTTTAGAGCCATTCAACATCACATTTCTCATTAGAAATCCTGCACACCAACACGCTGGACATATTTTTTATATTCTTCACTTAAATATTTTACAATTTCAGGGTGTTGTTGACTCAAATCAACCCGCTCTGTACGATCTGTTGCTAAGTCATAAAGTTTCCAATTGGGACCATTTAAATTTTTAGTAATGGTACGGGTGAGTTTCCAACGTTGATTGCGTACATACGCGTCACCGTGTAATTCATCTGCATAAATAAAGTCCTCGCCATATACAGATGAGGCTTTACCCTGAAGATAATTCAGCCATGACTTTCCTGTAAGTTGATTAAAGTTTTGCTTATTTTGATAAGCAGGTTTAAGTTTGGCACCAGTCACATCCAAAATGGTGGGAAAAACGTCTTTTACACTCACAAACGAATGACTAATCTTAGTTTGATGATGGTGTGGGAGTTTAACAAGAGCAGGAGCACTGACACCTCCTTCTGCAGCAGTCCCTTTCCATAAAGAAAGAGGTGCACTACTCACCTCACTCCAGCGTGGACCAATGAGTTCATAGGACTTAGCTTGTCCTAAGTTGTGATAACGATTGTCATAGCCTGGTGCAGCGCGGTAGAAACCTTCAGCGCCATTGTCTGACATAAAAATAAATAAGGTATTGTCATATTGATTAGTACGTTTTAAATGTTGGATTAATTTACCCACGTTATCATCTAAATTTTTAACCTGCGCGGCATAGAGTTCCATTTTTCGCGCTTCAACTTGTTTTTGTTTTTTGTTTAAATTTTGCCAAATATCTAAATTTAGAGGCGTTAAGGCCTTAGGAAGGACATATGCGGTTTGGCTATTGGGAATAATTTTTAAATGCTGCATATTGCGTAAGCGCTGCTGTTTAATCACATCATAGCCTTGATCGTACTGACCTTGATAAAGATGAAGATATTCAGTAGGGACTTGTAATGGCCAGTGCGGTGCAGTTAAAGCAACATAGGCAAAAAATGGTTGGCGAGGTTGTTTTTCATGACCAATATACTCGATCACTTTTTGCGTAAAATAGTTTGTTGAGTAAAAGTCATCAGGTAACTCAACAGGTTGCCCATTTTCCGTGTAAACAGTTTTTCGTTGGATGCCCTGTGGTAATGCTTTAAAGTGTGAGTCAGCGCCATTTAATAGTGCAAAAGATAAATCAAAACCCTTGGCTGCTGGGTTGGTTTCTGCAGTCATGCCTAAATGCCATTTTCCAACCATGACTGTTTTATAGCCGTTGTCTTTCATGACTTGGGGAAGGGGAATAGAACGCTCATTTAAATAGCCCTCATAGCCAGGCTTTCCTAATAATTGAGGGCGAGGAGTCAAATCAAATTTCGCTGCATCCGCTCGCATTGTTTCTGCCATTGCCCCTAAGCCTGCAAGATGATGATCGGTCCCAGACATGAGTTCAGCACGTGTAGGTGAACATGTGGCAGGGGTATGATAATTGGTAAAGCGTGTGCCTTGATAAGCTAAACTGTCTAAATGGGGGGTATGAATTTCACTACCAAACGAACTTAAATCTGAATAGCCTAAGTCATCTGCTAAGATAATCATGACATTCGGGGATTGTGCAAAGCTTGCAGTACTGATAAAAAAAATACTGCTATATAAAGCTTGTTTTAATTGCATTTGTGATCATCCATAATAATTTATTATTGCCGAATAATTGTAGTGAAAGCTACAAGGCATAACTATTAGACAAAGATATTTTTTTTAATTTTTTTAAAAAACAGATAATTATAATCTTTTTGTGCTTATTTTAATCATAATTTTATGTTTTAAAAGTATGCTAGCATATTTTTTATATATGTAAGAGCAGATTAAAAAATAATCAAATGCGGTGGCTTAAATTGGTTTCAGAAATTCGTTGCTTTAGTTGCGAGTATTTCATTCAAAAAGAAAGTATATTTTATCGCTATCTATCTTCTTATAATTAACCCGAATCATGGATAAGCCGAGTTTTAGATTGTTGTAAATTGAGGCTTATTCTGATGGCAGATTTGATAAGCACATAAGGATGCATAAATCCCAGCGAAATAACCTGAAATGGAACGATGACGGCTGCTTACTAGATTGTATTGCTGCTTCAACAAGCTAAAGATCGTCTCTATTTTATTGCGTTGTCTCAGCATGATCTCATCCTCTGGTGATAATTCCACTCGTCGCATATTCTTGCAATGATATGTAATCAATTCAATACCTTGCATACCTAATTTATCTTTTAAAGTTTCACTGATGTAGCCACGATCTCCAAAGATCTTACCCATATAGCCTTGCGCTAACTTTGGCAGAATCTTGATATCTGAAGTATGGCCATTCGAGAGTTGGGTCTGAATGAATTGACCCTGAGCATTCACCAATACATGCAATTTGCATCCATAGAACCAACCGATTGAACTTTTACCTCGTGTGGCAATTTGTTTTAAAGATTTATGACGTTGAATACGCTGATTTTTACATACGGGTAAAGTTGTAGAATCCACCCAAGCACACGTTGTTTGAGCATTAGCAGTGAGAGAAATATGCAACGCTTGAAGTGCGAGTTGATGTTGATTAATCAAGTAAATGATCCGCTGATAGGATGGCAACCCTCTAAAAAGTTTGGAGTAAAAGCGCTTTATCATGCCATAAGAGGAGGCAGATAATTTAATTTTTTTTAAATTTCGTCTTGACGTTATTCAAAAAAAGCGTATTATGGCTGACCTAGCTCACTGGTGACGAATCAGTAAGAAAATCATTAAGAGATTATGAAGAACAACTTGTGTGGATTTTTACTGGTTGATCAATCGAATATATTTTCATTGATAATCGGTAAGAATTTCTCGAAGTTTATTTGAGCAAATTTTTTGTCAGTAATTG
>NZ_PJRJ01000041.1 GCF_003711395.1 Acinetobacter sp. B51(2017)
ATATTGAGATTTATTACAATCGGGTCAGAAGGCATTCCGCAAACGGCTGGTTAAGCCCAGAAGCCTTTGAACAGAAATATTTTAAGAATTTAGAGGGATTTGTTGTCCACGATACTGTCTAGGATCATTATTTTAATAGGTGGACATTATAAAATTATAATAATCAAACATTTATTTCTTTATGTCCACTTTGTCCACCATGTCCACCTAAAAAATAATAAAAGCTGCTCAGTATTTTTGTGGGTTAAGAAAGCGAAAGCCAAATGCATGCATACCTTGATCTGGGAAATCGTTGATCCTTCAATATTTATAATTTTATAGGGTGCTTTTAGACCATGGCGGATTGCAAAAAACGGTATGCCGCTTTTAAAAAGTATTCTGTTTTTAAAATGAATAAATAACAATAGATTACGTTGTTTTTATGAAAGCGGCATAGTAAAAAACAACACCATAAAGCGGCAATACTTTAGTGATACAACATGGATTTTTTTTCGCCGTATGGCTATAGAAAAATAGATCTCATGTAAACTACGCCCATTCAATCATTTGACCAATCATGGGTAAGCTTTAATGACTCAAGTACAATTACATCAATTACAAAAACAACTGTGGAATATTGCCAATACTTTACGTGGCAAAATGGGTGCTGATGAGTTCCGTGATTACATTTTAGGTTTTATCTTCTTTAAATACCTGTCTGAAAAAGCAGTCAACTTTGCCAATGAATTGCTCGATGGCGAAGAGATTAGTTTTTTAGAGCTGGATGAACACAATACCGAGCATGTACCGTATATCGAAGAAATTAAAAAGCATGCGATTGACGAAACAGGTTATGCACTGACACCAAAACAATTGTTTCATAGCTTGGCGGAACGTGGTCGTGCGGGTGAATTTATTCTGGATGACCTCACAGCGACATTAAAAGCCATTGAACAAAGTACTTTAGGTGCAGAATCTGCTGATGACTTTGCAAACCTATTTGAAGACCTTGATTTAAATTCGACTAAACTTGGTAACACGGCGAATGACCGTAATGAATTAGTGGCGCGTGTCCTCAGTCATTTAGATGATATTGATTTTGATATTTCAAATAGTGAATCGGATGTATTGGGCGATGCTTACGAATACTTAATTGGTGAGTTTGCCTCTGGTGCAGGCAAGAAAGCAGGTGAGTTCTATACACCGCAATCAGTTTCGACCTTGCTTGCAAAGATTGTGACGCAAGGTAAAGATCGCTTACGTTCAGTCTATGATCCAACGTGTGGTTCAGGTTCATTGCTTTTACGTGTGAAGCGTGAAGTGAAAGATGTAGACATGATTTACGGTCAAGAGATGAACCGTACTACCTACAACTTGGCACGTATGAACATGATTCTGCATGATGTACATTTTGCCAAGTTTGACATTAAGCAAGAAGATACTTTAATCCGTCCGCAGCATCTCGATAAGCGTTTTGACGCCGTAGTGGCGAATCCTCCATTTTCTGCGAAATGGTCAGCCGATCCGCTCTTTTTACAAGATGAGCGTTTTAGCAGTTACGGCAAACTTGCACCAAGTTCAAAAGCGGATATGGCCTTTGTTCAGCACATGCTGCATCACTTAGATGACAACGGTACGATGGCGGTTGTATTTCCCCACGGCGTTTTATTCCGTGGTTCAAGTGAAGGTGTGATTCGTCAATACTTGATTGAGCAGATGAATGTGATTGATACCATCATTGGTCTACCTGCCAATATTTTCTATGGTACGTCGATTCCAACCTGTATTTTGGTGTTGAAAAAAGACCGTGAGCATAAAGACAATATTTTGTTTATTGATGCCAGCAATGAGTTTGAAAAGCAAAAGACTCAGAACAAGTTATTGCCTGAGCATTTAGACAATATTATTGCAGCATTTGAAAACCGTCAGAATATTGAGAAATACGCCAAAGTTGCGACTTTGCAGGAAGTGAAAGACAACGACTTTAATTTAAACATTCCTCGTTATGTGGATACCTTTGAAGCCGAAGCTGAGATTGATTTAGATTTAATTGCCAAACAGCTTCAAGCTTTAGAAGTGGAAAGCCAAAAAACTGATACTGTAATTGCAGAGTTCTGTAAAGAGTTAGGCATTGATTCACCTTTTGCGGAGGTGAAGTAATGGCTACGCCTCAGTTACGATTTAAAGAGTTTGATGGGGATTGGTCAGCAGTCACGTTAGAAGATTTAGCAGAAGTGGAGCGTGGTAAATTTTCTGTACGTCCTCGAAATGATCCAAGGTATTTTGGTGGCGAGATGCCGTTCGTACAAACAGGGGATGTAACAGGCTCTGATGTTTACTTGAGGGGATTCACACAAACTTTAAATGAGGATGGTGTTCGAGTAAGTAAGGTCTTTCCTGCGGATACCATTTTAATTACGATTGCTGCAAATATTGGTGATACAACTATTACTCAATATCCTGTTGCTTGTCCTGATAGTGTTGTGGCAATTCAACCAAAGCACGATAAAGCGAATACGATTTTCTTAAAGAATATTATTGATCTTCAAAAAGATAATCTAGATTCTCAAGCAACTCAAAATGCACAAAAGAATATCAATCTTCAGGTATTAAAGCCTTTAGAGTTAATAGTTCCCTCCAAAGAAGAACAAACCAAAATCGCTTCTTTTCTTTCCGCCGTGGATGAAAAGATTAGCCAACTGACCCAAAAACATGAACTGCTCAGCCAATATAAACAGGGCATGATGCAGAAGCTGTTTAGTCAGCAGATTCGTTTTAAAGCGGATGATGGGAGTGAGTTTGGGGAGTGGGTATCTGAAAAGATTGCGAAAGCTTTTACTAATAAATCTAAATCTTTCAATCCTCTTTTAAATGAGTCTTTACCGTGTATTGAATTAGAGCATTTGAGTCAAAATACAGGTCAAATACTTGGAACAGTCAATAGTAGCGATCAGCAAAGTACGAAGAATTTATTTGAGCCTAATAGTGTTTTATATGGAAAATTGCGCCCATATCTTCGCAAGTTTGCTAAACCACAATTTAAAGGCGTTTGCTCTAGTGAAATTTGGGTACTAACAGGTTTGAAAATATCAAACAATTACTTATTTCAATTTATCCAAAGTGAACAGTTTACCGAACTAACAAATATCCAATCAGGTTCAAAAATGCCAAGAGCTGATTGGAGTGTAATCGCCGATGCTGAAATTGAATATCCGTGTATAGAAGAACAAACCAAAATCGCTAATTTTCTATCTGCCATCGACCAAAAAATTGAAGTCGTGGCACAGCAAATTGAACAAGCGAAACAGTGGAAAAAAGGCTTGTTACAGCAGATGTTTGTATAAAGAAAAGCCTCCTTTTTTAGAAAAAAGGAGGCTAATTATATTAGGTATTACCGTAACCCAATTTCTTTTTAATCTCTGTGTAAGCTTGTTGGCAAGCAGGTATAGAAATTAACGCTGCTAGTGATAAAGGTGGGGTAACAGAAGCAGCACATGTGCCAACATAGGTAATGATTTTAACATTTTCAAGCATATTTTCACGTTTGGCTGCTGCAATGTTGGGATTGTTTTGAATGAGAATAGCTAGACCAATATAAGGGTCAAATGGAGTGCCAATACTATATGTTTTGGCAATTAGATTTTCCCAGTCAGCAACTAAAACTTCAATTTCTTTCGCGCTCAGTTCTCCTAAAGGTAAAATCATAGAATTGCGTGGGCTAGATTTTGACTCATATAAAGCTAAATAAGGTGAATCATTCATGGACAGTTGAGTTGTTGAGCTAAGACTATTAAAAATTCTAGTTAGCTCAGCATCCGCTTCTGTGTAGTTGTAATTGGCTATCAGAGCTGTACAATTTTCTAAACTTTTACGATCTTTTGAATTGACTAACATATAGTTGTAGATTTTTTTTGCCTCAGGACTGTCTTTTTTTCGGTCATCATCTGGGTTGCGATGTTCAAGACGTAACCAACCTTGACACATAGCGCGGTTTTTAGCACGTACTGTAGGACTAATGTTGAACCAGCTATTTCCAGACAGTATTTTATTATTCATTAAAATCACAGTGGTCGGATACATTGCATTTGGTTCTGGTCTTGTTTCTTCGATCTTGGTCGCAATATCCTTAATATATCTAACATTAGAAAAAACAGGTGAATTAGATTTATCAGAATCAATATTAGGTACACTAACTACCTGTTGTTTTTCATATGCAGCACAACCCGTAATAAACATTGTGCTTATGATTAAGCTAAGCGATATTTTATTCATGATTTATTTATCCATTTTTATCTATCCATTTTCATCGTAAACTTTCAATTGCTTATGTATAAACAGAATTTAGATTAGAGACAAAGTAATTTGTTGCAAAAAATGAATTATGATTTAGCCCAAAGATCGCACGATATATTGGAGTAGCGTGCAAAAATATAGAAGAGGGGTAAATTATGACAGTACAAAGCGAACAACAACTTGAAAACCAACTGATTGCACAGCTACAAACGCTCGGTTATCAGCGTATTAAAATTCAAGACGAAGCCCAACTACTGTCCAACCTAAAAACCCAAATTGAACAGGCCAATGGTTTACAGCCGCTATCGCTGAGTGAATGGAAACAAGTCATTAGCTTTTTAACTACAGGCACGATCTTTGAACGAGCACAAAAACTACGTGATAAATTCCCCGTTAAATTTGACGATGGCAGCAGTCAACACATTTACTTTTTAAATGCTGATCCGAGCAAAAACACGTACCAAGTTAGCAATCAAATCCAAATTGACCATAAAGCCATCAATGGCCATACCAGCCGTTTTGATGTGACCTTATTGGTGAATGGCTTACCCTTCGTACAAATTGAACTGAAAAAACGCGGTATGGAAATCGCCGAGGCCTTTCATCAAACCCAGCGTTATAGCAGTGCTGCTTATGCATCAGGGCAAGGGCTGTTCCAATTTATTCAGCTGTTTGTGATTAGTAATGGGGTGAATACACGCTATTACGCCAATACCACCACAGAGTTTGCCTTTAGCTTCCCTTGGGCAAATATCGACAATAAACCCATCAATGAAGTGGTGGATTTTGCACAGGTGTTTTTAACCCCTGCACATATTACCCAAATGATGACGCAATACATGGTGCTCTTAGAAACGACGACCCCTAAAGCGTTAATGGTACTGCGTCCGTATCAAATTTATGCAGTACAAGCGATTGTGCAACAGGTTCAGCAGTCATCACAGCATGGCTATATTTGGCATACCACAGGATCAGGCAAAACCTTGACCTCGTTTAAAGCCAGTCAAATTATTATGCAAATGCCTGATGTGGAAAAAGTGCTGTTTGTGGTGGATCGTAATGATTTAGATACCCAAACCGCCAAAGAATTTAATGCCTTTAAAGCCGACAGTGTAGACAGTACCAGCAATACCAAAATTTTAGTCGATCAATTGGCACAGCAACATGACAAGCTGATTGTGACCACCATTCAAAAGCTCAATCGTGCCATTAATAGTGACCGTTATGCGCAAAGTATTGCCTATTTAAAAGATAAAAAAGTGGTGTTTATTTTTGATGAATGCCATCGTAGCCAGTTTGGTGAAACCCATCAAAATATTAAAAAGTTCTTTCAAAATGCGCAGATGTTTGGCTTTACAGGCACACCGATTTTAGAAGATAACTGCCACAACAAAGCAGGCTTAAAGCTGACCACCAAGCACTTGTTTAATGAGTGCTTGCATAAATATGTGATTGTGGATGCCATTCGGGACAAAAACGTATTGCCGTTTCAAATTGACTATCGAGGCAAGTTTACTGCTACAGGCATGCAACGGAGCGAAGAAGTTGAAGGCATTGATACGCAAGAACTGTTTGACCATCCGCAACGCCTAGAAAAAATTGCAGCCTATATTTTAGATACGCATAACACCAAAACCAAAAATCGTAAATTTACCGCCATGTTTTGTGTCAGCTCCGTCGATACCCTGATTGAATACTATGACATTTTTGAGCAGTTACAAGCTGAGCGACAAGCCGAAAATCCAGCTTATCAGCCTTTAACCATTGCCACTATTTTCTCTTATGCGGCCAATGAAGAACGTAGTGTGAATGAAGATGCACAAAATGGTTTACTCGATGAAGAATCAACGGATATTCCAAGCCAATATAATCCGTCTAGCCGTGATAAATTAGATCGTTATATTGCGCAATATAATCAAAAATTTAAAACTAACTTTAATTCAGGCGATCAGTTCTACGCTTACTATCGAGATATTGCCCAAAAGGTGAAAGATAAGAAAGTTGATATTTTACTGGTCGTGAATATGTTCTTAACGGGTTTTGATTCAAAACCTCTCAATACCTTGTATGTCGATAAAAACCTCAAGCATCATGGTTTAATTCAAGCCTTTTCACGGACGAACCGAGTATTAAATGCCGATAAACCGTTTGGCAATATTGTCTGCTTCCGTAACTTAAAACAGGCCACCGATGCGGCCTTAGCTATGTTTTCCAATAAACAGGATGTACATAGTACCGTGTTAATTCCAAGCTTTGAGGAAATTCAACAACAGTACAACACGGCGTTAGATCACTTATTGACGCTTACTCCTGATTATCAGGCAGTCGATGATTTATATACTGAAGATGAGCAACTGGCTTTTATTAAAGCCTTTCGTGAGGTGATGCGTTATAATGCCCAGCTTGAAACCTTTGTGGAATATGACCAAGACCAAACCAAACTGGTCAAACAAGAGTTTGTAAACTTCCAAGGCAAGTATCGTGATTTGTGCCAGCAGGTCAAAAGCACGACACAGAAAAACAAAGTATCTGTATTGGATGATGTCGATTTTCAGCTTGAGCTACTACATAGTGACCGTGTCAATGTGGGTTATATTCTTAACCTGTTGCAATTGGCAGTCAGTAGTCGCAACCCTGAAAAACGCCAACAGTATGAAGCACAAGTACATGATTTAATCAGTAGTGAAATTAGTCTGTATGACAAACAAGACCTGATTAAAAAGTTCATTGAACAGCATGTACCTAAAATGCTGAATGGACAAAGCGTAGAAGAGGCCTTTAAGCAGTTTTGGGATGCAGAGAAGGAACAGGCCTATCAGCAGCTCTGTGCAGAAGAAAACTTAAAAGCAGACGAAATGAAGGCTGTTTTAGAGAACTACGAATATACCCAACGTATGCCACGTAAAGAAGAGCTGATCGTTTTACCTAACTTTAAAGTTGGCTTGTTTAAGCGTGAAGGTATTTTGAATGATTTACTGAGTAAAACACGTCAATTTATTGATAAGTTTTATAAGGGTTTTTAGAGTGGATTACCTCAATTAAATGGCCAGCAAGTGTTAGTTTGTATCCCAGTTTGTATCCCTTAATTTTAATTAAAATTAAATGATATAAATTACAATGATTTAATCGCCTAGTTCAATTGTCGCCACCCCAAATACCTAGCTGAATATAACTGAACATAGTGTTGTATAAAGCGGAAAGGCTTGATTCTAAAGGGATCAAGCCTTTTTTTATGTCTTATAGCAGCACTTTAAAAGTGATAGTGGTGAATGAAAAATGATTAAATCAACTTTATGCATCCAGCCACTTGAACCTTAGATGAATGGCGGAGCTTTAAGCTGATTGTTGTAAGCTTAAAGCCAGTGGGGCTAAACGGATCTTAGGGTTAATCTTTTGCCAGTTTAAATCGCGTGGGTCTGCCAACATCGGTCCTTGGGCTTTGGCAACCAAAATTGCACCACTCATGTGGGTAAAATCAGCGCGAAAATGCACCGAACTTTTGACTACTATCAGCGGATAATCTTCAGGATCAACCTTAAAGATTCTAAACATCACGCGGTCGAGAAGCTGAGCCTTATAGGAGCTGACGGCAATATCAATCCCTTGATAAGACACTAAGATACTCTCGCCAATATCCACTGCCACACCATGCATCATAGGTCCTTGATAATGAAATTGACCTGTATGACGTGCTTTTAAGAGAAACTCACCACATAGAGCAGGGTCGCCATCGATACTACCGCCAAGTTCTGCATAAAAGCGTTCACCCATTGCCAGATGATTAATGCTTTGTACAGTGTGAGGATCACAGATTAAACCCACTAATGCACGTTGTACTTTGGCTTTAACGAGGGCATGTAACATGCCTGTGGTGTTGGAATCACCGCCTGCACCGGGGTTGTCTTGGGTGTCGGCAATAACAATCGGTTTTTGCTGATCTTTGAACAGTTGTTGGGCTTGGGCAATCGCCACATCAGGACTTAAAAATTCCATGTGCCAATTGGCTTCATGCGCGAGCAATTCATCTTGGCATTGTTGCATGGTATGTTGCAGTTGCGGTAGCGATGGGCTATAGCCCCACAGCGTACCGCCACAGTCATAGAAATCTGCCGCAGGAAAACCTGGGGTAAAGTTAAGTAGTACACCAGTGTCTTGCTGTAACTGTTGTAAACGCTGAAAAGTGCTTTTGGCAGGTTCTAAATCTGTACACTGCGCATTTAAAGCAATTAAAAATGGCAGTTTGTAGATGCATTTATGCAGTTGTTTGCCTTTTAAAATTTCATCTAATAGCACTGCACAGCGTGCACCTGTAGCTGCCATATCAATATGCGGATAGGTTTGATAAGACAACATTGCTGTGGCATGTTCAAACATTTGCTGAGTAACGTTGGCATGAAAATCTAAACTGGTGATGATGGGGATCTCTTGACCCACCACTGCACGAATACGGCGCAGTAATTCACCTTCACCGTCATCTAAATGTTCAGCCACCATTGCGCCATGTAAATCAAGATAAATAGCATCCACAGGTTGGGCGACAATGCCTGCGATAATGTCATGACAAATACGTTCATAAGTCTGCTGTTCGACCTGTGCCGAAGGTGAGGCACCTGCCCACAGAATCGGCTCAAGCTGATAACCCAACTGCTGGGCAGTTTGAATAAAACCGCCGATAGGAATATTGTGCTCGGCAAATCCTAACAGATCTTGGCCGTGGGTTAATCCCGGAAAGCCACCGCCATGAATAAAGTCATCATAGCGTGCCAGAGTTGGGGCAAAAGTATTGGTTTCATGCTGAAAACCAGCAATAGCAATCGTTGGCATAGAATGATCCTTATGAAGTGGCGCGAACAGCCTGAGAAGTAGAAAGTGGTTTTTTTAAACGGAAGGCATACCAAAGCAACAAGGCGCCACAACCGAGTAATAAGGCAATACTGATCCAACCCGCCACTAAGGATTGTGTGGTGCTTTGGGCAAATGCCATAATATTTGGGCTGACAAAACCACCCAATAGCCCAATACTATTGATTAGGGCAATACCGCCAGCGGCAGCTGTGCCTGTTAAATACTGCGCAGGAATTGACCAAAAAATGGTATAGGCCACAAACATGAATGCGGTGGCAAAACAAATTGCAATAAATGACAAGATAAAATGAGTACTCATCACCGAACTTAACAGACAGACTCCTGCCAAGAGTGTAGGTAAAATACTGTGCCATTTACGTTCTTGGTAACGGTCAGAACGTCGTGCCACAAGGTTCATCAAAATCGCGCTAAGTAAATAAGGGATAGCCACCAACCAGCCAATGCTGGTTAAGCTTTCTACACCACTGCTTTTGAGTAAAGATGGCAACCAAAACCCGACCGCATAAATCCCGCTAATAATGCTGAAATAGCCCAGTGCCATAAAATAAATCCACGGATCTTTGAGTAAAGTTTTAAAGCCTTGATGGGTTTGCGCAGCTTGATGTAAGTGAATTTGTTGTTGTAACAATGTTTTTTCTTCAGACGTGAGCCACTTGGCATCTTGCGGACGATCAACCAAATAAAAATAAGCCATCACGCCTAATAGCACCGTAGGCAAACCTTCAAGTAAAAATAGCCATTGCCAACCTGCCATATGATAAATGTCATGCATATGGGTCATAATTTGGGTAGATAAAGGCGCACCTAGCATGCCACCTAAGGGCGCAGCCAACATGACAATCGCCATGACGCGTGCCATACGAGCACCCGAATACCAATAGGTCAGATAAAAAATTAAACCTGGAGCAAAACCTGCTTCAAATACGCCCAGCAAAAAGCGCAAAATGTAGAACATGGTTGGCGTGGTCACGAACAACATCGACATCGAAGTCAGACCCCATAGCACCATAATGCGCATAAAAGTTTTACGCGCCCCAATCTTGTTAAAATATAAATTGGTGGGTACTTCAAACAGCACGTAGCCTAAAAAGAAAATACCTGCAGCCATGCCATAAATAGCATCACTAAAGCCTAAGTCTTGCTGCATTTGTAATTTGGCAAATCCAATATTAATGCGGTCTAAATAGGCAAAAAAATAACACAGCAATAAAAACGGCAATAAGCGCCAACTAATTTTTTGATACATCCGATCGAGTTGTTGTTCTCGCATGAGCAAACTCCTGTTGCTTATTATTGTTTTTCCTTAAAGATGAGTTTAAGCAGCTTGAGCGCTTGATAACAATGCAGCTTTTTATTGATAATGATGCTTTAAAAGCATCAATAATAAGTCCAAACCTATGCAAAAACACACGCTGCCTTTAGCAGGAATCAATGAAAAAAGACTGCGTTATTTTTATCATGTGATGCTATTGGGCTCGATTCGTAAAACTGCCGACTTGCTCAATATCGAACAATCTGCGATTAGCCGCCAAATCCAACTTCTTGAAGCCCAGCTACAAACCCAGCTGTTTGAACGCCGTGGTCGTAATGTGGTACCCACAGAAGCTGCCTATATAGTCTTAGAGTATTTTGAGGAAAATCAAAAACGTGAATTGGCATTATTGGAACAATTGGCACAGCTTAAATCAGCACAGCTAGCCAAAGTCAATTTGGTTTCGAGTGAAAGTTACTTACAAGATTTAATTTATGATGTGCTTAAACATATGCATGCCACTTATCCAGATGTGCAATTGCAACTGGAATTAATGAGCGTACAGGATGTGATTCGGCAGGTGACGGAAGGTTTAGCACATATTGGGTTAGCCTATAATCCGCCGCTGCATCCTGAAATTAAAGTCATTGCACAACGCGAAGAGCCTTTTATTTTAGCCGTGCCTAAAGGTCATCCATTAACCTTACAGCAAGGAGCGGTGTCTTTGGCGCAGACCTTAAATTATAAATTTGCGGTGATGTCCGTAGGGCATGGTTTTCGCCAGTTATTGGATGCTGAATTAGTACGTTTAAATTTGGGTTTAAATATTGCCTTAACCACCAATTCAATTACCGCACTTAAAAATTATGTTATAGCAGGGCATGGTATTTCTGCCATGCGTTATGCCGATATTGGGGCTGCGGTGGAAGCGGGTCAGGTCGATGTGCTAGAAATTGATTCCAGCACCTTTCAACAAGCCAAAACCCAGTTATTAATGCGTAAAGGTGCCATCATTTCAGATTCACAGCGCGTCTTACTGGATCGTATTCGAGCCAGTTTTAATTTACGTTAAACTAAAAAATCCCACTCAAAGAGCGGGATTTTTACAGTAAAATTTAAAAACGTCATGCGACACATATGTTGTCATTAGAAAGTTAAAAAATCATATACTTAGATATTATTAGTGACACTTAATGACAACATCTACGACACATAAGATGGCATTGTTCGAGTTTTGCGACACATAAGGTGTCATTGTTGAAATTTTAATATTTCACTATTCAGGAATAGGATTATATTACTTCAAGTTTTTTATGGAATGGTTATGGATCATCTTGATACAACTTTTGGCACTTTTTTAACAACTCGTTTGGAAATGAGATTAGCTGGTGAATTGTCAGATTATGACCCTAATTCTATGTCTATGAGATCATTAGCAACCTATTTACATGAGCATATTCATTTTTTTCAAGCCATATTTACGGGATATGGTCACATTCAATGGGATAGTCACAGACAAATGACTGGCTATTTAATAAAAGAATGGAAGGAAATTAATAGCTTGACTGAGGGTAAAGTTAAGATTCCACTAGCTCATTGCAATACTCTACAAAAGCAATCTTTTTTAAGTCAACATGTGTATGAAACATCGAAGGAGCAAATTAAAATTGGTCAAGCAAAGTTTTACATGCGTAATGGTTCATTGACATTAAAAGAGTTTGGATTAAGACTTTTAAATCATGATTGGAGAGCTAATCCTGTTGTAGACATTTGTGGTAAGCATGTTGTTTTACAAACGAAAGATATTTTGGAAGGGCATGCACATTTTATTGAAAGAAGTTTTGTTGAACATATTTGTGAAGTAAAGACTGAAATAGCTTGGGAGCGTGAAGGTTTACCAAGTCAGTATACAAATGCATATGATTGGTTTATTCAGGAATGTGGGAAATCATATAATGATTACTTTCCGATAATTTGTGATTTAGCATTACAAATAAGTTGGAAGCCTTTAATTCCTCAAAATGAAAATGAATGGCAATCAACAAATCCATCTTGGAGGTTTGTTAAATTAACCCGCACTTTGGCCTCATCTCATAATATCTCTACTCTAGGTGAAAGAGCTAACTGGCATAAAAATTATAAATTTTTTTGTTCAGAAATTTTAGATCTATGTGACTATAAGTCTTTAGATGAAATTTTTGAGGAGCGAATTAAGGCTTTCTCTAGAAAGTCTGAATTAATGGAAATTGAAAAGCTTATGAAAAAAGGTATTCAATTGAAAATGTCAAAGCCGTGGATAGGTGTAAATCCGGTAGGGGATAAGAATGAATTATATTCATTAATGGCAGACTTTAAGGCGCCATATATTGTATTTGAGGATGGAATAGGTTCTTCGGGAGTTCCAAGTGTCTCAGGCGGAGAACTTATGTTTGAATTGCAATTTCAAGCTCTCGCATCTCAGGTATTTGGTGATTTTTCTCCTCAGGCTTCTTCAAATTGTAGTTTGGAATGTGCGTTTGGTAAGAATAAAATTAGAAATGGATGTGGTTTTCAATCCTCACACGGGTGTACCGGGTTAATAAACCCTAAAGAGGGAATCCCTTTTCCAATCTCCACCTCCAATGGTGGTACTTTAGAAGGATGTTCATTTGGATGGTTGCTAAATGTAATGGGTTTAAAAATTGAAAATATGGAAATCGATCCAAATGCTAGATTTCCATCGTTAAAATAGTTCAAATTATGAGTTTTAAAACATCGGTCTTCTTGAAAAGCCTTATTCTTTTATCTGTTATTCCCAAATAGTAAGGTTTTATAAGCCCTTGAATTTGTAAGTTAGTAATATGTGAGTGGCGCATATTTAGAATGGCACTTGCTTCAGCACCAGTAATATATTCCTTTTTTAGCTCTAAAACAGCTGTTAGCTCCTTATTACTCACAAGTTTCCAATAAACTAGATTTTCAATGTTTAAGAAACCTGTTTCACACCAATATTTTTTCATCCAGTTAATGGGGCAATTTAACAGCTTTGCTGCATCTAGATAGGGAAGATAATCTTCGCTATTGAGTTTGTTCTTAAGATTTAACAGTGAATTAGCTTTGATTTGAACTGATAGCGGATTGTTCTTATCTTTGCTAAGAACTCCTTTTTGGACAAGTACCGCAACTTTATTTGGGCTAATTTCTAAAAGTGTAGCTGCATCTCTTAGAGAGTAATAATCCAAACTGGTAGTTTTAGATTTTAACTGACCTTTTCGCCTACCTGTGCGTGTTTGATAGTGTTGAATCATCTCTAAGTCATTTGGATTAATATCTTGAACATCGGTTTTAAAAAAAATATTAATTGGGGTCGAATCAATATGAGGTCCATGAACGGGCGTTATACCTATTGATTCTAATTTCTCCACAAGATTTGTAGAGTTTACTCTACATTGTTTAGCCAACGGTGCAACTAGCATGTATTTGCTTTCGAATGTATGAACTTTTTTCTTTGAGTACATTTGAGGCTTATTTGCAGTTTGAACGTTTTTGTCTACATCAAACCATCCATTATTTGCCAGTTTCCTTGCTGTTTCATAATTGATTTCTAAAGTTTTAGAAATCTCTTTTAAGTCAATGTGATCATTACAGATAGTTACTGTATCTAGTGCTTCAAATGTAGGTTGATCCACATTATTTAAGCCCATAATGAAGCGCTCAATATCTAAACTTGAGATATTTCCATGATAAAGCTCTTTTTTTCCAAACTTCAAATAGTCACTTTCTATCAACTTCTCAAGCTCGAAACGAGAAACCTTCAAAACACGTTTTATCTGATGATTTCTAAGTTTTCTAGAAATACTTTTTTCGCTAATTTTGTATTCGTAAGCATTTTCTTCTACAGTTTTAATGTGCTGTTTGAAAAAACGTTCATACTTTAAAAAAGGTAATAGTTGAATCCTTGGGTGAGAGTAATCACGACGTGAATGGATACATGAGCTTAGTTTGAGTACTGAAGTTTCAGGATTCTGAAAATATTCATAGACATAAAGACAGATCTTTAAGTCTGTATTAGATCCATCAAATTCAAAGAATTCATGAAAAGCTTTCCAGCAAGCTGTGAACTCTTTAAACAGTTTATTGGAGTTAATATTTAGAACGTCAATAAACCAATAAATTGTTTCAAGAGACGTTGCTTCCCTGGTTGGGGCTTTATCCAGTTCATAACCACAGCACGAGCAGTTTTTTACACTAGCTTTTAATGTGATCGGATTGTCACAATTGGGACAAGAATCGATTAAAAAACAAGAATGAGTTGGGCATGCATAAATTGGTTTGAGCATCCATAATTTTTTTAAATAAGCATTTTCAGCAAGGCAAATAGGACAGTAGCGTACGTTATCTAATACAAACAATTCATGAGGCACTTCAATAGCACCTATTATTCTAGGTGATTTATTTGTAGGGCCTGATCTTTCAAATGCTAGGTATGAGTAATCACTATTTATATTTAAAGCATTCAAAACTAAGCTAAAGCGAACATCGTCTGCAAGATGGTAATTGAGTGATTCCTTCATGATGGATTGATAATTAACTTTACCAACTAAATTAAAGATTGAACTATGTGCATTAAGTTTGGTGGTTCTTAATAGGAAGCTGATTGGTGATTCATCTTCATAAGGAATTGCTTGGATTAAATGATCCTAGCCAAAATAATGGACAGCACGTCCCTCTAAAGATAACGTAACTTTAATCTTTGGAGATTCAAGAAATGGCTAAACGTTTTAGTCCTGAATTTAAACAGCAAGCGATTGATTATGCACTTTCAAACTCCCACGAACCTATAGTTGCAATCGCCCAGAAATTAGGTGTGGGTTATTCAACTTTAGACAAATGGATTCGTGAGGCCAATC
>NZ_PJRJ01000042.1 GCF_003711395.1 Acinetobacter sp. B51(2017)
TCTGAGTTTATGTACGAATCGTGGTGCTGTACATGATTTCGAACTCTTCAAACGCAACTTGAATCAGATTCCTGCAGGTGCCTTTATCCTTGCAGATAAAGGTTATCAAGGGATCTATACAGTATATTCAAATAGCTTATTGCCATTAAAAGCAAAAAAGCGCTGCAAACTAGATCTGGAGCTAAAATTTTACAATCAAGAAATTAATAAAAGAAGAATTGGGGTTGAGCATGTATTTGGCAGTTTAAAAACCTTCAAAATCCTTGCCGAGCGTTATCGAAACCGAGGAAAAAGACTCGGATTAAGATTTCATTTGATCGCGGGCATCTACAATTTGGAGCTGAGTAAAAAATAACTTATGAAAGAAGTCTAATATATTGAGTTTATGTCGATATTATAGGAGGGGTGGCATAAAGATTAGGACTATATGGGAAATTAATCAAATTCACATATCTTTCACAACTATATTCTTTATATTGTAATTTATACGTACTTCAATAATGGATTGAACATGTTTAGAAAAATTGGATTAATCAGCCTATTTTTTATTCCTGTAATTTCTTCAGCTGCTGAACAACAACAAAGACCGCCAATAGGTAAGCCTCAGGGACTCAGTATAGGTTTAGGAATGGTGGGTAATAGTGGTGTATATATTGGTGAAAAAACTGAAGTTATACCAGTGCCAGTCATTTCTTACGAATCCGACCGCTTTTTTGTACGAGGTTTAACCGCTGGTACGCAGGTATATGCTGAACGATTTTTTGCTGTAAATGCGATTACCAGCGCCAATATGATGAATCTTGATGTTGGTGACTTAAGTGCAAGTAAACTTAGCGCTAAAAATATAAATAAATCACAACTAGAAGATCGCGATCGTAGTGTTGATTTAGGATTGGAAGGCATTGTTCGATTACCATATGGCATCTTCTCCATGCAGGCGGTGAATGATATTGGTGGTGCAAGTGATGGAACAGAAGTAAGGCTTAATTATCAATATCTTTGGAGACTAAATCCTCAACTGACACTAATACCAAATCTAGGGGTAGATTGGTTATCAGACAAACGTGCAAATTATTACTATGGTATTTTGGGAGCTGAAGTTGCTCGTGGTATCGATGCTTATCAGCCAGATAATGTTTTTATTCCACATGTCTCCTTGAATGCCAATTACAAGCTTACAGATAAGGTTAGTGTCTCAGGCGTGGCGATGCAGAAATTTTTGCCTAATAATGTGAAAGAGGGGCCACTAATTGATAAAAGCTCTTCAACTAATTTCTATGTGGGAGTTTCTTATAAATTCTGGTAGTGTTCAGATATGCCGTGCTATCCACCTGTCTTGCCTATCCTGATTATATTTCAATGACAATAGATGCAAGGTAGCTGCATAGCTCTCTTGCTTCTTGAAAAAGCTTAAAGTTTTACGGGTGAATCGTCCTAAACGATTTCTTAACGTCGCATTGAAGCGCTTAACATGGTTGGTTAGGCTTGTACGCTTTCCTACAGAATGTGTATTTGGATCAAATATTTCCGTATAATTTGACCAATAATTACTATAGGTTGCTCAATTAAAATAAAACTTGGGAATATGACTGTGTAGATATGTACATGCTTTAGTGTTATGTTGAACACAGACATAAGTAACCATTGAAGATGTCAAACGACAGAGAACAACCCAAAACCAAACCTAATGAAAACGGGTTTTTACAAAGTTCTATAGTTCATCCATTTCTAGAACATTTATTGGATCAGCCCCCAGCAAATCGTCACGTAGTCTTTGATGAGTTACTTTTTTATCCATCCGATCAGTGTTTCAGGTGCCACCCCAAAATAAGCTTTGTATGCCCCGTAAGCTACTTCTTTAAAGATAGGTACCTATAATTAACTATTTTTGCTTTTCTGTGTGTTTTATTTTAGGTTTTAGCACACTAGAGCGACCATAGTCTTCCCAATGGAATGGTATATTGCTGCTTTTATTGTGAACATCTTTTAAAGATGTTGGGTGATTGGTAGTGTGTACAAAGTTAAGTAATGGTTTCCATAATCACTTTGGGTGGATTTACTTAGGTTTATTTGATAGCCGTTTTACAAAAATACGTCGATTTTGAGCACTACCTAAATTTCTTAGTCATAATTCAGGTTAATTATTAATGAATTAAAAAGTTGACAATTCACGCATTATTTAATAAATATGTGTTTTATATATCAGATTCTTTATAATTTCTTATTGTTTAGTGTAGTTAAATTTTACTTTTAGATTATGTTTATGTGATATAAGTAATTAATATTAAAAGATTAATTTAGGTATTTTTGCTTAAAATACCAACATTATGCCTATGTCTTACTTGTTTGATTAAAAATGTCATTCATTTTTTTCTTGGTTTTGACATAATAAAAGTGGATATCGATCATAAATACTTAGAATTTTAATGTTGAATTTAAAGTTTAAAAAAAGGATTTTGGGCTTATTTTTTATATGTTCATATAGTTCATCTATATTTGCTAATGAGCCTTTACCTGAGTCTGTTGTTGCAGATCAATTTAACCGTCAACTACAACGCGACCAAGCATTGGAAAAGCAGCTTCAGCCTACTGCCAGTGTGCAAACAGGTCTGGAAAAAGGATTACAAGAAGAGCCGCAGCTACGATACTTACAATCCAACAGTGAAGACCTCTGTTTTGAAATTAAAAAATTTATTTTAACGGGGAAAAATGCCCGTGAATTTACCTTTGCCATGCGTCCGGTCATTCAAGGCGAACACAATTTAATTGGCCGTTGCATTGGTGTGCAAGGCCTAAATCAGGCGTTGGATCTGATTCAAAACCGAATCATTAGCCGCGGTTATGTCACCACCCGTGTAATGTTACCGCAGCAGAATATTGCTTCAGGTGAAATTCAGCTGCAGGTGATTGCAGGTAAAGTCGATCAAATTCAATTTGCCGAAGGTACCTCAAAACGCGCGCATAAATTCAATGCACTGCCGGTCAAATCTGGCGATATTTTAAATATCCGCGATATTGAACAGGGCTTGGAAAATTTCAAGCGTGTACCCACGGTAGAAGCCGATTTTAAAATTTATCCATCTGCCCAGCGTAACCAACCAGGCTACAGCGACTTGGAGTTGGCTTGGCAACAGTCAAAGCTATACCGCATTCACTTAGGTATTGACGACGCCGGTTCAGAATCGACAGGTAAATATCAGGGCACAGCAACACTGTCTTTAGACCATCTTTTTACTGCAAATGATCTGTTTTTTGCTAGCTATAATCATGATTTAGGTGGTGGTGATTCAGGAAAGCGCGGCACAGATGGCTACTACCTCAGTTATAGCATTCCAATGAAATATTGGCTGCTCAGCACAAGCTTAAGCCAGTCAGATTATCACCAGACTGTGGCAGGCGCTAATCAAAGCTATGAATACAGCGGAAGAAGCAGGCTGTTCAGCGCAGACTTATCGCGTGTGATTTACCGCGATGCACACCGTAAAACTACGGCTTCTGTTGGTGGTTGGGCGCGTGAATCTAAAAACTATATCGAGGATGTGGAAGTGGAGGTACAGCGCCGAAAAACAGCGGGCTGGCAAGCCAGTTTGGCGCATACCGAATATTTGGCTAACGCAACGCTCAATGGGGCTGTGACCTATAAACGTGGTACGGGCGCATTTTCAGCGATGGAAGCGCCAGAAGAAGAATTTGGTGAAGCCTATACGCATGTGGGTATTTGGCAAGCCAATACCAGCCTGCAAGTGCCGTTCAAAGTAGGCAAGCAAAACCTGCAGTATTTAGCCGAATGGCGCATGCAGCATAGCCAAAAACCGCTGACGCCGCAAGACCGTTTTTCCATTGGCAACCGCTATACGGTGCGTGGATTTGACGGTGAGCAGACCTTAATGGCAGGTAACGGCTTTTTAGTGCGTAACGAATTAAGCGGCTCAATGTTCAAATTGCCGATGCAATGGTATGCAGGCATAGACTATGGCGAAGTGGGGGGACAAACCACACGTGAACCGAATCCTTTAGTGGGGACTAGCTTAATGGGCGCTGTCTTGGGCTTGCGCGGCCAAATGTTAAAATCAGTCAGCTATGACGTTTTCGTTGGAGCACCTTTGAAAAAGCCAGATGGCTTTAATACTGATGATTATACTACAGGCTTTAGCCTAAACTGGATGTATTGAATCAATACATGACTGAGTTAGAAATTGGTTTATTCAGATGAAATTTGAAAATGTAGATGTTATTTCGCCGGCGCTTTTTCCCGCGGAGCAATGGAATGAAGCTGAAGTGTTAGGTGCAATAACTTGGCTATGGTTTGTCTCTGAAAACTGTACACATTTATCCGTTTCAGATATGGGCTTACAGGTAATACCAACCATTAAAAGCCGTCAATTTGCACTTTTAAGTCAAAACTCTCAGCCATTGGGCTATATCTCATGGGCAAATCTTGATGAAAATCAAGAGGCTGAATACGTTCATTCTGAGCGTTGGATATATACACATCCAAATTGGGATAGCGGGGACCGCATGTGGCTGATTCATTGGTTCGCGCCGCATGGACACAGCAAATTAATGAAACGGATAATTGAAAATTACTTATTCCCACAACAATGTCTTAGAGCGTTATATCACAAAGGTGATATTCATGGACTCAAAGTCATGAATTTTCATGGGAAATTAGTTGAAAAAACGGCAGCTGATGCTTGGATTAGGCAACATCCTATTTTAGCTAAAAAGCATTGACTCAATGAATCTCAACACAATTGAATATTAAGAAATAAGGCATACCATCATGAATAAGAATCACTATCGCATTATTTTTAGCGAAGCTCGGAGCATGTTTATCGCAGTTGCAGAAATTGTAAAAAGTAAAACTAAAGCTGCCGGACAAACTACTGCTACCGGTGATAGTGATTCAGAGCAAACAGCGTCCTTGATTCTAAGTATTTATAAAAAATTAAACCCCTTGAATTTTGCTGTAGTTAGCTTACTCGGTGCTGTAGTTTATACTTTACCGCTCAGTAGTATGGCGAATACACAAATTATTGCCGACAAATCAGCACCGAGCTCACAGCAGGCGACTGTTCTGAACAGCAGCAATGGCCTCACTCAAGTGAATATTCAAACGCCAAGTGCTGGCGGGGTTTCACGCAATACCTATACACAGTTTGATGTCGGACAAGAAGGCGCGATATTAAACAACTCGCGCAATAATGTGCAGACCCAACTGGGCGGATGGGTGCAGGGCAACCCATGGCTTGGAAAAGGCGAAGCCAAAGTTATTTTAAATGAAGTGAACAGCAGCAATCCGAGCCAGCTGAAAGGTTATTTAGAGGTTGCGGGTAAGTCTGCACAAGTGGTGATTGCCAATCCATCGGGGTTGGTCTGTGACGGCTGCGGCGTAATTAATGCTGACCGTTTCAGCTTGGCAGCGGGCCAAGCCGTGGTGAATCAGGGGTATTTAGAATCATTCCGTGTACGTGATGGACAGGTGACGATTGAAGGCAAAGGCCTTAATGGCAGCTTAACGCCGTACACCGATATTTACGCACGTGCCTTGAATGTCAACGCTGGTCTGTATGCCAATGAGCTGACTACGGTGCTGGGCCAAAATGATATTGATGTCAAAGACCAAACTGCGCCTAAAGCTAACGCAGTCAATGGTCAGTCTTCTGTACAGACTGCAAAGCCTGATTTCGCGCTGGATGTTGCACAGCTGGGCGGCATGTATGCAGGCAAGATATTTTTGGTGGGTACAGAGGCTGGCTTGGGTGTGCGTAATGCAGGCTCGATCAATGCCACTGAAAATCAGCTGACCTTGAATGCCAATGGTGATTTAGTCAATACAGGCAACATCGTTGCGAATAAAGATCAGATTGCCATTCAAGCGCATAATGTGGTGAACAGCGGCAATATCAGCAGCACAAAAAGCAAAATTCAAGTAGATGCGGCAGACATTCAGAATAGCGGATTAATTGCGACCAGTGATGAACTCAAACTCAATGCTCAGGTTAAGATCAATAACGATACTGGAGTAATGAATGCGGGACGGATTGATCTTAGCGCGCAGAACTTAAGTAATGCTAAAGGTCAAATACAGCAAACGGGACAGCAAGAGCTGAATCTCACAGCTAAAAAATTAGATAATAGTCAAGGTGTGATTGGGCAAGCGTCGAAAAATAATACCCCAGGCAATCAAACAGATACAACAGCACCACCTATCACAAACCCAGAACAAAACTCATCTGCACAAGACAGCAGTTTAATTACGGTGGTTGAACCTGTTGATTTAACGCTAAAAACATTTGATGCCGGTCAAATTCAAATTGTCCAAGACATTCATAATGTGTCAGGACAAATTTTAAATAATGCGGATATTGGCCTGAAGGTAGAGGGCAGCATTATAAATAATAGCGGTGCAATTCAGCTTCCTGAATTGCAGTTCAATGGACAAAGCTTTGAAAACCAAAACGGTCAACTCATTGCTCAAGTGGTGAATATCACTGCACACAATGTGGATAACCAAAAAGGTTCCATGATTGCAGGCGAAAGCTTTGATCTTAATGCGGTGCAAGTGAACAATACATTAGGACGATTGCAAAGCAGCAAGAATCTTAGCTTAAAAGCGGCGGGGCTTGAGAATAGCCAAGGCCAAATTGTCGCGGGGCAGCAATTAAATATTGATGCTTCACAGCTTAATAATAGTAAAGGCATTATTGCTTCTGCTGAGAGCGATGCGGTCCTGAATACGGACCATTTAAATAATGCCGAAGGTGAAATTTTAGCGCAGAATCTTAAGCTTACAGCACAACAGCTCTTAAACCAGCAGGGCAATATCTACGCTGCAAAAAATGTGCAAATTGAGGCTGCTGATGTAGACAATAGCAATGGGCAAATTGCAGCTGAACAAGCGCTCAAGATCAATACGCAGTTCAATGCCTTGAACAATCAAAGCGGAAAAATGATCGCCAATGTGGTTGAATTAAATACAGGCCTATTAAATAACCAAGCGGGTCTCATCCAAGGGAAGCAGTCGGTTGAAATTGATACCAACAACAATGTCTTAATCAATAAGGATTCGGGCAGTACCGCAGGCATACTCAGCCAAGGCAGTTTAGACCTTGCCCATGTGAGCCAGCTTGATAATAGCAAGGGTTATATTGCCTCTGGTGGTTCAGCGCAAATAAGCACACAGAACCTAAATAACAATGCCGGTCAAATCAGCAGCCAAACCGATTTAAACATCCAGCAGCAATCAGCGGGCGGACGAATTGATAACACCGCTGGACAAATCCAAGCCCAGCAAAATGTTCATTTGAATGCAGACACGATTAATAACAGTGGAGCAGGAAGCCATATTGCTGCAGGCGAAAAACTGACTGCAGCAGCCAATCAAGTATTCAATGCGCAAACCAAAGATGCAGCCGTGATTGGCGGTTTTGATGCAAAAAATATTGAGATTACTGCAGCCGAATTGAATAACCAATCTGGCGTGATTCGTGCGACGGATCAAGCCAATTTAAACCTAAGCGAGCAGCTGAATAATCAGTTAGGCATGCTGAGCAGCCTCAATGCTTTAAATATTGGCACATCAAATAAAACACTCAGCGTCAATAATGCAGGTGGAGAACTGTTGGCGAAAAACCAATTGAATCTCAAAGCGAATGAACTGATGAATCAGGGGGAAATCATCAGTGAAGGCAATATTGATATTGATCTGAAACAAGGCTACACCCATACCAAAGATGACCAAATCTTAGCGAATGGGACATTGAAGCTAAATACTGAAAATGATTTCGTGAATCAGTCTGAACTAAGCGCGGGTCAAAAACTACAAGTAAGCGCGAAAAATATCCGCAATGAAACAGGCGCGAGTCTTTCAGCACATGATACGCATTTAACCGCACAAGATACAGTTCATAACCAAGGCTTAATCAATGGTGAACTCACCCATATCCAAGCCAATCAGGTGTGGAATGATGGAGCCCGTATTTATGGCAGCCATGTGGCGATTCAAGCAGATACCTTAGACAACAAATCAAATGCTGCTGGTATAGGGGCTGTGATTGCCTCACGCGGAGACATGGATTTAGGCGTGAAAGCGCTTAATAACCAGTCAGGCGGGGCTGTAAAGGAGAAAGCACAAGACAATGCTTGGATCTTTAGCGCAGGCGATTTAAATATCGGCGGCAGTTTAGATCTAAATCTGAAAGCCCAAGGCAGTGCGGATCAAATTTATAATGGCAGTGCGAGAATTGAATCACTTGGAGATATGTATTTAGGTGCCAAAGAGATTCAAAATACCAATGAAAATTTGGTGATTGAACTGATTGAAAAGTCCCGAGAAAAAATAACTGAATATGAAAAAAATGGGCAGCGTTGGGATTCGAAAGTCATTAAGCTTACAGATAGCGGTGATGCTGATGATGCGGTACTATGGGTACCCGCGGTTGAAGGCGGTGAAGCTACAAAAGAAATAGGTGAGGATTGGACACACTATATTTATACCAATATCCATAGTGAGGAAGAAGTTCAGACGACGAGTCCAGCTCAAATCATCGCTGGAGGGAATCTTGGCTTTGATGCTGATACTTCATTTAATAATAAAGATAGCCAAGTGCTGGTTGGTTTAGCGATTACCAGCGGATTGGATAAAATTAATAATAACAACACCGATTTGCATCGTGTAGATACGGTTGCGCCAGGCGGATTTAGTCAATCACATACAGTGGGCTGGAATTCAAAAGGGACAGAGCATCGCAATAAATGGGGGGATGAAGTAACTTATCAGCCAGCCCCAGTTGCTGCAGTTTTACCAGTTAAACTGGGAGAGGTTAAAGAATATACGCAAAGTCAGGGCAATATTGATCCGACTGAACAGCTGAATACCCAAACGGTACAACGCAATATTGATGCGGCAAATACAGTGGTGACGGGGCCATTGACCAGCCAGCAGCCTGAAAGCCAAGATGTGAGCATCCGAACAGTCGAACAAGATCATTTGACCCTGCCTAGCAATGCATTATATATCACGGCAAAAGACAGCCAAGCGCAATATATTATTGAGACTGATCCAGCATTTGCCAATTATAAAAAATGGCTTTCATCAGACTATATGTTGGATGCGCTCGGGCTTGATCCAGCCATGCAACAAAAGCGAATTGGTGATGGTTTTTATGAACAGCGTTTAGTACAAGATCAAGTTGCTCAGCTCACAGGTTTCCGTTTCTTAGAAGGTTACGGTTCCGATGAAGAGCAATACAAAGCTTTGATGAACAATGGATTATCATTTGCTAAACAGTATGGATTACGTGTAGGGGTTGCACTCTCAGAAGCACAGGTTGCTCAGTTGACCAGTGATATTGTCTGGCTAGAAGAGAAAACGGTAAAACTTGCAGATGGAAGCACAGCTAAAACACTAGTGCCGCAAGTTTATGTCAAAGCCCGAGAGGGGGATTTAAAACCTGATGGAACGCTAATATCTGCAAACTCAATCAATTTAAAAGTACAAGGAAATGTATTTAATTCAGGGACGATTGCAGGTCGTCAAGCAGTTGTTTTAAATGCGGATAATGTTGAGTTGATGAATGGCCGAATTCAGGCAAATCAAGTCGGGATTACAACTCAAAAAGATTTAAATATTGTCGGTGGACAGATTCAAGCAGAAAAAACAGCAGATTTAAATGTTGGCGGGAACTTTAACTTAAGCAGTTCAATTCAAAACAGTCAAAATATAGTCGGTGAGAGTGCCTTTACGTATATAGGCATAGACCGTGTAGCTGGAATTTATACTAAAACACCATTGAATCAAGTATCTACAGATACTGAAAACTTAACCCAAACCATTACAATCCGTGTGGGTGGTGATGCCAAATTAGTGGGTTCGGAAATTCAGAATGCCAATGGTCAAACGTCTATCCAAAGCCAAGGCGATTTAACCATTGGGGCAATTCAGACGGGCATTAACAATAAGGGTTATGCAAATAAAGATAATTTTAATTATGAGAAAAAGCAGGAAGATATTGGCTCCGTGCTTCAGAGCGCCGGCGACACACGCCTACAAGCTGAAAATATCACGGTGAAAGGTTCACAAATTTCCAGTGAGCAAGGTTCGACTATCCTATCAGCCCAGCAAGATATTGATATTTCAGAAGGCAGAAAGTTATCGGATACAGAGCAAGCATTTAAAGTTAAAGAGAAAGGCATATTAAGTACGAAGTTAAGTCAAAGTCATGTGCGCAACATGAGTAATGAAGCGATTGTTAGTACTTTAGATGGTAAAAATGTCATTTTAGATGCCAATAATCTTGATATCCGAGGCAGTAATGTCGTTTCAGATGAGCTGACTCAAATTCAAGCGAAAGAAAAAATTAAGATCAGTGCTGCAGAAAACCAGTATGCGAATGAAGCAGAATACAGTATTAAAAAATCTGGGTTAAGTGCAAGTTTCTCAGATGGCGTAGCAAGTGTTGGCTATGGAAAGTCAAATATAAAACAAGATGACAAATCTCAATCGACATCGCTCACACAAAGCTTAGTGAGTAGTGTAAATGGAAATACCAACATTATTGCAGGTAAAGATTTGACTGCAGAAGCTTCAATCATAGAAGCAGGTAAAGACATCAACCTGATAGGTAAAAATGTCCACCTTGATGCTGCGGATGTTCAGCAGGACACTCAATCTAAATTTGAGAGTAAGAGTTCAGGTATCTCGATTGGCTTCACCTATAGCGGTGTAGCGGCAGCAGCGGCCTCTGCGAAAAAGAGCCAAGACAATAATGACTTCTCGGACAGTGCAGTTGGCAAAATCATGTCCAGCGCAGAAACTGTGCGTAAAGCGACAATGGCAGCAACTACACCTGTTGTCTTCCAAGCACATAACCAAAAAACCAGCAAAACTAAAGATACGAGTTCAACTCAATCTGTAGGTACAGAAGTCAAAGCTGGCGGGAATTTAAATATTATTGCCACAGAGGGTGATATCCGTAGTCAAGGCGCGAAAATCTCGGCCGAAGGCGATGCATTGCTACATGCCAAAAACAATGTTGACTTGTTAGCAACCCAAAATACTGAAAGCCAAACCGCGGACTCTAAACGTAAAGGCTTTAGTATTGATAACCGAGACCATATAGCCCCGCTTGGTGTTTATAATGACAAAGAAAAAGCCAATGGTGGTTTGGTACAAAGTGTAGGTACAGAACTTTCTGTAGGCGGCAAAACCACAATAAAAGCCGATGATGGCAATATTAATATTGTGGGCAGTAAAGTGGTCTCTACAAATGACCTTGTCCTGAATGCGGGCAAAGACGTAAACATCAAATCAGCGCAAAACAGCTTTAACCAAAGCGAAGATAAAAAGGGCAAAGGCTGGGGAAGTGCACAAATCTCAGATACAGAACGCTTTGATGGTTACATGGCAAACCAAAACAAGGCGAATAATGAACGTGTTAGCCAAGAACGTAGCCAAGTGGGCAGTTTAAATGGTAGTGTCAACATCAATGCTGGTAACAACTATAACCAAAAAGTAGCCGATGTCGTTGCAGGTAAAGATATCAACATTACCGCAAAAAACATCAGCATCGTCGATGACCAGAATACAGGCAGTGACAGCCAATCGAGCAAAGACCTCAAAGTAGGTGTATTTAGCCGAATTACATCGCCACTCATTGATTTAATCAATGCAGTCGATAATGCCGGAAAGAGTAAAGCTGATGACCGCACGAAGGCCCTGCAAGGCCTTGCAGCAGGAGCTCAAGCCTACCAAACAGCCAATACGATTAATAATGTACAAAAAGACATTGCTGCACTTGCACAAAATTCGGATGCTGTGACCTCAAAAGCGGCATTGTTTAAAGCTGAAGCAGGCGTAGGCTTTAGCACCAGCAAGAACAACCAAGACAACAGTTATTCAACATCACAAGGCAATGTACTTAATGCAGGCGGCAACATTAACCTGACCAGTACAGAGGGAGACATTCACCTTAAAAATACGCAAGTAAATGCCAAAGATAAAATTAGTCTGGATGCAGCCAAAGACATCTTACTTGAATCTGGACAAAGCAAAGAATATGCAGATGGCAAGAACAGTAATGCAGGTGCACAAGTAGGTGTGGGTGTATCGGTAGGCGCGCAAACAGGCGTATATGTTTATGCAGAGGCAGGTTATGGCAAAGGCAGCAATCACTTAGAAAGCACCACACATAACAACACGACACTCAATGCAGATAAAATCAGCATCAAGAGTCAAGGCGATACTACGCTGAAAGGCGCACAAGCTACGGCCAACCGCATAGATGCAGATGTGGGCGGAAACTTAAACATCATTAGCCAACAAGATACCTTAGAGCAAAATAGCAAACAAATGGGTGTAGGTGCACGTGTGCAAGTCTCGGCAGGCACAGCATGGGATGCATCGGGTAATTTTAATAACTCAAGCGCGAAAGGTAATTCTAAGAGTGTTAAGCAACAAAGTGGCTTATTTGCAGGGGATGGCGGCTACCATGTCAAAGCAGACCATGTTGATTTGCAAGGCGGCGCAATTGCCTCTACCGCTTCAAAAGAAAATAATGATCTCACTGCAAACAGTCTAAAATTCAGCAACATCGAAAATGAAAGCAGCCATAATGCAACGACACTGGCTCTGTCTGGCGGCACACGCTTTGGTGAGGAGAAAGGCAAAGACAGCACAAGTGCAGAATACACCAACAATGTGAATTGGAGAGACAGCACCACATTCAGTCCGACCTTGCCGCAGCAAGATAAAGACAGTGACAGCAGCACGACCTATGCCACGATCAGCGAAGGCAATATTAATATTGGTGGCAAAGATACTACAGTTAAAGAACAGGGTATCCATAGCGATATCAATACCGCGAACCAACAAATAGCTGAAGTTCCCGACTTACAGGCGATCTTAGACAAGCAAAAGATTGTTTCAGATGCAACGTCAACGATTGTTGCAGCAACACGTACCTATAGCCAGAACAAACAAGCCGAAGCAGAAGCACAAAAGCAAGCAGCAGAAGCTCAAGCAATTGACAAGTTAAAAGCAGAAGGTGGAGAAAAGTGGGCTGAATATAACAGTACAGAGGATTATGTAACAAAACAAAATCTGCTGAAAAATGCTTTACCAGCATACAAAGACGCAGCAGACCAAGCACAAACATGGGGCATGGGTGGTAATAGCAGTCGAGCATTGAATGCAGTGACTACAGCGATTACAGCAGCGTTGGGTGGACAAACCGACTTACAAGTGGTGACCAATACCCTAGCACCGTATGCAGCTCAGGTGATTGGAGGCCAGTTTGGTCATGGCACGGATAAGAACACCGCAGCACAGTTAGTATCTCATGCGATATTGGGTGCAACCCTCGCCTACATTAACGGTGGTGACCCAACGGCAGGCGGAAGTGCAGCAGTTGCGAGTGAAGCGGCAGCAAACTACTTAACCAACCAACTCGCAGAAAAATATAAAGATGATCCTAAGTACTCTGTAAATGGCGAGTTCCAAGCGAACTTACTATCAGAAATTGAGAAAGCGCAAATCAGAGATTTAACAGCAGGTATTGGCGCAGTGATAGGTGGAGCGGTAGGAGACTCGAGTTACAACGCGCAATTGGCAGGTGTGATTGGACAGAATGCAGTGGAGAATAATGGTTTTTCGATTATTGATGAGAATTATGGAAAGGTAGTTAAAGAAAATAAAAAAGAAAAATGGTCTTGTCCAACAGGATATATCTGTCCAATACCTGAAAAAACTTTGGGTGAAAAAACTCTACTGGTTATTAATGATTTAACAATAAGGCAGTTAGCAGCTGCAATGGGTGCAGAATATGACCCAATAACTAAGGAGCATTTGACTCCAAAGGAAATACAAGAAGCTAAAGTTGCAATGCTTGGTCTAGGTTTTTCTAAGACTTTAAATGGCCCTATTAAATTAACCGAAGAAGCAATTGAAAATATTGGGAAAAAATATGGCTCTAAGACTGCTGCTACAATTACTAATAATTTTTATCGAGATAATGATTCAATTACAGAAGCATTTAATTATGGGAAAACAATTTCTTTAGACCCAACGAAACTTTCGTTTTCTCAAGCCACTGTTTCTTATCAGAAAGGAGGACAACATTATAATTATGAGAGTATGGTTAAAAGCATGCAAAAGGATGGATGGAATGGCGACCCTGTTGATATTGTAATCATGCCAAATGGTACAGCTACGAGTATGGATAACACACGTATTTTGGCTGCACGTGAAGCTGGAGTAAATGTTCAGGCAAAGATTAGAGATTTTAATACACCCTTAAATTCCGCAGAAAAAATGCGTTTTAAATCAAATGGCGTCACACCAAATACATGGGGTGATGCTATTAAATTACGAATTTCTAGACAAGAAACTCAAAAAGGGACACCTGACGGATGGTCAATACAATTTCCTTATGGGAGTCTCTATGATCCTAAAATAGTAAAAAAATAAATAAATTAGTTATTAATATCAATATTTATTTAAGATTATATAGACGGTAATATAGAATGAAACAAATTAGTTTTAAACCATATTCACAGAAAGAACTACCAGTTGGATTTAAATATCCGGATAGTTATTTGAAGTTGTCATTAGATTTGGAGCATATAAATTCGATACCTTATTTTTCTTGGTGGTTTTCTGATGCAGAAAAACCTTTAGAAGAAATTACAAATATTTACTATATATTAACTGGAAAAAGAAATTTACTTGATTTTGCCCGAGATGGAGATTGGGCCGCATGCTTTGATTTAACAGATCATAGCGGTGACCCTAAAGTTTTTGTATATGATTTAGGGAATAAAGAGAATTTTTATGAAAAAGAAAATTTTGATGAGTGGTTGAGTTTTGTATTGAATAATATCTAAATATTTCTTAGAAGATGATAGAGTGAGACATAGAAATGCTCTAATATACGTTTGCTTACTAGTATGTTCTCAAGATGAATAAATAATAGACCTCTTGCGAAAGTGGTTATTGCAAGTTTATTCGGTTTACCAGTGCAGCAATTAAGTTAATACGTAAACCGAATCTTTTCCGTCTATTTCGATAGCGTTCACTTAATATTCTAAATGTTTTCAATTGACTATTGATGTGTTCGATCACAACTCGTATTTTTCCAATCAGTTTATTGTACTTTTTCTCAA
>NZ_PJRJ01000043.1 GCF_003711395.1 Acinetobacter sp. B51(2017)
ATTTCAGTAAAAACTTGTCGAGGTACGCCAACCAAGCGTTTGAATTCAGAATCTGAAAAACGGTTTAATTTCTGATATCTCATGAAATTTATATGGAGGTGATTTTTACTTTCGCAAGAGGTCTAATTTAAATTGGTTTGCTCGATTACCTCCAAAGTTAGAAGAACTTACGTAGATATTTATTTTAACAACGAACTGATGAATTCAACGAACGATCAAATATTAAAAAGTTGGAACATAAATTTAATCCTTAAAAAAAGCCCGTCGTAGACGGGCTGTTGTGTTAAAAACGCTTTGGAATGCGTTGACCACCAGCGACAGGAATTTCAGCATTTTGCAGTACACCAAACAGCCATTCTTCAGCTTGTTGTACTGCATGTTTTAGTTCAATTCCTTGGGCTAAACGACCTGCAATATAGCTTGCCAGTGAACAACCTGAACCATGATACTCACCCTCTAAACGTGGGCAACGACTTTGCGCAACTTGTATACCATCTACATATAAAGTGTTTTGAATATATTCAGGCGTGTCTTCATGCCCACCTTTGACCAAAACAGCTTTAGCACCTAAAGCAAATAATTTTGCTGTGGCAAGTTCTAAATCATCCTCACCTGTTAAAGCACGTAGCTCGACTGTATTTGGGGTCAACACGGTTGCAAATGGAATAAGCTCAACAAAGGCCTTGACTAAAGTCGCTTGATTACCCAACGAGCCGCCGCTATTGGCCACCAATACGGGATCTAGCACATATAAATAATCAGGATGCTCACCTAAAAACTCCGCTAAGGCTGCAATATTTTCCGTAGTGCCTAACATGCCTGATTTAATACATGTAATGGGTAAATCTTCAACCACAGCATTGGCTTGGGCTAACAATAATGCTTTTGAGGTGGCTTCAAAACCAAACACCTGTTGTGAGTTTTGAATGGTTAAAGCCGTACAGGCAATTGCAGCATGCGCACCACTGGCGCCAATGGCTTCAATATCTGCTTGCAAGCCTGCACCACCAGAAGGATCTAAACCAGAAAAACAAAGTACAGTCGCGCGCACGGGGCAGTCCTTTCAATTTAAAATTGGGTTAGTATAGGCAACTTTATGATGTTCGGGGCGTGTGGTGATTAAAAATATTTTACTGGATTTGGATGGCACCTTAACGGATCCTAAAGTGGGGATTACCACCTCGGCACGTTATGGTTTAAATAAAATTGGTCATCCAGTTGCATTGCATGAAGATTTAGATTGGATCATTGGCCCGCCGCTAAAAGCCTCATTGGCGAAGATTTTACAGGTCGATGTCAGCCATGATTTGGCAGAACAGGCCTTGTTGGGCTATCGGGAACGTTTTGCAGTGACGGGTTTATTTGAAAATGAAGTCTATCCTGAGGTGAAGGAGACTTTAGCTGAACTTAAAGCGCGTGGTTATCAGCTATTTTTAGCCACCGCCAAGCCGACGATTTATGCCAAACAAATTTTACAGCATTTTCATTTAGCGCAGTATTTTAGCGTGATCTATGGCAGTGAACTCAGTGGTGAGCGCACCAATAAAGGTGATTTAATTGCCTATATTTTAGCGCAGCAACATTTAACAGCCAGTGAATGCTTAATGGTGGGCGATCGTGAATACGATATTTTAGGCGCACGCCGCAATGGTATTGAAACCATAGCGGTAGAATACGGCTATGGCTCAGATACAGAAATTAGTGCAGCCAAGCCTAAAGCACGCATTCAAGGCTTTAAACAATTGCTAGATGTATTATAAAGCCAATAATTGTTTGAGATGTGCCGCTAGGCTGCCGACGTCAAGGGTAGTATGCGGCAAGCTTAAAGTTTGATAATGATCATGGCCGAGTTTACGGTCAATTTCAAACAGAACATGCGTTTGTGTTGCTGTTGCGACAAAAGACACTTCTAACTCATTTAAATGACTGAGCCATGCCGTGGGTCTAAACTCTAGTTCTTGATAACAGCCAATACTCGATTGGAAATGACCACCTCGTAATTGACCGCGTTCTACATCGGCTGAATATAAGCTTAAACCACAGTGTTGCAAAGCTGTAATCAGAGTTTGCATCGCTGCATTGGGATAAATGGCTAAGGCATCATCGTCATGCGCATCTACTGCCCAATCAATATCTAAATGAGTATGTAGCCATACTTTGGTGTGATTGGCGTAGCAATTGAGCTGTGTGACTGGCGTTTCAAAAGGCAGTTGAATATTAAATGGGCATTGATGTACCTGCTCGGCTACTAGCTCAAAAGCACCGCTGATGGGCCAACGGGCAATACATTGCGCTTGGCGTGTTTCATGCTCGCCACTTTCGACTTCAACCAGTGTCATCAGTTCTAAATAAATGCCATTCATGCGTTTATTGCTACTGGCACCTTTAAAATGAATTACACCTTGCAAGGCTTGCCCAACCTCTAAGTGTGGACTATGCAACAGGGTGTCGACTTGTACGCCCTGAATGCCAAAACTGGATAATACTTGCTTAAACATGCCTGATCCTTAATGTAGATCTAAATATAAGGTTTCTTTGACTTCTTCCATGACCACATAACTATGTGAAGAGGCCGAAGCGGGTAATTGTTTGAGTAAATCACCTAATAAACGACGATAGGCACTCATTTCTTTGAGACGTGCTTTAACCAAATAATCAAACTCACCTGAAATTAAATGGCATTCTAAAACCTCAGGTAGGGCACTTAAATTACGCGCCACTTGATCAAACACATCACCTGATTTTGCCGATAATTTAATTTCTAAAAATACCAGTAAATTACGATCAACCAATTTGGGGTCTAGGCGAGCATGATAGCCCATAATAATACCGTCACGTTCTAAACGTTTGACGCGCTCTGAACAAGGCGTGGTGGATAAATTGACGCGAGCTGCTAACTCGCTAATGGCAATACGACCTTCTTTTTGCAGAATGTCTAAAATTTGATGATCAATACGATCTAATGCACGCATTTATTTTTCCTGTTATTCATTTTTAAACTTCAAAGAACTGTCCTTTTACCTAGTTTTTAGCATAAAAAATAGTGAATTTCACTATTGATTCGTCAATATACTAGATGAATCAACTAGAAGAATTTTGAGGGTGGCGTCATGCGCGTTTTGGTATTAGGAAGTGGTGTAATTGGTGTGGCAAGTGCCTATTACCTTGCTGCGCAGGGAGCTGAAGTCACGGTCTTAGATCGTCAAAGTGGGCCTGCGGAAGAAACCAGTTTTGGTAATGCAGGACAAATTTCACCGGGCTATTCGACCCCTTGGGCTGCACCGGGGATTCCATTTAAAGCGGTTAAATGGATGTTCCAACATCATGCACCTTTAGCGATTAATTTAGATGGCAGTTTGTGGCAGCTGAATTGGATGGCACAGATGCTCAAAAACTGTAACCCTGCCAGCTATGCTATTAATAAAGAACGTATGACTCGTGTGGCGGAATATAGCCGTGATTGTTTACGTGAATTACGTAAAGACACGGGTATTCATTATGAACATCGTTCTAAAGGCACCTTACAAGTATTTCGTAATGAAGCGCAGCTTGAAATGGTGCAACGTGACATTGCTGTGCTTGAAGAATGTGGCGTGCCGCATGAATTACTATTAGGTCCAGACTTGGCTAAAGTAGAGCCAGCACTGGCATATGCACAAGATAAACTGGTGGGTGGTTTACATTTACCGAATGATGAAACAGGCGATTGCTACCTATTTACCAATGCACTTGCCAATGTAGCCAAAGAAATGGGTGTGCAATTTAAGTTTAATCAAAATGTTGAGCGTTTAGTGACCCAAGGAGATGAAATCACTGGCGTGGTGGTCAATGGTGAAGTTATCACAGCTGATCGTTATGTCTTGGCTTTTGGTAGTTATTCGCGTGATTTCTTAAAACCATTAGATCTTGATTTACCTGTTTATCCAGTCAAGGGTTATTCACTGACCGTACCAATTGTTGATGCTAATTTTGCACCCCAATCTACGGTATTAGATGAAACCTATAAAATAGCCATTACTCGTTTTGACCAACGCATTCGGGTCGGTGGTATGGCAGAGTTGAGTGGCTTTAACCGTGAGTTAAAAACAGATCGTCGTGGCACATTAGAAATGGTGACACAACAGTTGTTCCCAGGTGGTAATTTAAGCGAGGCAAGTTTCTGGACAGGTTTACGCCCAATGACCCCAGACAGCACACCAATTATTGGTGCGACGCGTTTTAGCAATCTGTTTTTAAATACTGGGCATGGCACTTTAGGTTGGACCATGGCATGTGGTTCAGGCAAGTTAGTGAGCGACTTAGTGATGAATCATCAACCAGACATTAGTACAGAAGGATTATCACTGCAACGCTACGCAGCTTAAACACACATTTTCAGGGAAGAAAATATGCCACGTCCAATCCAAGCTGTAGTGCATTTAACTGCACTACAGCATAATTTAACGATCGCCAAACAACGCGTACCACAGGCACAGGTGTTTGCTGTGGTCAAAGCCAATGCTTATGGGCATGGCATTGAGCAGGTTTATCCTGCTTTACGCGAGGCACATGGTTTTGCACTGCTTGATTTAGCTGAAGCACAGCGCCTACGTCAGTTAGGCTGGCAAGGCAAAATTCTACTTCTAGAGGGTGTTTTTCAGCCGCAAGACTTAGCGCTGTGTGCTGAACTCGATTTAAGTTTTAGTTTGCATAGTCCCCATCAAGTTGCATGGTTAGCTGCCTTTGCTCAGCAATCCGCGGCACAGTTTGATGTGTATTTAAAAATGAACAGCGGTATGAACCGTTTAGGTTTTCAGGCAAAAGACTATCGTGCAGTGTTTGAGCAGCTACAAGGTTTCCCTAATGTGCGCTCTATTACCCATATGACGCATTTTTCTGATGCCGATGGACCGCGTTTTTCCCAAGATGGCATTCAGCATCAATACTTAGTTTTTCAAAATACTGTTCAGGCTTTAGGTGGTTTAACTTCGGTCAGCAATAGCGCAGCAATTTTATGCCATTCAGAGCATATTCAATCCGATATTGTGCGTAGCGGGATTATGCTCTATGGCAGCTCCCCCAATTACCCCAAGCAAAGCATTGAAGATTGGAATTTAAAGCCGAGCATGAGCCTGCGCAGTGAAATTATTGCTATTCAAGAGATTGAGCAAGGTGAAACGGTCGGTTATGGCTCTCAATTTATTGCTGAGCGTCAGATGCGTATAGGCGTGGTGGCTTGTGGCTATGCTGATGGTTATCAACGCATCTCACCCACAGGTACCCCCGTATTGGTTGACTCTCAACGCAGCCAGATTTTAGGGCGCGTCAGTATGGATATGCTGGTGGTCGATCTGAGTCAACATCCGCAGGCCAATATTGGCAGTGAAGTGGTGCTATGGGGCCAATCTTCACAAGGCACAGTATTAAGTATTGATGAAGTCGCAGCGGCTTCAGGCACATTAGGTTATGAGTTGATGTGTGGCGTGACTGCCCGCGTACCGATGCAAGTGCTTTAAATTTAACAAGGATATACAACAAGATGACGGATATTCAACGCTTCGACAGCAATCAAGTTATGAGTGCAGCGACGGTCTTTAATCAAGTGGTGTATTTATCGGGTCAAGTGCCTAAAAATACTGCACAGGATGTTGCAGGGCAAACCCGTGAAATCTTAACCACTATTGATAAAATATTACATGAAAATGAAAGTGATAAATCACGAATATTATCTGCACAGTTATTTTTAAAACATCTGAGCGATTTTCAAGTGGTTAATCAAATTTGGCAAGAGTGGTTGCATGGGTGTACTAAACCTGCTCGCGCCACCATTCAAGCTGATCTGGTCAATCCTGATTGGAAAATTGAAATTGCAATTACTGCTGCACAGTTTTAACTGTGCAGTTTTTTTTAGTGCTTTAAGTTTTAAGAAACAGGACGTTTTTTAAAGTTCAATATTTAAGCAGTAATTTTGCTTTAAATATAAGTGTAATAAGGACATCAATCCAATGACAACAATGCAACATAATGATGCGCCTGCTGATGAATTGCAGCGTAAACTTTCGAACCGACACCTACAACTCATTGCTATTGGCGGTGCAATTGGTACGGGTTTATTTATGGGTTCGGGTAAAACCATTGCTTTAGCTGGGCCTTCAATTTTATTTATTTATATGATCATTGGCTTTATGTTTTTTTTCTTAATGCGTGCATTAGGAGAAATATTATTAGCAAATTTACATTACAAGTCATTTATTGATATGGCACGCGATCTGATTGGTCCAGGAGCTGCCTATTATATTGGTTGGTCATATTGGCTGGGTTGGGTACTGGTCGGTATTGCCGACTTAGCTGCGATTATCAATTACTTAAGTTTTTGGTTACCCGAAGGCGCAGCGTTTAGCCCTATGCAACAAGCCATGATTAGTGTTGGCTGTGTATTGTTGGTTTTGGGCTTAAATCTTCTGACTGTGAAATTATTTGGTGAAATTGAGTTTTGGTTTGCTTTAATTAAGATTCTAGCCATTTTAAGCTTAATTGGCATTGGTGGCTTTATGGTGTTTAATCAGTTCCAAGCGCCAGATGGCAGTGTGGCAAGTTTTAGTCATGTATGGTCGGGAGGTATGTTTCCCAAAGGTACAGATGGTTTCTTAGCAGGTTTCCAAATTGCATTGTTTGCTTTTGTGGGGGTAGAGTTGTTGGGTACCATGGCTGCAGAGACCAAAGACCCTGAGAAGAACCTCCCTAAAGCGGTCAATGCTATTCCAACGCGAATTATTTTATTCTACGTTTTATCTTTGTTTGTGGTGATGTCAGTAACGCCATGGGCAAAAATTCCAGCCGATCAAAGCCCATTTGTGAGCTTATTTATGCATGCTGGAATTGGTGCTGCGGCCTTAATTATGAACTTGGTGGTCTTGTCATCGGTGATGTCATCGATGAATAGTGGGGTATTTTCTACCAGTCGTATGCTATTTGGTTTAGCGCGTGGTCAACAAGCACCTGCGGCTTTAGCCCATTTATCCAAACGTGCCGTACCTGCTAAAGGTTTGCTTTTTTCTTGTAGCTTTATTATGGCAGGCGCTGCCTTACAGTATTTTGTGCCGAACACCTTAGAAGCGTTTACTCTTGCAACATCGCTGTGTGTAATCTTATTTATTAGTATTTGGAGTCTGATTATGGTGTGTTATTTACGCTATCGTAAGTTACGCCCAGAACAACATGCCCAATCTAAGTTTAAGATGCCAGGTGGGGTGTGGATGAGTTATATCGTACTGATCTTCTTAGCCTTTGCTTTGGTGATTTTAAGCTTAGAACCTGATACTTTTAATGCATTAAAAGTAAGCCCACTATGGCTGGTGATTTTATCGGTAACTTACTACGTATTGTATCGTCCACGTGTATTGGCTGCTAAAAAAGCCGCTTTAAAAACCCAGTAATCAAGGCATAAAAAAATCCCCGACGTATCGGGGATTTTTTTTGAATGATTTAAAAGATCGGTTTAACCACCACTAAGATGACAACTGCAAATAAAATAAACGTCGGCAACTCATTAAAGAAGCGCCAAAATTTATGTGATTTATAGTGTGCATTCTCAATTAGTTTTTTGCGGTAATAGCCACAGACCAAATGATAAATCACCAATAAGCCGACTAAGCCGACCTTGAGGTAAAACCATGTCGCTGCATGATAATGCTGTGTGGCATCGCCCCAATCCACTAAAAAGTGTGCTGTAATTAAAGTGGCCAACATTGCTGGCCACATAATCCCTCGATACAGCTTGCGTTCCATGATTTGAAAGCGTTGGTGGCTGGTCTGATCTTCGCTCATCGCATGATAAACAAACAGCCTTGGTAAATAAAACAAAGCAGCAAACCAGCATACTACGGCAATAATATGTAACGCTTTTACCCAAAGGAAAGCATCAGAAGGAGCATCCATTAAATCACCCTAAGGGTGCATTAGCCTTCCCATTTTTTGAAAACGAGACAAGCGTTTACACCGCCAAAACCAAAACTGTTACTCATTACAGTATTCAGTTTTGTGTCACGTTTTTCAAGTACGATATCAAATGGTTTTGCACCTTCATCAAGTTCAGTGACATTGATATTTGGGGCAATAAAGTCATTTTGCATCATTAGTACAGAGTAAATCGCTTCGTGTACACCCGCTGCACCTAAGCTATGACCTGTCATCGATTTGGTTGAGCTCAGTGGTGGCACATTACCTTCACCAAATGCACGCTCCATTGCAAGAAGTTCTGTCACGTCACCTGCCGGTGTTGAGGTACCATGGGTATTTACATAGTCAATTTTGTCAACGCCGTGTTGTTTCGCTTCTTCTAAAGCCATTAGGACACAACGTGTTGCACCTTCACCGCTTGGTGCAACCATATCCGCACCATCGGCATTGGCAGCATAGCCTACCACTTCCGCTAAGATATTCGCACCGCGTGCTTGCGCATGTTCTAGTGATTCAAGTACCACAAAACCGCCACCACCAGCAATCACAAAACCATCACGGTCAGCTGAATAAGGACGTGAGGCAGTTTCTGGTGAGTCATTGTATTTAGAACATAATGCACCCATGGCATCAAACAATAAGCTTTGTGACCAATGATCTTCTTCACCGCCACCTGCAAGCATTAAATCTTGTTTGCCAAGCTGGATCATGTTGTAAGCATAACCAATCGCATCAGCAGAAGTTGCGCATGCACTGGTAATAGTGTGCGAAATACCTTGTAATTTAAATGCCACACCCACATTTGCGGTAATGGTGTTGGTCATGTTACGTGGTACAAAGAATGGACCGACTTTACGTGCACCTTTACTTTCTAGCAGTTCGTTCATTTCAATTACAGATGCTGTAGAGCCGCCACCTGAACCACCTGCAATACCGTAGCGTGGATTACCACCAAGCTGTTCTGCTGTTAAGCCTGCGTGTTCTACCGCAGCCAAAGCTGAGTTATAAGCATACATGGCACATACGCCCATAAAACGTTTCAGTTTACGGTCGATGTTGTCAAAGTCTTGTTCTGCTGCAGCACTGACATGACTCTTAAAGTTTAAATCTGCATAAGTCTGGTTAAAACGTGTCCCAGAAATTCCGTTTTGTAACGAATGTAACACATCATCTAATGTATTACCGATGCATGAGTTGATGCCCATACCAGTGATCACAACACGCTTCATCTACAGTTCCTTTATATAGTGATTTTGTAAAGTATACGCGGCAAGAAATGCTGCATACTTATGTTTTTCAATGCGTTCATGATAGCAGAAAGATTTTTGATTTCTTATGGCAAATCCTATGCCTGTTGTTGAGTGATTTATTTTGCAACCAAATACGTTATGAGTTAACCAAAAGATACATAATCAAGTTGAGATAAACATAGACTACACCTAGTATTTAGCGAGAAAGTTCAAATTTACACAGAGGGGTAAATCAGCGTGAACAGTAAAAATAATCAAGCCGAAGGATTGTTCGAGAGTGCGCTTGGAGTGGCTAAAAAGCTCAGTCACTCAGGCCTTGAGGTGTTAAATAAAGTAGGACAAAATCAGAAAAAATCTGAAAAAGACCATCCTATCGAGCAAGATGGGGCGAGCTTGCCTAATTTATCTCAACAATTACTCGGTCGTCATTATGCCAGCGTGAATAAAGTCACCAGTTTTGTTGCACCTGATTTAAGCGATAAATTTTCTGCGTATTTATTTGAGCAGTTAAATCATTTAGGTTCACGTTTAAGTGCGGTGGATCAAATTTTAGATGAGGCAGGCGTCAAAGATTTAGAAGAGCTTACCCAAGATGTAGATCGCTCAAAACGCCTAAGTGAATTGTTGGCCAATCAAAATAAATGGCTGGCTTCGGCACAAGGGGCGCTCAGTGGTGCTACGGGCGTATTGGGTTCTGCCATTGATGTACCTGCTTCTTTATTATTGTCTTTACGTAGTATTTATCAAATTGGCCGTGCCTATGGTTTTGAGTTAAATCAAGACACTGAGCAAGACATGGTACAATTTATTTTCAAACAAATTGACTTAAGTTTAATTGCGCAAAAACAAAGCTTACTCATGGCATTAAAAGCCCTATCAAGTGCTTTAGAAACGCATGATTTTAATCAATTACAGCAATTATTAGGCACCAATCAGGATGCCGAAACTTTAAAGCAATGGCTCAAAGATGCCGAAGGACAAGCCAAGTTCGAATGGTTAAATCATTTACCTAAACTGAGTATTTTAAGTAAGTTAACTCCTGTAGCAGGCGCATCGGTGAGTGCGGCATATAGCTGGAAGTTGCTGGAAGATGTTAATCAAAAAGCTCAAGACATTTTTTCAGAAGCACGCGCGTATATACAACAGCATCAAGATTTAAACTTATCACCTATTGCGGCTTATGAAAAATCGCGTGAATATTTTGCAGCTAAGCAACAGGTGGGCGAGCTGAAGCTAAATCAGCCAGTGGAATTATTTGATCATGCCACTATTGCTAAAGTCGAGATTCAGAAAAAACAGCACACTGATACAGATACTCAACCAGTTGAAAACCGTGTACATGAGGATTTAAAACAGTTAGCTGACCAACTGGTTGAATCGCATGATCACGTACCAGCGCAACAACCTGCATTAAAACAAGACCTTGATTTTAAACAATTTTCTGAAGATCAGTTTGAGCCACAAACAGACAAACCAAAGCAAAAATAAAATGCGCTAGCACTGCAAGGCATAGGGTAATTAAGCCTTAAGCCTGTGCTTTAAATAGAGTGATGAGCAAAGGGTTATTGTTGAGTTTTTTGTATTTTTTTTGTAGAGCAAACGCGCTTTGTTGTACTTGCTAATATTGACCATTTGACGATCTTATCTTACAATTATATGCCCTCAAAAAGTGGTACATTTTTTGGGGCTTTTTATTAACGGGAGAATTGCCAAATGGCAACAACAAATCAGTTGATCCGTAAGGGTCGTACAACTTTAGTTGAAAAATCTAAAGTTCCTGCGTTGAAGGCTTGTCCACAACGTCGTGGTGTTTGTACACGTGTTTACACAACTACACCTAAAAAACCTAACTCAGCAATGCGTAAAGTTTGCCGTGTTCGCTTAACTTCAGGTTTCGAAGTTTCTAGCTACATCGGTGGTGAAGGCCATAACCTACAAGAGCACAGTGTTGTTCTTATCCGTGGTGGTCGTGTTAAAGACTTACCAGGTGTACGTTACCATACCGTTCGTGGTTCTTTAGACTGTGCTGGTGTTAAAGATCGTAACCAGTCTCGTTCTAAATACGGTACTAAACGTCCTAAGAAATAATTCGTTCAGAATTAGCTCTTAAGGTCTAGAACCGCAATCCTTTATCGTCTCGCTTGTCTGATTTCTGCATTTAATTTTGTGAAATTCAAGCGACGTGTAGTAAGGCCAGCGAATTGTACATGACACTTTGTACTCATGCTGGATAAACCTGAAGTGTCATATTTATAGGTAGTTTAAAATGCCAAGACGTCGCGTAGTCGCTGCTCGTGAAATCCTTCCGGATCCAAAATTCAGTAGCCAAACAATCGCTAAATTCATGAACCACGTAATGCAAGATGGTAAAAAATCTATTGCTGAAAGTATCGTTTACGGTGCTTTAGACCGCGTTCAAGAAAAATCTAAAGTAGACCCAGTTGAATTTTTCGAGACTACTCTTGAAAAAGTTCGCCCTATGGTCGAAGTAAAAGCACGCCGTGTTGGTGGTGCTACATACCAAGTTCCTATGGAAGTACGCCCATCCCGTCGTACTGCTCTAGCGATGCGTTGGTTAGTAGACGCTGCTGCTAAGCGTTCTGAAAAAACTATGGCTCTACGTCTTGCTGGTGAGTTGCTTGATGCAGCTGAAGGTAAAGGCGCAGCAGTTAAGAAACGTGATGATGTGCACCGTATGGCTGAAGCCAACAAAGCATTCTCTCACTACCGTTTCTAAGCAAATAAAACAGGCCCTTATCAGGACGGTGATGATTTGGATTTCACCTGATTGTCATCAAAACGCTTTAAGTTGCTAGCAGCTTAAAGCGTCCTGTTTTAAACAACAAAATTTAGGAATGCAAGAGATCATGGCTCGTCAAACCCCAATTTCTCGTTACCGTAACATTGGTATCTCAGCGCACATTGATGCTGGTAAAACAACTACGTCTGAACGTATTTTGTTCTACACAGGTGAGAGCCACAAGTTAGGTGAAACTCACGAAGGTTCTGCAACTACGGACTGGATGGAACAAGAACAAGAACGTGGTATTACTATTACCTCAGCAGCAGTAACATGCTTCTGGAAAGGTATGGCTAACCAGTTCGAACAACACCGTATTAACGTAATTGACACCCCGGGACACGTAGACTTCACAATCGAAGTTGAACGTTCTATGCGTGTTCTTGACGGTGCGTGCATGGTTTACTGTGCTGTAGGTGGTGTACAACCTCAGTCTGAAACTGTATGGCGTCAAGCAAACAAATATAAAGTTCCACGTATTGCGTTCGTTAACAAAATGGACCGTACTGGTGCAAACTTCTTCCGTGCTGTTGAACAAGTTAAAACACGTCTTGGCGGTAACCCAGTGCCAATCGTTGTGCCAATCGGTGCTGAAGAAAACTTCCAAGGTGTTGTTGACCTAATCGAAATGAAAGCGATTATCTGGGACGAAGCGTCTCAAGGTATGAAGTTCGAATATGGCGAGATCCCTGCGGACCTAGTTGAGTTAGCTCAAGAATGGCGTACTAACATGGTTGAAGCTGCTGCGGAAGCATCAGAAGAACTCATGGACAAGTACCTAGAAGAAGGTGAGTTAAGCAAAGAAGAAATCGTTGCTGGTATTCGTGCGCGTACATTGCTAAACGAAATCCAACCGATGCTTTGTGGTTCTGCGTTCAAAAACAAAGGTGTTCAACGTATGTTGGATGCTGTTATTGAATTCTTACCTGCGCCAACTGACGTTGAAGCAATTAAAGGTATCTTAGACGACAAAGACGAAACTGAAGGTTCTCGTGAAGCGTCTGATGAAGCACCGTTTGCTGCGTTAGCGTTCAAAATCATGAACGACAAATTCGTTGGTAACTTAACGTTCGTACGTGTTTACTCTGGTGTGCTTAAAGCAGGTAGCCCATGCTACAACCCAGTGAAAATGAAGCGTGAACGTGTTGGTCGTATCGTACAGATGCACGCAAATGACCGTCATGACATCGAAGAAATTCGTGCGGGCGACATCGCGGCGTGTGTAGGTCTTAAAGATACAACGACTGGTGATACATTATGTGATGAAAACCACGTAATTACACTTGAGCGTATGGAATTCCCAGAGCCAGTAATTGCACTTGCAGTTGAACCTAAAACTAAAGCTGACCAAGAAAAAATGTCAGTTGCTTTAGGTCGTTTGGCAAAAGAAGATCCATCGTTCCGCGTACGTACTGACGAAGAATCTGGTCAAACAATTATTGCTGGTATGGGTGAGCTTCACCTTGACATCATCGTTGACCGTATGAAGCGTGAATTCGGTGTTGAAGCGAACATTGGTAAACCAATGGTATCTTACCGTGAAACGATTAAAAAATCGGTTGAGCAAGAAGGTAAATTCGTTCGTCAAACTGGTGGTAAAGGTAAATTCGGTCACGTATATGTACGTCTTGAACCGCTTGATCCTGAATCAGAAAAAGAATACGAATTCGCTGAAGAAGTTGTAGGTGGTGTAGTACCTAAAGAATTCTTCGGTGCGGTTGACAAAGGTATTCAAGAACGTATGAAGAACGGCGTTTTAGCTGGCTACCCAGTAGTTGGCATTAAAGCGACTTTATTCGACGGTTCTTACCACGATGTCGATTCTGATGAATTATCGTTCAAAATGGCGGGTTCTTATGCCTTCCGTGATGGTTTCATGAAAGCGGATCCTATCCTTCTTGAACCAATCATGAAAGTTGAAGTAGAAACTCCAGAAGACTACATGGGCGATATCATGGGTGACTTAAACCGTCGTCGTGGTATGGTTCAAGGTATGGACGATTTACCTGGTGGTACTAAAGCAATCCGTGCAGAAGTTCCACTTGCTGAGATGTTCGGTTACGCAACTCATATGCGTTCTATGTCTCAAGGTCGTGCGACTTATTCTATGGAATTTGCTAAATATGCTGAAACTCCACGTAACGTGGCTGAAGGCATCATTGCTAAATTCCAAGCTGGCGGTAAAAAAGGTGACGACGAGTAATCTTTCGATTACTATACTTACCTAACTAATTTATAGTTAAATTCTAATGCTCATGCAGTGATCCTGCATGAGTAATCTACAAAGGAAGATAAACATGGCTAAGGCTAAGTTTGAACGTAATAAACCACACGTTAACGTGGGTACAATTGGTCACGTCGACCATGGTAAAACAACTTTAACAGCTGCGATTGCAACTGTATGTGCGAAGAAATTCGGTGGTGAAGCACGTGACTACGCTGCGATCGACTCAGCACCAGAAGAAAAAGCAC
>NZ_PJRJ01000044.1 GCF_003711395.1 Acinetobacter sp. B51(2017)
ATCAATTGTGCAGAATAAAGTTGTAAACTCGAACATAGGATGGCTGGTTAATAAAAGTGTGTGGTAACTCTCTTATTAACTCAGTCATCTTTTTTTTCAACTGAATTTCTTATCCATGATTCGGGTTTATATAGTATTACCATGCAAATTTAAAATCATGAAATTGATTATTGTCTATCTTAGCAATATCAATACTTTCATCGGCAAAATCAAGCAAGATATCATTTTTTAGATTAATTAAGCGTATATCTTCACGCTGCCGTGGATGTGGCACATTGATATTTACAATGCGTTTAATTCGCCCTGGATGCGGTTGCATCACGACCACGCGATCGGCTAAATACACCGCTTCATCCACATCGTGGGTGACCATAATCATGGTTATTTTTTCATGCTGCCAAATACGCTGTATTTCATCTTGCAACTTGTGTCGCGTTAATGCATCCAAAGCACCAAAAGGTTCATCTAATAATAAAATTTTTGGACGATTGACTAAACTTCTAGCAATTGCCACACGTTGGTTCATCCCCCCAGACAGTTGCGATGGAAAGGCGTCTTTAAACTTGCTTAAACGCACTAAATCCAAATGCTCAGCAATGATGTCATCTTCTTGTTTACGCGAAAGTTGACTGTTATGTAAGGCTACGCGTACATTTTCTTGCACACTCAGCCAAGGAAAGAGCCGATGATCTTGGAACACAATACCGCGTTTTAAACTTGTGCCCTGAATCAGCTGTCCATCCATTTGAATTTGGCCTTGGTATTCGGTTTCAAGTCCTACCAATAAGCGCAGCAGCGTAGATTTACCACAGCCACTACTGCCTACAATACTAATAAATTCACCGGCTTGAATATCAAGGTTAATCTGCTCTAACACTTTCAGCTGGCCTTTGCTACTTTGTGGATAGCTTTTATGCAAGGCTTGAATCGAGACAGCGCCTAGCGAGTCACTCATAGCATATTCCCTCCCCTTTATGCGCTCGTACTCAATTTAGCTAAGGAAACTTCAGTGGATTTAATTAACACCACCACTTTAGAACCAATGCTTAAGCCCAAATCTTCAACTGAACGGGTACTAATAATAGAAGTAAAAATACCAGCCTTGGTTTCGACGTTAATTTCTGAGACCACAGGTCCAGTCACGATTTCATGTACAATGCCTTTAAATTGGTTACGAACGTTAACAGATGTAATTGTCATTTATTTTCTCTAATGTCTATTGCGTAGATTCAATATAATCAATTTTTATTCGGCAAGTTATCTCGATTTTTTATTTAGTTATATAGCAGACATTTATCTTATTTTAAGATAACCATGTGCATTTTTATTTTATCTCACAAGCGCATAATCTCTTCTCGATATATTATTTTAAGTTTGTTGATTTTTCATTGATGATAATGCCAATTTAACAATTACAAGTGATAACAATATGTCGATATATACACATCCACTCAGCCAAACCAAACAACATGTACGTGCACGGGCCAATATTTTTGTCGATCCTTTATCGCAAGCCTTACTGTCGCGTATGCAACAAATTGCGCCTAGTGATGCCAATGCCTTAATTATTGGCGAAACCGGTACTGGTAAAGAGTTGGTGGCACGGCAAATTCATGCCTTAAGCCATCGTAAATATGGGCCTTTTATTGCGGTCAATTGCGGGGCTTTAACAGAAAGTTTGGCGGAAAGTGAACTATTTGGTCATGAAAAAGGCGCATTTACCGGTGCAGTCAATAGCCGCATTGGTTGGTTTGAAGCAGCACATAACGGTACCTTATTTTTAGATGAAATTGGTGATTTATCTTTAAGTATGCAGGTCAAACTGCTACGGATTTTGCAAGAACGCGAAATTGTACGTGTCGGTTCTTTAAAGCCAATTCCAATTAACGTACGGATTATTGCTGCCACGCATGTTGATTTAGAACAGGCCGTGCGTGAAGGGCGGTTCCGCGAAGACCTCTTTTATCGCCTTTATGTAGCTTTGCTAAATATTCCTAAGCTTGCTGATCGTCGCCAAGATATTCTACCTTTGGCAAAATTTTTTGTCGAGCGTTATCAAACTGACCCACACGCCACACCCTTAAAAATTAGCGATTTAGCAGCCAAAAAGTTGTTACAGCATCGTTGGCCGGGCAATATTCGTGAATTGGAAAATACCATTCATCATGCGGTTTTAGTCAGCCAAAATGGTTGGATTGAACCAGAGAACATTAGTTTTTCTAGCCTATCACAAGCCAAAGCACCCGTGTTAAGCCCGTTTAAATTAGCAAGTGAAATTCAAAGCGCCAGCCAAGCCGAAGTCTTATTACAACATACCTTTGAGCAATTATTTGCAGCCGCCAATCAGCTCGATACCAATATTAATGATTTACTTGAAGGACAATTTATTCGCTCGGCTTATCAACACTGTCAATATAATCAGGTGCATACAGCAAGGCTATTAGGTGTAACGCGCAATGTGGTACGGACACGCTTAATTAAATATGGCTTACTTTAAGCAAATAAAGCATGAATTTGCGCCTGAAACAACGCTTGTAAATCAACAGGTTGTTCAGGCGCTAAAATGCCATTATGCAGTATACCCATCCAAATCGGTGCCATGACCAATAATGCGTGTTGCTTTGCATCGATATGTTTTTGCAGTTCACCACGTTCTATCGCTAAGCGCAGCAATTTTTCAACTTCTAATAAGTTGGGTAAATAAATTTTATGGTAGTACAGCTCGCGAATTTCATGAAACTGGCTACTTTCTTTTAAAATTAAGCGGGCAATATCCGCTCGTCCTGCTGACTCTAAAGTGGCTAAAGCCAGCAACATCTCTTGTAGAATGAAATCTTTGACTGAAATCTCAGCTGTAATTTCATGGTGTTGAATTGGGTGATATGTCTCTTGAATTAAGTAATCAATCACACCTTCAAGCAATGCCGTTTTGGTTGCAAAATACGAATAAATTGTCCCTTTGCCCACCTCAGCCGCCAAGGCAATATCAGCGATTTTACTGGCAGCAAAGCCATGGCCATTGAATTGTGCTAAAGCAGCTAAAATAATGCGCTGCCGTGTAGCCGTGGTTTTAGCAACAGATGGACGACGTTTTTTCATTGAATAGATCTCGTACAATAAAATTGACCAGTGGTTCACTTTTACATAAAATTGACCCAATGTTCATTTTTAAATTTGCCCAATTATGCAGGATTCTCCCTCCTTTGCCCAGTATATGATCTTGGCACTCTGCTTAGTGTTGGGTGCGATTAGTACAGCACTTGCCAGCCCACTCTACGCCCTTTATGTTTCCGCTTGGCAGATCAGCACCAGTGAAATTGGCTATGCCTTTATTGCCTATATGTTGGGCGTGGTGTTTACCTTACTATTTTTAAACGGTTGGATTGGGCGTTATGGCTACAAGCGCACAGTGGTGCGTGGCTTAATCGCCAGTATTTTAGGTTTGGTGTTTTCGGCATTTTCCGCAGATATTTGGCAGCTCTGCGCGGCACGTTTTTTAATTGGCATTTCATCAGGCTTGCTATGTACCGCCACTGTGATTGGTTTGGCACATAAATATCCATTTTCTAAGCCACATCAAGCAGGAAAATTATCCTCGCTGATTACCGTGGTGGGTTTTGGTTTAGGCCCAATTTTAGGCGGCGTGCTCGCAGATCAATTCGCTGCGCCGCTAATCACGCCTTATTTAGTCATTGCCAGTTTATCTTTACTGGTGTTAATCGCCTGTTATTTTGTTCAAGCGCCTTTACCCAACCATAACAGCGGTAAAATCAGTTTATGGAGTACCCCCGTTCTGCAAGATGATCGGCGTTTATTTTGGGTATGCGCGGTCATATCAGCCTGCTGCTTTGCGGCATTTAGTTTATATGCTGCGCTTGCCGGTACATTTTTAAAAGAATTGCCGCTCAAATCTTCTGCCACTTTAACGGGTAGCGCGATTTCTTTAATTTTATTGGTGTCATTTTTAGCCCAGCTAAGTAGTAAATTTTGGCGCGAAATTACCTGTCTCAAATTAGGTGGCATTGGTTTAAGCTTAGGTTGCTTATGTTTGTTTTTAGCCCAAGCCACCCATCAGTTCAGTTTTTTAGCACTTAGTGTCATTTTGATTGGCCTTGGGCATGGCTACAGCTTAAATCCGGCTTATTTTTTTATTGGCAAACTGGTGAAAAAACAACACAGCGGCGTATTATCCAGCTTTTTACTGATTGCTTACCAAGGCACAATTTGGCCAATTCTGCTGTCTAGTTTAATCATTGACTATTTTAATGTGCTGACCTCAGTGGCTGTGTTTGCTATTTTAATTTTTATTTTAGTGGCATGGGTATTTATACAATTGCCTAAATTACACTTAGATGAGCAAAAGCCGATCCTATGATCGGCTTTTTTAGCTTAACGTGTCTATTATTCCACAGGATTTTTCTTCCATGCGGTAAAGTGCTTTTCAATGGCCAATAAACCATAGTTAAAACTTAAACCCACCAAAGTCATGACTAAAATGCCGACAAACATCGCTGGAATTTCAAAACTAAATTGCGAGTACATAATTAAATAACCCAAACCTGCTTTGGCACCAAACATTTCCACCGCCACCAAAGCCAATACCGAAATAGCGCCCGCTAAACGAATACCCACAAAAATGGTTGGGACTGCCGCAGGTAAAATGACTTTACGAAACAGTTGATACGGTTTTAGCCCCATGGTACGTGCCGATTTAATCAATAACGGATCGACATTTTGTACCCCAGAAATTGTGTTCAATAAAATTGGCCAAGTGCAAGCATAAACCAACAAACTAATTTTAGAGACTTCACCAATGCCTAAAAATAAGATAAACACCGGCATTAAGGCCAAAGCTGTGGTATTACGAAACAGCTCTAATAAAGGATTTAAAGTTTCCGCCACCAATTTATACCAACCTAAAATCAATCCCATTGGAATGGCAATCATGAGTGCCAATGCAAAGCCAATTAAAGAGCGGGTTAAACTGACCGAAATATGCGTCGCTAATTGTCCGTTGGCGTATAATTCCCATGTGGTGTGTAATACCGTGGAAATCGGTGGTAAAAATGCTGCACTGACGATGCCAATCCTCGGTAGAATTTCCCACAATAAAAAGAATAAAATTAATGCAAGCGAACGTTTAAAGATGCTATTTAACCAGGTGAATTGTAATCGTGTCTGACGCTGGCTATACGGTTTTGGATAAGCCAAAGTATTGTGTTCTAGATTCGACATAGTATTTCCCTCAATTTTTTGACATTAGGCATGTTGTAATTGTTTATTCTTTTCAAAGGCTTGCGCTTTAATCACTTCTTCACTCAGCTGCGTCCAAATATGATGACGGATGTGCCCATATTCTGGGCTAGAGCGAATATCTTGACCTTTGCCTTGAATCATTTCGGGAATATCAATCACCTGTTTTACCCGCCCTGGACGTGAGGTTAAAATTGCCACCCGCTGACTCAAATAAATCGCCTCATCAATACTATGGGTAATAAAAATAATGGTGCTGCCCGATTTTTTCCAAATGTTAATCAGCTCTTCTTGTAGCGTTTCACGGGTTTGCGCATCTAATGCAGCGAAGGGCTCATCCATGAGTAAGATTTCTGGTTCATAGGCAAGGCTACGCGCAATCGCGACACGTTGCTTCATACCACCAGAGAGTTCATTGGGATAATGCTGTTCAAAACCCGCTAAGCCGACCAATTTTAAGTAGTATTCGGCTTTTTCACGGCGGGTCTTTTTATCTACGCCTTTAGCTTCTAAACCAAACTCGATGTTTTGTAAGGCATTCAGCCATGGATAGAGTGCGTACTGTTGAAACACGATGCCACGATCTAAGCCCGGCCCTGTGATGGTTTTACCATTGAGTAAAATTTGTCCATGGCTAGGTTTAGTCAGGCCCGCCACTAAATCCAGTAAAGTTGATTTACCACAACCGGATGGCCCTACAATGGAGACAAATTCACCTTGATGAATGTCTAAGCTAATATTTTCAACTGCGACAAAAGCTTCTGCGCCTTTAGCCGGAAATTCTTTACGTACATGGTCAAGTTTAAGTGCGATGGTCATTCTTCTTCTTCCTGATTAATGTTCCGTCTTGGCATAGGGGTTGCCGACATTGCTAAAAATGCTTTCGGCTTGAATTTGATTGGGTTTTAGTTTGCCTACCGCCTGCATTTGTGCGATCCATGGGGCAAAATCTTGCGCTTTTTGTACACCACCTACTTCATCGACACCATAGCCCACAAAGTAAGGAATTAATGCCTGATTTTCTTTGCGACCGCGTTCTTGAATAATGCGGCTAAAACGCGCTTGAACCTGCTCAATCGGCGTGGTTTGCAACCAATGATGGGCTTTGGCGACACCCGCGACAAAGGTGTGATAGGCTTCTGGCTGCGCTTCAATAAAATCTTTACGCATTGAATAGCTGCCGGCGGTAAAGCCACCATATAAATCAATATCAGCAAAGATTTTGCGTACGCCACCGTTTTTTAAGGCACGTTTTTCTAAAATATTAGAGAACACTGCCACATCAATTTGACCATTCCTTAAGGCTTGTTCTGAGCTAATCGGAGGCAATAAAATCATTTCCACTTGGGCAATTTCATCTTGGCTTAAACCGGATTTTTGTAAGTAATCGCGCAGCACAAAATCATAATGCGCACCAAAGGCATTCATCGCGACTTTTTTGCCAATAAAATCATGTGGTGAACGAATCGGACTGTTTTCTAAGACATAAAAACCCACCGACTGTGCTTGATTGCTACCATAAGAAGCCACTACAGGCACCACATCTAAGCCCGCTGCCACCACTTTGACCACGGCACCATTAAACGCTGAGGCAAAATCGACATCGCCTGCCACAAGTGTGAGTAAATCTTGGGGACCACCTTGCACTGTACCCACATAATTAAGTTTTAAATCGCCCAAATAACCTAAATCTTGGGCTAACTCTGCTAAGTTGACTAAACCTGCGGTACTTTGATAACGCAGTTCTGTAACTTTTTCTCCTAGCTTGGTACGGTCACTGACACAACCCACACTGCTCAACGCTGCACATAGACTTAAACTCAAGGCTGCAATTATTTTTTTCATAGCCCTTACCTCGCTTGCCACGCCAATACACGGCGTTCAATCGTAATTAAAATTCGATTAAAGAAAATCCCTAAACTGCCAATCGCCAACATGCCCACGATAATCAGTGCGACATTAAATTGTTCGCGACCACGAATGACTAAATTACCAATACCTACGCCATAGTTAGCTAGTAAGAACTCGGAACCCACTGTCGCAAGCCACGCGAAAATTAGTCCCAGTTGCAAGCCCACAAAAATTTGTGCTGCAGCGCCGGGTAAAATGAGTTTTTTATATCGATAAGCCCAAGAAAATTGATACACGGCAGCCACTTCACGGTGTTTATGCGAAATACTGCGGATGCCTTCAAGGCTATGCAGCGCCACGGGATAAAACACCGATAAAGTAATAAATAATACTTTGGCACCATTACCTGTACCTAAGAAGCTGGATAAGATTGGCAACCACGCAAATAAAGAAATTTGGCGCAGCATGTGAAAACTAGGTGCGAACAACCAATTGGCAATTTTTGAGCTGCCAATCATTAAGGCAAATACAATCCCTAAGCTGGCGCCAATCACATAACTCGTTAAATTACGCAGTAAACTGGCTGCTACACCTTGCCAAAAAATGGCATCGCTGAAGGTCTCTAACAAAGTGCGTAGCACCTGTGCCGGTGATGGCAACAGCTTTGGATCCACCCAAGCATTGGCTGAGGCAATGCTCCATAATAAAATTAAGGCAAATGGAAAAATAAGGGCTTGTCCAAAGCGAATACTGCGTCGCTGCCAAATTTTTTGTTCTGGCAAGGAAGCTTGTGTGGTATTAGAAACAATGCTACTCATCTGTTAACTCCTCACCCGCGTTGCATAATAACGGCTATATTTTTCAATCTGTCCTAACACACCATCTAAAACAAAACCTGTGATCCCAATCAGCACAATGCCCATAAAGACGATATCCATTTGCATGAGTTGACGCCCCCATACCATTAAAAAGCCAATCCCCTCACTACTTGCCAATAATTCGACAAACACCAAAGCCAACCACGCTTGCATCACACCTTGACGTAAGCCACTGATCATACTCGGCAAACTATTGGGTAAAATCACTTTAAAAAAGCGTTGCGCGGCTGAAAACTGATAGACTTGGGCAACTTCTAAAACCTGCTGAGACACGTTTTGAATGCCTTTGATGGTGGCGACCAATACTGGGGTAATCACAGCAAATGAAATTGCGACAATTTTTAGAGCCTCATCAATGCCTAAAAAAATCATTAACAATGGAATCCAACCAATAATTGGAAACTGAGCAAGTAAATTCAGCGTTGGCAACACATAGTGTGTCGCGGTTTTTGATAGCGCAAACCAAATTCCTAAAGTCAATGCGATACTACTCCCAAGCAAGACACTCAGTGCAATACGCTCCGCACTGATGCGAAAATGCATATGTAATTCACCGCTTTGCCATAAATCCACCGTGGTCAACCATACCCACTCAGGTGCAGGTAAAATTTGTTCTGGCAACCACTGCCGTTGAAATGCCGTCCACCATAAACACAGGAGTAGCATCGGTAAAACAAGTGCACACAGCAGTGCTAAAATCGTCTTTAAGCTTTTGAAAAATAACTGCCTCTGCCAAGGGACCGACGCAGCCTGTTGAATATGGCTCATGGTTCTTGCCTCTGTAATGTTGGATCTGCATCCTGTTGTAAAAATTCTTGAAAACTTAAACTTTTAAAAATAAATAGCGTCATGGCGAAAAAGGCCAAAGCAATCGGGCCAAATAAGTTTTGTAAGCCAATGGAGTGCCCTAAAGCTGCCCCAGCGAGGCCCCCCAATAAACCACCTGCCGGGCCAACCAATGCCAACAGTGGTGAAATTTGATGCATTGACGTTTGCTCACCAACTTTGGCAAAGGACATAAAATTGGCGATATGTACCATGCCAAGCCCTAAGCCCAAACTTAAGCTGGCAGGCCAAAGCCAAAAGGCACTTTGCGCGAGGCTTAAACTCAGCAAACCAGCACTAATGAGTAACAAACTAATTAAATAAAATTTGTAGTAACCTAAAATTTCAGCCAATGCACCCAAACTAAATACACTCCCGACAAACACTAGGCCTTGTACGGTCAATAACATCACTGCCAATGACGCCTCAAACGCAAACTGTTGAATCGCGATCACCACAATAAAAAAACCAAAGTAGCTATTGGCGCTATTGCTTAAAAATTCCAAACTACAAATGGTCCGTAGCTGTGGTTGGGTTTGAAGTAGCTTTAAGGGTGCGACCAGATCACGCCATGCAAATGCAGCTTGTGCGGTCTGTTCGGCACTGTGTTTAAAGCAAAAAGGTGCTAAACCGATGGCTAATACAAATAAAATCGCGACTGCAACAAAGGCCCATTGATAGCCCAAAATTTGTAAGGTCCATGCCCCTAAACTCGGTGCAATCAGAAAAAAGCCCAGCATATGCGATCCGCGAAACCAACCGGCTTTGGTTGGTCCTAAGGCACGTAAATGGCTTAAAAATACGCTATGAATCGCCACAAAGCGCATTGGCAAAACAAAGCTGACCAAAGCGGTAATAAGGAGTAAATACCAAGCGCTATTGAACCAAGGCTGCACGCTATACAACACAGCAGCGAAGACACTGCCTAGGCTAAAAATACGCAAGCTACCAAAACGCTGCACCAATACCCCAACCGGTAAAGCCATAATCAGTAAGCCAATACTTTGTGCCGCAGCAATTAAACCCAATTGCAGTTCACTGGCCTGAATGTGTACCGCATACAAGGAGGTGACGACGCGAGCCACCCCCACCGACAGACCTGCCAAAATAGTCAGCCCAATAAAGCTAGTTCTAAATTGCAAACTTAAAGGCGCTGTTTTAGCAGTGTCTAAAGCTTTCATCATGCCCCCTTATTTGGCTTGACCTTTGGCATTAAATTGCGGCCAATAGTTTTGTAAATTCAGATCTTTCAGGGCATTGTTTAAGTATTTGGGTTCATACCAAGTTGCGGTATCCACATCACGGCGGATTAAACGCGCATCTTTAGCAATACGTACGGCATCATTCATTTGTGTACGATGAAATTCATCTAAAAGTGGGGTCATACGCTCTTTAATCGCACCCCCTGCCCAGTCTTTTTGATAGTCTAATAATGGCGTACCACTTTGTGACCACAGCTTGTATTGCGCTGTACGGTTGGCTTCTTGCGAACTCCAATGTGCCTGCTTGACCAATGTCGTTACTACACGCTGTACCACTTCAGGATATTGTTTTTCAAAGCTTTCATTGACCCAAAAACTCGATAACGGTGCTACAGTACGATCATTAATGGTGGTGAGACGTTTAGCAACGCCACGTGCTTCTAGGCTCCATGGTGAAACCAGCGTGGCATCAATATCTTTGGTGGCGAGCGCAGCACGCGCCGAGTAAGTATCTTGGCTAATAATGCGTACATCTTTTTCTGACAGACCATGACGTGCCAAAACACGATTTAAGGTAATTTGACCATTGGTGCCCTTAAAGTTAGAGATTTTTTTGCCCTTTAAATCAGCAATGGTTTTGGCAGTTGAATCTGCGGGTACCACCACATGTACCGGCCCGAAACGACCAGAACTGAGTAATAGTTTGGTTTTTAAGCCGGTTGAACGCCCTACAATTGAAGGTAAATCGCCTTGTGCTGCAAAATCAACTTTACCGTTGGCTAAGGCTTCATTGGTTGCTGGCCCCGCACCTGGGAAGAAGAGCCAATTAACTTTAATGCCATCTTTTTTAAATTCTTCTTCTAATACACCACGTAAATGTACCGTGGCAATATAACCGCCACCCACTTTCGGTTTACCGCCTTCACCAGCACTCGACATCGAAATACGGATTTCTTTAGGGTTGGCCGCCTGTACACTCAAACTTAAACCTAAAGCAGATAATGCCAATAATGTTGCAGTTAAACGTTGTGAAATTTTCATCATAAAGTCCTTGTTTTAAATTGAATTAGAAGGTGTATTGAAATTGTGCGAGTACTTCGCTGTTATCTTTTTGACTTGCTGTTTCAAGTTCATATAAATACTGATTAAGCTGTAGTTGTAATTTGGTGGTTTGTGCAAAAAACAGGTTTAAACCCAACGAGTGAATGTCATATTCACCTATGCGTCCACTCACAGGATCTTGATAATCTTTGACTTTGTTATTGGGGTTAAAGCGGTCAAAACGGTAATATCCTTGAATCGATTTCGGCCAAAAATCATCAAATTTTGCGTTAGATTTAATGCTGTTATAGAATTGATCACCCAAGGTATAAAACGCAGTAAAGGTATGCCCTTCTGATTTGGCAATATTTAAGCCCAACACGCTAAGGTAGTCGGTTTTACCTTGGATATATTCATAAGTTGCGCCAAATGGGGCATGGTTGTAATACACATCAAAACCGAGACGATCACGCTGTGCTTCATCTGTGGCAAAGCCAAAGTTGCTGATGCGCGATTCACCTTTTAAGTAGCTAGTACCCACTTTCAGCTCACGTAACCAACTGTTGTAGTTGACTGGCAAAGTAAATGCGGCACGCGCAATCCAATCTTTGCTGTCATTGTCATCAGTTTTGTTGCTGCCATTGCCGTTGCTGACCCCAAGCGCATATTCAAACAATGGCGCACGATAATTGGCACCATAGTCGACAAAAGGTTTGGCATCACCGCGAATAATTAAGCCATTTTGACGGGTAAATAAGCCTAAATTGGTCGCAGCTGAGGCATAAGTAATAGTTGGACGTAAATCTTCCGGCGATTGCACATCTAGACCAAATGGCAACAATTGCTGTCCCAATGTGGCATTGAGTTTGGCGGTTTCTAAACCTGAGTTGGTCGACAAAACGTGATAACGTAAAAAAGCATCTAATAAGTTAAAGTTACTGTTATTACTGCCATCATTGCGTTTTGAATAGCCATATGACAATTGATAATCAAGGTTTTTGCCTTCGTTATAGTCTTTATATAAATTACCGCGTACCCCAATTAAAGCTGTCGCAATATCAAACGTCGATTTGGCACTATTGGGTGCATTTTGGTGATCTTGTGCTTGGGCACGTACCTGCACCGTGCCGTACAAATTGGTATCGCGGGTTGATTTCACCGTTTGACGTTCATATTGGCGCGATTGATCATATTTATAGTTTTCTAATTCGCTACGTACCCCCTCAAGGTCATCAGTACTGACCAGTTGAACGTGTTGCTCTTCACTTGCGTCTGCTTGTGTATCCACATCTAAAGCAATTTCAGTTGCATTTATATTGGAGGGCGTCTCTGTAACTGACGCTGTTTGTTGCTCTAGTTGTGCAATACGTTGCTGCAAACCGGCCAAATGCTGTTTTAAACTCTGTAATTCTTGCTGTACATCTTGCGCCAATACGCTTGTGCTTGATAAAACTGTAGCAACTGCCAAAGCCAGCGTTTTTTTTGTTAATATTTTCACTTACCAATTCCTAAAGCAAAGCAATCCCTCACACAGCAACGTGCGTGCGTTTTTTGTCAGGGAAATTAAAAAATGTGTCGCGCAGTCGTTGCGCTAGGTTTTACAATGACATGGCGTCACAACACATTGGTGCATTGCGAGGTGTACAAATAACGAGGGTCAGGAGTTGAGCGTGAATCATGAAGGTTCCGTTTTTTCTTAAATGAATGACAAGCTATATATCAATAAGCATGCCAATAATTTAAGTTATTGTTTTTATTAAAATTAAAAATAAATTCTGACTAAACCTGTTGGATTTAAAACGTTTTTAGTGTTGCTTTAGCAACAGATGAGGATTTGGCATTATTATTTTTTCTCGGTCACTTAGCACTTTATCCACTATATGTAAAAAGTAGCCCGATTTTATTGGACTTGAACTCGCCTGCATTTTCGTCGCATAACGGATCCTTAAACAGGCTTGTTTTCAGGTTGAATTATGTTATCGTGCCAAGATACATAGATTTTTGATTGTTTTGGTGTGCCATGCTGAATTTAGACCATCTTGCTGTACTGCATGAACATTTAACTGCTTTGACACGTCCTTATGCACTTGCTGTACTGACCACCCTTGCTGAGCAGCCGTTGACTGTGGAGCAGTTGGCGCAACATCTGGATATCAGTGGCAGCACGTTAAATCAAACTTTAATGGCCTTACGTAAAGCACGCATGATTACTTTACAAAAACAAGAAACGCATTTTGTATATATCATCAGCGATCCGCAGGTGAAACAATTGCTCGTGCAGATTGAAAAAATTTACGCATGATCATTTGAAGAGCTGCTGAGAATCAGGCGGATTGTTACTTAGGCTTTTTTGCTAAAGCAATTTTTTCAGCCAGGTGCTGACAAAATACTGCGCGCTCTTTGGGCGAAATCTGCAAGCTTTCATGCAATCCATTCAGCACATAGATAATTTCTACTCGTTGGATCGATAACGCGGGTGCAGACGCAAAACTTACACAGGTCTGCATACTTTGAATATGTTGAAATTCAATCTGCCATCTAAAGCACATACAGCGGATTTCTAAGGCATGTTCACTCAGCCAATACTGGGTACTAAAAAAGGGTAGCCAAATACAATAAATGACGAGCATTAAAATCATAATACTCAGCAGCATAGTCCATGCAAATGGGCGGCTAAATAGCAGCTCATACGCACTATAAATCAACAATCCACTGAGCCCAGCCAAGAGTATGGCCAACCACAGATCAATTTTAGATTGATATCGCATATGCCTCCATGCTTATCTATGTATTGTTAGCTGTATGCTAAAGGTATGTGGCAGTTTTACACAACATGAAATTGCTTCAATCTTAAGACTTGTATACAGCGTTGCGAGGTTTAGCAGCTATGTGATGAGAGAGTGATTAATAGTAAATGATTATATTGACAAATATGGACATACATATACAATATGGGTATTAAATTTCAAACTACTTATGATGAGAAACTTAACTGTAAGCCTAAAGAAAGTAGAGCAAGACCTCGCTTATTTTGTATCCCCTAACAATAAAGATGGATTTAT
>NZ_PJRJ01000045.1 GCF_003711395.1 Acinetobacter sp. B51(2017)
TTACTCGAAAGACATTAAGCTTTTCTAAGAAGAAAGAAAATCACGAAGCTGTCTTGCATCTATTTTTATTGAAATATAATCAGGATATGAAAGATAGATGGATAACACGTTAGATTTGGACACTACCTAAAGATGATCAGGTAGTGATCCTGCTAATCACAGTCGGGAAACGAGCTGATAGCATAGTTTATGACGAAGCTAAAAAGCGCATTAATGACTAAAAATGGGAGCTTAAAGCTCCCATTTTTGATTTCGTATAAAGTGTATTATGTTAATTTTAGGAAAAATTAATCAACCGCTTAAGTTAATAGAACCTTTTTCTCTATAGTTAAGTAAAAAATTTATCAACTTTTCCTTTTCATATTCTTCAAATGGTAAAAAAAACATTCTATTACCTGAATCTTTTAAGCGGATAATGTGAATATATTTTCTGTTAAATCCATCTAAGTAGCTCCATGTTGTAGTGTCAATATTCTTATCAAAATTAAAATCTTGAATTTTATGAGTAAAAATTAATTTATTAAAAATTAAAACTCCATCCACTAAAGAGATTTTAACTACAACATTTTTATAAATTTTTATAAATCTATAAAATAGACATATGAAACAGATTAAAGATAAACATAATGGGAAAATGTAATGTGTTGAAAATGTCACACCTTGAATATCTCTAAGGTTAATTTCAGAATTAAAAACAGCATGTAACATATAAAAAAAGCCACATAAAAAAATAACCATAAGAGTTACTTCTCTGTACATTAACTTTATTCTTTCTTTATTCAAAAAAAAGTTAGGATCACATATTTCAGAAGTAACCATGATTTATTCATTTCCCTAGTTGTATTCAATAAATTTATCAATCAATTTTTTAGATGATCTCAGACCAATTTAACATAATAGCTGTTATAAGAAATGAAAAAGCCTAGACTCGTATCTAGGCTTTAAATTTTAAAAAATACATAAAAATTAAGGTGATAGTCTCAATTTTTTAGCTTCGTATAACGTGTATTATGTTAATTTTAGAAATTCTTAAATTTTAATTACTTATAAAATTTGATATTATTGAGAATAATAATTATTTATTAAATTTATTGTTATGTTCAAAGGTAAAAGTTTTGATAACCTTCTAAAATTATCAACTTATATGTTTTGGTTGTTAACTATGTGGTCGATAGGTATGGCGCTATATGATAAATATATGGGCTATTCTGAAAGTATAGATATGGGACCTACCTTCACTTTTATGTTTTTTGCATTCTTTTCTAAATATCAATACGCTATTCAATACTGGCTGAGTAAATTAGAAATTACAAATACACAAGAAAGAAATAGACAACTTCAAATAGACGCAGATGAAAGAATCAAAAGATAAAAGTTTAGCTGTGGCATATTTTTTACTTATTTTCTGTGGATTCTTAGGTATCCATAGATTTTATTTAGGAAAAAACATTAGCGGTATTCTTTTTATTATTCTTTCTTATTCATATTTACCCTTTTCACCAGCAATCGTATTCGTTGGTATTTGGCTAATAATAGATATTTTTCTATTACCTACGTTAGTTAAGTCAGCAAACTCTTTAAAACATAATGTCATTTAACATAATGGCTGTTATACGAAATAAAAAAACCTAGGTCTTAAATTTAAAAAAATATATAAAAATTAAGGCTATAGTCTCAATTTTTCAACTTCGCATAACAGGTATTATGTTAATTTTAGGAAATCTTAAGTTTTAATTACTTATAAAAAACCATATAATTGAAAATGATAACTATTTACAAAATGTGATATGCCTAAATACTATATTCCTGAATTTTATATAAAAAATTTTCTCATCTCATTACTGGGCTTAGTAGCAATTGCTATGATAGTTTCATTTATTTTTGACTATTCACATAATCTTTACTTGAATTACAGTGTCTCAATTTGTATAGCAATTATTGGAACAATAATTATTGGATACTCTAATGCCGCTAATAGTAAAAAAGAAAAAGAAGGACAACCTCTATTTTTACACCTATTTCTCACAATTTCTTTATTTATAGTTAATAGTATTTGGGGTGATATAAGTATCTTTATATGTTTTTTAAGAGAGTGTTTATCTCTACTATTTTTGCAACTTGGTGTTTATTTATATGCTAGAGCAAAAGGACTTAGAACAGAATGAATAAAAAAACTAGATGGATCATTCTTATAATCAGCTTAATAGTTGTATACGGTCTTGGATATTTTGCATATATCAATATAGCTACAGGAAACCCTCTCTTAGGTGTGATACCAGAAATATTACTGTATTTAACTCCTATATATTTTATTACTAGCATTCTTATTGAGCTTTTGATAGGTGAAGCACCTCATAGGCAGGTCAAAAAAGCTGTTATTAAAGCTCTATTACTCTTATGCTTTTTTATATTGTTCGCTTTAACGTATTGGGCTTTCCATAAATACATCATTCTTGAAAATCAGTTAGAGCATACTTTCATATCAGAAAATGCACATCTCATTTTCTTAATGTTAGCGATATTTTTCGGCATTAAATTTGCTCAAAAATTAGATTCAAAATAAATGTATTTAAGATTTATTTATTTTTAAAAATAGGCATTTCATGAACGAAAAATTGAAGTGGATCTTCTTATATGGGGGTGGAGCTTGGGGACCTTGTTTTGCTTTAATTACGATGATAATTAGAGGCATCCTAGACAAACCTATGGCGTTTGGTTCTTTTCCGATATTTCTTATCATCTGTATATCTGGGGGAATATTTTTAGGAGCTATAACGTATAAATATGTAATCAACAAGAAATTCGAAAAACAGACTTGTACCTTAGAAAAAGTATCTAAAGGTTTAGCTGTCTGGGGAATACTCCTTAGTTCATATGGACTTTTTCTGCATTTCATACTTGTCCCTTTAAATTACGAGAATACGGCTGGTGCATACATTTTTAAGTGGGTTATTATGGGCATCGGTTTCTATATAACCAACAATATTCGTGAAGATAAGAAAGAATCTAAAAGTCATTTAACATAATGGCTGTTATGCGAAATTCTGTTGTAAACCCATACATTCGAGTTTATTTCTTGCATAAATGTATCCTATAGGATACATTCTTCTTATGTACTCAATATATACCACTGAAATCTTTGATGACTGGTTTAGCAAGTTAAAAGACCAGCAGGCAAAAAGACGTATACAAGTCCGAATTGATCGGGTTGAAGATGGAAACTTTGGAGATACTGAACCAGTCGGTGAAGGTGTCTCTGAATTACGTTTCTTCTTTGGACCTGGCTACAGGATCTATTACTGTAAGCAAGGGCAAAGGGTTGTTATTCTTTTAGCAGGCGGAGACAAATCTACGCAAAGTAAAGATATAAAACTTGCCCTACAATTAGCACAAGATTTAGAGGAGGAGCTGTAAATGGCTATCAAACTTCGTAAATGGGACAGTGCTGAACACCTTAAAACAGAAGAAGATATGCAAGCTTACCTACAAGCCTGTATCGATGAATCTAATGGTGATGCAGCATTTATTGCAAAAGCTTTAGGTAATATTGCTAAAGCTAAAGGAATGGCTCAATTATCAAGAGACACTGGTTTAGGTCGAGAAAGCCTTTATAAAGCCCTTTCTGGCGATGTAAATCCAAGCTTTGATACTGTTATTAAAGTCGTAAAAGCATTGAATTTACGCTTAGCAATTTAAAAAAAACTAATAAAAAAGGGAGCTTTAAGCTCCCTTTTTCAACTTCGTATAACGGGTATTATGTTAATTTTAGAAAAATTTAATTGAAGTTAGGTCCTAGAATGTCAATCTTACAGAATGCTGTTGATTCAATATCTTTAGGGATTGAAGACTATGAAATGGCTACAAGTGATATAAGAAGATATGTTTCTTGTACTAGAAACATATTTGCAGGAATTTTATTACTTTTTAAACATAAGTTAAGTGAACTAAGTCCAAATGGTTCTGATGAAGTTCTAATTAAACAAAAAATCATCCCAAAAATTGAAATAGATTCAATTGTTTGGGTGGGTGAAGAAAAAAACTGTAGATGTACAAGGAATACAGGAGCGTTTTAAAAGTCTTAATATTAACGTAAATTGGAAAAAGCTAAATGAAGTCCAAACTTATAGAAATAATATAGAACATTACTATGCTACGGCTTCACCTGGCTCGGTCCAAAAAATGATCTCCGACTCATTTATAGTGATCGTAAACTTTATTCAAGACCATTTAGAAGAAGATCCTAGAGAATTATTAGGTTTAGATACTTATGAAGTTATGAGATCTATAGATGAAGTTTATGAAGCTGACAAAGCTATCTGTCTTCAAAAGTTAAAGTCACTGAATTATTTCACTAATACTATTTATGAAATACTAGTTACCACTACATGCAGTGGATGTAGCTCTGGACTAATTACTTCTAGTGAAACAAATGTAGATGCATGTGATACGGATTATATATGTAGATCATGCAACCGTGGCTTTGACTATGAAAATCTTGTCACTAAAGCCTTTGAAAAAAAATATGCCGTTTCTTTTAGAGATATTGCAAATGGCGCAGAAGATACAAGTTCTGAATGTCCGGAATGTGATGGATATTTATTCTATGATGAAGGAGTTTGCATCTGTTGTGGACATGAAATTAGTTTAGTTTGTGATGTCTGTGATACACCTATTCCTCCTTCAGAAGTATTAGGTTTTGATGGCACTTGTTCATCTTGCACCTATCGTTGGGAAAAGATGCAAGATGAATAGATTGTGTTAAATATAGTAGCGGCTGTTCAAATCCCTATTTATTCTTTTAATTGGGAATAGGTGATTTCTTATATACTAGAATTTATTGTGAATAACTCATTTCAGACTTTCAGGTTATGATGCAAGTAAAGTGTTTAGAAGCAGATTTAAAATCTATAGCTATTAACTATATGATTCATAATTCAATTTTAGAAAAAACCAATACAATTATCAATGAATTTACTATTGGGGATTACACACGTAGAGTTGATTTAGCCGTTGTAAAACCTAATAGATTATATGCTTATGAAATTAAGAGTGAGGCTGATACGCTGGTAAGGCTACCCGGCCAGATTGAGAGTTACTTGGAGTATTTTGATAAGGTTACAGTTATTTCTGCACGTAAACATATTAAAAAAATTCTAGAAATGGCTCCTCAAAATGTAGAAGTATGGGAGATACATTCTGAGAAATTAAATATTATTAGACGAGGAAAAACTAATATAGTTACTGATAAATTGAAGTTTCTTGAACTAATGACAGTAGCAGATCTGATAAAAATAGCACGTGCAGAGAATGTGCTTTTAAATAGTTATAGAAGGAATGCGATTCAACAAAGATTAATCTATTTACCAAAGTTCAAATTAAGAAAATATGCTTTAGAAGCATTACAGGAAAGATATAAGTCCACAAATTCTGATTTTTTTCAGAAAGTTAGTGAAAGATTTTATACAAAATCTGAAGACTTATATCTTTTAAGATCTAAAAAGGTAGAAAAATTAGATGCCAAATTAGATGTAAATGATTTATTAGAGGCTTTGCAAAATTTAGAAGATGAATTATTTCCGTTATCTTCTACTTAGAAAGCTTCTAAAATATTGCTAATCCACCCAATCTTCATCTGTATCTAATTCATCTAATTTATCGAAGTAATGTAATTGTATATAGAGATGAATATTAATTCTTACGGCTGTAGCTTTTTGAGGCGAAGTAATTCCATATGGATCTTTCAGAGCTGTTTTTTCTATCATTTGTGTACCCCACAAATGTAAATTTGCATCCCAATAATCACTAGCTATTACTTCTTTACAAGCTTCATAATATAAAAATTCTTTCTCATTTTCATCGCCTGTAATAAATTCTTTTCTTACGAATCGCCAGTCGTTTTTCAAAGGATAGTCTATTCGAGGAGGAGGAACACCGCCACCTCCATTAAGGCTATTAGCTCTAGCACTTCCTCTATCAGAATAAATTAATGATAATCCTTCAATATTTGAGACAATTTTATTATAAATTTGTCGTTCATAAATAGGGATTTCACCTTTATAAGATCCTGTAAAGGAATAAGGAAATGAAGTACCAGAAATAGAAATTTTAGCTTCAGGAAAAAATTTAGAGAACCAATTAATAACCTGTACATACTTATAAATATTAATTAAATCGGTACGATCGAAATCGCCATAATCTAAGATTATTAATAAGTTTATGATATTGTTTTTCTTGGAATAAATTTTTTTTAAAACATCAGTGTAATCATTGATTGTTAACTTATTAGTAAGTTCAAGTCTAAGTACAATAGAGGATTTTATCTCAATAAAGCCATCAATTTGAGCATGTAATTCATTACTATCTTGCAACTGAAGAACAGGAAGATAATTCGGATTCTGTTTAAAGAAAGAAACCCACTTTGCATACCCCTTACTAGAGTCATTTAAATCTAATAACTCTTGAGCAATCTGTGTAGTCTTGCCAATACACTCTTTTAAATAGTCCCTGTCAAGATCGAGAATAATTGGTCTATCACTAAAAGCCTTTTTAAGTCGCGCACAAGCTTTCTCCAGGTTAGAGGCAGTGGTCCATTTTTTTAAAGGAATTAGAGGTAATAAGTTATCTTTATCTTTCTCAGGTAATTCTTCTAAAGCGGCCATTTCAGCAGGCTTTAGACAAAGAATAGGAATATACTTTACATCATCAAATGACATTATTTTTCTCTAAATCTTCTCTAATCTGATTTTTAGGGCGGTTACAGAAACTTGCATCTCCTCAGCCACGGCTTCATACATACTTTCTTTGTTTGTACCCTTACTATGCTTTACTAAAAGCTCTTTTATAAGGCTCAAAGGCATTAAAATATCAGCTGCTAATTTATTTGCTTCAGTTTCAATAACATTCGATAAGGATGATCTATAGAGAACATCATCCTGAATCCCAGCTTGTAATAAATGTCTATGTAATAAAAAGTGCGAAATTTCATGAGCTAGCGTATATCGTTGTCTATTCAAAGCATCATGTCTATTAATTCTAATCGTTACGACACCATCAACCTCTTTAATTTCTCCAGAGATATTTGCAGGTAATGTCGATTTCTTAACTATTAAACCTAATTCATGAGCTAAGGCACCTAGTTTCATTGGTATCTCTTTTTGATATTTCTCAATAATCGCTCTATCTTTAGGATCTAACTTCATCCACTCGTTCGAATTACTCATTATTCAATTCCACATCAAATTCTGGATAGATATCAAAACCACTACTACCTTCTTTATAAGAATTATTCCGTAACAGCATATCAACAACACTCTGAATTTGTGGCGTTAACTTGCCGTCATCAATTAATCTTGCAATTTCAGTAATAGTTATTCCATGCAGTTGTTTATTAACTTCATCTTCTGCAATTTGACTAGCTACTTCTTTAGATTTTTCTTCTGCAATTGATTGAGCACTATCTTTAATTTTTTTGTACCCAAAAATACTTATAAGAGCTACAACGACTCCTAAAACTGTAATTATGATAGTGACGCAGCCAAGTAAAATAGTAACCCATATGGCGAAATTAAAATTACTCTCTTTATTTTGATCGCTTTCAAGCTTATTCAATAAAGTCGAATACTTTTCATTTAACTCTTTAAGAGCCCCTTGTTGAGTAGTAATAATAGACTCGAGTTCTTTAATTTTAGCTTCATTAGCATGGTTATATTGAGCAGCAGTTATAACCGTGCTCTCATTCGATGCATGCAGAGGCTGTAAGCATAGTAAGCTTATGAAGAGTGTTAAAATGATATTAAGCATTTATTAAATTATTGATTTGAAATATTAATTTTTAATTAAAACACCATTTGAAAAATTAAAAAAGATCTACTCAAATAAATTTCATCCAAATAGTTAAAGCTCATATATTCTCTATTTATAACCCCAATCTCAAATCTGCCATCATAATAAATCTCAATTTATAACAAGTTAGAAATAGGCTTATCCATGATTCGGGTTATTTAACATAAAATCTCTTATACGAAATTCGATCTGTAAGCCTCAGCATACAAGTATTGAGGTAGATCACCTCTATTTCAGAGCTAGGGATTAACCTATTCTGAGTACATCAGGAACAGGAAGTTCCGGAACAAAAAACAATAATGATAAGTTCTAAAACACGGAAGATAGGTACGACAGGAGTTATACCTTGCACTACCCCATACGAAAAAAGCCCAACAGGATGTTGGGCTTTTTTATTTAAGGTATCGTATGCCAAAGCTTGAATGTGGTTGTTTGACGGTTAGGATCGCTTTCAAATCCTGCAATTAAATCTGCTAAAGGTGAGCCGCTTTCCCAAAATATGGCATAAAGCATAATTAACTGCTGAGCATAGTCCAGATCTTCCTCATCTTCATATTGAATGAATAAAGAGATCTTCTTTCTATTACGTTCAAATAAAAAAACAAAAACCGTTTTTTCATTCTGATCATGTCCTAAAAATTTATCTCTTTTCACTTACTTACCCTTTTTTTCGATGTACCTATATTACTCAAAATAAAGATAGAGGGGTTAAATCGAGTGAAATTAGAACCCTGGCCCATCATAGTCTCTATCTCTTTGACGCTTTCGTTCTCTTATCTTGTCTTCACTAAAGTCTCGAGCGTTTCTAATGCGTTGACTAATTGCTGCATAAGTTTCTGCTGTTGCTGTTGAGTCGCTTGGACCTCTTGAAGTAGCGCTGTAGGTTGCTGCAGTAACTCGTTCACTCTGTGTTCTGCGTCCTTCGCACTCTCGAGACCATTCATTATATTGCTTCGGAACTTTCCATTGATAAACGTAACCACTTCTTGAGCTTCGCTGTTCAGCTGTTCGATGTGCTGTTGAGTGGTTTTTGCGAGCAAGGTCTTGTTCTGTTCGAATTGCTTCTCTAAGTCTATTAACTTGTTGTTCACGAGCTCTTGTTGCTTCAAGGAGCTGTTCGCCAGTTTGATGAAGTCGTTGATACATGCATCCAATTTCTGAGTCTGTGCCAAGCGCTCGGATCTCATCAATTGCACTTCGTATGCCATGGCTTTGACTTGATGATTGAACTGATCTTTGTAAGCTTCCATCATCTTTTGGAATTGTGCTTCTTGCTCTGTCTTTAACTGTTGGAGCAGATTCTTGTCTTCTAATAAAGCGTTGAGTGTATCCATCAATTAAATTTTCCAAAGTAGCGTAATGAAGATCAGGAACAATGCTCCGCCCCCTATCATCATGCTGTAGGTCAGGTAGTTTTCGTTCTGTTGATTCCACGCTTTGGCTTCGTTCGTCTTGTCGTGAATATCTGCTAGGAACTCGTTGTTGTGCTTGGTAAAGGTCATCAGACTCTTGAGCTGCTGATCCTGTGTGTTGAGACGCTCCTCGAATGCCTGTATCTGCTGCTTCAGCTGTTTGTTCTCTTCCTGAATGAGTTCGCTGCGCTGATTGATCAGCGTGATATGCTCGGCCGTCTGTCGATACAAGCTCGCCAAGCGTTCTTGTGTTTCGATCATTTGCTCGCTCAGGCTGTTCGCATCCTGCTTCCATTCGCTGCCCATGTCCTCGAACTGACGTCGATACTGTGCTGAGGTCTCGGTCATAGTACGCAGTGTTTTGTTCAGTTCGTCTATGCCGACTTGCGCTAAGGCATTCTCTAAGTTCTGCAAGATTGGTGTCAAAGAAGCGTTCAACTTGTCTTGCGCCTCGGTGAAGTTGTCCTGTTGCAGTTTCTTGCTCTGCTCGAGCTGTTGCAATAATTTGAGCTTTAAGTGTTCGGCTTCGTTGTTCATCAAATTCTTCTTCAAAAATCTGCCCACGCAAGCGTAAGGCTTTGTCAAATGCAGGAGAGGTAAAGGAGATATAACTTGGTCGGTCGCCATGTGCTTTAACGCTACGTACACCACCAAATTGGCTTAAGAATTTTTTAACGTCTTCATGGTTTTGAATCGCACCACGAGCAAATTCAGCGTTCACAGATTCAATCAGCAATGACTTCAGTTCAAGCTGCTCTTTTTGAGTATTGTTAATTGGTTTAGCTTCAGTCAAAGCGGCAATACGTTGTTGACGTTCAACACGGCTAATTTTATAAATCTGCTTACGAAGTGGATCTTGGGGATCACTCCAATTGTATTTGTAGTTCAGATAATCTCGAACACAGTTAAAATCATATTCGTGTCCGGGTGGGGCAGGGTTGTAAGCAAGTCCGGTCTTAAGATCTGTTCGAAGCATCAAGACATGCACATGTTTGCTGCCATCTTGTTCTTCATGCAATACTGCTAAAGTACTTCTACGATGTTCATCTAAACCTGCAAAAGCGGTGGAATAGAACTCATCTAAAGCCTCACGGATCTGTTCTGCTGAGGGTTGATCTTCGACTGTCCAAGACAGTACCGCAGAGGTGTATTTGTGCTTGGTTTCAAGATTGTCACCGACAATCCTTACCCATGCACTATCCCCATCGAGAATTTTAACCCCATGCCGTAATTCGTCTTTGCTATCACGATCAGCAATCAAATAATCAATCGCTTTGCTGACCTTGCCTGTGCCCCGACTAAGGAACTTGATCAGCATTTTTAACCCCTTTACCCACTAAGTCTTTCAGATGGTTGTCCATTTGTTTTAACACTTGAATCAGTTCAAGCAACTCGAGTGTTTGACCATTGAGATTGGCTGTATTCAGTGCTTTGGCGATCTGATTTAAGTTATTCCCCATCTGAGCAACATGTCTTAAAAGCAGTGGATCAACGTAGCTTGGTTTTTTAAAGGTACGTTCGCTTCGTTTAAAGAGGTGGGTGTCCTCTGTTTGTTGGATAGGTTGATCCAAATACAAACTTTGTGAAACCAAGTAACGGATATAGTTCGACTTGTTCAGTTTTTTCTTCTCAGCCTCAACTTCAATCCGTTCTAATTCCTCACTGTTAAAACGTACAGTGATGCTCTTGCTCCGATTACTGAGTGCTTTTTTCGTTTTAGCTTCTTGAATCTCAAGCTGTTTTTCAGAAGTTAGATCATTCGATTCTGTTGGCATAGGCATCACATGTTGAGTCGTGGTGGGGGTTCCAAGGGGTGAAACCCTTTGGCAAGGTCTGAGGATTAGAAAAGGGTATCCAATAGGATAACATTTTGTAAGACATCAGTAACCTTGCTTTAAATTTTACTGTCTTCGCTTAAATATAGCTTAAATCTAATTTCATGTCCTTAATTTGATACGTGGAAATCGAAAATTTCATTCAATTAAAAAAAGAAAAAATGCTTTTAATTACTTTTAAATGCTTTTAATGCTTTTAGACAGCCTGAAAGCCTTTAATAGCAAGGGTCTCAGAGCTTATATGTCCACGTTTACCTTGCAATATGTCCACGTTTACCTTGCAATATGTCCACGTTTACCTTGCAATATGTCCACGTTTACCTTGCAATAGTACACAAAAATTATTAATGTGGACTTATTAGAAAAAGAATTTGCCCCATGAAAAGTTTAGTTGTCAAAGATAATGCTCTGGTTAATGCTAGTTACGACTTAGATTTAGTAGAACAAAGATTAGTTCTATTAGCGATTGTAGAAGCAAGAGAGAGTGGTAAAGGGATTAATGCGAATGATCCCTTAGTGATTCATGCTGAGAGCTATATAAATCAGTTTAAGGTTCATAGAAATACAGCTTACCAAGCCTTAAAAGATGCTTGTAAGTACCTTTTTGCCCGTCAATTTAGTTATCAAGAGGAAAAGGATAATGGAACCGTTAGAAACGTAACAAGCCGTTGGGTATCTCAAATTGCATACAATGATAATGAAGCATCAGTCGATCTGATATTTGCTCCTGCTGTAGTGCCATTCATTACACGACTAGAGGAGCGATTTACGAAGTACGAATTGGAGCAAGTTTCCAATCTTAAAAGTGCTTATGCAATTAGGCTTTATGAATTATTAATTCAATGGAGAAGTATTGGAAAAACTCCTGTTATTAGACTTGATGAGTTTCGTAAAAAAGTTGGAGTATTAGATAATGAATATTTAAGAATGGCTCATTTAAAAGAGAGGGTTATAGATTTAGCTATTAAACAGATTAATGAACACACAGATATTACAATGACTTATGAACAACATAAGACAGGCAGGATTATTACTGGTTTCTCTTTCAAATTTAAGCAGAAACAATCTATACCAACTGAAAGAACCGAAAAGGCAGCTTTAAAAGATCTAAACACCATAGATATGTTCCATAAGCTCACTGAGAAGCAGCTAGACATGTTTAGCAGTAAATTAGGGGACTTAGCCGCTGTGCAAGCAATGGCGCACGTAGGCGAGGATATGAAGCCCTTTGTAGCACGTTTACGCTCGATGTTGATGGATGCAGAGCAGCAGAAAGTATTGCTTCCCTATCTCAAAGAGGTAGGTTATAACGCAGCTTAATTTTTATCTGAGCTAACAAGTCAGACCAAAAAATGGATAAAATATAGGCGTGGAACGATCTAATTCACGTAAAAAGCCCAACCTGCTTGGATTGGGCTTTTATGATTTGGTTAAGCTATTGAATTTTATCAACTAATAAAACCGATTTCGTATAAGCTGTATTATGTTAATTTTAGGAAATCTTAAGATAATTATTAATGAGTGGCTTAATGAATAAAGAAATTTCTGTATTACTGCATGACGTTCCTACTCATGCAGATTACGCATGTGATGCAACAGATTTAGATCCAGAAGATATTCCTGAAGATCGTATAGAACAAGTCATAAATTTATTAAATTCTTCTGATGAAAATATTGTATTTGAGGCAGCAAAACTTCTGACTAATTGGGGACAATCCTCTGGTTTTGATGCATTAGTAAATTTATTAAATGAAAATAAATTAGTTGGTTATATAGATCATCGTTTACATGGTTATGATGATACACTTCAGCATGTACTTAGAGCTTTTGTTCGTTATTGGGCATTCCAAGCTGATCTAGGATTTGGTGAACAGGCTAGAATAAAAATATTTCATCCTATACAAAAGATTATAGAAATATCTAATACAGAACCATTTGATATTAGTCGCTTATTTTGGTTAATTGATGATGAAAAATACGATGAATATATTCCTTTAATTAAAAACCATTTAATCCAAATAATAGATCATCTTGAATTACAATTTTGGAAAATCCATGATGCTATTGAACTGATGCTGAAATTAGAGCCTGAGTTTGTTCATAATTTATTAGAAGAAAAAGGCAAAACATTGGAAGACTTTAAAATTAACACTTTATAAAGTTATACATTTAACATAATGGCTGTTATACGAAGTCGACTTGTAATGCAATTTGCATTACAGTATTCCCAGTACATTAAACAATTGGGAGATATGATGGCTACTGTTAACTTCAGGGTCGATGAAGCCCTTAAAGAAAAGTCCTATTCCATCCTTAAAGAGCAAGGTATTGCACCTACTGATTTCTTTACCAGTATTCTTGAGTATGTTGCTACGACCGGAAAGCTACCAGTCAAAAAAGCTTTGCTTTCAGAAGAAGATGAAGAGCTATTAGCTCTTGTCCGTAAACGCATTAATGATCCTAAGGAGATGTTTGAGGAAGTCACATTAGATGACTTATAAGCTTTTACGTCACAAGGATTTCACAGCAGAATGGGAAAAACTTCCTATTGCTATAAGAGATCAATTTAAGAAGAAATTGGCCAAAGTTATAGAACAACCACATATTCCAAAGAATATGCTTAGAGGCGATCTTGCAGGTTGCTATAAAATCAAATTATTAAAAGCAGGTGTCCGACTTGTCTATCAAGTTAAAGATGGGTAGTGTCAAAATCTAACGTGTTTTTGTAGAATAAATTATCACTAAAACAAGTAAAAAATATCCAATATGATCATCGAAACCACTACTTATCTTTGTACACGTTGCCAATCGCCGAATATCTTTAA
>NZ_PJRJ01000046.1 GCF_003711395.1 Acinetobacter sp. B51(2017)
ATAGAATTAATGGAATTTTGTTGATGATTTAGCTGGGTAATTTTAATTTTATGACGTTCGTTCATATTAAAAGAAACCCCTTATTTAATAAAAAAATATTGAATTTTTTCTATATTACTTTTTTTATTGATTTCCGGTCTTTCTAATAAGAAATAATAAATTTGGCGTAATAAATAAATAGGTGGCTGTGTCATTTTAAATCTCTAATTGTTATTAAGTTTTCTTAAGTATTTGCAAATTTTTAAGTAATGTCTATAGGTAAAAGCTTACAATTGCACAAAAAATAGTCTTAAAATTTAAGTTTTGCTTATCATAATGTTAAATTTATATAAAAATATTTGAAAATTCACGCATTTAAATGGGAGATTTTATGCTTATTCGATTGAGCTATGCGAGCCAATATCAACCAACGGAACAAAATTTACTTGAAGATCTGCGTACCATTTTAGTCACTGCCCGTGCAGTAAACACAGCGGAAGGCATTTGTGGGGTATTATATTATGCTCATGGTCACTTTTTTCAATGTTTGGAAGGAGAAGCACACAATGTGATGCGAGTATATGCAAAGATTCAAAGAGATTCTCGCCATACTATTCTAAAATGCTTTGAAATTGAACATATTGCTCAAGCACAGTTTAGTCAATGGTCAATGAAATATGCAAAATCTAACTCCATGCTGCAAAATTTTTTAAATAAACACAATATTCATAGCTTTAAGCCGCAAAACTTAGCCCAGCACGACTTAGCCGAATTTATCCGCTTATTGTTAAAAGCAAATAGCCTAAGTATAAAAACATCTATTGGTAATCATAGAGGTTACCAACATTATTTTTAAGTAGCTCACCCACTAATAAAACCAAAATTATAATGGGGAAGCCTTTTCAACTCATATGATCAATTTAATTACACCTTTCGATACTATACTTACGCTGACAAGTATTACAGTACAGGAATTTACACAGCACTCAGACCTAGTGTATCAGCTAAAGTAAAATCACGAATGTTGAGACTTGTACTAATATTACGATCTCCCACAAGCTGACAGGTTGGACATTTCCATAATCTTATGCTCAACGGTAGCTTATCCATCTTATAATCACACTTTTAACATGTCTTTGAACTTGTTACAAATCTAACAATTTTCAATATATTATTGCCGCGTCACTCGGCCTTATATTGCAATAGAGTTAGGAATTTCCCACCCTGCAATATCCGAAATGGATTTAGCAAGTTTGCTATTCTTCAGCATGTTTTTAATCTCTAAAGCCTTTACTACATATGTAGTCACTTGGGTTTCACCGATTAAGTGATGTATTAATTTGTGATAGAGGTCTAGGCGTTGTAAACGTATCTTTTTATGGATAAGTGCAAAACTCAATTTTTGGCGTTGATAGTTCTTTGATTCTTTTTTCTTTCGAGCAGATATCTCTTGCTGATTTGCTAACCTTTTTTGACCTTGACGTAAATATCTTGGCTTCTCAATCTTCTGAATATCAGACTGAATCAGCAGATAATTCAAGCCTAAATAAATGCTAAGCTCTTTTATTTGCTTGACTGGTTGACGTTGTTATTTTCTTTTGATGGGTTTTATCTTTAACTTAGATTCTAAACTAAAAATGAATATAATTTTCAAAGATGAATCAAATTTCAAAATTGAAACTATTTTATATTTACTAAGATACTGAATTTTAATAAATTTTAAAATGGCATAACTCTTGCTCATTGCATACTAACAGGAGGGATAAGCCATGGATGTACAACAAAAACAAAACTTAAAGACTCTTATTGAGCAGCAATTAAATTATCAACCAACACCTGATATTAAGATTCGTAGATTAAGTGGGGGAGCCATCCAAGAAAATTGGTCTATTGATGCAGTAGACCAAGATTGGTCTATTGTGCTACGTAAGAATGCTGACACTGTTGTTGAGGCCAGTTCAGATCGCGCTCAAGAGTATCAATTGCTCAGTCGTTTATTTGAATTGGGTATTCAGGTCCCTAAGCCTTTGTATTTTTCTGCTAAAGATAATTTTTTACATAGCGATTTCTTTATGATGCAAAAAATATCAGGTGTAACAGAAGGGCATAAACTGGTTCGTTTGAAAAATCCTGAATTGCAAAAAAAAATCGTCATGGATATTGGTCGGCATTTGGCTCGTATTCATCAAATACAGCGTGATTCGAAACTAGAGAAAATCTTAGAATATCCAGATACGAAAAATTATCTGACAGGCTTAATTTGCGAATTAACTCAACAGCTTGAAAACCTTCAACGTACGCGCCCTATATTAGAGTTTGCTTTGCAATGGATGCAAAAAAATCAACCGAGTGTTGATGAAATCGTGTTAGTTCACGGGGATTATCGCACAGGAAATCTTATGATCGAAGAGGGTCAGGTCAGTGGCATTTTAGATTGGGAGTTTACCCACTGGGGCGATCGTCGAGAAGATATTGGTTGGTTTACAGCACAATGTTGGCGCTTTGGACAAAACCAAGCTTTGGCTGGCGGTATAGGTGAATATGAAGATTTTATGCGAGCTTATGCAGAACTGAACGATATCTATATCCCTGAATTTGAAATGAAGTTTTGGCATGTATTGGCACATGTGCGCTGGGCAATTGTGGCCATGCAACAATCAGATCGCAATTTAAATCATTCTTTTTATTCTTTAGAGCTTGCACTGACTGAATTTTTAGTGCCGCAGCTTGAGAAAAATATTCTAGATCTCATTGGTGATAAGACATGAATAAAGAAAAATTATTAATGCTAATTCAAGCCAGCCAAGATTGTTTAAAACATGAATTAATACCCAAGCACTGCGATTCTAAATATGAGTTATTGATGTTGTTGCGAAGCTTTAATTTATTACAACACTATTTAATGCAATCAGAGCAACAAGATCAGTCTATTAAAGACACGCTACATGAGGTCTATGGTGTTCCCATTTCAAATATAGAAGAAGGTCTACAACATTTGGCTCAAGATTTGCGTCGAGAATACCAGGCAGATTGGTATGGGCATTTGGTTAAACTCAATCGAGCAGAGCTTGCTATCACCCATCCAGAGGAGTTAGAAAATGGCTAATTGGGGACGTCTATATTTAGTCAGACATGGACATGTAGATTACTTTGATGCTGAGCATAGACCTATTAATCCAAAATTTGCCGCGCTTTCCGCACAAGGTCGCCAGCAAATTCAGCTTTTGGCTGAGCAGATGCAGGATCTCCCACTCGATGGTATCTACAGTTCTAGCTTATTACGAGCAGAGCAAACAGCCACGATCTTAGCAGCTGAGCGTGATCTACCGATTCAAAAAATAGCAGATTTCTGTGAAATTCGTTCAGGAAGATTACGTGATATACAACTCGATCAAGCTGAAATTTTGATTAAGTATGCCTATGCGGCTGCCGATCATCAACTCGAACAGTTTATGCAAGGTGAACATTGGCAAGCCTTTCAGGATCGCGTACTGACAGCATTACAGCAGATTTTAATTCAACACCCAGCTCAGCAAATCTTAATCGCAGCCCATGATGCGGTGAACCGCGTCATTATTAATTGGGTGTATGGGCAAACTGAGCATCACTTTTATGTCCAAGAACAACATTACGGTTGTTTAAACATTATTGACTACTTGGTCCAAGATCAGCAGTTGCTGCAAAAACGTTTACAACTGCAAAACTATACCCCTTATAACATTTTAAAAATCAATCAACAGCACAGCGCGATGGATGAAATCTATCGGATGTATCAACAGGCCAACGGATTTCAGGAACTCAAAATATGATTACTTTGACCCCAGAATTACAAGATTTACAACAGCAGGTCCGAACGTTTATTCAAGATAAGATTATTCCTTATGAAAATGACCCACGCCTGGGAGAACATGGACCCTCCGATGAATTGCGTGTAGAACTCATTCAACATGCACGTGAAGCCCAGTTGCTGACACCACATGCGAGTAGGGAAAGTGGTGGCTTAGGTTGGACACATTTGCAAAAAGCCATTGCCTTTGAAGAAGCGGGTTACTCGTGTTTAGGTCCTATTGCCATGAATATTCATGCGCCTGATGAAGGCAATATTCATCTCTTAGACGCTGTGGCGAATAATGAGCAAAAGCAACGCTGGTTAAAACCGATGGTTGAAGGTCATATACGTTCTTGCTTTGCCATGACCGAGCCTGCACCAGGTGCGGGTTCAGATCCATCTATGTTACTCACCACGGCGGTCAAAGATGGGGATGACTATGTCATTAATGGACGTAAATGGCTGATTACCGGTGCCGATGGCGCCAAAGTTGCGATCATTATGGCCAAAATGCCAGATGGTACAGCCTCTATGTTTTTAACAGATACGGATGTGCCAGGCTACATCTTAGAAAAAAACATGCATGCAATGGACTCGTGCTTTTCCGGTGGACATGGCATCTTACGTTTTGAAAACCTACGTATTCCAGCTCAAAATATTTTAGGTGAGGTCGGGCAAGGCTTTAAATACGCGCAAGTCCGTTTAGCACCTGCGCGCCTGACCCATTGTATGCGTTGGTTGGGACAGGCACGGCGTGCCCATGATACTGCCACTGAATATGCCCGAGTACGTCAATCATTTGGCAAACGTTTAGGTGATCATCAAGGCGTTGGCTTTATGCTAGCAGATAATGAAATTGACTTACTCACCACACGCCTAGCCGTGCACTACTGTGCCCAAGTCTTAGATGCTAAACAGCGTGGTAATTATGAATCGAGTTTGGTAAAAGTATGCAGCGCTGATGCGATTTGGCGGGTGATTGACCGTAGTGTCCAAGTACTTGGCGGCCAAGCGATGACAGATGAATGTGTGGTGAGTAAAATTTTTACCGATGCGCGTGGTTTTCGGATCTATGATGGTGCCAATGAAGTCCATCGTATGAGCATTTCACAAAAGTTATTAAATCAAAAACAATAAAAATGAGGCGATTATATGAATAATATTTTTGATGTGACGGGTAAAAACATTCTTATTACAGGAACATCCAGTGGCTTAGGTCAACATATTGCCCATCTTTTTGCAGCATCAGGTGCCAATATTATTATGTGCGCACGGCGCAGCGAACGACTACAACAGCTACAAGCAGAACTCGAGCAACAACATCATGTAAAAGTTTACAGCTATACGCTAGATGTCAATCAACGTGATCAAGTTCAACAGATGCTTAGTGATTTAGAACAAAAAAATATCTATGTGGATGTACTGATTAATAATGCAGGGGTCAGTGATACTAAAAAGTTTTTAGATTATCAAGACCAAGATTGGGACAAGATTGTAGGGACAAATTTAAAAGCGCCGTGGTTATGCAGTCAGGAAATTGCGCAACATTTTATTCAACATGATATTCAAGGCGCAATTATTAATATTACTTCGATTTTGTCACAATCGATTAATCTCGGAGTGAGTCCTTATTGTGCTTCCAAAGCGGGACTGAAGCATCTAACAGAAGTCATGGCGGTTGAATTGGCGCGCTACAAAATTCGTGTCAATGCGATTGCACCTGGTTATATGGTGACTGAAATTAATCAAGAGTATTTGCATAGCGATGCCGGACAACAATTGATTAAAAAAATTCCACTCAGACGTTTTGTTGAATTTGAAGACTTAAATGGGGCATTATTATTACTTGCCTCAAATGCCAGTCAAGGAATGACTGGAATTGAAATTAAGGTGGATGCAGGACATAGCTGCACGCCCATTTAAATGATAACAATAAAGATAGGATGAATATGCTGAACCAAAAACCGATTCAAATTTTAGTGACCTATACCAAATACCCACAGATTAATGGTTTTCGGGATTTGGTTGAGCAAACCATTCAAAATCTTGCCACAGACCAAATCGGTTTTATCGAATGCCATATTTCAGAAGTCCTTGAAATGGCGCAACGTTTAGTCGAGCAAGGGACCAGTATTATTTTGTCGACCGGTGCAACAGCAGGCTTCTTACAAAAAAAACTGTCCATTGAAATTCATCCTATTCATACTGGCGCATTTGATGTGCTACAGGCCATTTCGAACTTAAAAGAATGTCGTAAAATTGCTTTAGTGGCCAATCAAGCGACGATCAATTTAGCCAATTATGCCGATGTCTTTGCTTTGGAAGTGAAGCAGTTTCGCTATGATTCCTATTTAAGTGCTAGACACAGTATTCAACAGGCCAAACAACAAGGCTTTGATGCAGTGATTGGTTCGCCTGTGGCGGTAGAGTTGGCCCAAAGCAATGGCCTGAAAGGGCAACTGGCATTAAGTCATCATTCATTGCAAGACCTGTGTTTAAATGCCCTACAACGTTTAGACAAGATTCGTCAGGAACAACAGCATTTACAACATCTGACGGCAATCTTTGATCATTTAAGTGATGGCATTTGCGTAGTCGATCAAAAAGGGCATATTTATTTTGCCAATGCCGCTTTGCAGCATATTCTGGAGATGAGTCAGCCGCAATTACAGCATCAAAACTTAAATAAAATTTTTAATGATTTAAGCTTAAATAAAGAATCCAATTTACAAAGTCTTGACTATAAAAATAAAAAAATTGCCGTGCATCTAGCCCCCATGCGTACTGAACATTTAGAGGGCTATGTACTTAAAATTCAGGAATTACAACAGGTCGAGCGCTCTAGCCGGGAATTTCGAAAAATTTCCAGCAGTAAATTTACTCCACGTTATCAATTTAGTGATTTGATCACTCAAAACAGTGAGTTTAAGCAGACCCTACAGCTGGCGCAAGAGTATGCCAAGAGCGAAGCAACCGTACTGATCACGGGCGAAAGTGGCACAGGTAAAGAATTATTAGCACAAAGTATTCATCAAGCCAGTTTACGTCAGCAGGGCGCGTTTGTTGCGATTAACTGCGCGGCTTTTCCAGAGAGTATTTTAGAAAGTGAACTCTTTGGTTATGAAGAAGGGGCTTTTACAGGGGCAAGAAAAAATGGAAAATTAGGTTTAATCGAAGCTGCACATCAGGGCACCTTGTTTTTAGACGAAATTGGTGATATGCCTTTACACTTGCAAACGCGGTTTTTAAGAGTATTACAGGAAAGACAAGTACAACGTCTAGGGGCTTTGCATAGCCATGCCATTGATATTCGGGTCATTGCCGCTACACACTGTCATTTAGAGCAATTGATCGCTGAAGGACGCTTCCGCGCCGATTTATACTATCGTTTAAATATTTTAAGGTTAGAGATTCCAAGTCTGAATGAACGCCGTGAAGATATTCTACATCTAAGTCAAAAATTTTTAGCCCGTAAGCAGATGTCTTGGCAGAATGTACCGCCGTATGTGGTGAGGGCTTTGAATCAGTATCATTGGCCTGGTAATATTCGCGAACTAGAAAACGTGATCGAGCGTTTAAGTGTCATCTTAAATTTGAGTGAGCCACTTACAGCAGCGCGCTTTAAACAGTATGTGCCTGAACTATTCATTGAGCCCCAGCGTTCTATTTCTCCCCTGAAAGAAGTTAAGCAGCAGCAAGAACACACCCTCATTCGTCAAGCGCTAGAGCAAGCGCAAGGTAATTTAGATTTGGCCGCGCAACACTTAAATATTAGTCGGACCACGCTATGGCGCAAGATGAAATATTTGAATCTTAAACAACCTGAAAAATAAAGCTGCACAATTGCAATGCATTGCAATTTTGAAACGTTACCTAATAAAACAAGATTTTGATTTATATAAATTTTTTATTGGCATTGTGCTTGCAATAGTCCTTATTGTATTCATCTATGGATAAGGACAGAATAATAATGAATGGACAGATGATGTTCTGTGATTTAAACATCACTTCAATTATGCAACATGCTTTGTTAGCGTATTCACAACAGCAAATCGTAAGCTTAAAGTCAGATGGCAAAACACTGCACCGTTATAGCTATCGAGAGGCCTTTCAGCGTGTCGCGCAAGCTGCACATGCTTTTGACCAATTAGACATTGCACCGGATGCGATTATGGGGACCCTGGCATGGAATACCTATCAGCATATTGAACTCCATTATGCTATTCCGTGCTCAGGTCGCGTTTACCATACCATCAATCCCCGCTTGTTCCCTGAACAAATCTTACAGATCATTCAGGATGCGCAAGACCAAGTATTATTTGTAGAGCCTGAATGTATTGCTTTGCTGGAAAATATGTATGATCAGGTGAAACCGTTTGTAAAACATATTTTTATCTTAGGGGATATTGATGCTTCGCTGAGTGCAACATTTCCTTTTCAATTTTATGAACAGATTTTACAGGATCAGCCAACATCTTACCCATGGCCAGAAATTAAAGAGCAGCAAGCCAGTGGCCTATGCTATACCTCTGGTACCACAGGACAGCCCAAGGGTGTGCTTTATTCGCATCGCAGTACAGTGTTACATGCCTTAATTTTAAGCATGCGCGAAGTGGTGGGGTTGGATCTGCACAGTGTAATGATGCCCATGGTACCGCTGTATCATATTAGCGCTTGGGGAATGCCCTATAACAGTATCTTATGTGGGGCAAAACTGGTTTGTTGCCATCAATTCGCCGGTCAACCTGACAAAATGGTGCGCTTGATGCAGCAGGAACACGTCGATATTGCCATGGGCGTGCCGACCATTTGGGCAGGTATTCAAGCCTATTTACAGCAAAATTCAATTGAAAACTTCCCATTAAAACGCGCGATTTCAGGTGGTTCTGCAGCTTCTTTGGCTTTAATTGAGCGCATGCAACAGCTTGGTATCCAACTTGACAATGCATGGGGGATGACAGAGACCAGCTCCTTAGCGGCATGTAATCATGGAGGATATGCACCAACATCTCATCCAGCACACAGCTTAAAGTGCGGCCGTCCGATCTTTGGTACGCAAGTTCGGCTCAAAGATCAACATCAACAGGTATTGGCTTTAGGTGAGTTGCAAGAGGGACAATTGGAAATTAGAGGCCATGCCATTGTCGAACAGTATATGTACCAAGACAGTGGGGCTGAACAAAGTTGGTTTAATACGGGGGATATCGCCAGCATTGACGAATTGGGTTATATCCACATCACAGATCGTGTGAAAGATATGATCAAATCAGGCGGTGAGTGGATCAGTAGTGTGGCCTTAGAAAACGCCGTGATGGGCTATGAAAAGATTCATGAAGCAGCTGTGATTGGGGTTGAACATCCCAAATGGGGGGAACGCCCATTATTAATCGTGGTGCCTAAAGCCCAGCATGCCACGATTCAGCATGAAGAAATCATCAGCTACTTATCTTCGTCCATTGAAAAATGGTCGCTACCTTCAGCCACGATTTGTGTGAAAAATATTCCACATACCCCGACCGGTAAAATAAGTAAAAAAACCTTACGTGAACAATATCATGATTATTTTGCGCAGATGAATGTGGTTTAAGGCCATCTGAGCAAGGAGAGTGTCATATGGATATACAACAACAAGAACACGCCATTATTCAAGATCAGCATTTTCAAGCGATGGTGCGTTCTCGCAATCGTTTTGCTTGGTTACTAAGTGCTAGCGTGTTGATCATTTACTTTATTTTTATTGCAATCGCCAGTTTTAAACCTGAAATTCTGGCTCAGACCTTTGGTGATCGTGTTTTGACTGTAGGGTTACCGTTGGCAGCATTGGTGATTATTGTCAGTTGGTTGATTACAGGTATTTATATTTACATTACCAATCGTCACTTTGATCAGATTAAATTACGTCTCAAGAAGGAGTATCACTATGAATAAACTCCTTCTCCTGTTATTGGGCTTAAGTTTAAACTTGCCTGCCTATGCCGCAGGGCAAAATCTAAACTGGACCGCAATTAGTATGTTTGCTGTTGTGGTCTTCATGACCTTATTGATTACGTGGTGGGCAGCACGGCGTACCCGTTCAAAAGAAGATTTCTATACTGCGGGCAATTCTATTTCTGCCCAACAAAATGGTTTGGCGATTGCGGGTGATTATATGTCGGCCTCTACCTTACTTGGTGTTTCAAGTATGGTGTTCTTTAAGGGATATGATGGCTTTATTTATGTGACCGGCTTCTTTGTGTGTTGGCCTATTCTGACCTTTTTAATGGCAGAGCGCTTACGTAACTTAGGCCGTTATACTTTTGCTGATATTGTCTCCTACCGCTTAGATCCACAAAAAACCCGAATTTTAGCCACCTGTGGCTCATTGATTGTAGTGGTATGCTATTTATTGCTACAAATGGTGGGTGCAGGGCAACTGATCAAACTGCTCTTTGGTATTGACTATCAAATTTCAGTGATTTTAGTCGGTTGTCTGATGCTGGTTTATGTCATGTTTGGTGGTATGTTAGCAACCACATGGATTCAAATTACCAAAGCGATTTTACTGCTGTTTGGGGGGACTGTACTGCTGTATCTGGCGCTCAAGCACTTTGGTTTTAGTCTCGACCGTATCGCACAAGCTGCGGTGAGTAGCCATCAACTGGGTGAAAAAGTTCTGCAACCAGGGGGAATGCTCTCAAATCCGATTAATGCCTTATCCACCTCGATTGGCTTGATTTTTGGTTTAGCCGGTTTACCGCATATCTTAATGCGCTTCTTTACCGTACCCAATGCTGCAGATGCACGGCGTTCTGTTTTTTATGCCTCCGGCTATATTGGTTATTTCTTTATTATTGTTTGTATTTTAGGTTTTGCTGCAATTTCAATTGTCGGTACCAGTCCACAATTTTTTGTCAACGGGCAAGTGGGGGGTGAATTACTCGGTGGCTCCAATATGGTCGCAATTCACTTAGCTGGTGCTCTTGGTGGTAATGCCTTACTTGGCTTCTTGTCTGCAGTGGCATTTGCCACGATCTTGGCAGTGGTTGCAGGCTTAACCTTAGCAGGTGCTTCTGCGATTTCGCATGATCTGTTTAGCAAAGTGATTAAAAAAGGCCAAGCAACGGAAAAACAAGAAATGCTGGTGTCACGCTTGGCGGTGATTGGCTTAGGAATCGTCGCAATTGCGTGTGGTATTTTATTTGAAAAAATGAACATTGCCTTCTTAATGGGCTTAACCTTTGGTATTGCCGCTTCAGCTAATTTTCCTGTGCTATTTTTAGCAATGTATTGGAAAGATCTCACCACGCGTGGCGCGATTTGGGGAGGATTCACAGGCATTATCTCAGCCATTGTACTCGTTATTCTATCACCAACGGTTTGGGTCGGTGTGATGGGTTATCAAACGGCAATTTTCCCTTATGATAATCCTGCTTTATTCTCAATGCCTTTTGCTTTTATTGTCAGCATTGTCATTTCTAAATTGGATCAAAGCGAACGTGCACGTATTGACCGTGCTGGTTTCGAGCAACAAGTGGTCCGTTCTGAACTGGGAGCACGGCAAGAAGATTTAGAAAAAGCGCCATTACATTAAGTTCATTGATCTTTTGGTGCCTTTGGTTCAGATCTAGAGGCACCTTTACTTTTAATAGGCCTATCAATAAGAAAATTTCATTGATAAGAGGATGAAAAGGCAAGCTTTGAGGCGTACATTAGCCACAATTTGTTTTGAGACTTAAGCTTTGATTTGGATTCTCTTTACCCTCATGGCTGCTTTTATGCAGGCATGGCGGAATGCTTTTCAAAAGCAACTCAGTAGTAGTGTCGACGTGTATGGCGTAACACTGGCGCGTTTTTTATTTGCTGTTCCCTTGGCAATTGCTTATCTCACATGGATCTATCATGCTCATCCAGTGCATGCAGTCGTACATTTTAATGTACCGTTTGCGCTGTATATTGTGATTGCAGCGGTGAGCCAAATTGCGGCGACTGTATTCATGGTACAACTCTTTAAGCAAAAAAATTATGCCATTGGTGTGGGTTTGGCCAAGAGTGAGGCGATTTTAGCTGCCATTATCGCCGTGATTTTTTTAAGTGAACCTTTGAGTCTTTATGCTTGGTTTGGAGTGCTGCTCGGAGGGATCGCGGTATTTTTACTCAGTAGTGGACGCCACCTCAAAGATTTATCTGTTCCTACTTTAAGTATTGGTATTGCCAGTGGCTTATGTTTTGCCATTACCTCCCTTTTAGTCCGAGAAGCCAGTTTAGAACTGAACATGCTACCTCATCTACATCGTGCAGCATGGGTATTATTTTGGGTGATTAGTTTTCAATGTATCAGTATGTTGCTGTACTTGGGTCTCTTTAGTCGGCAAACCTTGTATGCACTGTGGCAGCGTCTAGGATTAACCTTGAAAGTGAGTCTATGCAGCTTTTTAGCTTCATTGGGTTGGTTTAGTGCTATGAGTTTACAGTCTGTTGCGATTGTCAAAACTTTAGGCCAGATTGAAATCTTATTTAGTCTTTTAATTTCCATGTTTTTCTTTAAGGAAAAATTAGCAAGGCGAGATCATTGGGGATTATTACTCGTGGTCATCGCGGCTATCTTGGTCATTTGGGCTTAGCCTATGGCTCGATGAAAGGTCAATGCTAGATTTTTAAATTTAGATGTGTTGCAATTTAAATCAGGGATCTAGCGCTATTCTTTTATTTTCACTTGTTGTAAATCTGCTAACATTCTCATCAATGCCGAATTAGATCCTAAAATGAATACGATAAAATACTAGACCTCTTGCGAAAGTGGTTATTGCAAGTTTATTCGGTTTACCAGTGCAGCAATTAAGTTAATGCGTAAACCGAATCTTTTCCGTCTATTTCGATAGCGTTCACTTAATATTCTAAATGTTTTCAATTGACTATTAATGTGTTCGATCACAACTCGTATTTTTCCAATCAGT
>NZ_PJRJ01000047.1 GCF_003711395.1 Acinetobacter sp. B51(2017)
TTAATGGGGAGGTTATTCAAGCTGATTGGAATGCTGCGAGAAACGTGCTTGCAAGATTAAATGACAATGAGATAAGTCGTTATACGCCTTACAAAACTGTAAAGTGCATATTGCAAGAACGGACTGACCGCTACAAGTCGGAACTGACCGACTTAGGCTCTAGTTACACGCTTGGAAACAAGACATTAACAGAGTGCGAATTAGTCCTTGACCATGTTTGACTACATTTTAAGGAACAGTGTACGATCAAGTTTGAACCAATACATCTAAAATTCATTTTAAGGTTAAAATATTTTGCTATGATCTTGTTTATTTTAATTACAGATTATGTATGTCTGACTCCATTGCACCCATGCAGCGTGTTCCTAAATACATGCCCATTCGTGATGCGCTTGCTCATCAAATTGAATCAGGCCAATTACAAAGTCATCAAAAATTGCCATCAGAACGTGTACTCTCTGAAAGCTTAAATACTACCCGTGTTGCTGTCCGCGAAGCCTTATTAATGTTAGAAATGGAAGGGCTAATCTATCGCTTAGATCGTCGTGGTTGGTTTGTACGCTCACCTCGTATTATCTATAACCCGCAATCCACCAAAAGTTTTAATCAATATGTCACAGAACAAGGTGCTGTACCAAGTACTGTGCTGCTTTCGAGTCAACGTCTAGTTGCTACAACATGGGATGCTCAGCATCTAGATATTGAGGTGAGTGAAGAGATTTATTCGGTATGGCGTAAGAGAAGTATTAATGCGCGCCCAGTGATGGTTGAGCACCTACGTATTAAAGCCCATCTTTTTCCTGATTTGTTCAAGTATGATTTAAGTCAATCGATGACGCAGTTGATGGCAGAGCATTATGATCGACATTTAACCCGTGCACACATTCACTTATATCCAGCAGCTTTAGCGGAACAACACGCCAAAATGCTGCATGTGAATGTCGGTAGTATGGGATTATATATTTCTCGAACCAATCGTGATCAATCTGGCATCATCACGGACGTTAACCAAGAATACTGGTTGCATGACATTTTAGATTTACACTTTGAAGCGAATTAATCTGGTTTAAACCAGATTAATTAAACTGTCACAAACTATTGCTTAAATAAGACGCATAACAGAATAACATTCGTTGGGAATGTGCGATGCGTCTGACTAAGATTAGAGATAAAAAAACATTATTAATAAGTAGTTTACTAATGCTGAGTACCCTGCTGATTTCAGGCTGTACGACCCATACAATCAATCAAGACCAAGAAGAACTGACCGTATATACTGCTGTAGAGACTGATCAGCTCAAGCGCTATCAATGGGCCCTCAAAAAAGCGCATCCCGAACTAAAAATTAAATGGGTACGTGATTCAACAGGTATTATTACTGCAAAGCTTTTGGCAGAAAAAAATAATCCGCAAGCAGATGTGGTGATGGGTTTAGCATTAACGAGCTTATTAGTGATGGAGCAAGATGATTTATTGCACCCTTATCGCCCCAAAAATCTAACAGCATTAAAAACAAATTTTTATAGTCAGAAAAGTACACCTACGTGGACTGGCATGGCAGCTTGGGAATCGGCTTTATGTGTGAATACCGTTGAATTAAAAAAACGTAATTTGCCTATTCCACAATCGTGGCAAGATCTAACCCAACCGTATTATCAAGGTTTGATTGTGATGCCTAATCCTGCATCGAGTGGTACAGGTTACTTAGACGTCACAGCATGGATTCAACTGTTTGGTGAAGTTAAAGCTTGGCAGTATATGCAAGCTTTAGATCGTAATATTTCCCAATACGTCCATTCGGGTTCAAAGCCCTGCAAAATGGCTGCGCAAGGCGAAACCGTGATCGGTATTTTATTTGGCTATCCTGGACTTAAACTTAAAGCCCAAGGCGCACCTTTAGCCCTGATTCACCCTCAAGAAGGTTTAGGCTGGGAAATGGAAGCATCAGCGATTCTCAAAGGTACCAAGCATCTTGCCAATGCACAAAAATTTATTGATTGGACGGTCAGTGAAGCCGCTAACCAAGCCTATGCACAGAATTTTGCCTTGGTCGCACATCAAAAAATTAAGCCTGAGCATAAGGGTATGCCACTCGATTTAGAACAAAAACTGATTCCGCATCACTTTGATTGGGCAGCCCAACAACGCGACGCGATTTTAAAACGCTGGTCAGCACAATTTGAACATTAATTTAAAAGATAAGACAATGAACATTCCATCCGCTTTACAGCAGGCAAATTCAGATCATCGCACGCTTGCGAGATCGCTTAGAAGCTATTCACAGCAGCAACACCAGCGAGTGCTTGAGATTGTAGATATTCAAAAAGCATATCCAAATAAGCAAGTGCTTGAGCATATTAATTTAGATTTAAGGGCAGGTGAGCTGATTAGTTTTTTAGGTCCATCGGGTTGTGGGAAAACCACCTTACTGCGCATTATTGCGGGGCTTGAGCAACCGGATTATGGGAAAATTATTAAAAAAGGGCAGGACATTACCCGTTTAAAACCAGCCAAACGCCAGTGTGGCGTGGTGTTTCAAAACTATGCACTTTTTCCAAATTTAAGCATTGCTGAGAATATTGCATTTGGACTTCACCCTAAGCAATATAGTAAGCAGGCTAAAGTAGACCGCATTGCTGAGTTACTGGATTTAATCGAATTACCAGACATTGCTGCGCGTTATCCCTATCAATTGTCGGGTGGGCAACAGCAACGTGTAGCATTAGCACGTGCTTTGGCCATCCAGCCCGATATATTGCTTCTCGATGAGCCGCTATCTGCGCTCGATGCCGTCGTTCGAGTTAAACTACGACAAAACATTCGTTTGATTCAGCGCCAACTGAATATCGCCACTATTTTAGTCACGCATGATCAAGAAGAAGCATTAAGTGTTTCGGATCGTATTGCGGTGATGTATGCAGGAAAAATCGAACAACTTGATACCCCGCATAATATTTATTATGCGCCGCAAACCCGCTTCGTGGCTGCATTTATTGGCAATATGAACTTTTTAGCTGGCCGTGTTACAGGCAATCAGCAGTTACAACTCATTCATTCTGCCACAGAGGTACAGCGTACACATCGTCTTGAAAAAGATGAATGGTTTGAAATTGGTTTTCGACCGGAAAATGCCTGTTTAATCCTAGATCCACCTCAGCAGCAGCAAGGTTTGATGATTTAAGTACGGGCGAGCCATGTTGAGTTTTTGGGGGCAAAGAAACGGGTATTGTGTCATGTGTCGCAGCTTGATGGTGCGATGATCGAGTTAACTGTCGATACTGACCATCATACTCTCCTAAGCTTGAACCAAGAGATGTGGCTATGTGTCGATGCAGCACATATTTATCTGTTTGATCAGCAGGGGCGTGTACGATGCTAAATTCCAATACAGCCGCTGCATTGCTCAAAAATATAACCTACAGACGGAGGCACTCTTCCTTAGGTGCGAATTTATTGTTAGGCAGCATCGCCAGTTTATTCACGTTGTGTTTGTTGATTCCATTAATCCTATTGTTACGCAGTGCTTTTTTTGATGTAGACGCTCAATTTATAGGATGGGCCAATTTCAGCAGTTATTTTGCCAACCCTGCGTTAATGTCCTCGATTGGAAATTCATTATGGATTGCTATTTTGGCCATTATGATCACTATTCCCATTGCTGGATTGTATGCTTTTGCTCTCAGCAATACCCATATGCCAGGTAAGGCATATTTTAAAGCAATTGCTTTCTTGCCGATTTTAGCACCTTCAATTTTGCCTGCTCTAGCTTTGGTTTATCTATTTGGTCAACAAGGCATATTCAAACAACTTTTAGGCGAGATCAGTATTTATGGGCCACTGGGCATTTTAATTAGTTATTGTTTTTGGTTGTTTCCAGCGGTCTTTATTTTAATGTTAGGAGCATTTAGGCAGGTAGACCGCCGTTTGATTGAAGCTGCGCAAACATTAGGTAAAAGTCCTATGCAAATCCATTGGCATGTGACACGCCCAGCGATTCAATATGGTTTTATTAGTGCAAGTTTAGTTGCGTTTACCTATGTAATCACTGACTTTGGTATTCCTAAAGTCATCGGTGGCTCATTTAATATGATGGCACTGGACGTGTACAAGCAAATTATTGGACAACAAAATTTAAATATGGGAGCAGTGATTTCAATTTTACTGCTATGTCCTGCATTATTAGCGTTTGTGATTGATCGCTACCAAGCCAGTCGCCATCACCTACGTCAACAGCAAATTGCAGAACCATATTGTTTTGAGCATCGCCGGTTAGATCGAGTGCTATTTGGTTTTTGTAGTTTGGTCGCAGGCAGTATCTTACTGGTTCTAGTCACCGCGATTTTGGCTTCTTTAATTCGTTATTGGCCGTATGATTTATCACTCACGCTCAATCATTATCGTTTTGAGTATGTCACCGGTGGCTGGCATAGCTATTGGAATTCTTTAAAGTTGGCATTTTGGACCAGTATGCTCGGCACTGTGCTGATCTTTAGTACAGTCTGGGCGATTGAACGTTTAAATAGTCATCCCCAATTAAAACACTATGTACAGATACTGACCTTATTGCCTTTAGCAATTCCGGGTTTAGTATTAGGTATCGCGTATATTTTATTCTTTAATCATCCTGCGAATCCCTTGGCAATGCTATATGGCAGCATGACGTTATTGATCATCTCGACTTTAATACATTATTACACTGTACCACATTTAAGCTTAACCCAAAGTATGCAGCAGATTCCTCAGCAGCTCGATCAAGCGGCACAAACTTTAACAGCATCGCGTTTTAAGCTGTTATCCAAAGTTTATCTTCCAATCATGTTGCCTACTTTAGGCGACGTGTGGGTGTATTTGTTTGTTAATGCAATGACGACCGTTTCTGCTGCAATTTTCTTATATTCACCTGAAACTAGTTTAGCTGCAGTGGATATTTTGAATATGGATGACGCAGGCGATACGGTATCTGCTGTGGCATTGAGTGTTGTGATTTTACTGACCTCATGCTTAGTCAAATTGTTGCATTGGGCGATGAGCCAAAAATATTTTAAGCATAGCCAGCGTTGGCGTGAACGTAGCTGATTCGTAACATCCTTAAAAATAGTAAATTTAATCAAGAAGATAAACAATGATAACCGATTTAAATATTGTCGGCGGGGGGATTCTGGGCCTTGCTGCTGCGATTCAAGCCAAACAACACGGTTTAACAGTACAGTTGTTTGAAAAAGATCCCATCGCGATGGGGGCTACACGGCGTAATTTTGGCATATTGGGCAGTGCGACGCTTAGTCATCCAGAGGATTGCTGGAACAGCTATGCACAACAAAGTATTAGCTTTTATCGCAATATCCAAAAACAGATGCAGATTTCCTTTCAGGGACGCACAGGACTGTATTTGGCGACCAATACGTTGCAGGCACAGGTACTAAATGAATTTGCACAAGCTGCAGCGGACTATGCTATTCAAGCCGAATATCTGAATAAAAGCCAAGTATTGCAACGCTATGCTTATTTAAATGCAGATTCTGGATTACACAGTGGATTAGTTTTAACGGGTGAATATAGTGTTGAGCCAGATCAAATCGCCTTGCAGCTCACCCAGTACGCCAAGCAGATCGGGGTTGAAATCTACCCAAATGCTTGTGTTGTTAAAACTTCTGCAGCTCAAGGCATGACTTATCTTGAATTGGCAACTGGCGAATGTTTCTCAGCACAAAAGTTATTGATCTGTAATGGCGCAAGTACAGAAATCCTTTATCCGCAGTTTTTACAACATTTAGGTGTCCAACGCTGCCATTTAAATATGGCGATTACTCAGCCTTTTAGGGGGCAACTTGATACTACGATTTACTCAGGTCTGTCGATTGCACGTTATCCAGGCTTTGCAATTTGTCCGAGTTACTCAGCCCTTTTAGCTATGCCTCAAGATGAACTGGTCACCCATTATGGCATTCATGTTTTGCTTAAACAAAATCACCTTGGACAAATTATTGTTGGGGATAGCCATGAATATACTGCTTTATCAGAACCCACTTTATTTGAACAACATGAGCAGATTAATCAATTTATTCAACAGTATTGTCAACGACAATTGGGCTTTGACTTACCACCTTTACTAAAACGTTGGCAAGGGCAGTATTTATCTCATCCTGAACAACCGGCCTTTTTCGCAGAAGTTGAACCAAATATTTATATCGCGAATGCCATTGCAGGCAAAGGCATGACCACAGGTCCAGGTTGGATCAAGCAGCAACTAAATCAACACATTTTTTAAGTTTAAATATCCGAGTTTGGGAAAAATTAATATGAATGCTCAATTTGAGATCGATAATCCTTACCTACTACTGACCCCAGGACCATTATCAACATCAATAGGTGTGCGTCGTGCAATGCAACGCGATTGGTGTACATGGGATCAAGAATATAATCTTTTGGTCGAGGATATTCGCCAGCGTTTAGTTCATCTTGCAACTGCACAAGTACACGACTATACAGCGGTGTTAATGCAAGGTAGTGGCAGTTTTTCTGTGGAAGCAGTACTTGGAACATGCATTCCACAACATGGCAAAATTTTGATTATTCATAATGGTGCTTATGGGGCACGTATGCTACATATGGCAAAATGCTTAAAACTCAATGTTGTTGAGCTGGCATATGCCGAGACACAACTCCCTGATTTAAATGACATTGCTACAATGCTCTGTGATCCCCAGATTACGCATGTCGCTTGTGTGCATTGTGAAACAACGACTGGCTTACTTAATCCGATTCGAGAAATTGGGGCTTTAGTGAAAGCTAAAAATAAAGTGTGGATTGTAGATGCCATGAGTTCATTTGGTGGTGTACCTTTTGATATTGACACATGGGATATCGATTTTTTAATTTCAAGTGCCAATAAATGCATTCAAGGGGTACCGGGATTTGGTTTTGTGATTGCTAAACGTGAGCAATTGGAGCAGTGTCAAGGTCAAGCACGATCTGTGAGTTTAGATTTATATGATCAATGGTCGACGATGGAGCAACAGCCAGGAAAATGGCGTTTTACCTCCCCGACTCATGTGGTACATGCTTTTCATCATGCTTTACTAGAACTAGAACAAGAAGGTGGTATTAGTGCACGTTATCAGCGTTATCTAACCAATCAGCAAACGCTGGCTAAGGGTATGCAAGCTTTAGGATTTGAATGTGTGATTGCACAAAACGCATATCAATCACCTATTATTACCACTTTTTTGTATCCACAAGACAGCAAATTTAGTTTTGAAGCGTTCTACCTGCACCTTAAAAACAAGGGTTTCGTTATTTACCCTGGGAAAATCAGTGAGTTAGCCTGCTTTCGCATCGGCAATATTGGTGAAGTGCATGTGCAAGACATTGAGCATTTACTTCAGGCAGTTGCTCAATATCATACCTTCGCTAAGGCATAAGCTATTTAATTAACAACACAACACTTTCATTATAAAGAGAACAACATATGCATGCATCACCTATACAAGCGATTGTTTTTGATTGGGCAGGTACGACCGTAGACTTTGGTTCACGCGCTCCTATTTTGGCTTTTCAAAGCCTGTTTTCTGATCAAGGAGTAGAAATTGAGGTCAGTGAAGCGCGTGCGCCAATGGGCTTAGAAAAGCGTGATCATATTGCTGCTTTACTTCAAATGCCCCGTATTGCCGCAACATGGCACAAGGTGCATGGTAAAGCTGCTACTGAGACAGATATTGACCGCTTATATCAAGACTTTATTCCTTATCAATTGCAAGCCATTCCACAATGTGCTGATTTGATTCCAGGAGCTATAGAAACCTTTCAAGATTTACGTCGCCGTCAAATTAAAATCGGCAGTAACACGGGTTATGCCCGTATGATGATGACTGAGCTGATTCATCACGCCGAACAACAAGGCTATAAGCCAGATTGTATTGTGACTGCATCCGATGTGAGTCGTGGACGTCCTTATCCTGATATGTTATGGAAAAACCTGATGCAGTTAGGTAGCTCTGAGATTAAGACGGTGGTTAAAGTAGATGATACTGTGGTTGGTATCCATGAAGGGCTCAATGCAGGATGCTGGACAGTCGCACTGGCAATCAGTGGCAATGAAGTAGGTATGTCATATGAAGAATGGCAAAACTGCCCACCTGAGCAACAACAACAGCTTAAAGCCAAAGCCTATACCACGATGCAAAACAGTGGCGCCCATTATGTGATTGATACGATTGCAGATTTACCTAAAGTTATTGATGCGATTGAAGTGCGTTTAAATCGCGGAGAAAAGCCATAGGGTTGAATTTGCTCATCTGACCAATATTTTTTCAGTAACAAATGAGCTATATCTACGAGTAGATATAGCTTTTTGAATCAATATGATAAAAATTATTTTTAAGATGATGTAGCACTATGAATATGTTAGATGTGAAGTCGCAAAAGTACTCACGTTTTAAAATGATTCTAAAATTCATGCATTTTCTAGTGAGATAAAAACGATTGAGAATCAAGGTGTTCGTACAGCTAAACTATCTGTCCTCAATGCTCTAAGAAGTAGTAAAAATGTAGAATTGTATATAAAAAATAATAAAAATCAAAAATTTAATATCATGTCTCTTTGTTAGTGGCTGAGTGTTTTTGCATCATCTTGTAACTTAATTGTCATATTTAAAACCTAGTATGCCGATTACAGAGGCGACACAACCAGACTGTTTGAGACAGCATGTTCATTATGAAAAATTTTCAACATACATCTGCAACCTATTTCAATCGTGAACAATCTTTATTCGAATTTAATCATCGAGTTTTAGCTCAGGCATTGGATCCATCTTTACCTTTACTTGAACGTTTAAATTTTTTGATTATATTTTCGCGTAATTTAGATGAGTTCTTTGAAATCCGAGTTGCGGGTTTAATGAAACAACTGGACTTAAATGCGACAACGCGTACACCTGACGCCATTCCTACAGAGGCTGTGCTCGAGGATTTATCTACCAATATTCATCAGGCGGTTCAACAGCAATATCATGTTTTAAACCACACGATTTTGCCACAGTTACAAAGCCAAGGTATTCGTTACATTCAATATCAAGATATCCTTGAAAAACATAAAGCTTGGATTCAAGAATATTTTAGTCGTCAAGTACAACCTGTATTAACCCCAATCAGCCTTGATCCTGCGCATCCTTTTCCACGTTTAGTCAATAAAAGTCTTAACTTTATCGTGAGTTTAGAAGGTAAAGACGCGTTTGGCCGTTCGATTGAATTGGCCGTCGTGCCAGCACCGCGTTCTTTACCGCGCTTGATTGCCTTGCCTAAAGAAGTTGCAGGCAATGACCAAGAGCAGATTTTTTTAACCGCGATCATTCAACAGCACATTGATCAGGTTTTCCCTGGCATGAAAGCCACAGGATGTTATGCGTTTCGTGTGACACGTAATGCTGATTTAGTCCTGGCAGAAGATGTCGATGATTTGGCTGTAGCCTTAAAAGATGAATTGTCTTCTCGCCGTTTTGGACGTGCGGTACGCTTAGAAATTGAAGATGATTGCCCACAACATATTATTCATTATTTATTAAATGAGTTTAATCTCGAAACACGTCAACTGTATAGAATTAATGGGCCGATTAATTTAAGTCGCATGTCGACCAGTTTTGAACGACCTGAGCTGAAATATTCAGTCTTTAATCCGACTATACCTAAAGCACTCAGAAAACAGAATAATATCTTTGAAACGCTGAAGCGCCAAGATGTGTTATTGCACCATCCGTTTGATTCATTTCAACCTGTGATTCAGATGCTCAAGGAAGCGGCTAAGGATCCGAATGTACTAGCGATTAAACAAACGCTATACAGAAGTGGTCCAGAGTCTGAGATTGTACAAGTGCTGGCCGAAGCAGCACGAAATGGTAAAGAGGTCACTGCGGTGATCGAATTACGTGCTCGTTTTGATGAAGAATCAAATATTATGGTTGCCAATATCCTACAAGAAGCTGGGGCAGTGGTCGTGTATGGCATTGTGGGCTATAAAACCCATGCGAAAATGATTTTGATTGTACGGCGTGAAAATAATGAGTTATGCCGCTACGTACATTTAGGAACAGGCAATTATCACGCAGGTAATGCCAAAATGTATACCGATTATGGCTTAATGACCACGCATGTCGAAATCTGTGAAGATGTGCATCGAATGTTCCAAGAGCTGACCGGCATGGGTAAAATGGCAAAACTACAATGTCTGCTGCATGCGCCATTTACTTTGCATAGTGAATTAATCAAACTGATTCATCAGGAAATCGAATATAGCAAGCAAGGTCAACAAGGTCATATCATTATTAAGGTCAATGCATTGACTGAGCCTGAATTGATTGCAGCCTTATATGAGGCATCGCAGGCAGGGGTTAAGATCGATTTAATTACTCGTTCGATTTGTTGTTTGATTCCACAGGTGAAAGAGTTATCTGACAATATTACAGTACGCTCAATCGTAGGGCGTTTCTTAGAACATACCCGAGTGTATTACTTCCATCATGGGGGTAAAGAGCGCTTATATTGTGCCAGTGCAGACTGGATGGGGCGTAATCTATTTTCGCGTGTGGAAACCTGTTTCCCGATTTTGGATGCTAAAATTAAACAACGTATTTTAAAAGATGGTCTGATCAATTATCTGAAAGATAACCAAAATGCTTGGCAACTGAATGCAGATGGAACATGGGAGAAAGTCCCTGTTCTAGAGGGGCAGTCTGCGCATAATGCTCAGCTGTATTTGATGAATAGTTTAAAATAAGCAGTTTTTGCATAAAAAATCTCCCGATAGGGAGATTTTTTACTGTGGTAGTTTTAACGCTTAATACGTTGCCAAGCATCTTGAACGGCAAGTTTTGCTTCTTGCCAAGATAAACGCGACTCGCCTTTAAATTGTTGCCACTTCGCTTCTAATTCTGTTTCTACCGAACTAAAATCTTTGCTTTCATCTTGTAGCTGATGATCATAGCCAAGTCGATAGGCAGGTGCATAATCCCTTACATAATCTAAATCTCGATCTGATTGATAATAACTGGTATGTTGATAGTGCTCACGCCAGTATTCATCCTCTGGATGATGTTGGTCAGGCTGAGCAATATCATGCCCAGCAATACCTCCAACTACACCACCAATAATGCCACCGACGACAGCTCCAGGCGGCCCACCAGCTACGCCAAATGCTGCACCTACAGCAGCCCCACCGAGTACACCTGCACTCGTGGCCGCAACATCTTCTTTAGCTGTATCTTCATGGGTGTTAGGCGTTTTCGCTGTACCTTGGTTCATATCGGGTACATGCTGGTGATCAGTGGGTGGGGAGTTTAAATCTGGGCGAGCTGGTGGAATTTTAGATGGGTCTATCTGCGTAGAATGATCAACTTCTGCTGTTAATTTTTTATTATCAACCATGTTGTTACTCCTTATACGGTTTAAATCTTAGTCGTTGTACGAGATTCTAGCTGTACAGTGCAGTTGATTTAAAACCCGGGTTTGAATGAAGTGTTACAATGCTTAGATTAGCTTATGGATAAGTTTACTTTGTCTTATAAATGTCGAAATCAGGTAAGCTGCTGTTGGCTATATGTCATGTGATAGAAAAAAAGCCATCTTTTTTACTGATTTTTTGCTTAATCTGAGCAGTTAAATTCACACAAATTTCACCAATTTTTTTCTATTCTCACAAAGCTTTATTTAACGTGCTATCTGTGCGTTTTATTTGTACTCTTGGTGGATAGAACATGGCGATACAATTCATTTCTCAAGCAAAACTTCCTACAGTTTTTGGTAATTTTGATATTCATGCCTTTCAAGATCCAAAAACAGGCGAAGAACATATTGCGCTGAGTAAAGGCTTAAACAGTCATACGATAGAAAATAAACCCGTATTGCTTCGTATTCATTCAGAATGTTTAACTGGAGATGCCTTTGGCTCTTTAAAATGTGATTGTGGTTCACAGTTGCAAAACACAATGCAAATGATTTCAGATGCAGGTAGAGGCTTAATTTTATATTTGCGTCAAGAAGGACGAGGTATCGGCTTAACTAATAAAATTCGTGCTTATGCTTTACAAGACCAAGGCCATGATACAGTAGATGCGAACCTCATGCTTAATCTTCCTGCCGATGCACGGCGTTATGAGATGTGTAAAATCATGCTGGAACATTTACAAGTTCATCAGGTGAAATTAGTGACGAATAATCCACTTAAAATTGCAGCATTACAGGCCCTAGATATTAATGTGGTTGAACGTGTGGCACTGACAGTAGGATTAAATCGGTTTAATCAGCAGTATTTAATGACTAAACAGCAGCGCATGTCGCATCTCTATCAGCACAGCGATTTCTAACTCTATACTAGACCTCTTGCGAAAGTGGTTATTGCAAGTTTATTCGGTTTACCAGTGCAGCAATTAAGTTAATGCGTAAACCGAATCTTTTCCGTCTATTTCGATAGCGTTCACTTAATATTCTAAATGTTTTCAATTGACTATTGATGTGTTCGATCACAACTCGTATTTTTCCAATCAGT
>NZ_PJRJ01000048.1 GCF_003711395.1 Acinetobacter sp. B51(2017)
TTTCTCAGTGACTTGTTTTACTGCTTCAATTTTGAATTCTTCAGGGTATCGTTTACTGCTCATAAGCACCTCGTTAATTAGCCATTTTATCTAACTAAAGGGTGTCTACAAAATCGGTGGCTATTCAGTTAATTATGTCTACAGGGGTTTGGGTACTGATCTATTTGGCAGTGAGTTTGACTTGTAAATGGATTCTTTCATGGGGTGGAGCAGACTATATAAAAGGATGGAAAAGTATATTTTTCTTTAATGGCACACCTGAGGACTGGAATACAGAACAACTGAGGGCTATGGCTTTATTCACATGGATAGGTTTTACCATTTTGTTTGTTATAGGTTTAATTTACCCAGAATTTAGGTTCTATAAGCTTAAAAATAGTTTGTAAAAAACGGAGCTTAAGCTCCGTTTTTTATGGATGATTATTCAAATCATTTAACATTGCATCACGTAAAATTTTATTCATACGTGTCTGATAACCTTTGCCTTGCGCTTTTAGCCATTGCATAACATCAGCATCAATACGAACTGTAGTTACTTGTTTAGTTGGCTTATAAAATGGGTTTTTGACAGCATTTTTCCAAAAATTTTTATCCAGTTCAGGAATGTCTGAAAAATCTATTTCACTATCTGGACGTTGAGCCAAAGCTTCAAGTCTTGCTTTTTGTTCTGCTGACAAAACAGGAGGATTATTCAAATCCATTTTATAAGTAACGGTTTTGCTCATATTGTTTCCTCTCTTTTTTCTCTGCCTGTCGTGCCGAAATAATACGGATATGATCTATCCCATTATGGTCTTGTACTGTATGAGCAACCAACAGAACAGCTTGCCCATGTACCATACCTATCGCTTGCCAACGATACTCACCATTTTCAAAGCGATCTTGTTTATATAAGGCATGAGCATCATAAAAAACCAATGTTGCATCTTCAAAAGCAACACCATGTTTTTTGAGGTTCTTTTCTGCTTTTTGCTCATCCCATGAAAACTCAATTTCCATAGTTAAATCGCTTTTTGTTCATACAAAAATGTTAATACAAAATTGTAAATTTTGCATTCTTTATTGGCAATAATCTTACAGAATCGAACATAAAAAAGCCGACTTGTTTCAAAATCGGCTTTTTCGTCATTTTGAAGTTTTTCTGATGTGAATAAGTAATTGATATTGCAATTAATATACAATTATACTTCGTATAATAGCCATTATGTTAAAGGGGAGGTATATTTGAATTAAATATGCCTCTAAAGTTAATAGCTATCAATCATTGTTTGCTGAATAAGCCTTTAAAAGTAGGTTTATGCACCTAAGTTATTGTAAATAAAAAGATGTTCGTATTTTCAGTATTCTAACAATAGACTATAGTTGATTCTTTTAAACTAGGAATTACCATGAACCGATTTAAGACCTCTTTTTTAGTTATTTCTTTGGGTCTTACTTTAACTGCCTGCGGCGGCGGCAGTGATGGTGCATCGAGCTCTACAGGGAATGGTACATCGAGCTCTACAGGGAACAGCGGCACCACACCAGATACTTCTACTGGTTCAGTATTAGAAAAATTGAATCCATCACAATCCTACAACATTATTTTTGACTACCCTAATTCTTCTGGTGTATCAAGACTTGATTCTGTAAAACAAAATGCCGATGGTATTATCACCGAATTTGGTGATTACAAAATTACAGGAGATATTGTTGCGAAAGAAATTGCTGGAAATAAAAACTTTACGATTGCTCGTGTAACCAAAGGAATTTTTAATTATGAAAAAAATGGGGAAATAAAATCAACAGATATTTCCAAATATAGCAATGCCTCTTATTTTTATTTTGCATTTACCCCAATCATTACTAAGCGTATTTCTGCCCAAACCAAACAAATTAACTGTACTGATGTTAATGCTACTCAAGCAAAAGTGACCAATAGTGGCCAATTTGAAAAATTTATTTCTCCATCCATTCATAATGGAAGTATTACTTTAAATCCTAACGGCAATATCGACGTTAAATTTACTGCAAAAAATGGCAGTGATGAAACTACCTTTGCGTCATCAATGAGATGGGTTGATTCATTCAATAACTATAGCAGCTATAACTTATTGGGTATCGTAGGACAACAAGGTGAATCAAATCAGATCGGTATATTTAACATAGCTGATAATGGACCAAATAGCCTAGTACTTGGTGCAATTTACCGTATGACTTTGAGCAATAATGGTAACTATCAAGGTGCTGTTTCTATGGTATGTAATTATTAATATAGCTTGATTGAAGTGTCATGCGCCTTAATCTTTATGTATTTTTTTAAATTTAAGACCTAGGCAGTGCCTAGGTTTTTTTATTTCGTATAACAGCCATTATGTTAAATCGAAAGTATTAATTTCTTTCAATTCTTAACATGCTTTCAGCAATTTCGTTTTTACCTCTTTCCTGTAAATTTTTAATCACAGAATCAAAGTCTCTTTGCTCCCTATTTTGGCTTAATTTTGATTGAGCTTGAACTTTAGAAATATTGATTTCAAAAACGATGAGATCATTTAACTGATCCATCAAATATTCTTTAGGAGCATCAGACATTTTCCATCCTGAATCACCATTTGCTTCTTTTTCACTTATCTTTGTTAGCATGCCAATAGCTGCCAATTTACTTTTCGTATCTGAAAAATAGTTAATATTTCCATATACATGAACTACTTGATAATTCCAAGTAGGTACTTTCTTATGATCTTCAAATTTACTTGGATAATAATTGGCGGAAATATACGCATCTTCCCCTTTAAATATACATAGAACTTCTTGAGCATCCGAAACTAGTGTTTTCATATCATTAATTATTGCAATATGACCGACTAAGACATTATCACTTCTCATTATTAGAGGTACGTGTGTAGCAATAAGACCCTTTGCAGTGTTGGCAACTATACAAGCTAAAGGATAGTTCTTAATAAGACTTGTTATTTCTTTTGGTCGAACTTCTTGGAAATCATTAGGAATGTACATCTATTTTTAAAACTCATCGTTAAGTTAAGAGTAGATTTTTTCGGCTTCAATATATTCTAATTCTTTTAGATTTCCTAAAATTAACATAATACACGTTATACGAAGTTAAGAATGGGAGCTTGTAGCTCCCATTCTTATTGTATTTTTAAAAATTATCGAAGAGCTTCTCGGACAAAAGAAGGGTCTTTGATAAATAGTTTAATTAAGGACTGTGCAGCTTTAGATGGCTTACGTACACCTTGTTCCCAACTTTCTAAAGTACGTACAGATACACCCAATGTATCGGCAAATTGACGTTGGCTTAACTCTGATTTTTGACGAGCTAAGGCGACATCTGTTTGAGTAATCGTATAAGTTTTTACTGCAGTATTGGCAAGCATTTCATCTACTGCCATAAGTAACTCAGCGCCAATATCACGTTCTGCATCACGGCTTTCAATATTATTTAAGTGATTCATTTAGCTTCTCCACTAAAGCACGTAGTACTTTTTTATCGAGTTGATCAACAGCAGATTTTCCATAAATGGTGAGTAACCATATTTGTCCGTTAGCTAAACGGTTGTAATAAATCACTCTGACTCCACCGCTTTTCCCTGTTTTACCAGATCCCCAACGAACTTTACGTATTCCCCCTGAATTAGGCTCTACGTCTCCAACTTCAGGATTGGAAGCAAGAAAAATTTTAAACTCGTTGTACTCTTTTTCTGTCCAATAGTCTGAATAAAACTTACTGAACAAAGAGGTTTCACATATTGTATACATCAAGCTTCCATATTATCTACTACTATGTAGTAATTTTATTGTACTACATAGTAGTACAAAATCAATAATTTTTGGAATTTCGTATAACAGCCATTATGTTAAATTAAGATAGTAAAATTCTAATTGAAGAAAAATTGGCATGTTTTATTGGAACAAAACAAACTTTGACGGCTTAAAGCAAATAGCTATCGAATATAAAGAAGATGAAGACTTAAAACTTTTTGCAGAATATTGCCATTATCGGGATACAGGAATTCGGAAAATAGCATTTCAAAAAATTGAAGAATTCATTAACTATTGTGAATCTTGTTCTCTAGAAAAACAACAAAATATAAGCCTATTTCTTTTAGAAATAATTTATAGAAATCAAGAAATTCACACTTTAATATCTGACCCACTAAAAAAATATTTAGTTAAAATTATGCAATTTAGAGCAAGCTCTCAAGGCGAGAGTCTTGCCTATCAATGGCTTGGATACTTATGTAATAACATTGACATGTATGAGAAGGGATTAAAGTTAGATCCAGCTAATCAGATTTGTCGAAAAGCGTTGCTTAATTCAGATTTTAATGAGCTTGATTGGCAAACACATCATCTTAGTGAATCATTATTTATTGGAACATTAGATGATGCTTTAAGTACATTAAAACGTGCTTGTATACTTTTACTAGAACTTTCTGATCCAAATGATAAAAAGCTATTTGAAGAAAAATATCTATATTACAAAGAAATAATATCTGCTTGGATACAATATAAAAAATCAAATATGACCGTTAGTTTCTGTGATTGGTGTAAGGAAAATGAGCTTAAATTTAAGCCTTACCAAACTCTGTATTATGAAAAATAGCTAAAATTAACATAATACCCGTTATACGAAGTTAAAAAATTGAGGATATGGCCTTAATTTTTATGTATTTTTTAAAATTTCAGACCTAGGTTTTTCTATTTCGTATAAGAGATTTTATGTTAAATAGCCCTCAACAGAGGGCTATTTTTAATACTAAAAATTACATGCTTTTAAGACATAAGGATTCATATGCTGCACCTTTAGCTAAAACAGTCTTCAGCTTACCATTCGTGGTTATTTGCAATAGTGCCAAATAGATTCATTTTCGATACTCTTACTTCAAAGCCAAAATTTTTCGGGCACCATTAAGTACGAATAAAGAAACCAGTATGCCAATGATTAAGTCTGGATAAGCTGATCCCGTCCACGCCACGAGTACACCGGCAAATATAACGCCCATATTTACGACAACGTCATTCGCCGAGAAAATCCAACTGGCTTTCATATGTGCGCCATCTTCTCGATGACCAGAAATAAGATATAAGCATGTCACGTTAGCTATAAGTGCGAGCAGGCCAATAACAATCATGAGCGTTGATTCTGGCTCGCTTCCAAACATGAATCGTCTAATGACATCAACAATCACGATAACAGCAAGTAATAACTGAATCCAACCTGCGAAATGGGCTGCTTTTATTTGATATTTCGCAGCTTTTCCGACGGCATATAGCGCAATACCATAAACGGCTGCATCGGCAAACATATCTAAAGAATCAGCAATCAATCCTGTAGACGCAGCAATAATACCGCTGATGAATTCTATAAAGAAAAGTAGAGCATTAATACCTAATAACAGTTTAAGTACTTTAGCTTGTCTCACAGGATCAGGTTCATTAGGTATATCGCCTGAAGAAAGCTGTGTTTCATCAAGTTTCGCCCCAAAACCCAGTCCTTCGAGTTTAGCCGTAATTTGCTGAATCCCTTCATTATGGAAGACTTTCAGTTTTCGATTGGGAAGATCAAAAGTAAGACCTTTAACTGCTTCAATATCTGCAAGAGCCATACGGACCATTTGCTCTTCAGCAGAGCAATCCATTTTAGGAATGGTGTAGGTACTTGTTTGCTTAGCCTGTTGATTGCTTATATAAGTTTCAGTCTTCACAAGCTTTGCACCAAAACCCAAAGCTTCAAGTTTGGTGGTTATATTTTCATCTTTTTGATTATGTAGAACCTTTAAAGAACGGTTAGGTAAATCAAAGATGAGTTTTTGAACACCATCAATTGAAGATAGCGCCATACGAACCATCTGTTCTTCCGCAGAACAATCCATTTTGGGAACTAAGTATTCACTCATGTAGTGCGAATCTTTTAAAATATCTTCAGTGCTTAAATTTTCTTTGGGATCAGAACCATAACAGGATTGAGCGGTATCTTCACAACTGTTTGAAGTGTTACAGCAAGGAGATGAAGATTTTTTTTCTTCCTCTTCACCACAACAGCTAAGCGTATTATCACAATTCTTTGAATTGTTTGCTTCTGCAATTGATGGATGATTTTCTTGTTGAGATTTCTTATCTTCGCATGGTGTTTCTTTACTACATCCACAACCACTCATAATTATACCCATTAAAAAAATTATAAACTTTGAATATTAGAATCCCTATAGTTACTATAGAGTCAAGAATCTTTGGAAATACTAACTCAATGCATTTAAAAATTGGTGAACTCTCTAAAAAAACCTCATGTTCAGTATTAACAATTAGGTTTTATGAAAAGGAAGGTTTAATTCCGGAACCGGAAAGAACGGAAGGAAATTACCGCCTTTACGATGTAGGCTATGTTGAGCGAATTAAATTTATTTTGAATTGCCGAACTTTAAATATGAGTTTGAATGAAATTCGTCAATTACTTACCTATAAAGACAAACCTGAGAAAAATTGTTCAGATGTGAATGAATTAATTGACTTACATGTCAGTGCTATCAGAGAAAATATAATCAAGCAACAAAAGCTTATTGAACAACTATCTGATTTAAGAGGTACTTGTGATGGTTTATGTACAATTGACCAATGTGGAGTTTTAAAAAATCTAGCTTGATTATCTAGACCTATGCTTTTTTCAAAAAATCGGCACTGTTGCAAATAACCACGAATGGTAAGCTGAAGACTGTTTTAGCTAAAGGTGCAGCATATGAATCCTTTCCATGGTCGGCATTTTCAGGGCGAAATCATTCTTTGGGCTGTGCGCTGGTATTGTAAATATGGCATTAGCTATCGTGAACTGCAGGAAATGCTGGCCGAACGGGGTGTGAATGTTGATCACACGAATATTTACCGTTGGGTTCAACGTTATACGAATATAAAAATGGGAGCCTATAGCTCCCATTTTTATTGTTAAACGTTGAATCCTATATGTTTTCCTGTTGGAAGCTCTACATCAATACGGAGCTTCCCACCCATTGCCTCAACATACTTTTTCATGGTTGAAATCTTAAGATCATTGCCACGATTTTCTATTGCTGAAAGCGATGGCTGTTTTATTCCCAAAGTTTCAGCAAGCTCTTTTTGAGAAATTTCGAGTTCTTCACGAATAAGATGAAGCTGATTTTCTAGCAGTAATTCATCAGCCATTTTTTGAATACGGGCTTGGCTCTCTGGAGAGCGGCTAGCTAACAATTCTTGCAGAGTCTTAGCCATTAGATTTATCTCCTAGGGTAGTGAGATGAAGTTGGTATTGTTCATCTGCAATATCCAGCATGTCTTTATAAAAACGCTTTTTACCGCCTTTATCAGCAATACATAGAACAATAGCCTGTCGTAAGGGATCAAATGCGAAGAAAGCTCTTAAGGGTCTACCGCGATGTTGAACACGCAGTTCTTTCATATTGGTAAATTTAGACTCATACACAGTATCTACTAAAGGACGGCCTAAACTCGGTCCCTGCTGCTGTAGAACAACCAGGGCAGCTAGGACCTTCTCTTGTGTAGGTTCATCTTGCTGTTCAAGCCACTGATTAAATAGATCTGTCGTAATGACTGTCCACATACCACAACCAGAATATAGATTATAGTCTATATTCTAGGGGCATTATGTTTGTTTTGCAAATGAGAAAGGATAGGCAATAAAAAACCCCGGTATCCTGCCGGGGTTTTTTATTGTGCGATCTTTGGTAGGTGCTGCTCTACCTCACAATCCTAGTGTTAGAACTTATCATTGTTGTTTTTTGCTCCGGAACATCCTGTTCCTGTATGAATCTATCGTAGGGATATTCTAGCTATCCTGATAGCCGCAAAGAACTGGAATTTGAGTAAGCTAAAGCGTACAAAGTGCCTGAAATTTATCCACAAGAAATGGGGATAATTTTGAACATTCACGCATTGATAAAATTTAAAAAATCGCAAAATCGACTACTTTTTAAACAAAATTATTGGCAAGAACTATCAAAACCGCCTAAAAAAAAGCCGACTTGTTTCCAAGTCGGCTTTTTGCGGTTTTTGTGATGAGGGTGAATTTTTTAAGTTATTGATTTTTAACTTAATATACAAATGCATTTCGTATAACCTCCATTATGTTAAATAACTGATTTCATAAATTAAAGATTTGGAAATCGAATCTTTGTTTCAGCCTGTCTAATTTCATTACTAGTAAAAGAAATAGTTGTTCCTAATGAGTAACCATAGATTCCTTGGATAGAATCATTAGATGATTCATATGAAATATAAAATCCATTATCAACTCGATCTATCCACTCAAAATTATTTTTATGTTTTTCAAAAAGATAATCACTTAATTTCTTTTTTACTTCTACATCATCTATATCAATTTCATAAGCAATAGAATGAAGTTTACCTTGCCACTCTTGAAGAGAAATAAATCCTACTGGTGTTTTTAATCTGTACCAGTTTGATTCTTTAATGAAATTTACTCCTGAATTCTTTGGTTCTAAGCTGAAGTTAGTTTGAATATCTGAAAAATTAGAACCAATTTCAAATATAAATGGCTCTAATACCTTATTTGCGTTCAATGTATTGGTCTCTGCATGTGATAAATTATTGATAGAAGTTGAAACTAAAGCGACAACTAGCATTAAAGCTTTGAACATAATTAATTTTTAAAATTAAGATTCCCTAAAATTAACATAATACCCGTTATACGAAGTTGAAGAATTGAGACTATAGCCTTAATTTTTATGTGTTTTTTAAAATTTAAAACCTACACTTCAGTCTAGGTTTTTCCATTTCGTATAACAGCCATTAAGTTAAATATCCTCATTCCAAGCTTTATCTAAGCTTTTCAAATTATTGTATGCTTCTTCAAAATCACTTAATTTAAATGTTAAAACAGGAGATGAAAAAGGTTGTTCCCAAACTACTGATGTTACAAGGTCATGCATATTGTTCCATGCTACCCCAAATCGAATCCATTGAACTTCTGATTCAGTCACCATCTGTTCAATCATAATTACATTACAGACAAGATCTAAATCATCAGAACAAATTAAAATTGGTATGACAGTGGATACTGCACCATATTCAGAAGTTTCAGGTTTTAATAGTTTCCATGCATTACTCAAAGGAACGCTATTTTCAAAGTCATATAGCCAACCATGTGCTGGAACGGAAGAATTTGCATCCTTAAAACTAGTGTTTTTACTTATCCATATATTTAATGGAAGTCCATCAATAGCAAAAATAGGAAATGGTTTAGTGTTTCCATTTCCATCCTGAATACATCCTTTGACAGGGTGTTCATTTAATAATATTGCTGAGATCACGTTCATATCTTTTATTTAAATACTTTAAAGATTTCCTAAAATTAACATAATACCCGTTATACGAAATTGGTTTTATTAGTTGATAAAATTCAATGATTTAACCAAAAATAAAAAGCCCAATCCTAGCAGATTGGGCTTTTTAAATGATTTATCACGTTCCACGCTCAATATTTAAGCAATTTTCCACGACTTTGTTCATCAAAATTAAACAATCTTGCTCGAATATACTAGTTAAAAAAACGACTCAAAAAGTCCTTTTTGGCAGACTTTTTTATCACTGCACTAGACATGTTTGATTTGTCATAACCAGTAGTCAATCCATCATACTTAACATCTAAGCTTCCTAGTGATTTTCCTCAGTTTAGCTTTGAGCATATACCCCCCAACTGCTAAATGAAGTAATCAATCCCTCATATTTAAGCTGCTGTATAGCCTACTTCCTTAAGGTATGGCAAAAGTATCTTTTGCTGCACTGCATCCATCAACATCGAGCGTAAACGCGCTACAAATTGCTTCATATCCTCACCCACATGAGCCATAGTCTGCACAGCAGGGAGATCAGCTAATTTACTACTAAACATGTCTAGCTGCTTCTCGGTGAGCTTATGGAATATATCTCCCACATTGAGATCTTTAGAATAATCATTTTCTGATTTTTGTTTAGGAGACCTTTGCTTTTGCTTAAATAAAAATGAAAAACCTTTGATTATTCTACCTGCCTTATGTTGCTCATATTGAACAGTAATATCTGTTTTCTCATTAATTTCTTTGACTGCTAATTCTAATACTCTTTTTTTAAAGTCACTCATTAGTTTGTATTCATGGTCAGCAATACCTAATTGTTCTCTAAAAGTTGTGAGATCAACCATTGGTACTTTCCCAGTAGAACGCCATTGGATCAGTAATTCATAAAGCCTTGCAGAATAAACACTCTTAAGCTGAGCTGTTTGACTTAGTAAGTATTGAGTAAAGAACTCCTTAACACCATCGATCCTGCTTATACCTTGCACTACTGCAGGTGTGAAGACTATTTCTATAGCCCCTTGGTCATCTAAATATTTAACCTGAGAAATCCAACGACTTTTAACAAGTTTTCCATCTTCGTCATAGAAACTGAATCTACGATTAAATAAGGTATCTTCGGCTTCTTTCATACGTTGATAAGCATTTTGTCTGCTAGTAGTAAATACCTCAGCATAACGCTTAGCATCAATTCGCAGGGGTATATCTGTACTTAACCCTGTACCTGTTTCCCTTGCATCCACAATAGCGAGCTGAACGATATGTAACTCAGCAAGGCTCAGCATTTGAAATGCTTGATTTAAACGATTTGTTTTAACGACTAGTTCTTTTTGCATTTTTGATAGCCAGAATTATTTATAGCGACAACATATCACCTGTCATAAAAAAGACAAATAATTATTTGTCAGCATAAGGTAACTAAACGTCCTTATATGGGTAACTAAACGTCCTTATATGGGTAACTAAACGTCCTTATATGGGTAATTAAACGTCCTTATATGAGGCCTGAAATGCTCTGATATCAAGGCTTTCAGCCGGCGGAAAAGCATTTAAAAACATTTAAAAGAATATAAAAGCCCGCTTCGCTCAATTTTTTGTTAAAAAAAGAGAAGATTTTTTGTTTTCAGACTGACTTAGATTCTTGACCTAAAACTTATTTTCTTACGACTTTTATTTAAGATCAAAATACTAAATTTAGACTCAAACCATCTCTTTAATACCATCTAAAACGCAATTTAAGGTGATTTAGGAGACTTTTCTTTAAAAAATGAAGCCCAACTACGTGGAAAAATAAAAGATGGCTCTAAACGCAATTTAGGGCCATTTCTTGGAATTCCTACATAAAAAAATATTGAAGTCTGATTTAACCCTCAAGATTTTGGCTAAATGGGTTCCTTGGAGAGTCTTTTAAGATACGTTCTAAACGTTGAATTCTGTCTAACACATGTTCATGAGATTCTAGGATCTCTGAATAGCCACCAAAATTCTAGACACACGTAACCATCTTTTGATGGGCCTTTTCATAATCTAATGGAGAACGCTGACCATTGGAACCATGCCTGCGTTTTGTATTGTAGAACATCTCAATATATTCA
>NZ_PJRJ01000049.1 GCF_003711395.1 Acinetobacter sp. B51(2017)
ATTATGTTAATTTTAGAATTTGTTAATAATCAAAAGAAGTTTTCTGGGTATAAAAACGATGGAATATTGCGACGAATTAATTCCGCTTGACCTCGATAACCTCTTTTTTCAAGTTCTAATAAAAATATAGGCCAAGGTGGAATATTACTGCGATATACATCTATAGATGACGTGGACATGCCACCACCTTGAGCCGTACTTAAGTTTCGGGGCCAAGTGATTAAATTCGGTATTTCAGGTCGTGACATGATGATATAACTCTTAAAATTAATAAAAAACAATAATTAGAGTACATTACTAATTTTTTAGTGCTTTTTATAAAAGAGTAAAAATCAAGCGACAGATCATGTCTTTCTAATTAAATTTCTCTTTATCTTTAATCAAAAATGACGTCTGCTAATTGATTTTAGAAAAAAATAAGGCTAAGTCGGCCATCTTTTTTTCAAATTGCACATCTTGTTCCATTTTTTTCATTAGTTCATATTTTTCGAGAGAACAATACTTTATTAAGGTCATAATGATTTTAAAATACTCTCTCATAACCTCAGCTAACTGACTAAAACTATTGAAATTTCTTGTAGTCTTCCATAGAGGTTCATAATGATAGAGTCTATTTCTTAACTTACCTAATTTTAGAAGGTGGTCATCAATTTTACTCAACTTAGTATTTCCTTTATTTGGAAATACTTTTGAACCATATATTTGCCAAAATAGTCTTTCTCTGTAGGTTCCTTTTAAAATTTCAGGCCACAACCCAAAAGTAATTCTAGCTAAGATATCCTGTGGCTCTGGATCTCTATTTTTTGACTCAAAATCACTTTCTGTTTTAGTTAGTGCTGCATTAATAATTCTTCTAGCTGTAGACGTACAATAAGACTCTGCTTTTAAGTTTTCAAACCAATCTGCTTTATTATAATGTTCAGTTTTACACTCATGAATTCTATTTCTAAGTGTTATCTCTAACGTTTGCATAACCACGTAAAAACAAGAATATATATCTTGCATTTTTGCATAGAACAATACCTGATCAACTACAGTGATCTGATTATGAGAACCATGAATTTGCTCTAAGATTTTTCTATATGTTGCAAATCTTGGCAAAGATATACATTCAATAACGGAATTGCTTTGTTGTTCTGTTAACACTATCGCCCCAATATTTTATTCAATTTCAAACGGGTGAGAATAACTGGTGATATTACATTCAACCTTTCCACTAATGGTGTTAAATCATAATAATTACGTCCACGTGTAATGTTATTCGATCTTGCTGTAGATGTCTTTCCAATTAATCCTTTATCTTCAAGGCTATGTAGCGCTCTTTGTACAGTTTTAGGAGCTAATCCTGAACGAAATGCTATGGCACTTTGGGAAGGATAAGGTTTTTCGGATTTATCCCACCAATGCATTAATAAATTCATCAAAACATTTAGTTCGGATGCAGAAATTTTTAAGTCTTTTTGTGCAAATAATAATAAGGTAGGGACACTGACCCATCCTAAAGAACATGCTTCTTCTCCCCACTTATTCAAAATAGGCTTTTTTTCTAAATCCATGATTTATCTCAATTTAAATAAAAAAACAAAAATATAGATATATATTACACTATGTATATAAATATAGTAGGTCATTTTGACTGTTTACGGTATATTCTTATACAGATAGTATAGCTTCAAGATTTAGCACTACCGCCGGCTGTCCATTTGGATAAAGGTTGTATCTGCGGGTAAAAAAAACGCTCACTTTTATAGTGGGCGTTTTTCCTTTTAAGATAATAAATTTTTAAATATTTAACATAAAATCTCATATACGAAATTGGCTCTGTAAGCTTGAGCGTACATCTATTGGAGTAGATCGCCTCTATCTCGGAGCTAAGGATTCACCTATTCTGAGTACATCAGGAACAGGAAGTTCCAGAACAAAAAACAATAATGATAAGTTCTAAAACATGGAAGATAGGTACGACAGGAGTTATACCTTGCAGAACCCCATATGAAAAAGGCCCAACAGGATGTTGGGCTTTTTGCATTTTGACGCTTCAAAATCTCAAGCTTCGATGTACTGCGACTATTGACAATATAAGCGAAATAAATATATAAAAATTTAGGATTATTAAATGGAAATTTAATTGAACAGGCAGTATTTAAAAGAAATTTTCTCATATCAAAAAAAGCTTCCGACACTTATATTTTGTGGCTTATTGATGTTCATGGGCTATAGCTTAGGAATTCAAGCTCCAGTTCTTAATTTTCAACAAAATATTGATTCAAGAAACTTTGTATTTTTTGCTGTAGCGCTATTTGCTGTTTGTACCCTTTTGTTAAGCCATTTACATGAGCAATCACTTTTTCAATTTATTTTGAAGTTAGCTTTACGAATCATCAATAATACACTAAATCTAATCGTCGCTTTTTGTACTTCGCTTGCTATAGCATGTTTAACCATAGGCCAATTTGAGTATGCAGGGGCTGTTACATTTACTGGTCTGATTTTCTATGCACTCGTTTTTATAAGTTGTACTATTTCAATAGATTTGAAAAATAAATATTCAATTATTGTTTAAATAATTTATTGATAAGTAAGAGAGAATTTTAATTCTCTCTTAACTTTACATCTCAAAATCATATCCATCATTTCTGTGACGTTGTAATCTTTGTCTTAGGCTAAAAATATCTAAAGCGCGTTGGATAATTTTCTGATCTGTTTGCGTAAGAGTAAATGATCCTCTTGGAGTGAACTCATCATCCGGTTTAACTCTTGCTGTAGGGTTTGATTCACGAATACTTTGATTTGGGGCTGAATTGAGCTGATCAAGTCGATCTCGATATCTGTCATCCGCTCTTTCAAATGCATGAATAAGGTGTTGCTCACACGTTCGATAATAATCTGTTGGGTATTCGCTTGAACTAGATCCTGTATGACGCGGATAGAGTGTTGATTTAAGTTCTCGAATTCTTTGGCTTGTGTCCTCCAGGTCTGGGCGGAATCTTGCAAGTCGCGATTGTAGTTGCTGATGCGCTGATTCTCGATCTTGAGTAGCTGATTCTGTTCCTGCAACAATTGATTTTGTGTATTCAAGCGTTCGTTTTGTTTGATTAATTGCTCCATTTGCTTGAGCAATAAGGTGTTTAATTCGCTGTTCATCCTGATTCTCTTTTAATATCGGCTCGGATAGGTAAGCTGCTGTTTCTGCTTCGTAATCGCATCTGAGTTTGTCCGAATCGTTGAGACGAGAGACAAATTCAGCAGAATGAGAAAACCGGCTAAAACGAATAGCCCAATCGTCGTGTAAATTGCGAGTTGACGTTTCTTCTGATCCTCGAATTCCGGTAGGAATAGATTCTGCCTGTGCTCCTTGTAATACTTGAGCATTTCTAGGCTCTCTTGGCGTGAGTGTTGAATCTCTTCCTTGAGTTGTTGCATTTCTAACTGCATTGTATTGACCAAATCCTTGCATGCTGCTTGAGTCTCGGTCGTCACTTGGCGCATTTCTGCTTGGATCTGTTCTTTCGATTCGATGATGTCGAGATGGTTGTTCTTGATCGAGGTTAAGTGCTCGTCGAGCTTCTGAACCTGTAGGGTGACGTGCTGTATGATCTTCAAATTGTTTTGAACCGTTTGCACCACTTCGGTTTGCCAAACTTGCATTTCGCGTTGGGTCGAGCTCAACGTTCTCGGCATACTGCTCACCAGTGATTCCGTGTCTTGCAGAGCTGCTGTACATTTGTTGATGGTATTCCCGACGCTGTTCGTAAGCCTTTCGATATCTGCCGTAATAGCTGATCCTGACGTGTTGATCTTGTGGTGGAGCTCTTCGAGTTGGTTGTTTTGCTCTTGAATCTTGGAGATAAACGTCGATAGAGAATGTTGGCTCATATAAAGGCCCCTTTAAGCGAATTCTTTTTTCCTGTCCCTCTAGCTTCACAGCAATGTAGGGGGGTTTTGCATTCTTGCTTGGCTCAACTGCGGTGACACCGGGCATCATTTGGATATAGCGACATACCTCTTGATGATCTTTGATTTCGTTGAATGCAATGGCCATCAGCAGTTGTTCTTCTAGCAATTCTTCAAAACGAGGCTGTGGCGTGGATTCTCCTACTTTTAGCGCTGCTTTACGCTGTAGGCTGACATGGTTAGGCTCCTGAGTTATTTTGAAGCGACTCGGATCATCTGGGCGTGTCCAACCGTGTTTATAGTTCTGATAGTCACGGAAACAATCAAAGTATTTGTGATGACCTGGGGGCGCGATATTGAGTGATTTACCTGTTTCAAGGTCAATGCGTGGAACAAGAATATGGACATGTTTACCGCCATCTTGCTCTTTGTGCATCACTGCAAGTAAGTGATAACGATGTGGCTCTAAACCAACAAACGCATATTCTTCAAATTCTTGGACAACTTTTTTCACGTCATCATCTGAGACTTGATCCTCAGCCGACCACGCAATAACACCTGATGTATATTTCCATTTATGGGGGCTGCTTTCACATAGTGCTGCAAAGGTATAAGGATCACCAGACAGTACATCTACACCGGCACGCGGTAGGTTGAGATGATCAACATCATCCAATAAGTAAGCTGCAGCTAATCTGGGATTTCCCCGACCATGTTGTAAGAATTTAATCATCATCGGGAGCTACTCCCTGAAAGCGTTCTAATGCACGTTTACGAGCGCGTTCTACAGCTTGTTCAGAGCGGTTTATCTCCGGCAGTCGACCAATCACGCTGTTTAACTCAGCTTGCATCTCTTGTAAGACGTTTAAACACGCCACAAAAGAGAAATCAGTCGCTTGGTCATGGTCATTTTTGATGATATGTAAGCTACGAGAAATTTGATTGACATTATTGCCAATACGCCCTAATTCGAACAGAAGTTCAGGATCGACAGAAGGTGGTGGAGAAGTAACAGTTTTCTTGCGTTTAGGGGTATCAATACTTTGTCTTAAAGACACAGCTTCTCTGACAAACTCACTAAAGCTTGTATCTATGGTTTTCAAAAAGGCATCGAGTTCTTCAGCTTTACTTGGGGTAAATCGAATTTTCTTCAGATGCGTTTTATTTTCCCTCTGTTTGCTTGGCTTTTCTTCTTGGCCAACACTGCTCATTTTAGTTCTCTCACTGTGTTCTGGTTCGTGCAGATGGGGTCTTAGGGGTGAAACCCCTAACAAGCCCTTGTCCCTCAACATGATATTGCCTTCTAGGTAATGTTATTTGTGGGTACAAGGTAGGCTTGCTTAAAAAACAAATTTCTTCTTTTATTCAAATATAAATCATATTGGTTGTTATGTAAGCAATTTGATAAGCTGAAAATATATTTTTATATTTTTAACAATTAAAAAAATTAGCGAAGCTGGCTTTTATATTCTTTTAAATGCTTTTAAATGCTTTTAGACAGGCGGAAAACATTGATATAAAAGGCTTACAGAAGATATATAAAGACGTTTATGCACCCATATAAAGACGTTTATGCACCCATATAAAGACGTTTATGCACCCATATAAAGACGTTTATGCATCACTAAAAGACTTTATATTTTATTGTCATTATATTGACTTTGTTTTTTAATGTCTTTATATTTTGGTTAAACAATATACTTTTTAAGATTTATGAGTGATTTAGTGGTAAAGGATAATGCTCTAATTAGTGCCTCTTACTCATTAGACTTAATTGAACAAAGACTAATGCTTTTAGCTATTACCCAAGCTCGTGAAACAGGGTTAGGCATCACGGAAAATAGCTTATTAGAAGTGCATGCAGCTGCTTATATTAATTGTTTTGACGTAGATAAAAGCACGGCCTATAGAGCTCTTAAAGAGGCTAGTAAAGGCTTGTTTGATCGGTACGTCACTTATCATGATAAAAATCCAAAAAATGGTAGAGATAGATCGTTTCACTGTCGCTGGGTGGATAAAATTGGTTATGAGGAACAATCTGGTCTTGTATATCTTCGATTTACACAGGATGTAGTGCCATTAATTACACGCTTAGAAGAGAACTTCACTAGATATGAGCTTCATCAGATTGCGAAGTTATCTAGTACATATGCAATACGTCTATATGAGTTATTAATTAGATGGAGAAGTATTGGAAAAACTCCCATTATGGAGCTAGCAGAATTTCGAAATCAGTTAGGTGTAAAACCTAATGACTATAAATTAATGTCTGATTTCAAGAAGCGTGTTTTAGATCTGTCAGTTAAATTAATTAATGATTTTACAGATATAAGGGTCGAATACACTCAACATAAAAATGGCAGATCTATTAGTGGATTTTCATTTAAATTAAAACAAAAACCAAATCTGACTGCCGAGACAACTGAAAAGGTCACTTTAAGGGATCTAAACACAGTAGATATGTTCCATAAGCTCACAGAGAAGCAGCTAGATATGTTTAGTAGTAAATTGGCTGACTTACCTGCTGTACAGGCTATGGCGCATGTAGGAGAGGATATGAAGCCATTTGTGGCACGTTTACGTTCGATGCTGATGGACGCAGAGCAACAGAAAGTATTGCTGCCATACCTCAAAGAAGTGGGTTATACAGCTGCTTAAGTATGAGGGATTGACTACTCAGACATAGGCTGGTCGACAAACGAAAGAGTAAGTTCATTAAAAGCTGTGAAAAGGAGCTTTTTTAATCGTTTTTTGACGAGTATATTCGACCAACATTATTTAATTTTGATGAATAAAAGCATGGAAATTTGCTTAAATATTGATCGTGGAACGGTCTAATTCACGTAAAAAGCCCAACTGGTGAGAGTTGGGCTTTTCAATATTTAATAAGACTATGATTTAAAAGACAAAACGAAAGTGATTTCGTATAACCTGTATTATGTTAATTTTAGAAAACCTAATTAAATGTTTCTAGGTAGTTCATTAATTCAGTTTTTCCTTGCTTCTGTGCTCTTTCAAATGCTGTTTCCTTGTATTTATTTTTATGTTTCATATCTATTCCATATTCAGCTAAGAACTGTAATCCGTATAAATTATTATAATCTACGAAAACATGTGGCATTTGGAAAACTGGATCTTTACCGAGAGGATCACAACCTAAATCTATCAGTAATTTATAAATTTCAGTATTCTGATTGAGTCCAGCAATAGCTAAGCCCTTTTGTGTCACTGTCTTAATAAAATATTCTTTAAAATGCTCAAAAAAATAAAAGACCATTTCATCTGAATATCTAAATGCCAATTCAAGTGGTGTATAGGCAAATGATTTTTTCTTTGGGTCTGCACCAAGTTCTAATAACTTCTTAGCTAAATCAGTATTATTTTTTTCAATGCTCAACCCTAAAGGAGTTCCTACACCTTTAAGACCTCTATTTAACTCACCTTTACTTATTTTTTTTGATAATAAAAAATCTATCTGATCTATTAAATTAAGATGGCAAGCATATACAAGCGTTTTCTTGATTTTTTCTTGTGAAAGACTCTCTTCTAATTGAGCTTGTCGTTCTGTATCAAATGGTGTTACCTCATAAGTTTGATATAGAATTAACTCCATTGCATCATCCCAAAATAATTCAGGATTGTAATCAGTATGATGTATTACTTTTTTATCAATAGAATAATAACTGTAAATTCCATTATCTAACTCATCACTATCCATAAGATCATGTATTTCTTGAAATATATCTTCAGTATTCCCTAAGTTTATGAATTTTTTTTCATGTATTTTATAAACAGTTGCATATCTTAAGTGAATAGTTTTATTCATCACAAAGAAAAAATCTTGAGTAAGCTTTAAGCTATCTATTTTTCTTAAAATTGTATCTATTGTCGGATTCATAAGTTGAGTCACATATCATAAATTTTCATTTAGTATAAAAGAAAATTCCTCTAATCTTGATTCCATTTAACATAATGGTTGTTATACGAAATTGGTGGATGTTCGTATAGATTACTTGCATATTGTATTCGATCGAATACAATATGATGAGAAGAGAAGGAATCCTCATGATTGAAATTAAACGTCTTCCAGAATTTGATGAATGGTTGGATGGCATTAAAGACAATATGACCCGTATCCGCCTAAATCGTCGATTAGATAAGGTTCAACGTGGAAACTGGGGAGATATTAAACCTCTCCAAGATGGCGTTTGGGAAATGAGAGAATTCTTCGGTTCTGGATGGAGGATGTATTACATCCAACATGGTGACGTTGTGATTGTAATGCTTGGTGGTGGAGATAAATCAACTCAACAACAAGATATAGATCGTGCAGTCAAATTATCGAAGACATTGGAGAATTAAAATGGTTAAAGTCGCTGATTTACCAAGTTTTGATATGGCTGAGTCGCTCAAAACTGAAGAAGACATTGTGATGTATCTCAATATGGTTCTTGAAGAGAATGATCCAGCTGAATTAGCCCATGCACTTGGCGTTATTGCTAAAGCTCGTGGCATGACTCAAATCGCTAAAGAAGCAGGGATTGGACGTGAAGCACTCTACAAAGCCCTACGCCAGGATTCAGCACCACGTTTTGATACGATTAATCGTGTTGTGAATGCTTTAGGCCTAAAATTCACAGTACAACACGCCTAAAACTTTAAAAAATATAGTAAAAAAGGGAGCTAAAGGCTCCCTTTTTGGACTTCGTATAACGTGTATTATGTTAATTTTAGTGGAACTTTATAATTAGACGTTGTTGTTGATATATAGCGAATGCCATCATGGTGAGCACTATATTTTATGTAGATTGAATACCCACATTCTAAATTACACCATTTTTCAGAAGACAGGCTTTCTCTTACATCATCTGGACTTCCCAATAGATCATGAATTTCAGCCTTAGACATATCAAAATTAAGTCCTTTAGGTAGAAGCTTTCTATATTTATTAAATCCTTCAACATTTTGATTATAAAAAAATATTGTTTGAAAAAATAAGTTTTTACCTAACATTGCTGTATCACTAAGATGATCTAAGCAACTTGCTTCATCCCGAAAGAGTAAACAAATACCTTTTTCTTCATTAGCGATATATAGGGTATCTTCATCTAAAGGTTCATTATCCTCATCTAATAAAGGGATATAAAGATTAGGTTCTGTAATTAATTGATTACTTAACAGAAAACCGATTAATTCCTTATCATGATTACTTGTACCCAAAAATTCTAAAAGCTTTTCGGTCATAATATTTTTCTATATTTTCGATTGCTCAATCTTAGAATATATCTCATGAAAAAGTTATCTAAATCCCGCCCATTTAACATAATGGCTGTTATTCGAAATAAAAAACCTAGGCATTGGCCTAGGTCTTAAATTTAAAAAATACATAAAAATTAAGGCTATAGTCTCAATTTTTTAACTTCGTATAAGCTGTATTATGTTAATTTTAGGAAAAATCAATAATTACCACATTAGGTCTGTTAAAAAATTAATTTTTTTCTTTTAGTGCTGCCGCACCAGATACACCACCAGCTGCAACAATGCCATTTACTACTGCTTGACCAGCAGCCATGCCACCACCACCAGCAGCGATTGATCCACCTCCAAGCGCAGCTAGTCCACTAGTTGTTGCTGCTGCTCCAGCAGTACCTGAAGCAGCGCCTATCGCAATTGCTGCATCAGCAACCCCACCACCAGCCACTACTCCTATGCTAACTGCTCCTACTACAGTTCCTACCTTTTGAGCTAGTTTTACATTTTCCTCAGATGCTCCTAGTAGTTTTGCTGTACCTCCACTTACATGACCAATTCCAACGCTAGCTTTTTGTACCCCATAATCGATACCCTTACCAGCAAAAGCACTACCCTCTGTAAGACTAGAATCCAATTGTTTTCCTACATATGAGCAAGTGTCTTTTATACGCTGTTTAGTTTTAGGATCATCTGATGCTAGGCTTACTACTGCTCCTACCCCTTGTACAGCCACATTAGTGACTGTTCCAAGACCATTACCAGCATGACGTACAAGACCACCAAGACTTAAATTTTTCCCAATCCATTTCATAGCTTTTGACATAAATCCCCCTTAAATCAATCTATTTTCATTTAAGAACACGTTAGAACTAATATGTTTAACCCTAAGATATTCATTTTTTTATAATTCTATATTAAAAATCACGTTATAAACTCAATTACTTTATGTTCTAACAACAGAAACTATTTAACATAATGGCTGTTATACGAAATAAAAAAACCTAGGCACTGGCCTAGGTCTTAAATTAAAAAAATACATAAAAATTAAGGCTATAGTCTCAATTTTTCAACTTCGCATAACGTGCATTATGTTAATTTTAGAATTTGTTAATAATCAAAAGAAGTTTTCTGGGTATAAAAACGATGGAATATTGCGACGAATTAATTCCGCTTGACCTCGATAACCTCTTTTTTCAAGTTCTAATAAAAATA
>NZ_PJRJ01000004.1 GCF_003711395.1 Acinetobacter sp. B51(2017)
TTTTTTCGCAAGAGATGCGATGGATGTCTGGTGATTTATAGTCATAAATTTTAGTCCCCACTTGTTTTTAAGTGGGGACTAAATTAAGGCTTATAGGATGAATTCATAAGGTGTGTTCAGCGGACGCCTACTTAAAGCTTAAATCTTTAAGCCATACTTTATACACATCAGCTTAAAACAGTTCATCTACGTATATATTATTAAAAAAAATTAATCATCAGAAACTTATATCATCGAATTAAGTAGGTGATTAAAACCATATACACCATTGGTGAAAAGCATTATTTTGCTTTAAAATATAGCTTAAGCCTAGGCATATACTGATGGAAATGACCATCCACAGCAAGGCATCAGCACAAGATTGTGACCTCAATTTGTCATATCACGACTTTAGAATCAGTTAACAAAATAGTTAATGTCTGTCTGGGTTAAAACTGTTATTGATCTTTATATTTGTCTGACTTTTTTATATCCCATAAACATAATAAGGAACCAAACTCATGAGCAATGACATCAAAAAATGTCCCGTCACCCATTTAACCACGGATGCTGGCGCTCCTGTGGTCGACAACCAAAATAGTATGACTGCAGGTGCACGCGGTCCATTGCTTGCCCAAGATTTATGGCTGAATGAAAAACTTGCCAACTTTGTCCGTGAAGTGATTCCTGAGCGTCGTATGCACGCTAAAGGTTCAGGGGCATTTGGTACATTCACCGTCACCCATGATATTACCCAATATACCCGCGCTAAATTATTCTCAGAAATTGGCAAAAAAACCGATATCTTTGTACGTTTTTCAACGGTAGCAGGTGAACGCGGTGCAGCCGATGCTGAACGTGATATCCGTGGCTTCGCGATGAAGTTTTATACCGAAGAAGGCAACTGGGATTTAGTAGGTAACAACACCCCTGTGTTTTTCTTACGTGATGCCCGTAAATTCCCAGACTTAAATAAAGCGGTAAAACGCGACCCTAAAACCAACAAGCGCAGCGCTACCAATAACTGGGACTTCTGGACTTTACTACCTGAAGCCCTCCATCAAGTGACGATTGTCATGTCTGATCGTGGTATTCCAGATGGTTATCGTCATATGCATGGTTTTGGTAGCCATACCTTTAGTTTTATTAATGCCAACAATGAACGCTTCTGGGTAAAATTCCATATGCGTACCCAACAAGGTATTAAAAACTTAACCGATGCTGAGGCTGAAGCACTGATTGCTAAAGATCGTGAAAGCTCTCAAACTGATTTGTTCGATGCAATTGAACGTGGTGATTTTCCAAAATGGACCATGTACGTGCAAATCATGCCTGAAACTGATGCAGAAAAAGTCCCGTATCACCCATTTGACTTAACTAAAGTTTGGCCTAAAGGGGATTATCCACTGATTGAAGTAGGTGAGTTCGAATTAAATCGTAACCCTGAAAACTATTTCCAAGATGTTGAACAAGCCGCATTTGCACCAAGTAACTTAGTCCCAGGCATTAGCTTCTCGCCTGACCGTATGCTACAAGCACGCTTATTTAACTATGCTGATGCAGCACGTTACCGTGTGGGTGTGAACCATTCACAGATTCCAGTCAATGCAGCACGTTGCCCTGTACACTCTAATCGTCGTGATGGTCAAGGTCGTATGGATGGTAACTATGGTGCCCTGCCGCATTATGAACCAAACAGCTTTAGCCAATGGCAAGAGCAACCGCAATACAAAGAACCACCTTTGAAAATTACAGGTGATGCTGATTTTTGGGATTATCGTGAAGACGATAATGACTACTTTAGCCAACCACGCGCTTTGTTCAACTTAATGAATGATGAACAAAAACAAGCGTTGTTTAACAACACAGCGGCGGCAATGGGCGATGCTTTAGACTTTATTAAGTATCGTCATATTCGTAACTGTTTCTTGTGTGACCCAGCGTATGGTGAAGGCGTTGCCAAAGCATTAGGAATGACCGTTGCAGATGCACAAGCAGCGCGTGCCACTGACCCTGCGCAAGGGAATCCTGGTTTACTATAAAAGCTAAAGATCAAGCCTAAAAAAACCGCCCAAGTGGCGGTTTTTTTTACACGATAATTTTTTTGCCTTCATGCAAACAATAAAACGGATTAATAAATTTTGAGGTTTTTTGCATGACTTTATGCAATTCATGTTCAGGCTGTTCCCGCCCCTCTGAATTGACTTGAAAAGTACGATAACGCACAGCAACCGAGCACTTAGAATGTAGGTCTTTATGGGCTTGGAAAGCATCTTCAGGGCTTAAATGTAAATAACGTAAAACGTCTTTGGCTTCGTAGCAATTCACAGGCAACAACGCCACGCGTGGTGGTCCTAAACGCTGATGAATGGTTTTAAAGTGACTGGAATAGCCCGTATCACCTGCAAAGAAGCAATAATCTGCGCCATGCTTAATCGCAAAACTACCCCATAACGCACGATTATAATCTCGTAAACCGCGCCCAGAAGAATGTTGTGCTGGAGTAAAGACAATCTTAAACTCACCTAACTCTTGCCATTGCCACCAGTCCAGTTCAGCCACATCAAACTCTTCTGGTAAATAACTGGCATTGCCCAAACCCGTAAAAATTGGCATGGCAAACTTTTCGTGTAACCATGTGAGTGTTGCTAAATCCATATGATCATAATGGTTATGACTCAGCAGTACAGCATCAATCGGGGGGAGCTCTTCTAAAGCAAGTCCTGCAGGGCAAGCACGTTTTGGACCACGCCCTTGTTGTGGGCCTGCAAATTCTGCCCAATTAGGATCGGTTAAAAAATTATACGGCCCTATTTGAATTAATGCTGTGGCATGCCCAATAAACCACACTTGCCAATCGTCTAAGCTGGCATGTGGACGCTCTTGGGGAACGAGGCGACCTGCAACAAGGCGCTGTTCTAATTCTGCCGAATAATCAACTTGCCAAGTCGCTCGTTTACGACGCAACAGCCATTTGACCAAACTGCCACGGCTGGGCGCCTCCGGTGGATTACCCGGATTAAAAAACACCTGACCATCATGGTGGTCAGAGTGTAAATAATTCGACGTTGGCTGACGCCAAGTGTGCGTCCAACAAGAAAGCGTCGGCAATTGGAAATGATATTGTTGTAAATCTTGTTTCATGTCATCCAAGTTCTAAGCATGGTTTAGGCGAACGAATTTTGGCATTTATCGCATCTTTACTGCACTTTGCCATAGTGCCACACTTTTTGCATTAAGCAGCCAAAAAATGCTGCGCTTGATTTATCTTAACCAAAGTTTATGCAAAGTTAGTGGGTGTTTTTGTTGCTGTGGCAAAAATCAGCTTTACTCATCTTTTGAAAAATTGCTCACGCCATTCTTTAAAGAAATACAGCACAATACCACACATCACAACCGCAATACCTAACACAGCATGACTGCTAATATGTTCATGATTTAAAGTCGCACCTAAGATCAATGCAATAATAGGGGTCATCACATTACTCAGCGACACGGTAGATGCCGCCAAACGACGAATCAACCAGAAATAACACAGCATTGCTACAATAGATGACATGATCATGGTAAAACCAAAACCTAGCCATGCTTGCACACTTGGCATCTGATGCGGAAAATGCTGCCAAATAAAAGGAATCAGCAGTAATGAACCAAGCGCAGACACCAATAATGAACCTGTGGCTTGTGACATAGGTTTAAGCGGTGCATTAATTTGTTTGACCCAAAAAATTGAGCTGATATAAGACACCATACTAATTAGCATTAAAACTACGCCCCACGGGTTGATGTGACTGTCCGCAGAATCAGCAAAAACAAAACTTAAACCCGCAACTGCAATCGTCATGCCGAGCCATTGTAGCCAAACTAGCTTATGGGTTTTTAAAATCAGATGCCCAATTAAACCCGCCACCAACGGTGAAAAACCAAAAATCAGCGCCATTAAACCCGAAGTTAAATAATTGGCAGCCAAGTAAATAAACAACTGTGCGCCAATCAAATTTAAGCTACCTGCCACATAGCTTTTCATAGACGTGCTATCAAATGGCAAAGGGTTACGCATGATGCCAAGCAGAGCCAAAGCAATGACACAAGCGCCAAAATAGCGAATGATTAATACCCACATCGGATGGACTTCTGCCACACTCCATACGATAGCAAGTGGCGTAGTTGCCCAAATTAAAACCAATAAGGCATAAATACTTGCAGTGACGATCATGGGAGATGAGTTTGAATTCATATACAACTCAATTAAATCTAAAAAAATAAATTGCAGGCATTTTTGTTTCAACCCATCATAAAAATGAGGGTGGCGACATGAATGTCAGCGCAGAATAGAGATACAAGGACATCTGGTAAAGTATACTTCTCAGCCTACGCAAATCCCATCTAAATTCATCCCATCAAGGTATGATCATTAAGGCCTAAAATGCACATAAAAAAGCAGACCTAGGTTGCCCAAGGTCTGCCCTTTTGTAAACGATTTATAACAACAAAGTTACTTCACCAATTTACGAAGATCTTGGCTAAGATCCAAATATTTATCTGCTTCAAATGGCGCATTTTTGCTAATCAGCTTTTTCAAGTGACGCATTTCTTTGGCAGCATTCACAGTAATACCACCGACAATCACACCATCCGTTACACCAAACAATACAAATGATGATTGCTCGCGTAGCTCAGGATTAATTTCACCACGAACTTGCCATTCACTCGCTGCCATATCACCAACAAATTGGTAGTTGATATTCAGCTGATCTGTCCAGAACCATGCAGGATTTGCTACAGGATGCTCAACATTCATGATGTGACGCGCAAAGATACCCGCTTGAAGGTTGGCATTTTCCCATGTTTCTACACGGCGGAATTCACCATCTGCACGCAGCTGAGTTGCAACATCGCCTGCTGCATAAATATCAGCATTTGAGGTTTGGCAGTTTTCATTGACTTTAATTGCAAAATCAACATCTAAACCTGCTTCAACTGCAAGTTGTGCATTTGGCACAATGCCAATGCCGTAAACCACAGCATCTGCACGAAGTTCTTCGCCGTTTGCTAAGGTTACAACAACTTCTTCACCGTCCAATTTGCAATCTGCAATTGAAGTCGACAAACGAACATCTACGCCTGCAAGTTGTTGCTGAGCAAGTAAGAATTCGCTTAACACGCGTGGTGATGAACGACCCATCACCATTGGACCCATTTCGATCACTGTTACGTCACATTCTTTGTAACGTGCAGATGATGCAAGCTCAAGACCAATCACGCCACCACCAATTAAGATGATACGTTGACCTTTTTGCAATACAGGGACAAGGGCTTGTGAGTCTTCAAGATTACGCAGCGTGTAAACGTGTTTACCTAAAGCATCAAAGTTTGGTAGACGACGTGCTGCACCACCTGTTGCAAGCAACAATTTGTCATAAGCAACAACGTCACCATTTTGAAGTTCAACCGTTTTTGCAGTCGCGTCAATTTTTTGTACGCCATTGCCACGGATAGTTTCAACGCCAAGTTCTGTCAATTTTTCTTGTGACAAAATTTCGATTTTGGTATCAGAAGGTTTTAAAATCACATCTTTAGACAACGGTGGACGTTCATATGGAAGATGTGTTTCATCACCAATCAGGATGATTTTACCTTCATATTTATTGCCACGAAGTTCTAAAATTGCGCTTGCGCCTGCTTGACCAGCACCAACAATGACGACAGTTTCGATGTTGCTCATATTACTTTTAACCTTTTAACTCTGCAGATACGATGCCGAAGCCCGCAATCCATTCACTGATGTCTTCGTAGCAGTGCGCTGTCATTTCATATTCGCCCACTTCATGTAATGCAGCAAATGCCGCCATCCATGAACGAACTTCTTGACCGCCACGACCACCGTCACGACGGATGTCAGCTTCTGTCATCGCTTCCATGGCAGCGAAATCAGCTTTCTTAAAGGTTTCAAGTAAAGCACGATCCCACTCTGGGTTTAATGGCACTGCAACAGATTTGTCACCAGCAGCCAATTTTTGCCCTACAGCAATGATTTTACCTTGACGTGCATTACGTGCTTCAGGCGTTGGGTTACGACCTGCAATTAAGAACTCTTCCACTTCTGGTGGAACTGAACCCACTTGCGGCGTTGGTGGATCATGTGACAGACCACCTGTCCCTAAAACAAGTACACGCTCATTTTCAAGATTTAAAGATTTAATAAACTGACCTACAGCACGGCCCAAAGCGATGGTACGCTTAGTCGTTGGCATTGGTGCTGCAGCGCCATTGATAAATACTGGAATCGTTGGATAACGATCTAAATGACCACCACATAAGAAATGTAATGGTTGTGTTACACCATGGTCAGCTTGCATACGGTATGAGTAGGCAACATCAACACCTTCATCTAATACACGACGTACGAGGTTGATCGCTGTTTCTTCAGGTACATTAATATGGTCGTTATCTTTACCGTAGTCCCAGTCACCAGCTGCTTTGGCACGAATACCTACACAGAAACTTGGCATCAAATCGTAGAAGAAACCATTGAAATGGTCTGGGCCAAAAGTAATGATTAAAGTTGGATTGTAGTCTGCAACTTCTTTGGCAAGCTTGGCAAAAGTTTCGCGAACTTTATCTTCTTTGTATTTTTCTTGCGGTGAAGCAAATTCCATTAACGGACTGTGCGATGCACAAATGAGTTTAACGGCCATGAGAGACTCCTAAACGGAAGGCAGCCAAAAGGCTGCCAAGGGAAGTTCGTTGAATATTAGATTTCGTCAAAGAAACCCGCACGTGGTTGACGTAAACCACGAATACCCAAACCGCATTCTGCATTAATTAACACACCAGTGAGCGGGCGGTTATTAGCACGAGAGGCCAATAACACATATGAACCGGTCATATCTTCTGGTTCTGGTAAGAAGTTCAGCGGCATGCCACGTGCAATTTTCTCAGGATCACGCGCATCAAGTAGACCAAGATTTTCTTGACCTAATGACGCAGCACCTTTGATATTGACATTCATACCTGACGGCGCAACTGCATTCACTCGTACTTTAGGCGCAAGCTCATAGGCTAATTCTTTCATAATACCCACACCAGCATGCTTAGACGCTGTATATACAGGGCCTCCGCCAGCTGAGTACAATGCCGAATTAGACAAAGTAAATATGATAGAACCTTCAGAAGCGATCAATGCATCAAGCGCAGCCTTAGCACCAAGGATTAAAGACTTGGTGTTAATGCCCATAATTTCATCAAAGGCTTTTTCAAGTTGCTCACCTGAAGTATTGACGATATCAGCGTAGTGATCCCAAATACCCGCATTACCAACAAAGCAATCAAGTTTGCCAAAACGTTCTACAGTCGCTTGAACTGCACGCACGTTATCTGCATAGCTGGCTACATCACCTTCGATCACAAGAACTTTTCCACCGAAGTGTTCATTTAATGCATCTACTTTAGCTTTTGAACGCTGAAGAACTGCAACTTGGGCACCTTCTTCTAAGAAACGCTCTACCAAAGCCCAGCCTAAGCCTGAACCACCACCAGTAATAAGTGCAACTTCGCCTTGTAGCCAACCCATGATTACTCTCCTGCCATCTCTACAAACAATTGACCATCTTCAACAATCACTGGGAAAGTTTGGATTGGATCAGTTGCAGGTAGACATAGTGCCTCACCTGTTTTTAAGCAGAAACGTGCTGAATGTAATGGACATTCAACCGTACCATCATCTTCAAGATAACCTTCAGACATAGAAGCGTTACCGTGGCTGCATTTATCATTCATCGCGAAGAATTCGCCATTGTTGTTAAATACAGCAAGTGCTTCAATACCATTGACGCCGCAATCTACTTTTAGCGCTTCGCCTTCGTCTAACTCGTCAACTTGGCAAACAAAAATCTTATTCATTAGAAGAACACACTCAGGTTATGTGAGTTATAGGTAACTTGGTCAAGGGTGATCTTACGGTTGAAGATTTGGAAGCCTAAGCCGCCTTCAACTTTACGAATCTTGTCATGACGTTTACCGCAGTAAATGACAACGTCTTTCTCTTTTTGCGTACGATATAGGAGATAAGTCACGTACACATCGTATTCGCCTTCAACTTCAGTTGGCTCAACAATCACGTTAGATACCATATGCGTGGTACGTGATGGAGGCTCTTCAGCCCAAGCCATGCCTGTTTCAAGACGCGCAACACGACGCTCTAAAAGATCTTTCGTATCGTTGAATACCCAGGTTGTAGGTGGTTCAACTGAACGACGACGGTCACGTGTTTGTGCGTTTGGTGTGGTACGTAGCGTATAAGAAATGTCTTCAGCTAACGTATCTAACCAGTCGCGGAATTTCCAATCGTCAAGCAATTTTGCTTCACGATACAAGAACTGACTAATTTGGTGATGAAGTTCTAAGCTGATTTGACTCATTTCATAAGCTCCTTCTCATATTCGTCAGCTGCTTTTTCCACGTCTTCCCATTTTTCATGGATCAATAAATCTGCCCAGCGACGGTACATACCGCGTGCTGCTGTTTCAGAGAAAATGTAGTTGGTAATACCCGGAATACCATCTTCACGTACTTTTTCGTTGCCTTTACCCATTTCCATAATGAGTTTGTTTTGACGCGCTTTATAACCACGTAAAACTTTTTGAATCTCAATCCAGTTCTCAGAGTCATCTTGCTCGAGGAAACCAGCTGGACCAAAGGCACGCGTTGCAGAACGTTCAAATGCTTCTTTTACTTCTTGCGATGCTTCAGCATCCGCAATACAGAATGCCCACACTTCAGTTTTGTTTGGACCGCGTGGGTGCCATACGCGTAGTGTTGCTGTACCGTTCAACCAAGACATGGTTGGGAACATGGTGTTGTGACCTGCAAGACGTAATGCACGAACTTCACCAAGACGCTCTTTCACTTCTTCGTATGTTTCACGGAAGTAATTCGCAACTTCGCCATCTACCCATACGTTTGCATCTGGTTTTTCGGTAAAGAAGAAACCTGAACCGTGACCACGTGAACCGTACTGAAGTGCGTCTTTAGCAGTTTCCCATACCGGACGAGCCGTTTGCGCTGCACCTAGTTTCTTAGATGCTTCGTCATCTGGTTTCGCGCCAAGCACTTGGATCGCAGATGCGTGAGAGAACAATGCGTGATACTGGTCAGATGCAAACTGTTCCGCTGCAAACTTCCAGTTACATTCGATTTCCCACTTGTGCACACCACCGATGATTTCAGTACCACCTGGACGACGATCAACCACACCATCTAAGTACCACGCGATATCACCCATGTATTCGATTAAATCAGGCGTAGTTTCATCCCAGCAACCGAAGATTAAGCCTTTGTAAGACTCAACGCGGTTTACTTCAACTAGACCCCATTGCTCTTTACAAGCACCATGTGGGAATGCACGTTCTTCAAGTGGAATATCTTTTAAAGAACCATCAATACCGTAAGACCAGCCGTGGTATGGGCAAGTAAATGCACGCGTATTACCACAGTCTGCGAAGCTCACACGCATAGAACGGTGACGGCATTGGTTTAAGAATGCTTTGATTGAGCCGTCTTTTTGACGTGCTACGATAATTGGATCTTCACCCATGTAGGTATTGAAGAAGTCACCCGCCTTAGGAATTTGGCTCTCGTGACATAAAAACAACCATGTACGACCGAACACACGTTCGAGTTCTAATTCATAGATGTCTGGATCAGTATAGATAGATGGCGTTACACGACCATTTTGTGCATCGACTAAAGCGTCGATTTCGCGCACATCAATTTTTCCGCTCATGAAAAGTTCTCCTGTGTCCGGTAACGGCACAAAAAGTAATAGACTCAACTTGAGACGATAATCGTTTTTTGAACAGGGTTAGTGAAATATTTTTTTTGTTTTAATTAAGATATTTTACAGATTATTATTTTTTATTGTTTTGTTATTAAAACACCAAACTGCCGCCATATAGTATTTATTTTCTAAATAGCAGAATCATCTTCACCTAATAGTTGTTTATAGTTTATACTCAACAGAAATCATAGTAAGACATTTTTTGGATTACTCTTCTGGATTGGTGATATGGAATTACGACACCTTCGATATTTTATTACCGTGGCTGAAGAACTTAACTTCAGTAAAGCGGCTTTAAAACTTTTTACAGCACAACCGTCATTAAGTCAGCAGATTAAAGACTTAGAAGAGGATGTGGGTGTGAAGTTATTACACCGTACCAAGCGTAAGGTTGAACTCACGGAAGAAGGTGCTGTGTTCTTAGAACAAGCGCGGTTGACGCTTGCTCAAGCAGACAAAGCCGTTGCCATGGCACGCCAAGTCTCACAAGCCAAACAACAGATGCTACGCATTGGTTTTGTGCCTGTGGCGGAGATGAAAATCTTCCCTTATGTCCTGCCAAATCTACGGGTACAAAACTCTGATCTTAAAATCGAATTGCTCAGTATGAACAACTCAGATCAGAGTAAAGCCATCAAGAAAGGTGAACTCGATATCACTTTTACCCGTCAAAGTTTACAAAGCGATGAAATTGAGAGTCAATTTGTATTGCGTGAACCGCTTATTTTTATCTTGCCTAAAGATCATCCTCTAGCAAAATATGAGCGAATCCCTGTTAAAGCATTGAATGGTATGGATTTTATTATCCCTTCAGCTGAACAGTCCCAAACGCTGCACAATCTAATTTTAGACTTTGCGCAAAACAATAATATTGAACTTAATATCGTGCAAAAAGCCGATAACATTCTGTTTAATATTAACTCGATTGGTATGGGTCTAGGCTGCACCATTTTACCTGGTTATATTGCCCCACTTACCATGAGCAATACAGTGATTCGTCCTTTAGATGTTGAGCTGCCGCATTTGGATTTGTATGTCAGCTACCGTAAAAATAGCTCATCTATTGCAGTCACTAAATTTATGGAATTATTAACTCGCGTGTTTTATTTGGGTTTTAGCCGCGAAGCTGAATAGTTTTACCACGCTAGAGTCATATTATAGGCATCATTATTTTATCAATAAATAATGGTGCTTTTTTATGGTTTATAGTGCTTAAAATTCACACAAATTAGACTTAAGTCTAAGATGAATTTTATATTCTAAAAGCAGCTTTATTTGAAAATAACTTATAACAAAATGTTTTATTATGGCTGTGATCTGCTTTTTACATCCTCACTACAACTTAAGTCTAATAAGCTTGATCTTGGCCTAAATTTAAATTCAGTCCTATAAATGAGAATAAGACTTATTTAATATCACTATTCTTTAGTTTAAATAAAAAAAAGGATGACATATAAGTCATCCTTTTTTATTTGGCTTATTTTACACCATGTACTGCAAGGTAGTTTTTAATCACAGTATTGAATTCTTCTGCTTTTTCAACTTGTGACCAGTGACCACATTGGCTGAAGATATGCGCATCAGCATTTGGCACAATGTTTAAAATATCCCAAGTACGTGACACAGGAATCACCACGTCTTGTGTACCGTGAATGAGCAATACAGGAACTGTAATGTCTTTCATTTTTTCGAAATCTAACGGGAATTCAAAACGATCACGGTCACGCGCGCCAACCACGTCCATCAAGCGGTTTGATGCATAGTCATTTGCAGCAGAAGCAAAACGTACTTTTACAAGTTCGTCAGTGATCAAGTCTTTATTCACAACGAACATAGAAAGGGTCTTTTTGATCCCTTCTTCAGTTAACACAGGATTTGCGTGAGCTTTTAATGCTGCGGTTTGTTTCGCACCACCAGTACCCATAGATACGATACCTAAAACGCGCTCTGGATAGTCAAGCGCCATTTGGAAAGCTAACCAACCACCCAGTGAGTTACCTACTAACCACGTTTTTTCAATACCTAAAGCATCTAAGGTACGTACTGCGTGGTCTACCCATGCACGGATGCCATAAGCTGTGTTTGGTGCAACGACAGTTTGACCATAACCAATGGTATCAATGGCGATACAACGTGCTTGCTCACCAATTGATGGTAAATTTAACCACCAGTTTGCCGCAGCAGATACACCTGTACCTGAACCATGTAAGAATAAAATTGGTGTACCTTCACCAATTTCATGGTAATGGGTCAGCTCGCCTTCAGCTGTTTCAATCCATTTATCTTCTAAACCAAAGAATGCGTCTGTAGTGTATTCAGGGATTTGTACAGTGCTCATACTTATTCCTCGTATCGCGTAAAACTTTGCTGGGTTAACCCCAAGCGTCGTGATTTTATTCAGTATATGACTGGTTTAACTATTCCATATTACCTGTTCATTGGCTTAAAACTGATATAAATTTACGATAAAATCGTACAAAAAAACGATAATTTAACTTATTGTTTTTCAAAGTGTTTAACTTTAAATAAAGTCTTATTTTTATTCAGGTATTTTAAACAAAAATGTCATGCAATAAAAAAGAGCAGCGATTGCTGCCCTTTTTAAAGCTTCACTTAAAATTTATAGGTATAAGTGGTGGCTACGCGATACTCTTGTAAATCTGATTTGTAATCAAAGTCGGCATCAATATACATGGCTTGAATACCTAAACCTTTGAGTTTGCCTTCAGGTACTGTGTAATTCACAATTGCATTCAACTCTTGTGAATCCTGATCTTTTTTACCCGCTGTATCGGCGTCAAAGCCCATCATATATACCGCATTGGCATTTAAACCTGGCACACCCAATGCAGAAAAATCATAGCCATAAGTTAAACCTACTGATTTTTCGTTAGCAGCTGTAAAAGTTGCAATGCCCCAGTTGACTAAATACGGCTGTGGCACCCAACCACCCAACGTTGGGAATGAGCTATCCCCCATCATGTGTTGGTAACCTAAGCCAAATGTATGTGCGCCATGATTTAACTTTGCACCCACTGAAAGCGCTTGGTTATCAATCTTGCCATAGAGTTTGTCGCCCGATTCTGAATTGTCAAAATAACGCGCATGGCTAGTCAGTTTGGTTTTTTCGCCCAATGTGGTGTTGTAGTTTAAACCGACATAATGCTGCTGATAGATGTCTTGTACATCTGCATACCAATAGCTTAGCCCCACCTCTTTGCTTAATTGATGATCGATCCCCGCAAGCCACATACCATCTGCTGCTTCACCATTATCATAATAATTTTTACCTTTGGCTGGCGCAAATAAAGTTAAATCACGGAATTGATTGTCATAACGATTATTGATGCTATCAATATAGGCTACAGTAAATTTAGTATCATCCAATAGATCTTTAGATTCTAACCATGCACCATTATAGGTGGTCAGCAATTGACGTGATGGGTCGAATACCAATACTGGTGATACTGGCAGCAACTCACCTACTTTTAGTTCTGTTTGTGAAATTTTAGCCTTTAAGGTTGCACCAATTTTACCAAATTGATCCTTTGACTCTTTCCCATCATGTGGCAAAATCCAATCTGGATTTTTATCACGACCATTCAATTTAAATGCATGTTGTACTAATAGGTCTGCACCCACTTGTACGCCGCCACCAATATCGTGATAACCCGACTTTGCATCTAAAGTCACACCCTGTGACCAAGATCCCCAGTTATTTTGTGGTTGATCTTTAATTTGGCGATCTAAGTAAAAGTTTTTAAACTTAAGCTGAATTTGGCTATCGTCAATAAAATCTGCTTGTGCTGCAGTGTTTGCGAGTGCTGCTGTAGCAAGACAGATAGCTGTCCATAATAATTGGCGACGCATGGCTACAATTCCTAAAGTCTACGTTATGCTTAGGCTCATCATGCAAAAATGAGCAACATAAAAAAATCCGACTAGAGTAGTAATTCAGTTTTATATGCCAGCGCTTAAGACTCTGTTCAATTTTATTAATTAGAGATTTTAACAATAACTCTTTTTTATTATTTTTCCATTTAATCAAATTAACATTCTGTTATATCAAACATTTTTATACTTTTTATTTTTATGTGTATTTTATCAGCAACTATTAAGTGCTTTTAGCTGTAAGCAAAAATTAAGCGTTCACTTAAATCGCCGATTATTAATATAATTAAAATCTAATATCATATATTTTATATATAAATCAATATTTTAACCAAAAAAAAGCGTCCCAAAGGACGCCTTTTTAAAACTTGCGTTTTAACAATTAAGCTTGAAGCTCACGCGCTTTTGCCATTGTTAATGCTAAGTCTTCGATCATGTCTTCTTGACCACCAACCGTACCACGGCGACCAAGTTCCATTAAGATTTCACGCGCAGATACGCCATATTTCGCTTCGGCACGTTTAGCAAACAATAGGAATGAAGAGTAAACACCCGCATAACCTAAAGTCGCCGCATCACGGTCGGCACGAATTGGGTTGTGCATCATTGGAATCACAAGATCTTCAGCAACGTCTTGTACTTTGAACAAGTCAACACCAGTGTCCATACCCATACGGTTAGCAACAGCGATGAACAATTCAAGTGGTGTGTTACCCGCGCCTGCACCAAGACCCGCAGATGCCAAGTCAACACGTACCGCGCCTGCTTGAACAGCAGCAACAGTATTAGAAACACCCATACCTAAGTTGTGGTGCCCGTGGAAACCTAACTCAATGCTTGGGTCTAAATGTTGACGTAAATGACCAACACGATCAATCACATCTTGAGGAAGCATGTAACCTGCTGAGTCTGTTACATAAATACAGTTTGCACCGTAAGACACCATCTTCTTCGCTTCTTCTAAAAGACGCTCAGGAGATGCCATGTGAGCCAACATTAAGAAGCCCACTGTGTCTATTTCTAATTTACGTGCAGCGGTGATGTGCTGTTCAGAACAGTCCGCTTCCGTACAGTGTGTTGCAACACGAATGGTCGATACACCAATTTCGTGCGCCATTTTCAAATGGTCAACCGTACCGATACCAGGAAGAAGAAGCGCAGAAACTTTGGCATTCTTCATACGTGGCACAACAGCAGATAGATATTCTTCGTCAGTTGCAGCAGCAAAACCGTAGTTGACTGATGAACCACCAAGACCGTCACCGTGTGTCACTTCAATTAAAGGTACGCCTGCATCATCAAGTGCTGTTGAAATTGCAATCATTTGCTCAACAGTGGTTTGATGGCGCTGTGGGTGCATACCATCACGCAAAGTCATATCATGAACAATAATCTTAGACATGTGGTTGCTCCTTAAGCTTCTTCTTTGTTGAATACGTGTTCAGCAAACATTTCTGCAGTACGTGCAGCTGCTGCTGTCATGATGTCTAGGTTACCTGCATATTTAGGTAAGAAGTCACCAAGACCTTCTACTTCTAGGAAGATAGAAACACGGTTACCATCAAAAATAGGACCGTTTACAAGTTTGTAACCTGGTACATATTTTTGCACTTCTTTAATCATCGCGTGTACTGATTCAGTGATCGCAGCTTGATCTGGTTCACCTTCAACTAAGCAGTGAACAGTATCACGCATCATTAAAGGTGGTTCAGCAGGGTTAATGATGATGATCGCTTTACCTTGCTTCGCACCACCCACTTTCTCAATTGCACCCGCAGTTGTACGCGTGAATTCGTCGATGTTTTTACGTGTACCTGGACCTACAGACTTTGTAGATACAGTCGCAATGATTTCACCGTATTCAACAGGTTGAACGCGAGAAACCGCAGCAACCATAGGAATTGTTGCTTGACCACCACAGGTTACCATGTTCACGTTTGGCACTTCGCCAGCCGCAAGCAATGCTTCTAAGTTTACTGGTGGTACGCAGAATGGACCAATTGCAGCAGGTGTTAAGTCAATCATTAACACGCCAAGTTCATTTAATTTGCGGCTGTTTTCTGCGTGTACGTATGCAGAAGTCGCATCAAATGCAATTTTAATATCGTCTTCTAAAACGTGTGGTAATAAACCATCTACGCCTTCAGCAGTGGTTTTTAAGCCCATTTTTGCAGCACGCGCCAGACCTTCAGATGTAGGATCAATACCCACCATCCATACTGGCTCTAACCATTCGCTGCGTTGCAATTTATAAAGCAAGTCAGTACCAATGTTACCTGGACCGATCATTGCACATTTAATCTTTTTCATGAATGTACTCTCTTTGAATCTGGGATTATTCAGCAGCGAAAGCAGCTGTTACAGAACCGAAGCCTTCAATTTCAACTTTGAATTCGTCGCCTGGGTTCGCGACGACCATTGGACCTAGCGCACCTGTGAGTACGATGTCACCTTTAAGTAATGGACGACCACGGCGTACCATTTCATCTGCTAACCAAACAGCAGCATTTAAAGGGTTGGCTAAGCATGCTTTACCCACACCTTGAGAGACAACTTCTTCACCGCGTGTCATCACCATCTTGCAGTTTACAAGATCAAGGTTTTCAAGTTTTACTGGCTGAGAACCTAAAACAAAAGCCGCTGAAGACGCGTTATCAGCAACAGTATCAATCAGGCTGATTTTCCAGTTTTCGATACGGCTATCTACCACTTCTACCGCAGGAAGCGCATAATCAGTCGCACTGATGATGTCGGCATAGGTGTGTTTTTCTTGGCTTAAGTCTGCTTTAAGAACCAATGCGATTTCTGCTTCAACTTTTGGCTGAATCAAGAGACCCGCAGGAATCGCTTCACCATCGCCATACGCCATATCGGCAAATAACATACCAAAGTCAGGTTGATCTACACCAAGTTGTGCTTGGACAACTTTTGAGGTTAAACCAATCTTACGACCCACTAAACGACGACCCTCTGCGAGTGCACGTTTGGTATTGATTTCTTGAACTGCGTAAGCAATATCTACATCAGCAGTTTCACCGCCTAATTGTGGACGGATCGGTGCGATAGCAGCTTGATTAACTTCTGCATCACGCAGCGCTTGAGCAACTGATTCAACAACAGCAGAATTCGACATCAATGTTTCCTTAAACTGCAAAAATTGGACATATACCATGCATAAATTACAGCTCAAACTATGCCAGCTGAAGAATGCTTGTACAGTAAAAATGCTGAGTATTTGCGATGGATATATGTATAAACGCATTTAGAATCTTCAATCTAGCGTCTTTATGCCAATACTTATTTTATTTTTTACAATAGTTAAAGCCTATAAAGCGTTTTTAGAATTTTAAGAAAAATTAATAACCTAATATAAATAGACTGCTTTTCTTTGGCTAAACATTGCCACAAAAAAAGCCAGCAATTCAAAAAAATCCTGCCTCTAAGACTAAAAGATAATAAAAAATTATCCTAAGTTTGAAATTGGGGTCACTACCCACCCTGTTGATGCTTGAGCCTCAGCCAAGAATTTTGCTTAAGCTTATGACTAACGGCTTGAGAGAATTTTTTGTCTAGAACAGCTTAATAAAGGATGCATAAGTCATCCTTTATATCGGTTTAATATTGAAGTCTTAAGCCACTTCGGCTGGCTGAATTTTGCTGAATAAAAACACCGCTAAGTCAGCAACAGTATCGGCAATGTAAATTGGCTTAAATTGCTGTAACACCGCAACACTATGCACCCCATAAGCAACGCCAATGCTTGGCATCCCAATATTGGCTGCCATATTTAAGTCATAACTACTATCACCGACCATAATGGCTTGTTCAGCCTTTACACCTGTCAGCGCTAAGATTTCAGCCAACATTAATGGATCGGGCTTGGATTTGGTTTCGCTGGCAGCACGGGTCGCCACAAATAAATCTTCACTCTGGGTCTGTTTTAATACGCGATCTAAACCTTTACGGCTTTTACCTGTAGCAACGGCAAGTTGTACACCTTGGGCAGCTAAGCCATGCAACATGTCACTTACCCCTGCAAACCAAGCATCGCCTTTAGAGTTTGCAACATAATGCTCCGAGTAGCTTTGCAAAATATCAGCGTGTAATTCAGGCACATTTGGAAATAGCGTATTTGCCACTTCTGGCAAGCCTAAACCAATAATGCTTTTGGCAGCCTCATCAGTTAAAGGTTGATTAAACTTTTGGGCAGCAAATTGTAGGCTTGCCACAATTTGACCAACTGAATCAAATAAAGTGCCATCCCAATCAAAAATGACCAGTTTTACAGGTGAGTTCATAGAGATTTCCTAATATTTGATTTGGCTTTGAAGCCCTCTCCTTTTAGGAGAGGTGAGCTAAATAAATTCATCACCACAATTCGCTTCAATAAACCGCTTTTTTCGCATAGGTATGATCTACTTTTCAAGGATGAAAAGTAGCAAAAATCCTTTGTTATTCTGATAGAACATCCCTGTACTACAGAGTAACGACGACATCCATGTCGCCTGTCATGTGTTTTAAATAAAAGGCTTAACCTTAAAATTTCGACAAATAAACGAGTAGATTTTTATACCCCAATAGAGAAAGCAAAGATGCTTGAATTACTCATCATCTTCTACAGGAGCAACAACCTTATCCGCCTTCTGCGCGCGAAGCTGTGCAATCAAACTCTGCATATCTTCAGGCATCGGGGCTTCAATGGTCGGATAACCCGGAATTTCTAAACGCATCGCATGTAAGCATAAACGACGTGGTTTTGGACCACGGTATTCTGTTTCATGACCGTATTTTTCATCACCCACTAAAGGATGACCAATACTTAAACCATGCACACGAATTTGATGGGTACGACCTGAAAGCGGTGAAGCATAAACCAGCGTGGCATGCATAAAGCGTTCTTGCACATTCCACTGGGTTTTTGACTCTTTACCTTCTTTAGACACGCGCACACGACGCTCACCATTTGGTAATTCATAACGGTGTAAGGGCTGATCAATCAATTGCTTGTCTAAAGCGACTTTGCCTTTAACAACAGCGGCATAGGTTTTTTGGATTTTGTGTTCACGTAACAGATCTTGTAAGGTCTTTAACACGCTACGCTTTTTAGAGATCATTACCAAACCTGAGGTATCACGGTCAATACGATGAATCAGCTCTAAATACTTTTTACCGCTTGCAGCACGCAAGCCTTCAATTAAGCCATATGCCACACCGCTACCGCCATGTACGGCAATACCTGAAGGTTTATTCACCACCATTAAGCCTTCGTCTTCATACACTACACGGGCAAGTAAGCTTTGCGCCACTTTATCAGAGACAGGTGCGGCTTCTTCTTTTTGTTCAAAACGGATTGGTGCGACACGAATTTGATCACCAATTTTAAGTTTCGTTTCTGCCTTCACACGCTTTTTGTTAATACGAACTTGACCTTCGCGGATTAAACGATAGATACGGCTTTTTGGCACGCCTTTTAAACGGCTAAATAAAAAATTATCAATCCGCTGATCTAATTGATGTTCATCAACTTCGAACCAAGTGACAGCTTGCCATTGTTGGGTAGAATTCATACAGTTACTATGACCTAAAAAAATACTAAAATTGAATAAAAAATGTTCGGTTAGGCTATTCTTTTCACAAGAAAGATCAGTTTAGCCCATAGGCAGATGATGCAAGGTTTGATATAGTCAGCGCACGGAAACCACCGTAACTGAGTCGGAATTTAAACAAAAACCTGTTTTTAGGCTTTGTTCAATTAAATGAATCACTCAATTAGCTCGGAAAGGTCCCAAAAGAATATGCCAACGCCGAGGGCTTATTATATCGGCAAAACCTGCAAACTGTTGCGTTAATTTGTACCTCGGTACATAAATCAGTTTGCCCGAAAAAATATGTCGCCAACCTTAGGTTGGTTTTTAAACGTAAACTGATACACATCAGATTCGTCGCCCCTGCACTATTTCAGGCTACAGCGTTTGATGCATTGGATCTGCACAATTTGTAAAGATACGACGTTCATTCCGTATCAAGACATTCTATCTAAAAGAGAGGGATGCTCTTCGAGCAATGTGACAGTGAAAGTTATTCATCCAATGCACCGCATGTCCGCCAGTGAAACACGTAGGTTGACTTTAATCGTTTAAAGATTGAAGCCGTATTGCTTAACCATCAATACGAGAATCATACGCCTTCGCCAACCCATTTGGCAGGTTAAAAAAGCTTAGAACAAATCTAAGCATTGATCCGTGATGTTTTATAAGCAAGTCGCGACCTTATGCTGTGTATCACTATAAGGTGTTACACCCATGAAACGTATGTTGATTAATGCAACACATGCCGAAGAAATTCGCGTTGCACTTGTCACTGGTCAGCGTCTTTACGATTTTGATTTAGAAAACCGTACCCGTGAGCAGAAAAAATCGAATATCTACAAAGGTCATGTGACTCGCGTTGAGCCATCACTTGAAGCTGTCTTTGTCGAATATGGTGCACAGCGTCAAGGCTTTTTGTCGATGCGCGAAATCGCCAATTCTTATTATCAAGCTGACCCACGTCAAACTACGAACATTCGTGAATTGATTACAGAGGGTACTGAGCTTTTAGTACAAGTTGAAAAAGAAGAACGTGGCAATAAAGGTGCTGCGCTTTCGACCTTTATTTCATTGGCTGGTCGTTATTTAGTTTTAATGCCAAACAATCCAAAAGGTGGCGGTATTAGCCGTCAAATTTCGGGTGCGGTGCGTGAAGAACTCAAAGAAATGCTGGCAGCACTCAATATTCCTCGTGGTATGAGCGTGATTGTACGTACTGCGGGTATTGGTCGTTCACAAGAAGAATTACAGCTTGATTTACAACACCTGATGGATCTTTGGGCACAAATCCAAAGCACCTCTAGTTCAGGTCCTTCACCTATGTTGGTGCATCAAGAAGCGGGTGTGGTGACACGCGCGATTCGTGACTATTTACGTGATGATGTTGCAGAAATTTTAATTGACTCAGAGCAAGCCTATAACGAAGCGTATAACTTTGTGAAAGCAGTGATGCCACGTCAGTTAGATAAGCTAAAAACATACACGCTCAATGAACCTTTATTTGCGCATTTTGGCGTCGAAAGCCAAATCCAAACCGCTTATGAACGTGAAGTGAAATTGCCTTCTGGCGGTTCAATCGTGATTGACCAAACTGAAGCATTAGTGTCAATTGACATTAACTCAGCAAAATCTACTCGCGGTCATGACGTAGAAAAAACTGCGTTAAATACCAATTTAGAAGCTGCTGAAGAAATCGCACGTCAACTTCGTTTACGTGACATCGGTGGTTTAGTGGTGATCGATTTTATCGACATGACGAAAGACCGTAACCAACGTATGGTTGAAGCCAAATTACGTGAAGCAACGCAAAGCGACCGTGCACGTATTCAATTTGGTCAATTGTCACGTTTTGGTTTAATGGAAATGAGCCGTCAACGCTTACGTCCATCTTTAGAAGAAGCAACAGGTTACGTGTGCCCACGCTGTCATGGTACAGGTATGGTACGTGATCTTCGTTCTTTATCACTTTCGATTATGCGTAAAGTGGAAGAGATCGCGCTACGTGAACGTCATGGTGAAGTTCAAGTTCAAGTGCCTGTAGAGATTGCCGCGTTCTTACTCAACGAAAAACGTCATAGTCTGGTTTATTTAGAACAAACCTCGAATGTTCGTGTAACCGTATTACCGCACCCGCATTTAGAAACTCCACACTACGAAATTTCGTACAACCCTGAAGGCTTTGCGCCAACCAGTTATGAACGCACCGAAGCGACACGTAACAGCGAAAAAGAATTGGGTTATGAATCGTCTGAGTGGCATTTAGAAGAAGCAGAGCATAACCATGCCCCTGCTCAAGCACCACAACAAGAAAAAAACAACAAACGTAACAGTAAACAGCAGCACAACCAAGTTGCTGCACAGCCACAAGTGGCCGCTGCACCTGCTACGCCAGCCGTTGCTGCATCTAGCCCATGTGCATGGTTAGAAAACTTGTTTGTTCAAAAACAAGCCAAAACTGTAGATCAAGCACGTACTGCCAATAACGCTGCCGCTGCAATTGAACAAATGGTCAATGGCGGTGCAGTGAGCCGTGGTCAATTTGGTCAAGTGAATCACACAGCAGTTGCACCAACAGCATCTATTGAAAGCAGTAACGCATACCTTGCGCCTTCAACTGTGGCTAAAACTGAACGTGATGACAAATCTGTAGAACGTGAAGAAAAACCACGTCACAACAGCAACAACAAAAAGCCACGTAACAATAAGCACAAAGAACCGCGTGAACAAGTTGCTGCACAAGAAGCTGTACATCAAGTGCATGAAGAAGTGGTGCAAATCTCACGTCAAGAGCAACGTCAAGAAGCGCGTGAAAACAAACGCAATTCACGTCGTCAGCATCACAATAATGAGCCAACACAAGTACAGCCAGAAGTTCAAGCGTCTGAACCAGCTGTGCAACGTCGTGACCGTCGCAATCAACCGCGTCCTGAACGTCCAGTACGTCAACGTGATCCAAGCGTATTAAACGATACGCCTGCTCCAGCACCAGTAGCTGCGGTTGCAAACAATGACAAGCAACCTAAAGTGGAAGTGGTTGAAGTGCCACGTCAAGACATCACCCCAACTGCTTTGGTGGTGAATATTGATCAAGCGCAGAGTGATATTGTCGCTTTAGCACCTCAAGCTGCTGCAGTAAAATCTGAACGTCAAGAACGCCCGCAACGTGGTCATAAAAACGAAGCGCGTGAACGTCGTAGTGAAAAGGTAGCAGTTCAATCCCCTGTAGAAGTTGCAGTGGTTGAACAAGAAGTGGTGGCTGCGCCTGTAGTAGCTGTGGAAGAAAAACCACAGCAACAACAACCGGTAAAACGTGCCAGCAATGACCCACGTCAACGTCGTCGCGAGCAACGTCAAACTAAAACTCAATCTGCTCAAGCACCTAAACTACGTGCCACTGAAGTACCCACTTTAGCGCAGTACAGCATTGGTAGCTTGATTCGTCAGGTGTACGGCGAAGATTGTTCAGTGCTGATTGAACAATTTGGTTTATTACCAACCTTTAACCGTGCTTTGCAAAAGTTCACTGATGAATACGCAGCTAGCCTTGCCAAAAGTGCAACATCTGTAGAAACGCCAGCAGAGAAAAAGCCTGTTACTCGTGATGTAGAAGTTGCCAAGGCACAACCTGAAGCTGAGCCTGCACCGGTGTTAGCGCTTACGCCACCTAAAGCGGTCGCGCGTGTTGCTAATGATCCGCGTGAGCGTCGCCGTTTAGCCAAACAAGCTGCTGAACAAGCGTTTGAGCAAGCGAAAAAAGCACAGGAAGTTGCACTACAACCTGTTGAAGTCGAAGCTGTCGAAGCACCTACGACACCTGAAACTACTGCGCCTCTAGACGTTGCCATTGATGCGCAAGCACAAGGTGTGGTTGAGCCTGTAGCAGAACCAACACCTGTCATAGATGACAAGGCTACAGCATCAAGTATGCCTGAGTTAGCAGAACCGGTTGCGGTAAAAATGCAGGCTGAAGAAGTCGAAATCACGGCTGTGACCACTGCAGAAACTGAGCAGAATGTTGCCACTGATGAAGCCAGCAGTGAAGATGCAGCCAAAGTTAGCAAAGACAAAAACGCACGTCCACGTCGTCCGCGTGGTCGTCCGCCAAAAAAAGCGACGCCAACTGCTGAATAAAGCATGCTGTAAGCTAAAGTCTTAACTAAACCTAGCCGCTTCGGTGGCTGGGTTTTTTTAATCGTGTTAATGCGTTATTGTTATAAAATTGAATCACCTAACCCCAATCATCCAGCAGATTAGATGACGAATAAATAGGATTCTTATGAGCCAAACATCACAGAGCGATCTTATTGGTATTGCTGAAGTTGCAGCAAAATTACCGAAATTTATGCGCAAAGTGCCACACTTAATTAGTGGTCTCAAACAAGCTTATTTGCGGACGTTTAATACGCCTGCTGGACTTGGTCTGGCCTTTGAAAAAGCAGTGAAACGTAACCCACATGGCTATGCTTTACTCTTCGAAGAGCAAAAATTTACCTATAACCAACTCAATGCATGGGCCAACCAAATTGCCCATTATTATTTGTCATTGGGTGCGCGTAAAGGCGACGTCATTGCAGTGATGCTGGAAAATCGCCCTGAGCTGATTGCCACTGTTTTAGGTCTTGCCAAGCTTGGGGTCACTGCTGCTTTAGTGAATACCTCACAAACAGGTAAAGTTTTAATTCACAGCATTAATTTAGTCAAACCGATTGCACTCATTGTGGGCGAAGAATGTCGTGGCGCAGTAGATGAAATTCGTCAAGCGCTAGAAATTAATGAAGATCGTTTCCATTGGTTTGCTGATCAACCGACGACTTTACAACATGGCACTGCCCCAACAGGTTATTTAAACCTTGCTCAATTGGTGGATAACTTTGCCCGCTTTAACCCACCAACTACAGGCAAAGTACAGGGTAAAGATGGCTTATTCTATATTTATACTTCAGGCACCACAGGCCTACCGAAAGCCGTGGTGTTTAGCAATAGCCGTTGGACGCTGGCTTATGGCACCTATGGCCACGTATTAGCCTTAAATAAAGATGACGTCATGTATGTGACGCTGCCGCTGTATCACGCGACAGGCATCGTGGTGTGTTGGTGTGGCGTGATTGCCAGCAGTGGTGCACTTGCCATCCGTCGTAAATACTCAACTTCTTCTTTCTGGCAAGATGTAAAAAAATTTGATGCTTCTGCCATTGGTTACGTCGGTGAGCTGTGCCGTTATTTAATGGATGCACCTGAATCTGAGCTTGATCACGATCATCGTGTGAAAAAAATGATTGGTAACGGTATGCGTCCTAATATTTGGGACAAATTTAAAGCCCGTTTTGGCGTAGAAGAAGTCTTAGAACTGTATGGTTCAAGTGAAGGCAACGTCGGTTTTAGTAATGTCTTTAACTTTGACAACACGGTTGGCTTCTCACCTACTCCTTATGCTGTGATTGAGTTTGATAAAGACAAAAATGAACCAATTTTGGATGAACATGGCTACTGTAAACGGGTCAAAAAAGGTGAAACAGGGCTACTGATTGGAAAAATCACCCGTCGCTCACCGTTTGATGGCTATACCGATAGTAGCAAAAACCAAGCTGTAATTATGCAAAATGTGTTTAAGCAAGGCGATGCCTTCTTTAATACCGGTGATTTAGTGCGTGACATTGGTTTCCGTCATGCGCAATTTATCGACCGTTTAGGCGACACTTTCCGCTGGAAAGGTGAAAACGTCTCGACCACCCAAGTCGAAAACATTGTCAGTGACTATCCTAAAATCGCCAATGCCGTAGTTTATGGGGTAGAAGTACCGCATACCAATGGTCGTGCCGGCATGGTGGCCATCACTTTAGCCGAAGATGCCACACTCACTGAGCAAGATTTAAGCGCTATGTTGACTCATTTTAAAAATGAGCTGCCTGCTTATGCGGTGCCACTGTTTGTACGTGTACAAGAGCAAGTCGAAACCACCGGTACCTTTAAGTACCTTAAAAACAAATTAAAGACTCAAGGTTTTAATATTCACGAAACCGATGAGCGAATTTTAGTGTTATTGCCAGGTCAAAAAAGCTATTGTGATTTAACGGCAGAAATCTATCACAATATCCAAGCTTACAAATACCGCTTCTAAATCGGTTGTTTTTTGACATAAAAATCGCAATTTGTTGCATTTATAAGCAACCATGCAAAACTTTGTGATTTTTCCCTTGCGCTCCCCTGAAATCTTGCTACAATACGACCCATCAAAACGAGATGGGTCGTTAGCTCAGTTGGTAGAGCAGTAGACTTTTAATCTATTGGTCCCGCGTTCGAGTCGCGGACGACCCACCACTTATTTTGATAAATCTTTGAGATGGGTCGTTAGCTCAGTTGGTAGAGCAGTAGACTTTTAATCTATTGGTCCCGCGTTCGAGTCGCGGACGACCCACCATCTTATCAAAGATTGATGTATTACATTTTGAATGGGTCGTTAGCTCAGTTGGTAGAGCAGTAGACTTTTAATCTATTGGTCCCGCGTTCGAGTCGCGGACGACCCACCATTCAATCCAAATATTCAATATTACATAAAGTAATGTTGGATTTTTTTTTGCCTGTTGGTTTTACTCAATCTTCAACAATTTATATGCCTGAGTTGGGAAACGCTTGGTTTTGGCAAAATAATCACGATTCACTTGGCTGGCATTGGCAATCTTATCTAAGTCCATAACAATATTACCTTCATGGTCAATATTATAAAAAAACTCTACTCCACTTGCACGATGTAAAGTAATTTGATGAGTCTGTGAGTTATAAGACCAAGTGTCTTGACGATATTGATCTTCAGATGCAGATTGAATACTGCCTAAATAGATAATAGTACGGTGTGCGGTGCCATCTTCTAATAAGCTAATCATAAAGTCTGCTGTACCCTCTTTACAGAAAATAAAAGGGTCATCACAGCGCATCACCACCTTATAGCGCCCGACATAAGGACGAGCTTGTTCAGGTACTTTAGCATTACTCACACGATTGTGCCCAGGTAGTACGACTTCACTGGCAATTTGCCGCAGCTTTTGCCCTTCGACTTGTTGAGCTATTTTTTCACGTAAAGCTTCATCCACAATAGGATGATGACTCGCGTATTGACTATCACAGGCAATGAGGGCTGATACTAAAATACTTAGCCCTGCTGTTATAGTTGACTGTTTTAATCGCACTTAAATTTTCCTTATACGATTAAGTTCAATCTTCCTGTACCCAATCTTAGTGATGTTATTGGCAATAATTTATATGTTATGTGATTCATAGCTTAATGCCATTTATTTTATGCAACTATTGTCCTCAACGAGAATGACTGTTTACATAAATTAACTATTTTTTTCACCTAGCAGGCTTTAAAGAAAATTTAATTAACCCCATCTTATAATGAGATGATTTAAGTCGCTGATATTTTTAGGAGAACTCAATGGCCAATGTTGGTTTATATCGCTCACAACGCTCAAACATGATTGCAGGTGTTATGGGTGGTATTGCTGAACGTTTTGGTTGGAATGCGAATTTATTGCGTATTATCTTTGTCTTAGTATCAGTTATGAGTGCTGCCTTTCCTGGTATTTTAGTCTATTTGGTTTTATGGTTGGTGATGCCTAAACAACAGGCAATACCCCATACCCACCTGCGCACTGTCTACGACAGTAAAAAATAATAGCAAGCCAGGCACTACTTTATGTCGTGCTTTGTTGGATATTGTCTTTAAAGTTTTTATCTATAATATAAAAGCCTATAATTGTAGTTTGTAGGCTTTTTATCATTTATTTTATTTTATAAAGAAAATAAAAATTATTTAAAATTATTATATATAACAAATACATAAAAACATTTTATTCTTGCAATCCCCTCTTAAAACTTAAAGTAATTGATTCTTTTTTATGTGATTGATTTATATGTATTTTAGTTTAAAGCATTGTGCTCTTCATTTACAAAAAAATCAAAAAATGTTAATTATGTCGCAAATCTTCTTACGAGATAATAACAATGAATCGGGTATTTAAAAATGTCTTTAACAAAGCAACTGGGGAGTACATTGTTGCATCAGAACATGCACGGGGACACAGCAAAAGTCAAAAATTAATGACCAGTTGTGTAGCAGCAATTACATTACTTATTGGAAGTGTTAGTTTTTCGCATGCCAATGCTATTTTGCAAAATGATGTAGTTAAAATTTCTATTGCAGAAAATGGCACTATTGGGTCAGGACATAAAAATGATTTAGGTATGCTGTATGATCCTAATGAAACTGGTTCATTTAGTAGCTCTAAAGACTACTTAACGCCAGGTACTCCCTGGCAAATGTTTTCTGTTTCGACCAATGAAACAGGTATTCAACGTAATCAAAATGATACTGCCAATGGTCCATATTGGCGCAATGATTTCACCACAACCTCTGTCTTAGATAAGAAGGTTATTGATGATAGTAAAGGCCAACAAAGTGCATCTTGGAGCGGTGAATACAAACTAGGTGATACGGTATATTACACCATTGATCATGAATATAGTGTCGATAATAGCCTGCATGGTATTGCTATTGAAACCAAAATTACTGCTCAACAAGATTTAACAGACGTTAAATTTGCAACAGCTATTGACCCCGATCCAGATGGTTTAACTCCACCTTCTACCCCAGGGCAAAGCTATTATGTTACGCAAAATATTCGTGGGGATGACAGCAAACCAGGCTATGATGCGAACAATTGGGTCTATGCAGTTGGACCTGAAACCAATAATATTTTAGGAATTTATTCAAACTCTGATTATCATCATACTACTTCTGTTCTAAACCCATGGTCTACTAATCCTGACTTATATTTAGAGGGCAAAGATAATGAGGAAATTGGCGACTTTGCTATCGGTATGGGTTTTTATGTTGGTGATTTAAAAGCACAAGAATATGCCGTGATTGATTATGCATATATCTTTGGTTTCCCAAATACACAACCTCCTGTAAATCCACCAGTTAACCCGCCAGTAGAAGCATGGACCAATATTGATTTAGCGCAAAGCTACTATCAAAGCACGAAGCTAAATGGTTCAAGCACTTATATTCCAGATTTAGGGCTAAACGTACGCCCTATTTTTGAAGGTGGTACTTTAAAAATGGATCATGGCAATGAATCACGCTTCTATGCCAGTGATTTCACCATGAATGAATTGGGCGGTAAGATTGATGCTAACGGTACTACCAGCCGCTTTAAAGGTGTGTTTAGTAACACCGAAGGTGTGACTCAAGCGGGTGATTTCCATATTGTCGATCGCAGCAATCAAAATGGTACGGTCATTTTTGAAGGGAAAAACACCTATAACGGTAAGACCATTATCGAAAATGCAACCTTAGCCTTAGCTCAAGGCGGTGATCTACAACATAGTTCAGGCGTACATTTGACCCATAAAGATGCTGTGTTTGATGTGAGTAAAGTCACTGCCAACCTAACACAAATTCAAGATTTAAGTAGTACTGCGGGAACTGTATATACAGGTAATACAGTACTCACTGCAGGTACAGGCAACGATACCACTTTCGCAGGTCAATTTACTGGTCAAGGCGGTTATAACAAAGTTGGTACAGGTACTCAGCACATTACTGGTCAAAGTAAAGACTTTGCAGGTATCACCCATGTAGCTCAAGGTACTCTACGTGTTGATGGTCTCCTCAATAACCAAGCTTTAAATGTATTAGATGGCGCAACTTTAAGTGGTCAAGGTTTTGTCGGTGGTTTAGTTACAGGTCAAGCCGGTTCATTTATTGATCCAAATGGCCGTGATTTTGGTCGTTTAACCTTAATGGATGATTATATTGGTCAAGCCAATTCTAATATCCTGATTCAAACCGTATTAGGTGATGACAACAGTAAAAGCGACGTATTGGCCATTCAAGGCAATACGCAGGGCACTGCTTTGGTTCATGTGGAAAATGTAGGTGGACAAGGTGCTTATACGCAACAAGGCATTAAAGTGATTGATGTCGATGGCGAATCTAATGCCCAATTTGTGCTAGCCAATGGCCCAATTAAAGTCAATGCTTTTGAATATAACTTGCTACAAAATAGCCCTGCCAATCCAAATGATGGCGATTGGTATTTATATAGTACTTATCGTGCTGGGATTGGTAATTATATTTCAACCTTATCTTCAAATATTGAAACTGGTTTAACCACCATTGGTACTTTGTATCAGCGTATTGGTAGCCCATATGAGCCAGATGCGAACTACAAAACCACATGGGGTCGTTTACTGGGTAACAGCGTTGATAAAAACGGTAACAAGCAGTTTGACTATGATCAATACAGCATGGGTTATCAATTAGGTGGTGAGTATTTAGCGATTGATAAAGCCAACAGTAAACATCGCTTTGGTTTAATGAATCATCTTGTACATGCCAATGCCAAAACCTATGACAATGAGCGTTTAAGCTTAGGTTTGGGTCATCAAAATAGTTCTATTGACACCGATAGTTTTGGTTTTGGTGCTTACTACACGGCGACCTTTAATAACAACATGTATTTAGATTTAGTTACTCAGATGAATTACATCGAAAACTCAATTGAAGTACAAGAAGAACCTGATTTCACTTGGGAAGCATGGCAAACTGCGACGTCACTGGAGTTAGGTCGTGCCTTTAACTTAAGCGAACAAACCAAAATTGAGCCACAAGCGCAGTTGTCGTATATCTACACCACTTATCGCGATACCCAAGATGCGTATTCTCAAGTGATTGCAGATAGTACCAGCAGTGTATTAGCGCGTGTAGGTGCACAAGTGAATCATGGCTTTAACTATAAACAACGCCCAGTGAGCGTGTATGGTTTACTGAACTATCGCCATGAATTTGCGCCTGATCATAAGCTTAGTTTAGTGTCATTAACGGATGGAAGCGAAATTCGCTTAACTGAAAGTTATGAAGAAAGTTCAATTGAAGCAGGTTTAGGTATTCAAGCTCAACTGGCCAATTTGTACTATGTCTATAGCGATGTACGCCATTTGGCAGACGTCAATGGTGACAGTAGTCGTACCCAAGTCAATTTAGGCATGAAGGGTCGTTTCTAAGCCTTTGCCCATAAAAAATGCTGCTTGATGCAGCATTTTTTATTTGTATAAGTTTTAGTTTTTTAACCATGCGATTTGCTGTGGCACTACATCAAGCTGAATGCGCTGCACAATTTGTGCTGTGTTTAAATCAATCTGCAGAATTTGCTTGGTATTGGCATCATTAATAAAAACATGATCCTGCGTACCATGCATGGCCAATTGTGCTTGAGATAACGTCGTTTCTTGATTTAAAAGCGGTAAATAGTGCAGCACTTGCCATGTGCTGCTGTCTAAAATAGATAGCCCACCTTGATCATCCAAAATCACAAAGTACTTGCCGCTCGTGCTAAAACTTGGCTTTAAGCGTTTTAAATTTTGATCATTCCACGCCACTATATCCGCCTGTTGGTTAACTGGATCAACAATAAACAGCTCTTGTTGTGTGGAGGCTAATGCCACTAAATCACTGACTTTTTCATGCCCAAGTAAGGTTCCGATGCGTGCTGGCGTCGCAATTTTAGTATCAATAAAGCGTTGCCCTTGTTGCTCGACTAACAGCACCCCATCTTGGCAGCCAAAGCCAATAAAGTTTTGATTAGATGCCGCACCATGTAAACCTGAACAGGCATGCGTCATGGTTTGTTCTTCATGGTAATGATCGCCATGTTGCGCATAGCTTTTCACTGTGCTGACTTGGGTTTCAGTTTCAGCTAAATAACTACTTAAAACCATATTGCCGCGTGGTTCTGCTACACCATGATGCTTATAGGGTAACCGCTGTGAAGCCACTAAACCTTGAGCAACATCTTGGTCAGTAAAGACATCAAATTTAGAACTTTGAGTGTCGTTGCCATCATAAAACACTGCCGCTTGTCCATTGATTTGACGGTAATGCGTTGGCGCTGCACCATATAAACGGTAATCTAAAATTTTGGGCTGCGAACCTGCAGCAACAAAGCTTACCTCGCCTGCCACTCGATCCATAAGTACGGCATAACCGTAGCTTGGGCTGCTATAAGTGGCGAGTGGTAATTGTTTTAATGGGGTATTGAATACGGTTTTATTTTGGCTTAAATCATAGAGCGACAATGCGACACGCTCATTGTCCTGACTCACGATTGCCAAGTGCCCTAAGCTTAAATCTGGCTGCGGCTGTAGCTCATCTTTTACTTGTTGTTGTGAAGAGCTTCCGCCCCCACACGCTGTTAATAAACCAGCTATAACCATGCACCCCAACAGATGTAAATGTTGCATATTTCCCTCAAAATTGGTTTCTTGTATAATTTTGAAATGTTATAACATAACATTAGATAATTACCAATCTTGATTTTTCATTCATACAGCAACTTACCCATTCAAGCGATACAACGGCTTTTCAGTGGAAACCTTTGCCACTCCCTAGCAAAATCCTTATACTTAAGGGCAATTTTTCTCTAATTTTAAGTGGATGACCATGAGTCGCGCCATATCGCATATTGATACCTTCCAAGGCTTAATTCTTGCCTTACAAAACTACTGGGCCGAGCAAGGCTGCGTTGTATTACAACCTTATGACATGGAAATGGGCGCAGGGACATTCCACACTGCAACATTCCTACGTGCTTTAGGGCCTGAAACATGGAACGCGGCTTACGTTCAGCCTTCACGTCGTCCGAAAGATGGTCGTTATGGCGAAAACCCAAACCGTTTGCAACACTACTACCAATTCCAAGTGGTACTTAAGCCAAACCCAGACAACATCCAACAGCTTTATTTAGATTCTTTAAAAGCAATTGGTATTGATCCTTTAGTTCACGACATTCGTTTTGTTGAAGACAACTGGGAATCTCCAACACTTGGCGCTTGGGGCTTAGGTTGGGAAGTTTGGCTAAACGGCATGGAAGTAACGCAGTTCACTTACTTCCAACAAGTTGGTGGTGTTGAGTGTTACCCAGTAACAGGCGAAATCACATACGGTCTTGAACGTCTTGCAATGTACTTGCAAGGTGTAGACTCAGTGTACGATTTGGTTTGGACCAAAGGTCAGTTCGGTACTGTGACTTATGGCGATGTATTCCATCAAAATGAAGTTGAACAATCGACCTATAACTTTGAATATGCGCCAGTCGATAAGATGTTCGAACTATTCGACTTCTATGAAGCTGAAGCAACGCGTTTAATCGAAGCTGAACTTCCACTTCCTGCATATGAACAAGTGATTAAAGCATCACATAGCTTTAACTTACTTGATGCGCGTGGCGCGATTTCAGTGACTGAACGTCAGCGTTATATCTTACGTGTACGTACTTTGGCACGTTCGATTGCAACCAGTTATGTGGCAGCGCGTGCGAAGCTTGGTTTCCCAATGGCTGAACCTGCACTTCGTGACGAAGTTTTGGCGCAATTAAAAGCACAAGTTGAAGCAGAAGCAAAAGTTGAATCTAAGGAGAGCAAATAATGTCTAAACATACCGTTTTGTTCGAATTAGGCTGTGAAGAACTTCCACCAAAAAGCTTAAAAAAATTACGTGATGCACTGCAAGCTGAAACTGTAAAAGGCTTAAAAGATGCAGGTCTTGCATTCGATTCTATCGAAGCCTATGCAGCACCACGTCGTCTTGCACTTAAAATCGTCAATGTAGATGGCGCGCAAGCTGACACACAAAAACGTTTTGACGGCCCTGCTAAACAAGCAGCCTTTGATGCTGAAGGCAACCCGACTAAAGCTTTAGAAGGCTTTATGCGTGGTCAAGGCATCACGGTTGATCAAGTATCAACGTTCCAAGCGGGTAAAGTTGAAAAAGTTTGCTACTTAAAAGATGTCAAAGGTCAAAGCCTAGACGTGCTTTTACCGCAAATTTTACAAGCAGCTTTAGACAACCTTCCAATCGCGAAACGCATGCGTTCAGCAGCAAGCCGTACTGAATTCGTACGTCCTGTAAAATGGGTGGTATTGCTTAAAGACAACGATGTGATTGATGCTACGATTCAAGATCACAAAGCAGGTAACGTCACTTTCGGTCATCGTTTCCATGCACCTGAAGCAATTACTTTAACGCATGCTGACGAATACTTAAGCAAGCTTAAAGCAGCTTACGTTGTGGCGTCTTTTGAAGAGCGTCAAGCGATTATCGACGGTCAAGTCAAAGCATTGGCTGATGAAGTGAATGCGATTGCGATTGTGCCTGCGGATCTTCGTGATGAAGTAACAGCATTGGTTGAATGGCCTGTTGCGCTTCGTGCGAGCTTCGAAGAACGCTTCCTTGCGGTTCCTCAAGAAGCATTGATTACCACAATGCAGGACAACCAAAAGTACTTCTGCTTAGTGAACAGCGACAATAAACTTCAACCGTACTTCATTACTGTGTCAAACATTGAGTCGAAAGACCCGACACAAATTATTGAAGGTAACGAGAAAGTGGTTCGTCCACGTTTGTCGGATGCTGAATTCTTCTTCTTACAAGACCAAAAACAACCGCTTGCTTCTCGTAAAGAGAAACTTGCAAACATGGTCTTCCAAGCAGAATTAGGTACGCTTTGGAACAAGTCTGAACGTATTGCAAAACTCGCTGTAGCTTTGGCTCCTATTACAGGCGCTAACGCTTCCGACGCTGAAAAAGCTGCCCTGCTTGCAAAATGTGACTTAACGTCTGAGCTTGTAGGTGAGTTCCCAGAACTTCAAGGCATCGCGGGTACTTACTACGCACGTCTTGAAGGCGAAAATGATGAAGTTGCTGAGTCTTTAGGTGAGCAATACTTACCTAAATTCGCAGGTGACGTTCTACCAAAAACTAAAACAGGTACAACGATTGCCCTTGCAGACCGTTTAGATACTTTGACGGGTATTTTCGGTATTGGTCAAGCACCGACAGGTTCTAAAGACCCGTTTGCACTGCGTCGTTCTGCTATTGGTATTTTACGTCTAGTAACTGAAAACGAGCTTGATGTATCGATTGAAGACCTGATCAAACTTGCTCTTGCTGCATATGGCGATGTATTGAAAGATCACGACAAGACTTTGGCAGATGCAGTTGCATTCCTTGAAGGTCGTTACCGTGCGAAATACGAAGACCAAGGCGTTGCTGTTGATGTGATTCAAGCAGTTCAAGCGTTATCACCAAAATCTCCTCTTGATTTTGACAAGCGTGTAAATGCGGTAAATCACTTCCGTACATTGCCTGAAGCGGCTGCACTTGCTGCTGCGAATAAGCGTGTTGCAAACATTCTTGCGAAAGAAGCTGCACCGACAGGTTCTGTAATTGAAGCCAACTTGGTTGAAGATGCTGAAAAAGCATTGTTCGCTGAACTTGCGAAAATTACGCCTGTGGTTGAGCCGTTATTTGCTGCCAAAGACTACACTGCTGCGTTGTCTGCTCTTGCTGCACTTCGTGCGCCTGTAGATGCATTCTTTGACGGTGTAATGGTAATGGCTGATGATGCTGCACTTAAATCGAACCGTTTATTGATGCTTGCTCAACTTCGTGACTTGTTTACGAAAGTGGCTGATATTTCAGTGTTACAGCACTAAGTATTTAGCATTAAAAAACCCGCTTTAGAGCGGGTTTTTTATCAATTTGAATTGACCTTTATAAGATTATATGCACTCCTCAAATGAGGCGTTAAAGATTCTTTAAATTTGATCATATGATCTATATGCCACTTACTAATATTCTCCCAATTATTTTTATCATAGGCGTCTGTATTACAAGAGTATTGAATACGGCAAGATTTTTTTCCTATCAACTCTAGCCATTCAAGAGGACAACCAAATTTATTTTCTATCTCAGCATTCTTATTGCGTAAATAATTAAATACTTTCACATTCTTCTTTTCATCCGAGGGCAATATGGTCATTTCTACTCGAATTTCCTTTTTACCAAATATAAAGCTATAAGGCATACCAGAGAAACCTGAACCAGCACTAATCCACTGCTCATTTGTCGCACTTACATTATCAAAAATATTTAAATTGGAATTCTTTAATTTTTTAAGCAAATACTGCCAATATTCTTTTCTTATGACCTGAGCATGAGTTTTCTCAGTCTCACTGATTTTCTCCTCAATGCCTTTTTTTGCTAACCCGATCATAAACTCTTGACTATCAGCAGGTGGTAAGATTTTATCAACTGTTAAGAATTTATCTTTTTCATGAATATAAGGTGTGACTCTAAAACACTGACAATCCAAACCATATTGGCTTAAAAGCCATAGCATTGTATTAGTCACCTCTTTTCTATAATTAGCTGCCACTAAGATAATACGTTGAGTGCCTACACCATTTAATTGGATCTCGCTAATTTCTTCATCTAAAAACTTAGATATAATTTGTTCAGCACTTCTATTTTGATTTTTAACTTCATTAATACAGTTTTTATCAAGATAATTTTGGAATACTTTTACAATATCTTTGGTATCTAAATTAGAGCAATAGCCTGCATATTTTAGTGCTTGCCAAACAGCATCTTTCCCTGAGTCATCCAATTTATTTTCAATAATGACAAGGTTTTTATTTTTATCTAAAGCCAATAGATCTAGCCGTTCATTAGTATCATCAAATCCAGCAAATTCTTTTTGAATAATTAATAGCTCCTCACCAAAGATATTAGGATTATCAGCAATCCATTCTTGTAAATGTTTACGCTCTTGTACTTTAATTTCAGTAAAAGTCGTTTTTTCAACTTGCTGTATTTTGTTACTTTCCATATTGATCTTATACATATTCACTACACTAATAAAATGCTTATTCAAAATTTTCTTTAGATGAGACTACCAATCAAGGAATATGAAATCTATACTCAACCCAATAATTAACCAACAAGAACCGAGCTATGAAATTTAAAACGCTACTACTTACAGGTCTTACTTGTCTTTCAATTACTGCATGTACCTCTGCACCCAAAATTCCACAGCTACAAGCAGGCGTATTACAAGAAGTGACCGACCTCGAAGTCTATCCTGACACACAAAACAATAAAGCTAAACTTACCAAACTCAATAACAACTGCGTGATTGAATTTACTGGCTTTATGCAAGGCGGCAAAGTCGTAGAACAATGGACATTCTCGGGCAATAGCTTAATTTCAGGTGGTTCTGCAGTCTTTGCCAAAGATGGTACAAGTACTGCCACTAAATTTGATCTTTACGATCAAGACAAACAAGCTAACTTTATGGCGCTCAAAAACCATTTCCATAAAGATGCATTAAATCAATGCCAATAAAATAGTCGTTTTATCCCTAAGTTTCGGCTTAGGGATAAAAGTGATATAAATCACATAAAATAATAATATTAAAATTTGTATCACATATTGGTTAAAAACTTTACAATTCTCGTGATTTTAAAAGCTCTTCGTTTATCAATGACTATGATATTTAAACTACGCTTTACAACTCACATCCTTATCAGCCTGCTACCCCTGACACTGGCTACAGCAAGCTTTGCTTCTAGCCATATGGCATATCAGCAACCGAGCTATGGCGATAATCCCAATTTAATGCGTGTGCTGCTGTATAAAACTAAGCAAAAGCTCATTGCGCCTAGACAAGCCGCAGATCAACCAATTCTCGTTGAACAGGTCAATCTATCTGAAGATGTGCCTATTATCACTGAACAATCTGCAGTATTAGAGCAGCATATTGTTAGCTTGCCACTGACCCCACAAACGGATTATTCAACTCGCACGGTTGTTGAGCCTCAAACTCAAACTCAAACTCAAACTCAAACTCAAACTCAAACTCAAACTCAAACTCAAACTCAAACTCAAACTCAAACTAAGGTAATCAGCTTAGCGCCACTCTCGACAAATAATATTATTCATATTCCACAATTAGTCGATTTATCTAGCTTAAGTGGCAGAGAACCACGCATTATTATTGAGCAAATTCCAACTGAAATTGAAGATGACTATTTTTCTAATCAGCAGCATTAAAAAAGCCGTGCTGAGCACGGCGCAAATTAATTGACTTGGCGAATCGGCTGACCTGCCTGAAAAGCAGCAAAGTTTTCGCGCATTTGCTCGACAATACGTTGCCGAGCATCGACACTGCCCCATGCACTATGTGGAGTAATCAGTAAATTAGGAATGCTATCATCAAGTAATAGATGACCGTGCATAGGCGGCTCTACTGTTAAAACGTCTGTTGCTGCACCGGCAATTTCACCACTCACGAGCGCTTGTTTTAAGGCCGCTTCATTGACAATGCCACCACGGGCACAGTTAATTAAAAACGCAGAAGATTTCATTGCTTGTAGTTCTGCACTCGAGATCAAATCACGCGTGTCATCGGTTAATGGGCAATGCAGCGTTAAAAAGTCTACCTGTGGCAGCAACTCTACCAAGGCAACCCGATCCGCTTGCAAAGGACGATTCGGTAATTGCGCCACCCTCACTTGCATACCAAACGCTTCAGCCAGTTTTGCCACCGCTTGACCCAGCTCGCCAAAGCCCACAATCCCCAAGGTTTTGCCGGCAAGCTCAACAATAGGAAAATCCAGTAAACAAAATTGCTTGGCTTGCTGCCACTTGCCTGCCCGTACCGCGCGATCATACTGCACAAAAGACGTGGCTAAATTCAGCATCAGCATTAAGGTATGCTGTGCCACGGCAGCCGTACCATAAGCTTGGCAATTACACACTACTATGCCCTGCGCTTTGGCTTGGGCTAAATCAATATTATTGGTGCCTGTGGCAGAAATTAAAATCAGTTTCAGCTTAGGACACTGCTTTAAAATAGGAGCATCTAGTTTAACTTTGTTGCTAATCACCACATCAGCGTTTTGAATGCGTGCTAAGACTTGCTCAGGTTCGGTTGCGGCAAATAATTCTAAGTGGCTAAAGTCTTGAGCTAAACCTGTTAAATCTAAATCGTTTTGATCTAAAGATTGATAATCTAAAAATACCGCCTGCATCGGGCTATCCTTGGCAATCACAAAGCTTTATTAAAGCCAATTTAGTGCTGCATATTCAAGCACTAAAAAGCCTGCTTAGTCGGCAGGCTTATTGTGATGTTGACGAATCAGATAACGCATTTGTTTAACAATATAGAGCGCTAGTCCAATCACCACCAAAATACCACTACCCATGGTGATGTACGCCGCTGCACTAATACTCTCTGCAAAGGCTAAACTCGGACTGCATGCAGCCAATAGCACCCACATCATTGAAATACTCTGCGGCATTACACTCTCCTTCTGTGCCATGCTCATGACCTCATTTCGATCTTAAGACATCCACACATAAAAGCAAGTGCTTAAATTTTAGACTATAGTCCCAACTTACATGGCACAATGCGTGCTTAATCAAGCTGCGTCACAAACTGACTACGCTCGTTTAAACTGTCGCTAAATTCGGTGGCACCAAAGGCATTACTGCTTAAATTCAAGTCTTTATAGCTTAAAACATAGTAATCGCTATATTTCTTTAACATTAAAGGATGCATCCCCACCCCTAAAGGATCTTGCACTTTACACAGTTTCATAATGTGCCGATCATTCATAGTAATTAAATAAGGTTCATCATTAACCAAAATTCTCACCAAAGCATTATGTTGAGCATAAATAGGAATCAAGAACTTATGATTGAGGTCAATCGCATCGAAAGTATAGCTTTCGATATTTTGACTAATGACATTAAATACCAAAGCATGCCCAAAACTATCTAATAGATGATTTTGATTTTCTTGCGGTAAATTAAACTGAATGCCAAGCTTTTCTAAATCTTGCTGGCTGACTTGCTTATTGCTGAGTAACTCACGCACCAAACTTTGTTTGAGTTTGCTGTCAAAAAACTGCTGATCTAAAGCTAAGTGGTTGTTCTTTAGAATGCGCCCTAAAGCAAAACGGTGTCGTGGCAGTAAGTTTTCAATCACTTTACGATAATAAAATTTACTATTCTTTTTGACTTGACGCATTTTTTGATAGAAAAATTCTGCATCAAATTCGCGGGTTAAAAATTCATTGAGTAGCTCGGAACTGGCCAATACAGCAATCGCATCATGCCCTGTAAAGGGTAAATTGAGCGTATGCAGATTGGGCAACACTGCTTTTAATTTTTCATAATGACGACGATCTTCGACACAGTAAGGATCATAGACAATGATATATTCGCAGGTCGCCGACACATCTTCAGGATTTACGCGCATATTATGGTTATGTTCTTGATGAAAGAACATGTTATAGCGTGGATCATCCACATCATTAGGATCAATCGAATATTGCGGTACTAATGCGACAACTCGCTGGCACTGTAACATGTTGGAATATTTAATCGCGGCATAGCCACCCATCGAGCCTGCATAAGCAACCCGCTGTTTAAACTTGGCCAATAGCGGGGTAATTACCTCTAACATGGCATGCATCGACTGCTCTGGAAACCACGAACGCTCCTTCGGCATAATACCAATCACATTAAATTGATACTTAGCCAGTGATTTTTCGGCATTAATGTTATTGCCTTTGGCTCGGGTAATTAAATCACCAAACGAGAAGATGAGTTGCTCGGAACTGCCCGGCATCCAAATCACACGTATATGCTGATCTTCAAAAATAATCTGTTTTTCCATGTCTCAACCCAAAGCGTTAGGCGCTTATTTTTATTCCCAAGGTTACAATCCGCAAACCTACTTGTCAGCGCGATGAATAATGCTATTTTATAGATATCAAGCAGATTAAAAAGCACAAAATATGACACAATCATTGCATCCTGCCGCAGCACAAGGATTTAGTCTGGCAGCAGCGCTTTATGAAAATGTGCGACCGAGTTATCCCAATGCCATGACCACTTGGTTGTTACAAGAGCTGAATTTAAGCAGCCACAGCCATATTGTTGATTTAGGTGCGGGGACAGGTAAGTTTTTGCCGTATTTACAACCCATTAGTGCCCATATTAACGCAGTTGAACCGATTGCCGAAATGCTGGCGCAACTAGCAGATAACTTTCCAGACATTGCAACCTTTCAAACCAAAAGTGAACAATTGTCTTTTCCAGATCAAACTATGGACGCAGTGATTTGCGCGCAGTCTTTTCATTGGTTTGCCAATCCCACCGCCTTGGCAGAAATTTATCGGATTTTACATCCCCATGCAGCCTTGGGCTTAATTTGGAATCAACGTGATTGTCGGGTCAATTGGGTCAAAGCTTTAGCTGACTATATTGCCCCTTTGGAACGTGATACACCGCGTTATCACAATGAACAATGGAAAAAAGTCTTTGAAAATCAAAATCTATTTGATATTGTAAGTTTAAAAGTATTTCCACAGCAACATATTGGTACAGTCGAACAAGTCGTGTCTAAACGTTTGCTGTCAACCAGTTTTATTGCTGCCCTGCCTCAGGATGAGCAACAACACCTTAAGCAACAATTTGAAAAAATTGTCTTTGACTATACGGGGCTTCGACCACATGAGGAAATTTGCTTTCCTTATGAAACCTTTGCCTACCATTTTAAAAAATTGCCTTAAGTACAATAACGAGACGATGATGCATATTAGGTACCTTATTTTTCCTGTTTTACTCGGTACTGTAATCAGCCTAACCGCTTGTCAAGAACCATCAGAATCGCCTAAGGCGCAAGATAGTTTAATGCAAGAATTAATTACCCAACCTGTCAAGCGCTTTGCACTGACTGCCGATGATCTAGATGATCTCACCACCTTAACTGATTATGAACAGCGTTTTGCTGCCATGAGTGATGCCACCGAAGATGAACTGATTCAGATGCGCCAAGAGGGTAGCTTAAGCGAAGATTTTGCCTTATTGCGTAAACGTGACAATATTCAGTCTGCTCTGCTCATGCTCAAGGATTTAAATCTTAAGACCGAACAAGGTCGCTATATTCAAGGCATTATGTATAGCTATTGGGAACAGCAAAATCAACTTTATGCTAATAAAATCACAGGCAATAGCCAACTGACTCAACAGCAAATTCCGATGCAAGGCATTGGCGACTTTCTACATGCGCATGAACAACTAGAACATTGGCAAGCGCAATATAGTCAGCAAAATTAAGCCGTAGTGCCTTGCAAATAGGCGTGCACACCTTGCCCTGCGGCACGACCTGTCGCAAAGCAAGCCGTGAGTAAATAGCCACCTGTGGGTGCATCCCAATCTAGCATTTCGCCACAAGCAAATAAATAAGGCTGCTGCTGAAAAGCCAAATCGGAATTCAGCACTTCACGGCGTATTCCACCTGCGCAGCTAATGGCTTCTTCAATCGGGCGAAAACCGCTTAAGTTAAGCGTTAAGTGTTTAATGGCTGCCGCTAAAACTGGTGCATCATGCCATACTGCTTTGGGCACTAACTCACGGACTAAGTTGGCTTTGGCACTATCTAAACCGGCTTTACGCCATACATTGGTTAAAGACTGCTTTTTATTTGGGGCGAGCTTTTGTGCTAATTCCACAACGCTTAACTCAGGCATGAGATCTACACTGAGTTGCATTGCAGTGCTTTTTAACATGCTACGTAAAGCACGGCCTTGTTTATAAATCAAACCACTTTCTAAGCCATAATGACTAATCACAATATCGCCTGTGCTTTTTTCGCCATCCGCCACCCATGCCGCTACACGTTTTAATGGCTGCCCAAATACGGGCTGCATAAACTTTGACCATGGATATTCTACGCCGGCATTACTGGCTTGAAATGGCTCAATCTGCTCTGGCGCCAACCAACTTTGCCATGCACCATCACTACCAAGTTGTGACCAAGATACCCCCCCGCAAGCTAAAACAATCGCATCAAATTGCTCAACACGCGCTTGATCCTGTTTTAAATCCAACACAGTTAAGCGGTTGTGCTGCAATTTTTTAACTTGATGGCGATAAAAGAACTCGACCCCAGCCTCGTTCAGACGTTTTAGCCATGCGCGTAATAAAGGTGCAGCTTTCATTTCCAGCGGAAAAATCCGCCCCGATGAGCCCACATAAGATTGAATACCCAAACCCTGCATCCAATTTTGAATCCAGTTGGCATCCCATTGTCGAATCCAAGATGCCAGCCATTCAGCTTGATCATAGCGCGCAATAAACTGCGCCACATCTTCAGCATGTGAAATATTCAGACCTGTTTTACCGGCCATTAAAAATTTTCGTGCCGCAGAGGGTTTTTGCTCAAATACCTGAATCTGATAATCAAATTGACTCAGCACTTCTGCTGCCATTAAACCGGCAGGACCTGCACCAATAATTGCAATGCGCTTCATGGTTTATTCTGCAACCGCATTTTGCCCTTGCAATGGGGCAAAGTCGTCAAAACGTGTGGTGTAATCCGCAGGCTTAGTAATAATTAACTGCTGACATAATTCACCGCGCTCTAAATATTTCACTTCAAAATGGGTACGTGCCGAACTCGCAGCGATTTTTTCTTTGACAAATGGTAGCTGCCACACGTCAATCAATTGTTGCTGGGCCTCTTGAATATATTCTGGAATATTGCTGGCTAAGGTAATCTGACCACCCGGCTGTAAGCGCGACAATAAAAATTCAAAAAACGGCATATTCAGCCAACGCTGCGCAGGATTATGTGGCTCAGGATTTGGATACAAAATAAAGAATTGCTGCACTTGCTGCGGAAACAATGCATGCACCACCCAAGGCAACGCATCGGCATGTACAGGGGTTAAATTGCTTTGACCTTCAATTTGATGCTGCTTTTGCATCGCCAAAAACTTTTCACGCGTACGTTCAATAGCAATCAATTGCTGTTGGGGATGACTGGCACTAAACAATAAGGCATGCTTACCTTTACCCGCACCAATTTCAACACAAATTGGGCTGTTGCTAATCGCTTGAAAGTCACGGGGCGCGCGCATACGTTGGGCTTGAAATTGACGAATTGGCATAATCAGATCAAACTTAAAAAAATCTGCACAAGTCTATCAAGTGTGCTGGTTTTTGCCTAATCTATTGCTCATTTTCAGGAGAAACTTATGCCGACCACATTGCAATGCCCACGCTGCGCTGCTCAGACCACATGGCAAGATAATGATTTTCGTCCTTTTTGTTCAGAACGTTGCAAGATGATTGATTTAGGTGCTTGGGCAAATGAAGACTATAAACTCCCTACTCAAGATGCACCTGCAGCTTTAGGTGATCAAGATGAAAATCAATATTAATTACAAGTGTAACTAAGAAATATTTTGTTGTGATTTGTACTGGCATTTGTGTAGTGTTTGACCAATAATAACCGCGACCCGCAGCAACATCATTCTTTATAACGACAGGGGGATATAAAAATGACAGCGCTCACGCTAAAAATTATGGTCATATTCTTAGCCAGTTTCGGTTTATTTTTCTTAAGCATTGGCATCTATGCTTCAGATCTGATCTGTATACTAATTGGTGCTTTACTTGAATGTGCTGCCTTATTGGTACTACCCGAAATTAGACGCATTCATCGCCATCCATTTCGCTAAAAAAAGGCCAGTTTAACTGGCCTTTTTTCTATGCATCAACCCGCTTGACTGGCCACAAATGGGTTATGTTGTTTTTCATAACCAATAGTTGAAAGTGGGCCATGGCCTGAAATAAATTGTGTTTCATCTGGCAGACTAAAGCATTCACGTTGAATGGAGTCTAATAATTGCTGATGATTACCACGCGGAAAATCAGTACGTCCAATTGAACCTTTAAACAACACATCGCCTGTCCATAATAGACCGTAGTTTTGGTTATAGAACATCACATGCCCTGGAGTATGCCCTGGCGCAAAACGTACTTCAAATTTTTCTTCACCTAAAGTCAGCACTTCGCCCCCTTCTAACCACTGATCTACCGTGACTTTTTCAGGAATCGGGAAACCATAGCGTGCTGAAACTTCTTGGATTTGATCTAACCAAAATGCATCGTCTTTATGCGGGCCAATCACAGGTACATTCCAAAGTGCTTTGAGTTTACCTACTGCACCAGCATGGTCTAAATGGCCATGGGTTAACCACAGTGCTTTGACATTTAAACCAAGCTCTTCTACCACAGCTTGCAGTTTGTCGGGTTCACCACCTGCATCAATTAAAATGGCATCTTTGCTGTCTTTATCCCAAACAATCGAGCAATTTTGGGAAAATGCCGTCACCGGCACAATTTGAACTTGCAACATAGGCAATCCTCAAGGCGAAATAGCCAGTGTCTGGCGTAAGGCCTCAAGATTAGCTTGAAGCAATTGGCTTAGCAATTGTAAATGATCATCACGCTGATTGAGGGCTGGAATATAGGCATAATCTTGCCCACCTGCCGCCTTAAAGTTTTCGGCGTTTTCAATCGCCAATTCCTCTAAAGTTTCTAAACAGTCTGCCGAAAAAGCCGGACTCATAATGTGTACCGACTGAACGCCCTGCTCGGCCCACTCTTGTAATAAGGCATCGGTATAAGGTTTAACCCACTCTTGCTTACCAAAACGCGATTGGAAACTCACTGCCCACTCATCTGCGCTTAAGCCCAATTCTTTGGCCACTAGTTTGGCAGTGATACGGCAGCGATCAGCATAGGGGTCGCCTTTGTCGGCATAAGGCTGCGGAATACCGTGGAAAGACATCAACAGTTTTTCCGCTGTACCATACTCTGCTCTAAAGTCACGTACACTTTGTGCCAAGGCTTGGATATACAGTGGGTGCTGATAATAATCCCGGATAATATTAACACCTGGCAAATTGCGTTGCTTCAGCATCCATTTTGCCAATGCATCATAAAGTGGCGCAGTAGATGTTGCGGAATATTGCGGAAATAGCGGTAGTAAAATCACATGATCTTGTGGATCTTGGCTAAACTGCGTTAAAACCTGCTGAATCCCGGGATTACCATAGGTCATAGCAGGCACAATATTTAATTCAAATTCAGGAAATTGTGTGACTAATTGTTGTTGAAGCTGGGCAACTTGTTGCAACAAAATCTCTCGCATGGGCGAATCATCGCGCCATACGCTGGCATAAGCCTCTGCCACACGTTTAGGTCGAAATGGTAAAATAAATAGCCGTAAAATAATCTGCCAGAGGGGTTTAGGAATCTCGATGACACGTTGATCTGATAAAAACTGCGCTAAGAAACGTCTTACTGCAGCAACAGACGGTTCATCTGGCGTACCTAAATTGGCAACAATAATGCTCACTTTTGGCTTGTGTACAGACGTCATGACATGGGCACCCTTAGGAATGTGAGCCTACTTTAACAGCTTTTTAAGTGAGCTTTATATGGATTAATTCGAGGATTTTAATTGAGAAACACGATGACTATCCAGTAAGCGACTTTCTAATAACTTTTGTGCTTTAGGACTGATTTTCCACAATAAACGCTGGCGCTCATCTCGACTATAGGGGCTAATCCACTCGTTTTGACGCATCTGCGATTTGATATGATGTAGCGCGCGAATATTAATTTGCGCGCGTGCCACTGCATGTATTCGTGGCATCTGTACTCTCGCCTCATCCATCGCAGTTTCATTTAAATAATCATTTAAACGTTTACTAAAATATTCTTCTGGCATACTACGCGCAAAAGTTTCGCCCAACACCAACAGTAATTGAGCCCAAGTCATTTTACGCAGCAGTTTTAATTCTTTAAAATTACCATCTTGATAAGCATGAATCCGATATTCAAACTCAAAATCATCATGCATCGCCACTTTTTGCACATTCATGACGGGGTCTGCATCACGGCGCCCTTGATCGATTTCTAGTTTAGTCAGTTGATGTTTGAGTTTTTCAATTTCATCCAACAATTTTTGCGTGCCTTCAGGACGCACCCACCCCATCGCAGGATAACGCTCTAACATTTGTGGCATTTGCTGACGCAGTACCAGCTCTAGATCGCGTAAAGTCCGATAACTAAATACATGCTCATTTTCACTGATCAATTGCTGACGGAAATTATTAAACTTTTCAATTAAATCAGCTTTGCTTTCACGCAACTCAACAGCACGACTGTCTGGTGCTTCATGCAGAATCAAAATAATCGGTTTCTGTTTACTTTTAGCATATAAATATTCTAGATGTAGGTAACTGACCCCAGATACAGAGAGCTCGCCATATTGGCTACCCAACAATAACAATACATAGTCACTTTCATCGATTTGACGACGCGCAAAAGCAGTACTTAATGGGGTACGTTGTTCAAGCCCCCATGAGAAAAAGCCCATTCCAATTAAAATTTGGCTCAAATTAATGCGTTCAGGGCGCATGTCCGACCCCGAAGTTGCAATAAAAACTTGATAGCGCTTGTCCTGCATGCCTGCTCCCCGTGTCATGCTTATCGTTGTCATTGTTGTGTACTAATTCAAATTAACAAGAGTCCATGAAATGTCTGTTGTTATTAAACGCTGCAAAATCGGTTGTAATTGGTCGGCATTACCACCGCTTACATAACAGCGAATTCGTGGTGTTGCTGTGTACTGCTGTTCAGATAATAAGCTATTTTTTATCAAAATTCGTGCAGTTTGTCGCGCTACAGCCAAACCTGAATCAATTAAGCTTAACTGCTCGGCAAATAAATGCTCTATCGCAGGTTTTAAAAATGGATAATGAGTACAGCCCAAAACCAAATGATCTGCCCCTTGCACGAGCACCGGATCAAGCAATGCTTGTAAAGTACTTAAGCAAGCAGGGCTCATTTGTTGCCCTGCCTCAACAAAAGGCACTAAATCTAAGCAGGTCACTGGCAGTACTTGTACCTTAGCAGGTTCTGCAAAACGTGCTATGACATCTTTAATCAATTTACCGCGAAATGTGGCAGGCGTCGCAAGTACCGCAACTTTTTTTGTTTTTGTCTGTAAAACCGCGGGCTTAAGTGCAGGTACTAAACCAATAATTGGAAAATTTTCGCCATAATGTTCACGTAAATAATCCAAGCTAAAAGCAGAAGCAGTATTACAGGCTACCACCGCCACTTTACACCCTTGGCGATATAACCATTCAATGGCATGTGCGGTGAGTTCGCGAATCTCTTGATCAGAACGCGGGCCATACGGAACATGCGCTGTATCAGCAAAATAGACAATCTGTTCGTTTGGCAAATAACGGGCAATCTCTTGCGCCACCGACAATCCACCAATCCCTGAGTCAAAAATCCCAATCGGCGCAGTCGCCACTGCCTTTGGCATAGGATCAGTTAAAGGAGGTAGAGGATAGCGCGTACTCATAGCTATAATAATGCGAGAAATAATCAGATAAGCTTAAACCTCAACTTTGTAATTGCAAGCGTAAATCACCACTTTGTAGCTGTAAAATTGTAGTGCCGTCGGCATTTTCAACAAGCTCGCCCATTTCGATTAAATGAAAGAATGCCGCGCGACCAATCAAGGCATTAATGCCAAAGCGAACATGCACATAAGGACGCGCTTGACCTTGGTAATCACGCATAAAAAGCTGATGTGCTTGGTCAACAATAATTTCATCGTCATGATTACTGCGCAGTTGAATATAGGTTTTGCCAGCAATTTCAACTTGGCTGGCAGATTGAATCAACAAAGGTTCATCTTCAACTTGAATTTCAATCATCTCGACTGGGGTCTTTAAATAAAACTTATCCTGCTCTTTCCAAAGTACCCGAGCAAATAAATCCGTTAAGGCTTTACGCTTAATCAATTGACCTTCGTGCCACCATTCACCATTGGCTTTTACAATCAAATCCATTGATCCACAACGAGTTGGATGCCAAGTCTCTAGAGGTGGAATTGACTTTTCGTGACCCGCCTGTCCAGTTTTTGCATATTGTGCTATTGAATTTAAGTTTTTATTATCAGAGCTGACTGGATTTTGCGTCGGATGATTGGAATTATTTTGATTTTCCATAGTTAAATACCTGTCTGACGTAAAAATAATAGGATTCAGCCAATTGGCTAGAACTCGGTTTAAAACTATACTAACCCACAATCAAGGTATGATCATCATCATGCCAAAGTATTAAGCACACTCATGGCAGCGCCGCTGAAGGAAATCATCGGTTGCCACCCTTAAATAATATGAGGAGTCCTACATGGAACACATCGAACGTGAATCGATGGAGTTTGACGTAGTCATCGTTGGTGCAGGCCCTGCTGGCCTTTCTGCTGCGATCAAAATTCGTCAACTTGCAATTGAAAATAACCTAAACGATTTGTCCGTTTGTGTCGTGGAAAAGGGCTCCGAAGTCGGTGCACATATTTTATCAGGCGCGGTCTTAGAACCACGCGCCATGAATGAACTGTTCCCAGACTGGAAAGAACAAGGCGCACCGCTCAATGTTCCAGTAACAGAAGATAAAACTTATTTCTTACTTTCTGATGAAAAATCACAAGAAATGCCACATTGGATGGTGCCAAAAACCATGCACAATGATGGCAACTATGTCATTTCACTCGGTAACGTGGTGCGTTGGTTAAATACCAAAGCCGAAGAGTTAGAAGTATCGGTATTTCCAGGTTTTGCTGCCTCTGAAATTTTGTATCATGCAGATGGTACAGTAAAAGGTATTCAAACCAGCGACATGGGTATTGGTAAAGATGGCGAACCAACGCATAACTTTATGCCGGGTTACGAATTACATGCCAAATACACCTTATTTGCTGAAGGCTGCCGTGGTCATTTAGGTAAGCGTTTAATTTCGCAATTTAATTTAGACAAAGATGCTGATCCACAGCACTACGGTATTGGTATTAAAGAGCTGTGGGAAATTGACCCTGCTAAACATAAAGCCGGTACAGTGATGCACGGTGCAGGTTGGCCGTTAACTGAAACTGGTTCGTCAGGCGGTTGGTGGTTATACCACGCAGAAAACAACCAAGTGACTTTGGGTATGATTGTCGATCTTTCTTACCAAAACCCGCACATGTATCCATTTATGGAAATGCAGCGCTGGAAAACTCATCCTTTAATTAAGCAATTCCTAGAAGGTGGTAAGCGTATTTCTTATGGTGCGCGTGCGGTGGTTAAAGGGGGTCTAAACTCACTACCAAAGTTTACCTTCCCAGGTGGTTGTTTAATTGGTGATGACGCAGGTTTCTTAAACTTTGCCAAAATCAAAGGCTCACATACTGCCATGAAATCAGGCATGCTGTGTGGTGAAGCGGTCTTTGAAGCGATTGCTGCCGGTGTAGAAAAAGGCGGTGATTTAGCCATTGCCCGTGTAACAGAAGGCGAAGACTTCTTTATTAAAGAAGTAACAGCATATACCGACAAATTTAACAATAGCTGGCTGAAAGAAGAGTTACACAGTGCGCGTAACTTTGGCCCTGCAATGCATAAATTTGGCACATTTGGTGGCGGCGCATTTAACTTTATCGACCAAAACGTATTTAAAGTACCGTTTACTTTACATGACTTAGTGCCAGACTTTAGCGCACTGAAAACTGTCGATGCAGTAAACTTTAAGCCAAACTATCCAAAACCAGATGGCAAGCTGACCTTTGACCGTTTATCTTCTGTATTCGTATCCAATACGGTACACGAAGAGAATCAGCCAGCGCATTTAAAACTCACCGATGCCTCTATTCCTGTCAATGTGAACTTACCAAAATGGGATGAGCCTGCGCAGCGTTACTGCCCAGCTGGAGTTTATGAAGTGATGGACAATGACGACGGTTCTAAGCGCTTCCAAATTAACGCGGCCAACTGTGTACATTGTAAGACGTGTGATATTAAAGACCCATCACAAAACATTACTTGGGTAACGCCTGAGGGTGGCGGTGGTCCGAATTACCCTAACATGTAATGTTAGGGTAAGCTTGCGAAGCATTGCTTCTCATACCCGAATATGTAATTCGTATTGAGCAGACATCTACTCTGCGCATACAAAAAAATCCCTGCTGCGGCAGGGATTTTTTTGTAACTACAAAGCCGATTAGCCTTTTTGTACTAAATAATGAAATTCTTTATTGCCATTTTCATCTAAGCGTTCTTCTTGTAATAACAACTCATGCCCTAAATGCATACAAAACTTAGGAATATCCCAAGAGGTTGAGTTATCTGTAGCAAACACTTCAACGACATCGCCCGATTTAGATTTACGAATCGCTTGATGCAACATCATCACTGGTTCAGGACAACGCAAACCGCGGGTATTAAGTTGAATACTGGGAACAATATCGTTCATGCTGACGCTCAGAATAAAAAACCTGAATTATTTTAACATATCTCAGACAAAGTTAAATTCTGCCGCGCTTCAGGCATGTTTATACATAGACAAGCGTATTTTCTTCGGTATGATTAAAATTATGTTTTTTTGATATTAAGAGTCTTTAGGAAAGATCATGCACGAGGAATCAGGCCCATCGTGGGGTATGCGCGGTTTACGTAAATGGTTAGGTACCGCCCCAGAAACCCGCGATGAATTGCTAAAATTAGTACAAGATTCACGTCGTTTTTTAGAGCCCGACACAGTTGCCATGCTAGAAGGTGTGCTTGACTTACCTGCGACTAAAATTCGCGAAGTCATGACCCAGCGCCCTGCGATTGTCAGTTTACAAGAAGATGATCAGCTCATCGATATTTTGCCAGTTTTGGTTGAATCTGCGCATTCACGTTTTCCTGTGTTTTCGGTGGATCAACCAGACAATGTGGTCGGGATTTTATTGGCCAAAGATTTATTGCCATTTTTAATTAATCCAAATCCAAACATTAATGTGCATGCCTTAATGCGTCAGCCGCTGTTTGTACCAGAAAGCGCTCGCTCTGACCAAGTGTTACGTATGCTGAAAAATACCCAAACTCATATTGCCATTGTGATTGACGAATATGGCAGTACTTCAGGTTTGGTGACTTTAGAAGATATTTTAGAAGAAATTGTGGGCGAGATTGAAGACGAGCACGATAAAGCTGATCCAGAATCAGAATATATTGTGCCAGATCAAGATCCTAAAACAGCCAATACATGGTTGGTACAGGCTTTAACCCCAATTGAATATTTTAACAATATGCTTGACACCCAATTCCCTGATGATGAAGTGGAAACCATGGGCGGCTTATTGCTACAAGAAATTGGTTTAGTCAGTGACTTACAAGGACAAACCATCGAAATTGATGATTGGCAATTTACCATTTTACAAGCCGATGCACGTACCATTCAGTTGATTCAGGCTGTACGTCAATGAGAGCTTATTTTAACAAATTAGCCCGTGATGTAGAGCAGAAAAAAGCTTTGCCGCTGATTTATCCAATCTTGCTCGCGCTATTTGCTGGCGCTATTTTTAGCCTTGCATTAGCACCGTTTGAGCAGTGGTACATTGCCCTGCTTTCACCCGCATTACTCTATGCAGCTTTGCATAAACGCTCTGCCAAACATGCGTTTGCCATTGGTTTAAGCTACGGAATTGGCTTATGGTTTGTAGGCGCTTTTTGGCTCTACACCTCAATCCATGTCTATGGTGATACCGCCGCACCACTGGCTATTTTAATGATTGCCATTATGGCTATCGTGATGGGCTTATTTAGCGCCTTGCAAACATGGAGCTACCGTCGTTTCTTCCCTGAAACACCACTGACTTTTGCACCACTTTGGGTACTGTTTGAATGGGCGAAAACTTGGGTGTTTACTGGTTTTCCGTGGTTATTTGCAGGTTATGCGTTTACAGGTTACTTCTTAGATGGCTATGCACCGCTGTTTGGTGTGTTTGGCGTGTCTTTTGTGGTGATTGTTTTAGCCTGTGCTGTGGTCGAGCTATGCCGTAAACGTTTTATTTGGGTGATTCCATCAGCCATTTTATTATTGGGTGCTTGGGCAGCCAGCCAAATTGAATTTGTTGAGCAAAAAACCACAAAACCCCTTTCTGTTTCCTTAATTCAAGGCAATATTCCCCAAGACTTAAAATGGCTCACCGAATACCAAGGCAAAACTTTGAGTATCTATGCCGATTTAAGCCGTAGCGAATGGGGCCGTGATTTAATCGTATGGCCGGAATCTTCTATTCCGATGTTCCAAACGGATATTCAGCCCTTTTTAGAAATTATACAACAACAGGCTAAAAATAGCGGTACGGCATGGGTAACCGGTATTCCGTATTGGGATTTAGCCGAGTCTAAACGCCAAGACCAAGCAATGTTCTATAACAGTATTATGGCATCGGGTGCAGAAGCAGAAGGATTATACAAAAAGCAACGTTTAGTGCCTTTTGGTGAATATATTCCATTGTCTGGTTTACTCAGCTGGGTATTACCTGCCTTGCAAAATGACCCATCTATGAGTGGTTTTAGCCGTGGTGCCAGTGATCAAGTGCCGCTTAAAATTAAGCAGCAAAACTTAGGTGCTGCCATTTGCTACGAAGTCGCTTATCCCAATTTAACCCGTCGTAATGCTAGCCAAAGTGATTTCTTGGTGACTGTGTCTAATGATGCTTGGTTTACAGACACGGCAGGCCCGCTGCAACATTTGCAAATGGTGCAAATGCGCGCTAAAGAAAATGGCCGTTGGTTTGTACGTGCAACCAATACTGGGGTCACAGCCATCATTAACCATGAGGGTCAGATTGTTAAGCAAGCCGCAATGGATCAACGCACCGTGTTACGCGGTGAATTGCCTGCAATGCAAGGTCAAACCTTATATAACCGTCTAAGTGATTGGCCTATTTTAATCTTGTCATTATTATTGCTGATTTTGGGTTGGATGTTCCGTCCCAAAAAAGTCGATGTGTCATTTAAATCACGTCGTTAAAGTCTATAAAACCGAGGTCTAGGCCTCGGTTTTTTTAGCTTAGGTTTGCATTTTTTATCTAAATAAATCTTGCTGTTATTACACTTGTAATGCCAAATAAGATAACATACTCGCCAGTGACAACATGGGCACATAACGATATAACTGCACCACAGCTTGCTCAAAGCGGCTCATTTCAGCTTGCTCAAGCTTAGTCACAGTAGCCTGTAACGCAAAACAAAAACTTAATAAGGTTAAAGCGCTAAATAAGCTAATCGCAAAAAAGCCCAGCATGATTTGACTACTGCCTTCGGTGCTTTGCCATACATTCAAAAACAATTGGCTCATCGGTAATAAGCTTAATACCAGTAGTACCGACTTTAACATTGACCAATGGAATTGGTTGATTTCATCTGACAAAATTAATGTTTTCATTCCATCCTCCTTGGTCAAAAATAGTGCCTTGAGGACATTATGCGAGTTTATTTTTTAAATAAAAAGCCTATTTATCAGTATATTTTTCGATTATTGTAATCATTAGTTATGGGAATAATTCTTATTATAAGTCGCATCACGCAATTATTATTTTAATATATATAAATCAATAATTTAATATAATATTTCTAATTAAGATGTATTATCACTTCAGTATAAATAGAAAGATTCGATTAACTGAAGTGATATATTCCATCATTTAAAAATCTAAAATGATTCTCAATTAAGGCTGGTAGTAAATATCGGCGTCTGTACCTTCACCGCCTTCTTTACCATCGGCACCAAATGAATATAAATCGAAGGCACGACCTTCGCTGCCAGGCGCGATATATTGTAAGTCATTTTCCCAACTATCTTTTGGATAGCCACCTTTAACATAACCACCCGGCATCCAGTTTTTCGCTGACTCAGGTTGCGTCACCAAAGCTTCTAAACCACCATCTTGCATACTTGGATAGCGGCTGTTGTCTAATTTATACTGATCGAGTGCACCTGCCACACCTTTTAAGGTAATCACAGTCGTATCAACTTTGGCTTTTTCACCGCGCCCCATGACATTCGGCACAATCAGCGCAGCCAAGACGCCTAAAATGACAATCACCACCATCACTTCAATTAAGGTAAAACCCGCAGCACGTTTGAAACGTGGCAGAGCTTGTTTTGCTGTATTCATGTTTATCTCGTTCATACACGTTTTTGTTAAATCATATTATTCATATTGACGATTGGCAGCATCACCGCAATCACAATCACCAACACAATACTCGCCATCAGTACCAACATCAAAGGTTCTAATAAAACCAATAAAGTACTAATTAAACTGGTCACTTCACGGTCTTGCATGGTTGAAGAGCGCTCTAGCATACGGTCTAATTCGCCTGAACTTTCGCCACTTTTAATCATTTGTACCATCATAGGGGGGAAATAACCACTGCGCTCCAATTGCGTCCCTAAGTTGCCCCCTTCTGTAACTTTTTCCGCGGCCAAATTAACTGCATCACGAATCACCCAGTTATTACTGACTGCCGCGGCAATTTTTAAAGCATCTACTAAGGGCACACCTGATTGAGTTAAAATAGATAAGGTACTGGCAAAACGTGCTGCATTAACCCCGCGCGATAATTTACCTAACAGCGGTAACTTAAGGATCAGACGGTCAAAGGTATAATGCCCCGCACTGGTTTTTAAAAAGCGTAGCCACAGCACCAGTCCTACGCCACTCATCAGCAACATCGCTGGCCATGCCATACGAATCACATCACTGCTATACATCAGCGCCACGGTAATCCACGGCAACGCCTCAGGATTTTGATCAAAGGTTTTGACAATATCGGGCACCACATAAGTCATTAATCCCATGACAATAGCAAAGGACATCAGCATTAAAATAATCGGATAAATCATCGCCCCTTGAATCTTTTTTTGCATAGCAAAACGATTTTCGGTGTAATCGGCTAACTGTTCTAAAATAAGATCCAAATGACCCGAACGCTCACCTGCGGCAATGGTGGCAATATACAATTCAGGAAAATGCCCAGATTGATCTAAAGCGCGAGCCAATGAATAGCCTTCTAATACTTTAGAACGCACAGAAATCAGTAAGTTGCGTACATGGGCTTTTTCCGATTGTTTACTCACTGCACGCAATGCTTCTTCTAAAGGAATCGCAGCGGCAATAAGTACCGAAAGTTGGCGCGTCATTAAAGCCAAATCGTAAGCACTCACTTTTTTTTGCCACCATGTAGCGCGTGCCGCATCTGTTTTCTGTTCGACTGGCTCTACGCGAATCGGTAATAACTGTTGATCACGTAATTGCTGACGAATTTGCCGTGCTGAATCGGCTTCAAGTACGCCTTTTTGCTGTTTCCCTGCCGCATCAAGCGCAGTAAATTGATATGCAGGCATGTCAATGCTCTAATTTTTCCAAAAAATCCCTGAACTTCAGTTGCGTCTGTTGCGCAAAATCATTCATAGTGAGGGCTATAAAATTGTGTGATCACTCTAACATAACTACTTGTCACACACTCAGTTGATTATACTTGCTAAAGTTGAGCGTGCTATGTCCCATCTTCACTATCGTATCCGTGTTGCCATTCCGCTCCACCTCTACGATTGCTTTGATTATCTGCTGTCCGAAAGTCAATATCAGCAAGCCGAAGTGGGCGCAAGAGTAGCGGTATCTTTTGGGCGACAAAACTTAGTCGGCATCATTAGCGAAAAGTTAGCGCCTGATGCTCCCTTAGATCCTCATATTAAACTAAAAAGTATTACCGAATTATTAGACCAACACGCTATTTTAGATGCCAATAGCTTAAAACTGCTGAATTGGGCAGCCAAATACTATCAATTTCCACTTGGTGAGGTACTGCATAGCGCCTTGCCGAGTTTATTGCGTCAGGGTAAACCCTATAATTTATTAGCACGTATGTGGCGGGTATTAGATGTTATTGCCGAAGATAAATTAAAACGTTCGGAAAAACAGCGCGAAGCCTATAAAGTGTTAAAGCTGCATCCAACTGGCACGGCGGAAAATATTTTAAATTTAGCAGGTATTGAAACCTCCACCTTAAAAGCCTTAGAAAAAAAAGGCATTGTGGATTGTGTGCTTGAGCCGCAAGATTTTAGTCCTATGCCCATGACCTTGGCACAAATGCCACTGACTGCCAATGATGAACAAAAGGTCGCGATTCAAAGCATTTTAAAAGCCAAAAATAAATACCAAGCCTTTTTACTCGATGGTTTGACTGGTAGTGGTAAAACCGAAGTTTATTTGCAAGTCATGCAAGAGGTTTTAAAACAGGGCAAACAAGTCTTGGTATTGGTACCCGAAATTGGACTCACCCCACAAACCATTAGTCGCTTCCAATCACGTTTTCATTGCAATATTGTCTTAATGCATTCGGGTTTAAATGACTCAAAGCGCCTACAAGCATGGCAACATGCGCAAACGGGTAAAGCCTCGATTATTTTAGGCACACGTTCGGCCATTTTTGCTCCGATGGCCAATTTAGGCCTGATTATCTTAGACGAAGAACATGATTTATCGTTTAAACAACAAGAAAGCTTCCGTTACCATGCGCGAGATGTAGCCCTGTATCGAGCATATTTACAACAATGTCCGATTGTTTTAGGTTCAGCCACACCAAGCATCGACAGCTATGCTTTAGTCAAGCAAGGTAAAATGACCGCATTACAGCTCAATCAACGTGCTGGTTCAGCGATAATGCCCAAAATTCACGTTTTGGATTTAAAAGTCGAAAATAAAATCCATGGCATTAGCCAAAGCTTAATTGGCGAAATTAAAAAGCGTTTAGAAAAAAAAGAACAAGTCTTGGTATTTTTAAATCGACGTGGTTATGCACCAGTTTTAATTTGTGACAGCTGTGCATGGCAAGCCAAATGCCCCAATTGCGATGCTAACTTTACCGTGCATCATCAGCCTTATGTACATTTACACTGTCATCACTGCGGCACGATTCAACGTAAACCAGATACTTGCCCAAGCTGTAATCATCAAGAACTTAAACCGATTGGTTTAGGCACAGGCAAAGTCGAAGAACAGCTCGCAGAATTATTCCCCGATTATCCAGTGTTACGCGTCGATCGTGATTCGACAAGTCGAGTTGGCAGTTGGCAAAAAATTTATGACAAGATTCATAGCAGTGAACCCCTCATTTTATTGGGGACGCAAATGTTGGCCAAAGGACATCATTTTCCTTATGTGACCTTGGTGGCGATTTTAGATATTGACTCAGGTTTGCTCAGTGTCGATTTTCGCGCCCCTGAACGTACAGCACAGTTGATTATTCAAGTGGCGGGGCGTGCTGGACGTGGCGAACGTAAAGGCGATGTTTATTTACAAACTTTACGCCCCGATCATCCACTTCTCTCGACCATAGTGAATCATGATTACCGCGCTTTTGCCAAGCAAACTTTGGCAGAGCGTGAAATTGCGCAATTACCACCATTTCGTTATGCCGCTTTAGTGCGCTGCGAATCGCGTAGTCAAGATCAAAATCTAGATATGCTGACTCAACATGCACAATTTTTACGTGATATGTCAGCGCAGAAAATCAGCATTTGGGGCCCAATTCCCGCGCCAATGGAACGCAAAGCGGGGCGTTTTCATGCGCATATGGTGCTTTTAGCGACAGAGCGTAGCCAATTGCATTTACAGTTGGGGGTATGGTGGCCGAATCTGTTGCAACAAAAGCCCGCACAGATGAAACTTAGTCTAGATATTGACCCACAAGAACTGAGTTAATTCAGTACACTCTATGCTTTAAGCTGCAAAGGAAGGCGCATGTCTTTATTGATACAATTGACGATTATTTTGGCGTTTGCCTTAGTTATGGTGCCAGTCACCAAACGGCTCGGTTTACCCACACTTATCGGCTATGTAGCAACAGGTATCGCCCTTGGTCCTTACGTGTTTGACCTCATTCCATTAAGTATTGAGCTCAAGCAACTCCAGCATCTTGGTTTATTACTTTTGTTGTTTTTCATAGGGATGCAATTGCAACCCACTCGTTTAATGCAACTTAAACTAAAAGACATTCAATTTGCCAGCTATGCCCTCGGACTGAGTATTTTAGTGCTGACCATGCTCGGGATTTGGTTATTCGATCTGTCTATTTTGGTCAGCTTTATTGTCAGTGCAGCCTTAAGTTTACTCAGCTTTAGTTTATTACAACAACAAATCCAACTACCAAAGCACTTTAACCCTGTTTTAGGTCAGCAAGTGTTTAACTTTGGCTTAATACACAGTCTATGGGCTGTGCTATTAATTGCTTGTTTACCCATATTGATTGGTTTCGCATCACCGCAACATAGCTTTGCCTATGCAATGAGTGTAGTGGCTGCGCTGAGTGGTTTATGGTTACTCCAGCGCTATGTGCTGCAACCTGTGTTTGAATATTTAGAGCAGACTCACACGCATGAACTGGTCTTAGCCAGTGCGGTTTTAAGTGCAAGTTTAAGTTTTATTGTACTCGATGCTTTGAATATTCATGATAGTTTAGCTGCCTTACTGGCAGGCTTTTTAATTTCAGATTCGCGTTTTCACAAACGTATCGCTCAATATAGTGCACCATTTAAAGGCTTGGTATTTGCCGCGTTTTTTATTGTGCTTGGCATGAGCCTACCGCTATCACTACTGCTGGAACAGCCTGTATTTTTCGCGCTAGGCTTATTGGTTCTGCTCTTGGTTAAGCTCAGCATGTACTTGGCCTTAGCACGTTATTTTAAAGCCTCTTGGTTAGACAGCTGCTTAATCAGCAGTGCCTTCATCAGTAGCGGTGAATTTGGGTTTATTTTGCTGTATAGCGCTTTTGCGAGCCAACTTGCACCTGCAACAGTACTCGAACCGTATTTACTACTGTTGATGCTGGCGTTCGTGCTCTCACCCGTTTTAATGCTGTTTAGTCAGCGCTATCTTGTGCCACGTTTTAAGACGGCAGCTTTAGCAGATAACGCCACTGAGCCTAAATTTACTGCACCCACACCGCTATTCATTATTGGTTTTGGCCGTGTTGGACAATTGGTGGCACGGGTGGCACACACGCAAAATATTGCTTTTACAGCGATTGATAATCATCTGCCTCCCGCACAGGATTTATCTGCTTATGGTGGCTGTTTACTAAAGATGGATGCGACAGATACTCAAGCACTGCAAAAACTGCCGCTCAATGCTATGCAACTTGCCGTGATTGCTGTCGATGATGTGGAAGATAACATCAATATTGTGCGTTATTTACAGCTACATTATCCTGATTTAAAGCTCTTGGTTCGGGCGCGTGACCGTCATCATGCGCATCTCTTAAGTGATTTAGGCATCATACATATTTGGCGAGAAACCTATCTATCTGCCTTAGATTTAGCCCTAAATAGTCTGATTCATTTAGGGATGCAGCCACAGCAAGCTCAAGATAACATTGCTCAGTTTCGTATTCACGACCAAAAGCTACAACGCCAACAACAGCAAATTGAGTACGATGATATTAAGCTATATCAAACCCAAGAAGCGGCTTTAGCTGAGTTACATTATTTACTCGCACAGGATCTATCCCTTAAAAGCCAAGTAAGTGCATTAACAGCGGATGATTTAAAGCCAGACTCAGCATTACAACAGATGAAGGCAACTGACTTGTGATTTACAATATAGCCACCATTAAGACAGGGTTTGGAGAATTTTATGTCTGATTTACGTCAACGTTTTTTTATTGAAGATAGCCCTGTTCGTGGCGAAGTGGTGCATCTTGAGCAATCCTTAACCACCATTTTAGCGCAGCGTGACTATGCCCCTGCGATTAAAATTTTACTGGGTGAGATGCTCAGTGCCACAGCATTATTAGCCAGTACCCTAAAAATCCAAGGTCGTATTAGCTTACAAATTCAAGCATCAGGCACCTTAAAATGGGCTATGGCTGAATGTAACCATTTAGGTGAAGTACGCGCTTTAGCAGAATACGAGCAAGATCCGCATTTTAATCAAGCAAGCGATTCAAGTACTGTATTAAAAACTTTAGTTAAACCCGTATTATTTATTAATATTGAGCCAGATGTGGGTCAACGTTATCAAGGTATTGTGCCGCTTGAGCATGACACTTTGGCAGGTTGCTTAATGCAGTACTATGATTTATCTGCACAAATTGCAACACGTATTGTCCTAGCCAGCAATGAACAACGCGCGGGTGGTTTACTGATTCAATTATTACCACGTAATAGCGAAGAAGAACAGCAACGTGTTGATGAAGACTTATGGCCACGTTTAACTATGCTCACCAGCACACTCAAAGCAGAAGAATTAACAGATTTAACTGCAACCGACATCTTATATCGTTTATATAACGAAGAAGAAGTGCGTTTACCTGAGGCTGAACAACTTAAATTTGGCTGTACCTGTTCTAAACAACGCTGTGCTGTTGCTTTAGAGCAATTGGGCGTCAGCGGTGTACGTGAAACGCTCGAACATCAAAACCCAATTGATATGAATTGCCAATTCTGCAATACGGTATATACCTTTAGTGCAGAAGAAGCTTTAGGCTTATTTGGCGAACATTTAAGTTAATTGCTTTATTTAAAAAGGCAGCATTAGGCTGCCTTTTTTTATGCCTAACCGTTTATCGCTTTGCAACAAAGCCTCACAAATACCCTCTAGGCTTATTCATAAAAACATAGAATAATGACCAAATAATAGACAGATTAAGCATAGGCAAAACATTGCTTTTGTCACATTGGTTTGGGTACAACAATAAATACACATTTTCCAAACTAAAGCTATAGCGTTGTCACAGGCGCAATCTTTTATGCTTAATAGAGTTTTTCTGTAGCAAAGTGACGCTGCTACACCCGATTATAAGGAGATGGCAATGACCACAATCCATTATCGTGAAACCCTAGACCATGTTGAAGAGCCGTTAAGTTTTGACTTACATAGCTTTGCTGAAGCTTGTGAACAAAGCCCAGAATGGGTATTGCAACTCTTAGAATATGACATCCTGCCACGCCGCCCTGAAGAGCGGATTCATCAATTCTTTGCTGCTGATGTGGAGCGTGCGCAACAAGCCTACCGTTTACAACGCGATTTTAATGCCAGTTTTTCTGCAGTTGCCATGATGCTTGATCTGATTGATGAAGTACAACAACTGCGTAAGCAAGTAAAACATTGCAACTTTATTCATAGTTAAGTTGCGCATCCCTTTCGCACAGCAGCTTGTTAGCTGCTGTATGTCTATAGACGCTTTGTTGAGACTATGCACCCACTATGAAGACCAAAGAATCTAATAAAAAGACCAAGTTCATGTTTCCCGAATTTAAGGATTTAATTCCCAAATTACGTGAAGACAATCCTCATTTTGCCAAAATGTTTGAACAACATGAACAACTTGATCGGGAGATCAATTTGTTGGAACAAGATCCTGTTAATCAAATTCGTGATGACATTGAGCTGTTAAAACGGCAAAAGCTTAAGCTCAAAGATCAAATGTATTTGATGCTACAACAAGCCCAAACTCAATAAAAAAGCCCGCTACATGAGCGGGCTTTTTTTTAGACGCTAAACAGCAAATTATGCTTGTTCGATGTCTTTCATAGTTAACTTGATACGACCGCGGTTGTCGACATCAGCCACTTGTACTTTGATCTCTTGACCTTCAGTCAATACGTCTGCAACGTTGGCAATACGTTCATTTGAGATTTGCGAGATATGAAGTAAACCATCAGTACCCGGAAGGATATTAACGAACGCACCAAACTCAACAATACGAATCACTTTACCTGTGTAGATTGTACCTGGTTCGACTTCAGCAGTAAGTGCTTGAATCTTAGCGATTGCAGCCATTGCAGCAGATTTTGTTTCGCCAAATACGCGCACTGTACCATTATCTTCGATATCAATTGCTGCTTTAGTTTCTTCGGTAATCGCACGAATAGTTGCGCCGCCTTTACCAATCACATCACGGATCTTATCAGGGTTGATGTTGATCACTTGGAATGTTGGCGCGTGCATCGAAATTTCTGGACGAGCGCGTGAAATCACTTGGTTCATTGCATTTAAAATGTGGATACGACCAGCGTATGCTTGGTTTAATGCAACTTCCATGATCTCTTCGGTAATACCTTCGATCTTGATGTCCATTTGTAGCGCAGTAATACCGTTGGCAGAACCAGCTACTTTAAAGTCCATGTCGCCTAAGTGATCTTCATCACCTAAGATGTCAGACAATACTGCAAAACGCTCGCCTTCTTTGACTAGACCCATTGCGATACCCGCAACTGGCGCTTTCAGTGGCACACCTGCATCCATAAGAGATAATGAAGCACCACATACAGAAGCCATTGAAGATGAACCGTTTGATTCTGTAATGTCAGATACGATACGGATCACATACGGGAAGCGATCCGCTGCAGGAAGCACAGCTTGAACACCACGACGAGCCAAACGACCATGACCAATTTCACGACGTTTAGGACCAGATTCACGACCTGTTTCACCTACAGAGTATGCAGGGAAGTTGTAGTGAAGCATGAAGTTATCAGTTTTAGTACCTGCAAGGGTATCTACCATTAAGGCATCACGTGTGTTACCCAAAGTCGTTGTAACCAACGCCTGAGTTTCACCACGCGTGAATAATGCAGAACCGTGTGCACGATCTAACACGCCAACTTGTACGTCAAGCGCACGAACAGTTTTGGTATCACGACCATCAATACGTGGCTTACCAGACAAGATATTGTCACGTACTGTACGGTATTTAAGATCTTCAAACAGTTCGTTTAATTCGTCTGCAATACCCGTTTCGTCATTTTCTGGAACGAATTGAGCAACCGCTTCAGCATGAAGTGCATCAAGTGCTGCATAACGGTCTTGTTTCACTGCAATGGTGTACGCTTCAGAAATTTTCGCTTCAAAAGCTTCTTTTAATTTTGCACGAAGGTCTTCGTTTTTAGATGGAGCCACCCAATCAGATTCTTTCGCGCCAGCTGCTGCAGCAAATTCTTTAATCGCTTGAATCGCGATTTGCATTTCATCATGACCAAAAAGTACTGCACCAAGCATTTGGTCTTCTGAAAGTTCTTTCGCTTCAGATTCAACCATCAACACCGCAGATTCTGTACCAGCAACCACAAGGTCAAGATCAGATTCTTTTAACTGTTCGTGGTTTGGGTTAAGAACGTATTCACCGTTGATTAAACCTACACGCGCCGCACCAATTGGACCACGGAATGGTGTACCTGCAATTGCAAGTGCAGCAGATGTACCAAGCATAGCTGCAATGTCAGCTTCCATGGTTTTGTCAGAAGATACAACAGTTGCAGTCACTTGGATTTCGTTGTAGTAACCTTCTGGGAACAACGGACGAATTGGACGGTCAATTAAACGTGAAATTAAAGTTTCAGCTTCAGACGCACGGCCTTCACGCTTACCATAACCACCTGGGATACGACCCGCAGCATATTGTTTTTCTTGGTAGTTAACCGTTAACGGGAAGAAATCTTGACCCGCTTTTGCTGTAGGCTGCGCTACAACTGCAACCAGTACAGTTACGCCGCCCATCGTAATCACAACCGTGTTTGCTTGACGTGCTACACGACCAGTTTCAAGTACAACTTGGTGCTGACCAAATTGGAATTCTTTACGAATAATATTAAACATCGACATGTTTTATTTTTTCCTAGTTCTTGTGAACAATTATTCTAGTGGAGACCCCTAAGGTTTGGCATTCATCGGTACTTTTGTTAAGCCAAAGCATAAATGACAAAGCTTAGAAGCCGACCTCACTAGATTTTAAACACAAAGAAGGAGCGAACATTCGCCCCTTCCCCATTATCTAACCTAAAGTTAGATATACTCTTGTTTTTAGTCCTACGGCACTAAACATGCAATAATCCAAAAACAAAGTTTAAATCGAATTAACGACGTAAACCTAAAGCAGCAATCAAATCGCTGTAACGAGTAGCGTCTTTACCTTTAAGGTAGTCAAGAAGCTTACGACGTTGGTTAACCATACGGATAAGACCGCGACGGCTGTGATGATCGTGCTTGTGCTCTTTGAAGTGACCTTGTAAGTCATTGATTTGAGCAGTTAAAAGCGCTACTTGAACTTCTGGAGAACCAGTGTCGTTTTCAGCACGAGCAAATTTAGCGATGATCTCTGCGCGATCTGCGTTTGTTAAAGCCATTCGATTTCTCCGAGATGCTTTGATAAAAAAATTCGATATTAATCAATTTAAAAAAATTGACTGCCGTGCATCACTACAGCAAGGCAACTATTTTAAGCGATATTGGCTACAATTGCAAAATTGCTTTTGCTTAAATGTGCGTCTAGATGCAACGAAGAGCTGTTTAAAATGCAGCTGCACAGCTCAAACAACCCCTATACAAACATGGCAGACAAATAAAAAAGCCCAAGTCAAACTTGGGCTTTTTGCGCTGTAATTTCACCATTTATTCTTAATCTTATCTCTTCTTATTATTGGATTCGCTCAATTCCTTGTGAGTTTTGCTTTCCTTATTTTTACAATTGTAATACATGCTAAATTTAAACCAAGTCGCCTTTGGCTGCTTATTTTGTGCGCTTTGGCTTACATCAAGCTAAACTCAGAGGACACACAAAATTCTATTTAAAATGCCAAGATAAAAATGCGAGATAAATAAAAGCCTTGTAGTCTCTCCCAAAACTACAAGGCTTAGCGGCTGTAAGTTTCCTCTGTGACTTACCTTCCTGTAAGTTCGCTGTCTTTTCGACTTATCATTATCGTTATGCGATTATTCCCAACATTCCGTGTTGAGCTTTTGTTAAAGCTATATTCGCAGAAACTCAGCTGAAGCTCTATGCGTCAATTTCTCGAATCTTTGTAAGCCATTGCTTACAAAGTGCCGTTTTGCACCAAATAGTCAAAATTTTTAACCCTCATTAAGCTTTTTCTGTAGACCACTTTGCCGTGTAGTCATCACCATAAGCGCCTGTTGTAAACTATGTTTATCTGCCAAAATACTTACCGCAGATTTAGCACGGGTGATTGCCGTATAAATCAACTCACGACTGAGTAAGTTGGCTGCATAGCGATCTAACACCAAAGCAGTGTGCTTAAATTCGGAGCCTTGCGACTTATGGATGGTTAAGGCGAATGCAGTTTCTATGTTTTTGGGTAAACGCGGTGCAGGTAACCATTTCTCTAAGCTTGGGAAATACACATCAAATTGCCATTGCCCATCACGTAAACGTTGCAAGCAAATGCCAATATCGCCATTCGATAGCCCTAATTGGTAATCGTTATAGGTCATCATAACTGCGCGGCCAACATACCAATCACCTTGTTTAGTGGTATGTAAGGCAAGTTGTTGCAAAATACGTTTTTCAATCTGCTGATTGAGTTGATATAAACCCAATTGACCTTGGCGAATCGCGGTTAAAATTCGATACTCATCAAAACGCGCCAAAACCTCTGCTAAATCGTGTTCAGGTTCATCACTATCTACATAGCGTTTTAAGGCAGCAACATAGCCTGCAAAACCTAACATCAGTTGATCATAATATTGTGCATAATCTTCGTTGGTTAAGCTGTCGGGTAAATATTGTAACTGTACAACATCTGCCATATCGGCATGTAGCTCAATGGCTTGCAATTGCATTGGCGGCAATAATTGTTCTAACCGAGTGAGTACCTGCTCTGCTGGATGTTCTTGCTGAATAAATTGTGCCAACTCACCAATTAAAGCACCCGCTTTAAAGCGACGGCTGGTATGCAAATGCACCCGATGAGCAGCTAAATGTTCGACTTGCTGCAAATCTGCCAAGACTGCGCCTACATCAACCGAAGCCAACTGGTGGGCATCGCCCAATAAAATTAAACGGCTGCCTGAACCAATCGCAGCAAATAATAGGCTGGCTAGATTTAAATCCAACATCGAAGCTTCATCAACCACTACAACATCAAAAGGTAGCGGCTGCTGTGCCGAATAACGCGCTTGCTGTTGCATGCCTAAGCCCAATAAACGATGCAAAGTCACTGGATTTAAGTGTTTTAAATCTGCTGTGACCAAATGGCTTAGTTTAGCGTCACTAAAAGAATTTTGTAGCGCCTCTTTCATACGCTGAGCAGCTTTACCTGTAGGCGCTGCCATAGCAATACGTAAATCAGGTAAGGCTTGATTTAAGGCGGCAATAATCCGTGCCAACGTATAGGTTTTACCTGTACCTGGTCCACCTGTAATAATGGTCAATGCTTGCCTCGCCACTGCTGCCAAGGCTTGTTTTTGTTGTGCATCACTCAAAAGATCTTGATAATCATCCACCGAAAATTGCGCAACTTGTGCCTGTTGTAAGCGTAGGACATGCTGCGCTAAATTGTGTTCGAGCTGCCAATAACGATATAAATATAATTGTTGCTCGGCATAAATAAACGGTGCTATATGCTGCGGTTGAGCCACCAAATGCTGCAACGCCTGCACTTGCTCAGGCAACGCCTGTATACAACTATGGCCACTTTGCATCGCCAACAATAATTCTTGAATTAACTGCTGGGCTGGTGCAGACAAACCTTGAGCAATATATTGACTCCATGCGCTCATCCAAGGGGCATTTATATCTTGAGTTTGCATTAGGGCTGTTCCTCCACATGCCCCAACAAGGCATCTAAACGTAAAATAAACTCATCCGCGGGTTTAAAATAATGTACACCCTGCTGAGGTTGCCCATTCATACCACGTAAATATAAATAGCTCGCACCGCCTAAATGTTTAGCCATATCATAATCTTGTAACTGCACGCTTAAATGACGATGTAAAGCCACCAAATACAATCCTGCTTGCAACCAATAACTTGCCTGCGACATATTGGCTTGAATCTTGGCATTGGCATAATCCTGTTGATCTTGCCCTAAGAAATTACTTTTATAGTCGGCAATGTGATAGCGCTGCCCATCATAAAACACCAAGTCAATTGAACCTGTTAAATACCGCGCTGAATTGGCATGCTGAAGCGGCAACATATCAATCCCATATTCACGAAATAATTCACTAATGCGCTGCACGCCAAACACCCGATCTGCCAAAGACAGATAAAATGGAAATTCGGCACTATGTTGTTCGGGATTCAGCTGACTTAAGCAAAAGTCAGCAAATAACGGTGTATTAAGTACTTGTTGTAACCATTCAACCAACATCGCGTATAAATGCTCATCATTGGGTGCAGCAAATTCTGTGGCATATTGGTGTTGTAAATCTTGCCATAAGCTTGGATAACTATTTTTAAAACGTCGATGTAGCTCAAGTGCCCAATGCTGATGATCTTGAAAATCAATATGTTCAAAAATTTCATGTAAGAAATTACCAGCTAAAGTTCCCATAGGAAAATGCCGTTTAATCCATGCCAAAGGCTGCTCTGCTACTTGATCTTCTGGTATGACATACATGTCATCGGCAGCACTACCCATGTTTTCACGTTGGGCGGCTAAAGCATCTATAGCTTGTTTACGGCTTAAATGCTGTGACAACGCACTAAAGCTGGTTTTACTACGTGGATAAAAACGTTGTTTAGGCAAAGCTAAAGCCTGAATATCTAAAGATACGGTGGCGTGTTGTGGCGCAATCCATTCAGGACATTCCAGTAAGAGCGGCTCATCACAACAACCTAAATGACTAAAACCTTGACCCGCATTTTTCCAAAAGAGTAAACCATGCGCTTTATCTAAGGCTTTGGCACTAAGCATGGCATAAACGCGATGACTAGCACGCGTCAGTGCCACATACCACAACCGATGCTGTTCGGCTTCAAGACGCGCCTCGTGCTGTGCAATCATTTCTTCAGCCAAGCCATGTTTGTCATTGACGGCAATAATACGCTGTGGCTCAGTTTGACCTGTTTCGGGATTAGTCAACATTTGAGTGGAGAAATTCAGGGTCTTATTTATTTCACGCCCTGCTGAACTGGCACCCAGCAAAAATACGATTTTAAATTCTAAGCCTTTAGACTGATGTACGGTCATGAGTTGCACACCTGCGCTGTTGCTCAGGCTAAGTTCCATTTCCCAATCACGCTGACCGGATGCTTGAATTTGTTTTAAATACCAAGCATACAGGCTTTGTGCACCTTGATAACTCTCACTATGCTGGGTCAGACTTTCGGTTAAATGGCGCAGATTGACTACGCTACGTTCATTATCACGGTGTTGATAACGAACTAAATTTTCCCAAACTCCAAATACATTTAAGGTGTATTGCCATGCCGTTAAAAAGCCTTTATGCAGCCACATTTCACGAATATACTCAAAATCATGCATATATTGACTCAAGCCTTCAGGCTGCTGCTGAAGTTGGCTTAAATCTTGAAGATTTAAACCAATTAAGCGACTGAGCAAAGCACGTTTTACTTTGGCTTCATCAAAAGGATGTAAAATCGCTGTTAAAATTGCAGCCACATCCTGTGCCACCACACTATCAAAAACACTACGTTTTGAAGCACGATTGACACGAATATTTAAACGATTTAATTCATATTGGACTTTGTCTAACGCGTCGTGATTACGCGATAACACCGCAATATCATCGGGCTGTAAAAACTTTTTCTCGGCAAGCTCACCAAAATGTAATTGCTGTTGGGCGCTTAAATTCAGCAACTTACGAATCTGCCATGCCACTTGGATCGATTCTTGGTCAGCATCAGGCAAGGTAATAAAACGTAGGGGCTGAGGGTTCGCAATTTGATGCTGATAACAAATGGGATGAGCACGCGCAACTGCCTCTACAGGCTGATAGCTTACCTCTTCGCCAAAATCCATCTGTTGCTGAAATAGTGCATCGACCACTTCTACTAATTCACGCACCGAACGCTGATTGTATTTTAGACTATATAAACGACCGTTTTTAGCCAAGACATCTTGGCGAGCTTTGCTATAGGTGAGCATATCACCGCCCCGGAAACCATAAATCGCCTGTTTAGGGTCGCCCACCATAATCATACAACCTTGGCTATACCATTTTGGGTTACGCCAAATTTGCTTAAGCATATTGTCTTGATCTTGGTTGGTATCTTGAAATTCATCGACCAAAATTAATGGATAACGACTATGTACATATTGAGCAAAGCGTTGCCCCTGCTCACCTTGTAACGCCTCACTTAAACTTCGCATTTGCTGGGCAAAGGTGGTTTCGCCTTTTTGTTGTAATAACTGTGGTAAACGACGCTTTACCTCACTGGCTAAATGATATTTAAGATAGAGATCCAAAGCATCTAAATTTAAATGCAAATCTTTTAATTGCTGACAAAATTTTGCTAAGGTCAACATAATCGGATGCTGTTCAAAGCCCGCTAATACCTCAGCACTGCATTTATTCAGAACTTTTTTAGTGGCTAAATCAGTGATGCCTTTTAAGGTGTTCTCAAAGGCAGCAGCAAACAAGGCTTGACCACGACGTTGCTTTAAGGCTTTTAAAAATAGCGGCAATTTTTCTGTCAATAACCATTGCATGCTTGCGTTGTCACGCCATTTTTTAGCCACAACACTATGATATTGCCCATCAGGCGCATAGTAATCTTGTAAACTCTCTATACTGCTCAGATCAAGCTGAATGAAGGCATCAATCGCCTGTTCAAATTGCTGTAAATCAAGGCTTGGGGCTTCAACCTTTTGTAATGTGGCAGAAGCAAAATTTAGGCTAGTTTCAACCACAGCCACATAGCTTTCTACCGACTTGAGTTTTTGATTTAACAGCAAATAATCAATGACTGCTTGCGGTTGCAATTGAATCCATTCACGTAAAACATCATGAATAATTTGCTGGGTGTACAATTTAGCATTGTCACTAATAGCAACATGTTCAATCTTGCCACTTTCAAACGAAAACTCCGTGAGCAGTTTTTGACTAAAACTATCGAGCGTACCAATAAACAACTCATCAAGCTGATCCAGCACCAAATTTAAACGCTCACAGGCATAGCCAATTTTGTCTGAATAATCTTGTAAGAGTTTTTGAAACAATATGTCTGTTTCATTTGCCGCATGTAGTAATACTTCACTCGAGCTCAATGCTTGATAGCTTTTTAAAAAATTTAAGGTCTGTTGCAAACGTTTACGAATACGCGTTTTGAGTTCAGCCGCAGCAGCACGGGTAAAGGTAGTGGCAATCACTTGATGCGGCAAATAGTCATGTAACAGAATCCGCACCATTAAACTCGATAGCGTATAGGTTTTCCCTGTACCTGCCGACGCTTCAATCCAATGCAACCCTTTAAACTGCATATCGACAATGGGTGCAAAAGAAGGTTCTGGCTGATAAAAACTGTTCATGTTGCGTCCTGTACCACTTGATGCCAGAAAATTGGCTGATAAAGTCGATAAGAGAAGTCTAAGCACGCTTGTTCTAACAATTGTTGAGTGTCACAGTCACGTAAAATAAACTGCCAATCACGGTGTTTAATATTCCACTCTTCATTGTCATAGCGATAACCAGCAAAGTTGTCGGATTTACGCCATTCTTTAAACAGCTTGTCTAAATCTTTGACTTGCATAAAACCATGAGTGTCAATCCATTCAATTTTGACTTCATCTTTTAAGATCAGTTCCGCGGGTAACACTAGCGGCTGCTGCTTGGCGTGGTGCCATGCCTCTAACCAATCATTAAGCCATTGTTTCGCTTGATTGGAGCTTACCCCTTGGCAAACAAGGGTTTTATTACTACATACCGCAACGCGTTGCAATTGGCGACCACCTTCGCCTAAGTCTAAATAAGCCAACCATAATAAATACTCAAGCCACACCCGACCACGGCGTTTGGGTTTAGCACTGGCTGCCAGCACATTCACCCAAAGTGCTGTATCTTGTTGTGGCACTTGGATGCTGATATGTAAGTGCGCGTGAAGCTTGAGGACTTGGCGCGTGGTTGCGGTAGGCGCTTCGGCAAAGACATATAAACGCTCTAGCAACTGCTGTTGTTCTAACAGACTTTGTTGCCATGTCGCATGCTGGGTTTTGCCCACAGGTAAAATATCTTTGACCAATTCAGCTTCAGGCCGATGCTGCTGCAACATAAACTCACGCAGCTGGTACTTTTTTAAACCATTGAGCAGTAAAGGTTCTTGCGCTTCAATGGCATCGGTTGGGCTTAAGTTTTTCACCCCTAAGTTTTTTAAATAACTACGCGCAGGGAATAAAATATCTTGTATCCATTGTTCACTGTCTAATACTTCGAGTTGCGGCTCAAGCTGGGTCAGTTGATAAGTTCCTACACTCCATGCTGGGCGCGGTTGTTTGGCGCTACTGAGTTGTTTAGCAACTTTAAACCACTGGTTTTGATAACGAATACACTTTTGTTGGCTAAACCCAAGTGGATCAAAAGGTTGTAGCGGATGAATCCGATACAGGCTAAATAATTGACTCGCAATTTCTACACCATGTACATCAACACTAGCTGGCAACTCAGCAGGTTTTTGGGTGATTAAGTTAAGATGCTGCACAAATTCTTGCACTACACTGGATGGATCACGCACTTCACTGTCGTTTAAATCAAAAGCATTATAAAACAGCCACACGTTGTCTTTTGCCAATAATAACGCATCTAAAAACGCCCCTTGATCATCTTCTAAACGGGAGCGATCACCTAATTTAGGACGTAACATTTGCATTAAATCAAAGGGGATATGCTGATCACGATTCGGGAATTTGCCACTGTCTAAATTCAGCATCACCACCAATTTATAAGGTACAGGACGAATCTGACCCATTTGGCTAAAGGTGATTTGCCCTGTGGGTTCTGCTTGCTCAAGCTGTGTGGTGAGCGTTTTTTCGATTTCGGCTAAAATATACGGCAATGGCAAGGTTAAACTGCGTAATGCATCTTGTTCGTCATCATCATAGAAACTGGTTAAGGTCAGCATACGTTCTTGTTTTTTAACCAAGCTATAGACTTGCTCTAATACTTCAACGCCCGCTGCTTTAAACTCGTTAATTTCATCCATTAAACAATTGAGCCAATATTCTGCGCTTTGCTCGGTCTCAGTTTCATGCTCATTGAGCCAAGTACGCCGCGCGGCAATATCTTGGTAAATTTCAATCAGGCAACCAATTAAACTAAAGTCACTTGGACGCACTTGGGCATAGCTTAAAGTCTGATTAAATACGCGGTGTTCAGGAATCGCTATCCCCAGCGCTAAACGATCCAAAGCAAACTTAAAGCTAAAACGATAGTCTTCATCACCTTGGCTTAGACTTTCTTGTAAATGTAACGCATCAAAACCACGTTTAAACCCTGCCGCTTGCAGCAGCTCATACATGCGCTCTAAGCCATTCGGCTCAAGCCCATAACGCTGTTGTGTGGCATACAAACTCAGCCAATCGGCAAATTCTTCTAAAGTAAAACGCCCTTGTAATAATTGAATACGCCCGAGCACAGCACGCCATGCATTGCCAACATCCAATTGACCCACGCCTGCGATTTGAATCGGCAAATAGACGCTGTCATGTTGCATGCGCTCACGTTCAGACAAGGGCGCGGCAAAGGTGCTACGAATTTGCGGTTCAATATCTTTTAAATTCGGACATAACACCAAAATATCGCTGGCACGGCGCGGTGTTGCAGCAGTACTTTGACTCAGCCAATGGATAATTTGTTCTTTTAAAACTTCTAGCTGGCGTAAACTGGAATGACAAACATGAATCTGAATGGAATCATCATCTTCGGCCAAAACATAAGCATTGGGCTTAGGTTGAACTAAATTTAAAATATCACTTTGCAGCTTACCCAAGAGGGTCTGTGGATAATCTTCGGGGAATAAGTCAAACCATTGCCCTTCTTGATTGGAAGATAAACTTGCCAACAAAGAGAAATGATCACGCGCTTGCTTACCAAAACGGGTTAATAACGGATGATGTGAGTCGCGTTTTTCAGCATTAAATTCTAGACTAAACTTTTTAACGTAAGTTTGAATTGCCGCATCATCCACTGTACGCCCTTGCGCTTGCTCACGCTCAATAAAACGCTGCCGCAACTGTGCGTCATAACGGGCTTTCCAATGTGGATCGACCATATCCGCCCAATATTCTTGTGAGGGGTTGTAATGCAACACAAAAATATCAAGATACTGCCCTAAGCGACGTAAAAATTTTAATTGTACGGGTGGCAAATCCAACAAGGTAAATAACACCAATTGCTGAGGCAGGCGTTTTAAGGCATCTTGACGGGTAGTTGGGTCATCTAAACGTTGCCAAAATAACTGATCAATATGCGCCACTTGTTTAAAGTCTTCGGCAAAGACCGCATGCCAAAGCCAGCGTTGCCATGCTTCGAGTTCAGTGGCTTGCTCAAGTTGAAATTGTTCAATCTCAGTGCCGACGTTAAAGAACAGTTGTTCTACCTGTAGGGCTTGATTGGCTGACCAAGTTTGTAGCCAATTGCTACCGCACTGACACACACCTGTACAACTGCTGCAATCGCTGCGATATTCCATATAATTGGAAAATAAACGCGACACTTGCTCCGCCACCCAATACAACATACTTTGCTTTTTGCCCAGTTGTTCAAAACCTTGTAAACGGTCGGCACTGGCATAAATACGTTGAATAATGGGATATAAGGGATGCTGTTGCTTTAAAGGGTTAATGGGGCTTTGAATAAAATTTTTCAGGCTTTGATAGATACGCCATTTGATCATTAAACGCGGTAAGTTGGCCTTACGTACTTCATCACGTTGATCATGCAACACTTCTTGATAAGCCCACCATTGAAAACCACGAATTCGATGATGAAATTGATTATTGGCACTAATGCCGCGCTTTTCCGCCAAACGCTGCGTCAGCCAAGTTTCTAAGGCAATGGATGGCACAATAAAATGCTGTGCTTTAAGCACCATAAGTGGATTCTGATACGGTTGTTGCACCGCACGCAGCATGGCCTCAAACAGCACTTCAATCCGCTGACTTTGCATCACATGAATCGCCATAATGTCCTCAAAAAACCCATCAAAATATTAATTTTTCTACAAAATCATAAAGATTTTGCACTAGACCCCTTGGCACTGCTATGTCAAATTAACAGCAAATCCAAGCCATGCTTCACTTTATATCACTAAAAAAATCTAACAGTAGTTTAAGGTATTTCACGATGAAAATTGACAATATTCCACAAACAATTGATCCTAAATTAAATCTAGAACAAGTCCGCGCTGAGTGCTTAGAACTGGTCAAAAAACGTGCCTATGTCTCTGCTGGCGCTGCCATTATTCCCATTCCATTTTTAGATGTATTTATTGATGTGGGGATTTTGTCGCAGCTGATTCCGCAGATTAATGCGCGCTTTGGTTTAGCGCCTGAACAAGTCACTGTATTTGACCCAAAAACCAAACAAATTCACTGGAATGAACTGAAAAAACGCGGTGTGCAATTCTCTGGTATGGTGGTAGCACGTACCGCAATGAAAAAATCGTTTAATAACATTGCAGCCAAATATGTCACCAAACAAGTGACTAAATTTATTCCACTCGGTGGTCAAATGATTGCCGCAAGTTTGGGCTATATGGTAATGAAAAAAGTCGCCGAAGCGCATGTAGAAGAAAGTTATAAACTGGCAAAGGGCATTCAGCTCAAACAAGGTGTAGAACGTGGCGAAGCAGTGGCTCCACCGGTGACGAACGTACCAAGCCTCGAAAAACAGCAAGATGATGCAGCCAAAAAATAACAGCAACGCGATAAAAAAACGCTCAATCGAGCGTTTTTTTATGTGGCTTTTAATTGTTTTAAGATAGTTTCTAACACCTGAATACGGGCGGTATTTTTATCATCGGTAGCGATGATATGCCACGGCGCATCATGACTACTGGTATGTGCAAACATATCCGCGGCTGCTTGCAAATAATCATCCCAACGCTCACGGTTGCGCCAATCTTCTTCGGTAATTTTAAAGCGTTTGTGCGGAGTGTCTTCTCGTGCTTTAAAACGCGCTTCTTGTTCATCCTTAGAAATCGCCAACCAAAACTTAATAATGACGTGGTTGTGGTCAATTAAGTCTTGTTCAAAACGGTTAATTTCTGCATAGGCGCGTTGCCACTGGGCAGGATGAGCAAAACCTTCAACCCGCTCGACTAAGACTCGTCCATACCATGTGCGGTCAAAAATATTAATATCACCATCGGTTTGAATACGACGCCAAAAACGCCATAAATACGGACGACGTAGCTCATAGGGTTCTGGTGCAGCAATGCTATGAATTTCGTATTCACGCGGATCAAGCTTTTGCACAATGCGTTTAATCGCACCACCTTTGCCCGCTGCATCCATACCTTCAAAGCAAATCAAGACATGCCGTTGATCAAAGCGTAAGGCATCTGCGACCTCGCTGCTCAATTTTTTGAGTTTGCTTTTATATTCCGTTTTATCTAAAGCGCTATTTTCGGGTTGCAATAATGCAACTGGAATAGGATTGTTTTTCCACTTGGTTTTCACCTCTTTGCTATGTTCTGGGCAATCTTTGAGGGCTTTTAAAATATGTTGGGCAAAAATTTGGTCACGGTGTTTATCTTCACCATCAATGATCAACCAATCATCGGTAAAGCGTTTACGTAAGCGTTGTAAAGTGTCGTATTTGTGTTGATTATGCCAGTCAATGCCATGCAATTTATGCCAGCGTGCTTCGCTTGGCGGCATATCTTCAATGCGTTGTTGCAAGGTTTTCCATGACAGATCAAACCAAACTTTAATCACATCGACATTGTTGTTTTTTAAATCTTGCTCATATATGGCCATTTTTTTAATGTATTCATCATATAAACTATCATCTATCGGATGAGACACATGCATGGCGGTATTGAGTAAATCGCTATACCAGTTGCCAAACAAAATCGTAATTTGCCCTTCTTTGGGAATAGAACCCATATAAGGCAACCAGTAGGGCTGACTGTGATCAAGCACTAAGGGTTTATCGGCCTTAACCTTTAAATAACGTGGATCAACCCATTCACGCAGTTGTTTGACGGCTTCGCCCTTACCAGCTAAATCAATACCATTGACTAAAATCAGTAAGCTTTTGGCATTTTTTTGATCTCGACTTTCACGTAAAGCAAACTGCGCTTCGATTAAATCAAAAGACAGTTGATCTTCATCCATGAGTTTAAATTTTTCTGTCATTCGCTGCCGCCTAAAATGTATTTGTTATAGTTATGGATATGTGTACAAAGATTTTGCTGATTCTGCAATCGAGATACTACATTTTTTTGTATTTAAGCGAGTTTTAGTCATAGCAGCGTTTTACATAAGCTATTAAGCTTAACCTTCTATCTTGAGCTTGGAATACGTATGTCAAAACTTGCGGTTTTAAATGAACTTTTAGTGAAGTATCAACAATTAAACTATCATCAAAATCCGCAGTTATTGCAGCGTTTACGCGACGTACAAAATTGGCAAAAGCAACGCATTATTCAAAGTCATGCTACAGAGTTTAAACAAAAACAAAATGTGCTTATGGCAGAGTACTTTATGAATCGCCTCTATGGTGGGCCTGATTTTGATGCTTTAGCAGCACAAATCGAGCGTTTAATACCTAAAATTCATAAAGCCGAAAAACTCATCCCCGAAAATGCCATTAAAACAGGTACAGCAGGGATTCAATTGGCGATTTTAGCGGTGCAGTTGGATGAACAAGTCGCGGCACAATTATTACAAGATTATCCAGAAAACACCCCGCTGACAGATGAAATTATGCGCATCACTTATCTTAAATTAGATCAACAGCAGCAACGTCTCGAACAGTTGCGCCAATTGGATCAATTGGGCATCAGCTTAGATAAATATCTACGCTCTTTTGTGGTGCAGACTGCGTTTAAAATGTGTAAGGGCACTGCTTATAAGCATAAATTTGAGGTGATGTACGAATTTATGCAAGATGGTTTTGCAGCTATGAAGCCTTTAAAGTCGGCAGAAAAATTTGTGCGTGATTTTACCGAGCAAGAGCGTGAAATTGTGCGTAAAGTTCATGCTGGTGACCCAACACCTTTTGTTTAACTTAAGCAGATTGAAGCAGGTTTAGTTGCGCTATAAATACAACAACTGTGCTTTTTTTCTGTATATTATGGAACACATTCAAGTCTGCATGGCTGTACAACGCTTTATAATCTGTCATGATGCAGCACTGTTTTTAACTCTATTTCCCTGTTAGGAGTGAGACTCATGTCTAACGAAAATCAAACGCCTACAAACGCACAGAACACAGACAAAGTGAGCCCATTCTTAACTGAGCCACTACCACAAGGCGCACCACAAGGTCAGCAACAAAGCGTACAACAAGATGCGCCGCGTGCCATTCCTAAATACAACTTACCACGCGGTGCCAATACCGGTAACGTCGGTGAAAAAACTCACTTTGGCTACCAAACGGTGAATAGTGAAGAAAAAGCCCAAAAAGTGGCTGAAGTGTTCCATTCGGTTGCAAGTAAATACGACATTATGAATGACCTGATGTCATTTGGTATTCACCGTCTATGGAAACGCTTTGCAATTAACATGTCAGGTGTACGCCGTGGTCAACACGTTTTGGACATCGCTGGCGGTACAGGCGATTTAGCCAAAGTATTTAGCCGTGAAGTAGGTCCTACAGGTCATGTGGTGTTATCTGACATTAACGAATCTATGCTCAATGTTGGTCGTGATCGTTTATTGGATGCTGGCTGTGCCAACGTTGATTTTGTTTTAGCCAATGCTGAAACTTTAGAACCATTTGCCGACAACAGCTTTGATTTAGTGACCATTTCTTTTGGTTTACGTAACGTGACCGATAAAGATGCAGCACTAGAAGCAATGTACCGTGTACTTAAGCCGGGCGGTCGTTTATTAGTTTTAGAATTCTCTAAACCTGTATTTGAGCCATTCTCAAAACTTTACGATTTATACTCATTCACTGCATTACCAGTCATGGGCAAACTGATTGCTAATGATTCAGAAAGCTACAAATACTTAGCTGAATCGATTCGTATGCACCCAGACCAACGTACCTTAAAAGGTATGATGGAAAATGCCGGCTTTAGCAACTGTGATTACCACAACTTAACTGGTGGTATTGTGGCCGTGCACCGTGGCTTTAAACTTTAAGGCTTGATGATATGTGGTCGATTCTTGCCTTAGGTGCAGTCGAACGCTTTATGCATCATCTGATTGATCTGGATGCGATTACTCGCATTCAGCTCAACAGCTTGCACGGCAAAATGCTACGTGTGGTGATTGACTCGCCGCAATTGTCTGTCGATGTGTTTTTTGACGATGGCAAAGTTCGTTTAGAACCCACCGCTACAGGTCAAAGTCACACGCCCTCAATCTTCGAACAACGCCCTTTTGATCCTGTGCATGTGCCAATTGTGGCAAACGCGACTTTGCATGTCGGTAGCGTGGTTGAACTATTAAAACTTCTTGTCAGTGAAGATGTAGGTACCATTCCCCTGCAAGGCGATTATCGTTTATTGCAAGATGTGCAACGCATCATGCAAAACAGCGAACTCGACTTAGCTGCACATTTAAGCCCATGGATCGGTGCCAATCTTGCGCATGAAATTGGTAAGCTGCAAGCCTTGCCTAAACTGATGAAAGATCAGCTACAAAGCCAAGCCTTTATTGCAGAAGATTACTTAAAAGAAGATTCTGGTTTATTTGCCCCACGTTGGCAGATGGATGACTTACAACAGGCGACGCGTCGCTTGCAACAAAATATTGACCGTGCTGAAGCAAAAATTTTAGCGCTGCAACACAACATTTCTTAACTTAGGTAATGGCATTTATGATTCCGCATGTTTCACGTTTACTCGAACTTTGGCGCATTGCCGCGCACTATAGACTCGACACGTTGTTTCCTGCCGAAGAATTGCCTGCCAAAGCCCGTCCAATCTTAAACTTAATCCGCCTGCATCCTGCGGCATGGTCAAGTAAAGAAAAAGACAATCCTTTAAAGCTTAAACAAGCTTTAGAAGATATGGGGCCTTTAGCAATTAAGTTAGGTCAATTGCTTTCAACCCGTCGGGATTTAATTCCGCCTGAAGTATTGCAACAGTTGGTATTACTGCAAGATCGCGTTAAACCCTTTGGTTCTGATGTGGCTAAAATGCGCATTCAAAACGCCTTAAAAGCCGATATTACCACCCTGTTTGCGCGTTTTGATGAACAACCGCTGGCCGCAGCTTCTATTGCGCAAGTGCATACCGCAGCGCTGCATGATGGACGCGAAGTGGTGGTTAAAGTCACCCGTCCCGACATCAAACGTCAATTATTACAAGACTTTGAAATTTTACAGTGGCTTGGCGCAACCTTAGAAAAACGCCTAGAAGCTGCGCGCGCTTTGCATTTATCGGAAATTATCCAAAGCTATCGTCAAACCATTTTAAATGAGTTGGACTTAACTTTAGAAGCCGATAACACGCGTCGTATGCGTCATTACTTTACAGGCTCAAGCATGATGTATGTGCCTGAAGTATATATAGATAGCGTTGATGTGATGGTCGCAGAGCGCATCACGGGTGTGCCCATTTCTGAAACCCATGTCTTTGATGAAATGGGCATGGATCGTGCCGATTTAGCCGAAAAAGGTCTAACGATTTTCTTTACTCAAGTCTTTCGCGATAACTTTTTCCATGCCGATATGCATCCGGGTAATGTGTTTGTCGAAACCATCAATCCAAGTAATCCGCGTTATATCGCGCTCGACTGCGCAATTATGGGGGAGCTGTCTAAAAGCGACCAAATGACTGTAGCACGCATGTTACTTGCCGTGATGAACAGTAACTTCCTACAACTCATTCAAATTGTGCATCAAGCCGGTTGGATTCCACCGGGCACCAATCAAGATGAACTAGCACGAGAAATGCGCCGTACCGTAGGTCCAATGGTATCTAAACCCATGGATCAATTGGATTTTGCTGGTATTTTATTGCAAGTGATGGACATTGCGCGTCGTTTCCATTTGGAAATTCCACCGCAACTGATGTTATTGCTTAAAACCTTAGTGCATGTTGAAGGTTTAGGTACAGATTTGTATCCGCAACTTGATATTTGGAAACTCGCCAAGCCTATCTTGACCGATTGGGTCAAAGCGCAAATGAACCCACAAAAAAACTTAAAAGAATTGGGTGAAAAAATTCCAGATTTATTGTTGGGCGCCCAAGATCTCCCAACTTTAATGATTGATAGTTTAAACGGCTTAAAAAATCAGTCTGCATGGCAAGAAAAGCAGCTGCGTGAATTGCAAAATTTACGTTTGCAAATGGAACAACAGCAAAAACGTTCTTGGTTATTTGGCAGTATCATTGCAATTTTATTAGCAATTGCAATCATTAGCCCTTGGTATATCGCTTGGGTGTTGATCGCGATCACCAGCTTTATGACGATATGGCGCATGGCGAAATAAAAGCCGAGTGCTCAATAAAACTAAATAAAGATCATCAAACAGATGGTCTTTATTTTGTGACGTAGGTCAACTTTTTAAAATAACTAAAAAATCAAAGCATAAAAACTCGTAATTCTGTAAATTCTACTTATAATTCATGCGCTATATAACAAATGTCATCTTTGCGTTGTATTTTGTTAACGGTAAAGCATTTTTTATCACGAGTTTCGTTTGGGGTCTTTATATGTTTATTCAAGCTGTTAAAATCTCGGCGCTTAGCGCTGCCATGCTCACTTTAGCTGCCTGTGGCGGTGGCGGAGGTGGCGGTAGCTCAACACCAGCCTATACTAGCCAAACGGTAACGGGTGTAGCCGTAGACTTTTATTTAAAAGATGCAACAATTACATTTAAGAACCCAAACTGTGCTTCAGTAAAGACCAATCACACGGGTCAGTTTAGCTTTAAAACCAGCCAAGCATGCCAGAATTCAGCTATGAGCATTACGGGTGGTACAGACACAGGAACAGGCTTACCCTTTACAGGTCGTTTACAATTAAAGGCAACTGATTTTAACCAAGCCAATAAACTTGCTGTAACTCCATTAACAACACTAGAAAAACATTTAGTTGATGCAGGCCAACAAGATCAGCTTGCTAACATTTTAGCAAACTTAGGCATTCGCGATGAAGGTACTCAAGATTTAAGTCGCTTTAACCCAGTGACCGATGGCACTGCGCGTACCGCTGCGGTGGCTTTTGCTCTGCAACAATTAGTCAATAAAATTGAAGACAATCTAGAAAACCTTAAAGTCAATGATTCAGCGGTATTCAGCGCTGATCAAGCTGCACAAATTGCCTTTTTAGCTGTGATTGATGTGGTAAAAGAACAAGCATTATTTACACAAGGTGCAGTAAGTTTTGATGAGAGCACTTTAAATTTAGTGCTTGACCAAGCATTTACAGCAGCTGAAGCAGCCCTACAGGCTAAAGACCCAGATGCAATGATTCCTGTTAGTCTGATGAATGACATTGCCGCAGATTTAAGTAAATTAGCACAGCTATTAGATGATTTAGTTAAACAAAGTGGTGATGCTCAGCAATTACTGAATGAGTTAAAAAAACCTGAAAATCAAGCCATTCTTGAAGAAACTTTAAAAGAACCTGCATCTGAAATTATTACCCAACCTGTCTATGGTAATTTTGCTGTCGCTGGCTACAGTGTCTTAGATCTGAAAAACTCAAGCCAAGCTGCGCCAATTTTACTTGATCCTAAAGATATCGATAAAGTACTCGAGTTTAATTTTGGCATTAACAATACAACTAAAGCGCTAGAAGATAATTTCCGTCTAGGCTTTAGTGTTCAAGCACACACAGGTGATCGTACTGAAACGCTTGATGTCATCTTGGATGAAGTGAAAGTTACTTTTGATAAGACGGGTCGTATTGCAACAGCAACCATTAGCGAAGGTACATTATTAACCGTAGACTCAAGCATGAAATTCCCTGTACCGGGTCAAAATGCGAGTGTTTCTTATATTCAAACTGAATCACCTCGTACATTTAGTGTGAGCAATAACCGTACTATTTCCCTAAGCCAATTACTTCAAAGTGATGATCGTTTAGCATCTGCTTATAACAACTATAAAGCTAATCTAGTATCTGGTAACAGTATGGACGCTAAAATATTTGTTGAGCCAAAAAACTATCTGATTGATCCTGCTTTAGGTTTACAAGTATCTACGATGAAGATTAAAAACTATAGCTTCTCAGCACCAAGTCTCAAAGCGTATTTCCGCCTGAAATAATTTAGCGTTTAGGTCAGCATCAACATGCTGACCTTTTTTATTTTTCTGATCTTTTTATATTAAATATCTATGAACCTAAAAACTTTGTGTCTTGCTCTAGGCGCGTGTGCAAGTGGTTATACTCTAGCCGCGCCCAATGACCTATTTTTACAAGCCAATGACTTTAAAGCGCAAGATTCAGCGCTTCAGCTAACTGTAGCCTTAGATGCCGTGAATGACACGATTGATGTGTTTGATATGCGTCAAAGCGAAGGTGTGAGCGGAGATCGTGGCGATTATATCGGTGGGCATATTGCTGCTGAATATCAGCTTAATCCTAAGTGGAGCATCGAAGGTAGTTATTATTACCGTGATATCGACTTAGCGCCAGATACCAATACGATTCATAGCGCATTGCTTGGCGTTCGCTATCAACCTGAATTGCCATTTTTAGCACACAATGATGCTATAGCATTTCGTGCCAGTGTTTGGGGAAATCGTAGTGATGAGCTAACTAAATCTAGCCCCACTCGTATCAATACACATACTTTTGATCAAGTTAGTGTGACCAAGCCACAAGACTTACAACTGCAATTTGATGCGCTATTTTCACGTAAAATTGACCACATGAACCAAGTCAATGCCTTTGCCAGTCTAGGTTATAGCAAAGTCGAAATTGAAAATCTTAAAATGCGCACCCTTTATCAAGGCTGTTTAGCAGATATCAATGTCGGATCCAATAACCAATATACAGGTCAACTGGCTGCACCATGTAAAATTGGTGGTTCAACCGTACATCAACTTGAAATTACAGGTGACGCTAAAGACTATGGTTTAGAAGTTGATAAAGACCTCAATTACGATAGTTATTTTGCCAGCCTAGGCGGCTCATGGAATTGGCGTTACCAACAATTTGAAAGCCAAATCGCCTATCAATATCAATATTTATGGCGTCAAGATATTGATGATCGGGTTGCGCAATTTGGTAACAGTGCCATTAAAGACAATCATCAATTAGGTCTAAAACTCAGCTATGACCTAAACCCTAAAATGAGTGCTTTTGTACAAGGTGAGCTGTATCAACATAACTTTGTCGGGCAAATTCCATTTTTATATAATGGTACAACAGCTTCACGTTTAGATAAGCGCTATGGTTTAGCCTCAATCGGTCTACGCTTGCATAGCTTCTAAATTAGACTCACCACTCAAAGCACTTGATTGTAAAATATGAAGTGCTTTTTACTTCAAGATTCACGTTATTTTAAAAATAAATCACTTAAAATATTGTATTTACTGATATTTAAAAAAAGAAAATAAATTTAAAAGATTGTTTATTTTTTGTTGTTTTTTGCTATAACTAGAAAAAATATCTTAATAAGGGTCATAACAATGAAAAATAAAGCTTTTTACAGCTCATTCTTAAGTTTATCAATTGCAGCCGTTTTAGTCGGGTGTGGTGGCGGGGGAAGTAGCAGTGGCAGCACACCGGTCAATAAAGAAGGCCGTGCAATTGATGGCCCCTTAGCAGGGGCATTGGTGGTGTTTAAAGACTGTATGAATGCCACGACAAAAAATCCAGAAACTGCAGAAACTGATGCAAATGGTTTCTTTAAATTTCCAAACAACTGTAGCTCTAGTACGATTCATGTGAGTGGCGGTCTTGACCGCACCAGCAATTTACCCTTCTCTGATGTGTTGATCGCACCGCGCTCTACATCTACGCAAGTGATCGTATCGCCAATTACCACACTGATTCAAATGCAAGTGGAGCAAGGACAAAATGTAAATGCCGCAGCACAACAGATTGCACGGGCTTTAGGTTTACAAGGTACGCAACTGTTATCTGCCGACCCAATGCAAAACCAAGACTTATATGTCAAAACAGCAGTTGTACAACAACTTGTTGAACAAATTAAAAATAGTATTGCGCCTTTAGGTGACTCGATTCCAGAAGAAGAGTTTACTCTAGCCACCTTTGCAGCCTTAAGCACAGCGCTGAGCAATCGCAATAATGTACTGAGCTTACAAGATCAGGTTTTGATTGAATCGACTCTGAGCCAAACCTTATCGAGCATTCAAGAACATCTAGAACCAGAATATCGTAGTGATTTAGCTGCAGTCAGTGCAAACCTGAGCGCATTAGCCATACCATTGATTCAAAATAATATTGCTGCTGTAGAAGAGACTTTACAGAACTTATCGCCAACAACCTTTGCCCAAGGGGTTGATGCGATTCAACAAGCCACTCAGGACAATATTCAGGCAGCTAAAGAATCTAATAGCACCCATAAAGTCGTGACAAATTTAGCCGAAAGCTTAACGCTACCAGCAGATGAAGCGGCTACAGTGTTAGCAGAAATTAGTGATGCTATTCTAAGTGCTGACCCAAGCACTAATATCAGCAGCCATTTTGAACAACTGTTAGATTTAATTGAAGTCTATCAACCTGAAAGCAGTATTAATCCTGAGTTGGTATTAGATAACTTAATTTCAGCACCAGATTTCTATCGCGATTACATCAAGTTGGCACAAATTAATGTCATGGATCAAAGCTATGCAGCTGATGCCCTGATTAACTCTTTACAGCAGCCAATTGACCTCAATCAATTAAATGGCATTAGCCTTGATTTACACAGTTATGGCGCGCAACGCGGTCAAAATCTGCAAGTGAGTGCTGGTTTAAAAATTAATACCTTAAGCAAAAGTTTAGTCCTTGCGATTGACCAGTTAAATTTAAGCTTTGATACCAATGGCGTACTGACGCGTGCTGTGTTACCACAAGGTGCCGAATTAGCACTTGCCTCTAATTTAAGCAGCGTGACAAATACGGAATTAACTCTTAGCCGCGATATTAATGTATTACAAAATGGTAAAATTGCCTTAAATGCTGCAGTGTTATCGCAAATTGCACCACAATTGGCGGGCTTAGCCAATTTACCCTTAGGCGGTGAAACTGTGACTGTAACTGGTGTCATCGAGCACCCTGATGCAGTGGTTGCCTATGATCATCGCAATGCACCAGTGTTAGCGCTACGTTATCAATTAGATCAGAGCGTATATGGGGCTGGCTTGACTGGGAAGTTTAAAATCGCACCTTAAATCCATCTCAAACCACATCAGATCAACAGGCTTATGCTAAGCTTGTTGATCTTTTTATTTTGACGCATCCCAATTTTAACAATGCGCTATATTCTAAAAAAATCTGCGCCTGCCCTCACCATTCGTGCAGGTCATCTCGCTCAACAACATATTTTACAGCATGGTTTACAGGCACAAGATGTCGATATCATCCCCGGTGCTGCAGGCGGCCCGAAAGGCATTGGTATTTTTGGTTTGGACCAAGCGATTTTCGAGAACTTTTTAACACAAGCACCAAAACGCCGTACCTTAATTGGCTCATCGATTGGGGCATGGCGTTTTGCTAGTATTACCGCTTGGGGAGCAAGTGAAGGCTTAAGCCGCTTAGCTGATTTATATACCCACTTATATTTTGATAAGCACATGAGCATGCACGATATTGGCAAGATTTGTCAGCAGATGCTGTTGGATTTAGTCCAAGGTCGTGAACAACACATGCTGAATCATCCCGATTACCATCTGACGATTATTTCTGCCAAAGCTCGCCATCTGTTTCAAAGTGACCGCGCCTTGCCCTTACTCGCCTCTGTTGCAGGGATTATTGGCACGAATGCCTTATCGCGTAAAAACAACCGTTTGTTTATGCAACGCGTGATTAGTCAGCCTGCATATGGTGCCCAGTTTCAGGTACAAGATGAATTTACCACCCATTATCACCCACTCAATCCAGATAATATTTTAAGTTGGCTGATGGCATCCGCTTCAATTCCTGGCGTGATGAATGCAGTGAATAATATTCCTGATGCCAAGGGCAGTTATCGTGATGGTGGCTTAATTGATTATCACCTAGACTTAGACTTTAACAGCCAAGGTATTGTGCTGTATCCGCATTTTACTGACTCAATTACCCCCGGTTGGTTTGACAAAATGATTAAACGCCGCGCCAAACCAAGTCGTCAAGCACGTACTTTACTCATTGCGCCATCGCCTGAGTATTTAGCCAGTTTGCCGTTAGGGCGTTTACCCGATCGTAAAGATTTTTCGTTAAAAGGTTTAGATCAAGCCACACGCATTAAATTCTGGCAGCAAAGTGTTAGTGAAAGTCAGCGTTTAGGGGATGAATTTTTAGAATTGATTGAGCAGCAAAACTTAGCTGCTGTGATGCAAAACTTCACTTAATTGCACGACAGCCACTGTCGTAAAAGCGCTTTTTTTAATGTCAAAACGGCTGTGATTAGGCTAAGATGAAGCACGCAAAATTCTGCACTTTTCTTTTATAACCTTTAGGTGAATCCAATGAACAATCTGCAATGGCTCGATGAAGTAAAATTTAACGAACAAGGGTTAGTCCCTGCTATTGCGCAGCATCATCAAACGGGACGCGTATTGATGGTGGCTTGGATGAACCGTGAATCTTTAGCAATGACCGCTGAGAAAAACCAAGCAGTGTATTTCTCACGTTCACGTCAAAAACTTTGGCATAAAGGTGAAGAATCTGGTCATTTCCAAACCGTACATGAAATCCGTTTAGACTGTGATGCCGATGTTATCGTGCTGCAAATTGAACAACACGGCGGCATTGCTTGTCATACCGGTCGTGAATCATGTTTCTACCGTAAATTGACGCCAAATGGTTGGGAAATTGTCGATGCACAGCTCAAAGATCCAAACGCGATCTATGGCGAAAAATCCACTAACCCACATACCATCGCCATGAATGCCTCAACTGCTCAAGCTGAACAAGTTGAAGTGTTGTCTTATTTGGGTCAAATGATGGCAGAGCGTAAAGCGGCTGATCCTGATTCATCTTATGTCGCGAAGCTATATCACAAAGGTTTAAATAAAATTTTAGAAAAGGTCGGTGAGGAAAGCGTTGAAACCATCATTGCGGCTAAAGACTTTAAAGCTCAAGCTTCTGAAGACAACAAAAATGACTTAATTTACGAAGTGGCTGATCTTTGGTTCCATACCATTGTCATGCTCGGTTACTTTGACCTTGATGTGCAACTGGTTCTCAATGAATTGGCACGTCGTCAAGGTTTATCAGGTTTGCTTGAAAAAGCCAACCGTCAACATTAAGTTGTGTCTGTGTCTGCATTTTCTCATCAGCCCACTGCTGAACAAGCCGTTGCCATTGAGCAAGCTTGCCAAGGCAATTCCTTTAAGGTGATTGCCTATGCTGGCACAGGTAAAACCACCACCTTACAGATGATGAGTCATGCCATGCCCCAGCGGCGTGGCATGTACTTAGCTTTTAACAAAGCCATTGCCACTGAAGCCCAACAAAAATTTGGCAACAATGTCGATTGTCGTACTTTCCACTCGCTTGCCTATCGCAATGTTGGGCGTGGCATTACCGACAAATTACGTTTGCCACGTTTAAGTCCAAGTTTTCTCGCCAAAGAATATCAATTACAACCCATCACTTTACGTCGCCTTATGGGCGGACGTTATGAAAAATATGTATTGATGCCATCGCGTTTAGCCAGTTTAGTGGCTGATGCAGTTGGTTTTTTCTGCTCGACCAGTTCGCAATATCCCGCACCGAGGCATTTGCAAGCACCAAGTTGGCTGCATCCTGACGATATCGACAGTTTACAAAAACATTTATATCCTGCCGTGGAGCGTCGTTGGTTAGAATCGATTGACCCCAATCATCAAGCTGGTATTGGACACGATATTTATTTAAAATTTTGGGCGCTGTCTGAGCCGAACATTCCTGCCGATTATGTTTTGTTTGATGAGGCCCAAGATGCCGATCCCTTAATGCTGGGTATTTTGCTGCGTCAGCAACGTTCACAAGTGATTTATGTGGGGGATGCACATCAGCAAATTTATGCATGGCGTGGTGCAATTAATGCCATGCAAAAACTGCCATTGCCTGAATCACGTCTGACCACATCCTTTCGTTTTGGCTCAGAGATTGCCGCCAATGCCAATGCGATTTTAAGCAGTTTAGGCGAAACGGTGCCTCTGCTCGGTTATCAAGAACTTAGTTCTAAAGTGATTAATAAAGTACATTACAAACAACGTGATGCGATTTTATGTCGTACCAATGCTCGTGCTATGGAGCTGCTACTTTCAGGTTTGGTACAAGGCGATAAAGTCAGCTTACAAGCCGATCATGCCAAATTGGGTCGTTTTGTTGATGCTGCGAGTATGCTCAAACAAGGCCGTCGTCCCAATGATGTGCCAGAGTTGGCATGGTTTAACTCTTGGCATGATGTCCATGAATATTGCGAAACCAATGAAGGTAGTGATATTAAGCCTTTAGTGAAATTGGTCGATGATCATGGTACGGATGCCTTAAAACGTGCTTTAGCCAAAATCACCCCGATTGGGCAAGCCGACTATATTATTTCCACGGCGCATAAAGCCAAAGGTTTAGAGTGGAATCGCGTACATATTGAAGACGATTACCAATTTAAGCTCAATCAAAACGATTATAAAATTAGTGACGAAGAGTTACGCCTACTTTACGTAGCCTGTACGCGTGCTAAAGTAAGTCTAAATATTCACCATATTTATGACTTGATGCAATTACTGCAAAAGAAGATGCCGCCATCAATGCGTAGATAAGGTAAAACAACAATAAGGTGACTTATGAAGCTTTACGCATTGCATCTGCATAATACCGCGCATTTTCCCAAACTCGTTTTAAATATTCCTGCAGATTGTACTGTCACGGTCATTAGCGGTGCACAAAGCACAGGTAAAACCACTATTTTAAAAAACCTCTATCATGGCCTAACTTGGTTTCAAGGTCGTTATCGTGACTTAAAAACCGCAGGCGTAGTGATGCTATCCCAAGATATTCGCCAGCAAGCAATCGCCTCGCAAATCCGAATCAGTATTAAAATTTCGCAATCTTTACATCAATTAAGCCAAGAAATTTCGCCTGAAGAAAGACAACCTAGAATCTACACATGGCAGCTTAAAAAAACGCATACCCAAAACAGTAGCATTAGCACCGTAGAAACCACGCAACTCGAAAACTTGGTTAAGCTGTATCAACAGGCCATTAGACATGATCCAGATTATGGACTGCCACTGCTTGTCTACTACCCTGCCGAACGTTTTATTAACGACGTGAACCTATTAAGCAAAAACAATCCGCAAGTGTTGCAGCCTGTACATGCTTATGACTTAGCCAGCATCCCTTACACCACCTTTAGTCGTTTTTTTGAATGGTTACGTGAAATACATGATATCGAAAATGCACATAGCGCAGCCTATTTAGAACACTTAAGCCAAATTGATTTAGATGACTTTCAGGCACAATTTCAATTACAGCCCCTACGCCCACATTTAACTGCTCTTAAAACCAGCTTAACGACTGTTTTGCCCGAAGTTGAAGATTTGATCTTAGAATATCAACCGAAAATTCAGCTTAAAGTGAAAGTGCGTGGTGAAGTATTAATGTATCAACAACTATCTAACAGCTTAAAAGTGTGGATTGCTTTAGTTGGCGATATTGTGCGGCGCTTATGCGTGCTAAATCCTCAGCAGCTTGAGCCATGTTTGGTGGGTAATGGTATTGTACTGATCGATCAAATTGAGCAGCAACTTGATGAGGCACATTGTGCAGAAATTTTAGGACGCCTTGAGCAGGCCTTTCCTCAGTTACAAATAATTGTTAGCACCGCACAGCCTGAATTATTGTCACAAAAAAGCAGCTACCATTATCTCCAACTGGCCGATTTAGCACTTAAACCCCTACAAAGCCCAGCACAACTGTTAGATGAGCGTTATCAGCAAGTCTATGCTGAATTATTACAAGAGCCAACACAGCTCGACCATGCAGAACCACTGCATGACCAACAAGAACACTATCAACAATTATTGCAGCATGTTTTAGAGTTAAGTCCTGAGCAACAACAACAATTATTACAAGAGCTACAGCAGCAAATAGGTGAAAATATTGCTCAGACACGAGCTGATCTTAAATAAAAAATAAACAGCTAGACGGGTTGTTAAACAAAGTGTCTATCTGCTTAATCATCAAACAACATCCAAAATAGGCAGGCGTATAATGTTTTTGTTATGTCTGCGCGAAAGTGTTTGAAGTTGTTTTGTTCATGTAATAAGATCAGATAAAATCAACACTTTTATAGTAAAATCCGATTTTACTGTAGCTTTTTTCATCAAGTTGCGCAACACAACTTGTTATATACACCTGTAAAACACATTTGGTTTTCAAACTTGAGCCTCTTTTGGATGACTCCTTGTGATCCTGTAAGTTTGAAAAAATAAGATTCACTCTTAGGTTTTTAACCTATCACGACAATGGATATCAGTGTGCTACCGATTATTATCTTATTACCGCTAGTACTAGGCACCACCCTTGTCTCGTGGCTGAAGCAATTTTCGCGCGGGGTAACGGCTTTCGCGGCAATTGGGGTCAGTTTAAGCAGTTTAATTCTTTTGCTTTTACAAGCCCCCGATGTATTTAATGGCCATGTGATTACCCAAACATGGGCATGGTTGCCAGAATTAGGTTTAAATTTTAGCTTTCGTTTGGATGCCTTAGCACTCCTCTTTGCCCTACTAATTACTGGCATTGGCACCTTAATTTTTACTTATGCCTATTATTATTTAGGCCCCAAAAACTCCCTCAGCAAATTGTATGTGCTACTTCTGCTATTTATGGCCGCGATGCTGGGGATTTCGCTCTCCAACAACCTCATCTTATTGCTGACTTTTTGGGAGCTGACCAGTATTTCTTCATTTTTATTGGTTGGATATTGGAGCAATTACGACGCAGCCCAGCGCGGTTCTCGTATGGCACTCACCATCACAGGAATGGGCGGACTGGCCATGCTGGGTGGCTTTGTGCTGCTTGGGCAAATGACAGGCACTTATGAGATTGATCAACTGCTAAACATGAGCGATCAAATTCAAAGTCATGCATTATTTGTGCCGATGCTGTTATTGGTTTTACTAGGTGCTTTTACCAAAAGTGCGCAATTTCCGTTTCATTTTTGGTTACCCAATGCCATGGCTGCACCTACTCCCGTGTCGGCCTATCTGCATTCAGCCACTATGGTTAAAGCGGGTATTTTCTTAGTTGCGCGTTTACTGCCCATTTTTGCAGGTGCTGCACTATTTCATAACATTGTCACTTTTGTGGGTTTATTTACCCTATGTATGGCAGCCTTTTTTGCCATCTTTAAAGAAGATCTCAAAGGTTTATTGGCCTACTCGACCATTAGTCATTTGGGTCTAATCATGTGTTTATTGGGGATTGGTTCACCTTTAGCCGTGGCTGCAGCAATTTTCCATATTATTAACCATGCCACCTTTAAAGCTGCGCTATTTATGATTGCTGGCATCATTGACCATGAATCAGGTACGCGAGATTTACGTAAGCTCTCTGGGCTTTGGCAATTACTCCCATTTACTGCAACCCTAACCATGATCACTGCTGCCTCAATGGCAGGTGTACCGCTGACCAACGGCTTCTTATCTAAAGAAATGTTCTTTACCGAACTGTTGGCTAACTTAAGTGGACCAATTATGCTGGGTTCGGCCGTGATGGCAACTTTAGCAGGTATCTTTGCGGTGGCTTATTCTACCCGTTTGGTCCATGGGATATTTTTTGACGGCCCATTGGGTAAAAATGTTCCCAATAAAGATGCGCATGAACCACCCTTTGGTATGCGTGCACCAGCAACCTTATTGGCATTATTGTGTATTGCCGTAGGTATTCTCCCTAGCCTGCTAGTTGAAAATATTGTCAATGCGACAGCACGCGCCAGTACCCAAAACTTTGCTTTTGAAGGCACACATTTAGCACTTTGGCATGGCATTAACGCACCTTTATTTATGAGTATCATTGCTCTTGTGGGTGGATTGCTGTTCTACTTTGCCTTGGCCAAAGGTGGTCGCTTACGTGAAATTGATCTCGATCCATATTTAGGCAAGTTACAAGGTAAATTGCTGTTTGAGGATGCCTTAAAACAGCTCTTGCAATCGGCACGTAAGATTAAGCGCAGCACCGAAACAGGCTCTTTGCAAAGCTATCTATTTTATATCATTGTCTTTGCCATTGCACTGGTTGCTCTACCACTGATCTTCCAAGATTTAGGAACTGGAACACGCCAGCTTACTCAAGCCCCAATCTTGGCGATTGTATTATGGCTGCTATTATTCTCAGCTTGCTGGATGATGCTCTGGTTCCATCATGAACGGATTAAAGCCGTTCTGATTAGTGGTGCAGTCGGCTTAGTTGTAACCATGATTTTTGTGGGTTTATCTGCACCAGATTTAGCGCTCACGCAAATTACAGTTGATGTCGTGACAACTGTATTGTTACTTATGAGTCTGTCTTTATTACCACAGCTTACGCCTTATGAATCGAGCCGTTCACGCCGCTGGCGCGATGCAATTATTGCCATTGGTGGTGGTTTTGCCGTAGGTTGGATCGCATGGCTGATCATGACGCGTGATCATCATTCAATTTCATGGTTCTTCTTACAGCAATCTATTCCGTTAGGTGGCGGTACTAACGTGGTGAACGTCATCTTAGTTGATTTCCGTGGCTTTGATACCTTTGGTGAAATTACCGTGCTTGGTATCGCAGCAATTGGTGCGCTATGTATGATGGATGGTATGCGTGCTCACGGAACCACCATCACCCAAGGCTTAACCTATCGCTTTAATCCATCACCATTGATGCTACGTATGACCGCATCATGGATTTTACCGTTGGCGCTAGTGGTGAGTGTCTATATTTTCTTACGTGGGCATAACTTACCAGGTGGCGGCTTTATTGCAGGTTTAGTCACCTCAATGGCCTTGGTGATTCAATATATCGCCCTAGGTCAAGACCGCACCGAACAGATGCTCAAAGCCAAATCTGGCCGCTTGTATGAAATTTGGATTGGTACAGGCTTAATCATTGCTGGTCTATCGGGGATGGGGGCATGGTTCTGGGGACGTCCGTTCCTCACCAGTGCACATATTTATGTTTCGCCGCCTTTACTGGGTGAAATGCATTTAGCCTCGGCTGCCCTATTTGATCTTGGGGTATATATCACCGTCGTTGGTGCCACCATGTTACTGATTTCTGTACTTGGCGACTCACGTCACTCGACCATGACCGGTCCAGTACCAAAGGGGAAATAAGATGATTAGCTTAGAATTTTTATTAGCCTCTGCGATTGGTTTATTGGTTTCCGCAGGGATTTATTTAATCTTACGGGCGCGTACCTTTCCTGTGGTTCTTGGGCTTGCCATGATTGGTTATGCGGTGAATATTTTCTTATTCACCATGGGAAGAGTGCAATTAAACTCACCCGCAGTACTGACTCAAGCCACACAGGTCACCGACCCTTTACCGCAAGCCTTAGTTCTGACCGCCATTGTGATTGGTTTTGCCACCACAGCCTTTATTGTGCAACTTGCATTACGTAGTCGTTATGAATCGGGGACAGATCACGTTGACTCCAAAGAAGATTTACCTGCCACAGACCCTCGTGAGGATGAGCCATAATGACTGATCTTCTGCAATTTTGGCAGCAACATGCACCCATTTTTAGTATTTTAATTCCAGCCTGCACTGCCTTTATTTTGGTATTACTGGGTAATCCTGGTTCAGGCGCTTTAGCCAATGATTGGCGCCAACCTTGGCGACGTGGCATTAGCTATGTGTCCGCAACGCTTGGTTTAGCCACAGCGCTTTGCTATTTGAGCTATGCCAGTACAGGACAAATCACCATTTACAATTTAAGTGAATGGGCAGCGCCTTTTGGCATTATTTTGGTGTTAGACCAATTGTCTGCGCTAATGCTGGTACTGACCTATGCCTTAGCTGTACCTATTTTATGGTATGCCAGCCGTCAATGGGATGAACGTGGCCGCTATTTCCATGCCATGCTGCATTTCTTGATCATGGGTCTGTGCGGAGCATTTTTAACAGGTGACTTATTTAACCTGTTCGTGTTCTTTGAAATCTTATTGATGGCCTCTTATGTCTTACTGTTGCATGGTCAAGGCAAAGTGCGCTTTCAGTTAGGCATTCATTACGTCACCATTAACCTGTTAGCCTCTGCCCTGTTTCTGATTGGCTTAGGGATGATTTATGGCAGCGTAGGTAGCCTGAATATGGCAGATGTGGCACGTTTGATGCCGCTGCTTGAACCTGATCAGCATAAACTGGCTGTAGCGGGTGGCTTAATGCTGTTTGTAGTATTTGGCATTAAAGCTGCCATGTTACCTGTAGGTTTTTGGTTACCTAAAACCTATGCCGTTGCTGCCACCCCTGTTGCGGCCTTCTTTACCATTATGACCAAAGTCGGTGTTTATGCGATTTTGCGTGTCAATGGTACGGTGTTTGACGACAGCTTAAGCCATAGTATTTTAATGCCGTGGCTTTTGGTAATTGGTCTAGTCACTTCATTGTATGGCGCAATTGCTGCCTTAGGTGCTGAGCGTTTACGTCGCTTTGTCGGCTTTATGATTTTATCTTCGGTAGGTACGATCTTAGTGGCCATTGCCATGCTCAATACGCAAGCATGGTCAGGTGCGTTGTATTACATGCTGCATAGTACGTTAATTGCCGCAGCTTTGTATTTACTGAGTGGTTGGATTACATCACAGCGCGGTGAATTTAAAGATCATTTAAAAGTTGCACCGCAAATGAAGCAACAAAAAACGGCCTCTATGACCTTCTTAATCATTGCCTTAATGATGGCAGGTTTACCACCGTTTAGTGGCTTTTTAGGTAAAGTCTTTATCCTGCAAGCCTCAGCAGGTCACGCGTATCAAGGCTGGATTATTGGCATTATTTTACTGGTAAGTTTAATCAGTATTATTGGCTTTACTCGCGTTGGTTTTATCTTATTTTGGCGTGCCACTAAACCCGAAGATGATGTCAACAGTGAAGCTTATGTGGCTTACCAAGCGCTACCTGCCACAGCCCCAAAACGTAATGACACTGCAATTTATATCTTATTGGCGATGCTAATCGCTTATGTGCTATTTGCAGCACCGATTCAACGTTATATGCAAAATACCGCAGCACAAATACAACATAATCCGCTCTATGAGCAGACGATTTTAAAACGTGATGGTGATGATCAGCCAATTAGCGTACAACCTTATGATCCTAAAAACCTACCAGAAACTAAATATGGTGGCGAAAATCTGGATCCAAATGCTCATTTGATTCCTTATTTAATTTCAGAAAACACCTTACAAGGTGAACATATTTCTGAGTTTAAACAGCGTCAAATTGCGGCACAAGAACAAGAGATCAATGATCCTCAAGGTGACAAACTACAACCCGTACAGGAGGCATACTAATGCAATATCGCTTTATGGAGCGCTGGTTTCCGCATCCTTTTGTTTCGGTGTTAGTCGCTGTAAGTTGGATCATGCTGGCACATAGTATCGCTATTGGCAGCTTAGTGATGGCACTGATCTTAGCGATTGTGATTCCACGCCTGATTCGACCATTTGTGGAACGCACCCCTGACATTCAGTGGCTACCCTCGATCAAACTGTTTTTGGTCGTGGTTTGGGATATTGTGATTTCTAACCTACGTGTGGCGAAATTGGTATTGGGGCCAACCGACCGCTTACAGCCTAAATGGTTCCGTGTGCCACTCGAAACCCAGCATGAACAAGTCAACACTTTACTGGCGATGATCATTACCACAACACCTGGTACTGTGACTGCTGGGATTGACCAAGATCGTGGTGATATTTTGGTTCATGCCTTAAGTACAGATGATATAGAAGAAGAAATCAAAACCATTAAAGCGCGTTATGAACGACCTTTAATGCAAATTTTTGACGTAAAAACAGGAGATGTGGCATGACTACAATTTTGCCTTATGCCTTAGGCATTAGCCTGCTGGCGATTACCATCTCAATGTTAATGTGCTTATATCGCTTAGTGATTGGTCCCTCGATTGTGGACCGCTTATTAGCACTGGATACATTATTCTTAAATGCCACAGGTTTAGTGGTGGTGTTGGGGATTTATTGGACCAGCACTTCATTGTTTGAAGGCGCGCTTTTGGTTGCAATGCTTGGCTTTGTTTCGACGGCCGCTTTGGCACGTTATTTTACCACTGGCCATGTGATCGACTAGGAGCAAAAGCATGTATTTAGCCTTAGAAATTTTAGTATCGGTCTGCTTGGTGGTGGGGGCGCTGTTTATGTTAGTGGGGGGTATTGGCATGATACGCCTACCCGATTTATTTATGCGCCTGCATGCACCCACTAAATCCAGTACCTTAGGCTTAGGTGGCTTTTTATTAGCGGCGATTTTATTTTCCGCTGCCCATGGACGTTTTGGTTTTGCAGAAATATTAATTACCTTATTTGCTTTTATTACAGCTCCTGTATCGGCAAATTTAATGGCACAAGCTGCACTGCATTTACGCCTACGCTCAATGAGTGGTGAGGTACCCGAGAGCTTAGAACGTCCGCTACCTTGGCAAAAGCATCGTCGTAGTTTTAAACGCTATCAAAAACAAGTCAAACACGACAACCACGATATTACTTAACTAAAAAATAGCAGCCAAAAAAAAGCCACCCGAAGGTGGCTTTTTTTAGGACAACTTATTGGTCGTCTTTGTGGTCATCCGCTGCAGGTAAATCTTTTACAGCTTCAGCAATCAGACCAAACATATAGTTGCCATATGCATTGGTTTTGTCGTAATGGAAACGTAAACGTGGCGTAATACGTGTGTTAATACGACGGCTGAGCTCATGGCGTAAGAAACCAGATGCTTTGTTTAAAACTTCTAAAGTTTCTTTGTTTGCCGCTTCACTTTGTTCATCGCCAAGTTCACGACCCATCACAGTCACGTAAACTTCCGCATAACCTAAGTCTGGGCTGACTTTCACCGCAGAGATGGTCACTAGACCACCTAAACGCGGATCTTTCAGCTCCTGACGGATCAGTTCAGACAACTCACGTTGTACTGTATCCGCCATACGCTTCAGACGTTGACTACCCGCCATTAAAGACTCCGTTTAATCAATTGAACATCGTACACTTCGATCTTATCAAGTGGTTTGATGTCTTTGTAGCCTTTAACCGCAAGACCACATTCCATACCAGCACGAACTTCTTCAACCACGTCTTTATAACGACGAAGTGATTCAAGCTCACCTTGGAACACAACCACGTCATCACGTAATACACGAATCGGTTTGTTACGGTGTAACACACCTTCAAGTACCATACAGCCAGCAGCTGCACCAAACTTACTTGAGTGGAACACTTCACGTACTTGCGCCACACCTAGAATCGTTTCACGGTGTTCTGGTGCCAGCTTACCGCTCATTGCTGCTTTCACGTCATCAATCAATTGATAGATCACTGAGTAGTAACGAATGTCGATGCTATCTGCGTCTGCTTTTTGACGTGCAGTGGTATCAGCACGGACGTTGAAGCCGAGAAGAACCGCTTCTGAAGATTCAGCAAGTGTTACGTCAGACTCAGTGATTGCACCGACACCTGAACCAATAATACGTACTTTCACTTCGTCAGTTGCAAGTTCAGCAAGTGCAACGTGAAGCGCTTCTAAAGTACCGCGTACGTCAGTCTTAAGAACAACGTTCACAATCGGCACATCTTTCTTGCCCATAGACGCCATGATGTTTTCAAGACGCATAGCAGATTGACGCTCAAGACGTTTTTGACGTTCACGATCCATACGCGCATCGGCAACTTCACGGGCTTTTTTCTCGTCATTCACAACAAGAACTTCGTCACCCGCCATTGGCGCTTCTGGAAGACCTAAAATCTCAACTGGGATTGAAGGACCTGCAGATTTAATACGTTGACCGTTTTCATCAGTCATGGCACGAACGCGACCGTAAGATGCACCTGCAAGAACAAGATCACCTACTTTCAACGTACCGTTTTGAACCAGAATAGACGTTACCGCACCACGGCCTTTGTCTACACGTGCTTCAATCACAACACCTTGCGCAGCACCTTCTTCAGACGCTTTTAATTCAAGTAACTCAGATTGAATTAGAATTAAATCAAGAAGTTCGTCGATACCTTGACCAGAATGCGCTGAAACCATTGCAACTGGTACGTCACCGCCCCATTGCTCAGGCACGATTTCTTTGGTGGTTAATTCGTTCAATACGCGATCTGGATCAGCAGATTCTTTATCCATCTTGTTGATTGCAACAATGATTGGTGTACCCGCTGCACGCGCATGATCGATTGCTTCTGCAGTTTGTGGCATTACACCATCATCTGCTGCAACAACTAACACGACGATATCAGTCGCTTTAGCACCACGCGAACGCATTGCAGTAAACGCTGCGTGTCCCGGTGTATCTAAGAAAGTAATAATGCCTTTCTCAGTTTTAACGTGGTAAGCACCAATATGCTGTGTGATACCGCCCGCTTCACCCGCTGCCACTTTAGCACGGCGAATACGGTCAAGAAGCGAAGTTTTACCATGGTCAACGTGACCCATGATGGTAACCACTGGCGCACGCGTTGTTTGCGCACCACGTGCTTCTTCTGCTGCTTCAAGTAAGTTATCTTCAGCTTGCGTATCCGATACTAGAACTGGGTTATGCCCCATTTCTTCTACGATTAACGCTGCAATTTCTTGGTCAATGGCTTGGTTTTGTGTAACCAATTCACCCATCTTCATGAGTGACTTAATCACTTCACGTACTTTAACCGCCATTTTTGCTGCAAGGTCTGCAACAACAATCGTTTCACCAATTTCAACATCGTAAACTTGTTTTTTAACAGGTTTTTCGAAGCCGTGTTTGTTGGCTTGGCTTGATTTAAGACCACGTTTATGTTGGTTATCACGGAAAGACTGTTCTTCACCACGACGACCACCTTTTTTCGGTGAGCGTGTGCTAGGCGTATTGGTACCACGCTTGATTTCACGGTCTTCTTTGTTAAATGAATCTTCGTATGCTTGACCAACAAGGCCAGCTGCAAGCGGAGAATCGTCAACTACACGAATGGTTGGCGCATTGTCTTCAGCTGAATACTTAGACGCCATTTGACGCATTTGCTCAAGCGTACGTTGCTGCGCTTCTTCCGCTGCACGACGACGTGCTGCTTCTTCAGTCGCTTTTAACTGTGCTGCTTGTGCTTCACGCGCACGTTTTTGCTCAGGGGTTTCCACAGGTTTAATCTGTGATTTTACCACTGGCTTGTTGGTTGATTTGCGTTTTACCACAACTGCCGCTTTAGACACTTCTTGCTTTTCGCTGCTTTGTTTTGCAGCGGCACGCATTGCTTCTAAAGCTTGGCTTGCTTTGTTTGCACCAGAAACTGGTTGGCTTTGTTCAGCTTGAGCTTTAGCTGCTTTATCAGCTTCAGCTTTTGCCAATGCTTCAGCTTTGATCTGTTCTGGATCAGGCTTAACAAAGGTATGTTTTTTGCGAACTTCTACGTTAATAGTTTTCGCCTTACCTGAGGTACTTGCTACCTTAGCGGTGCTGGTTGTTTTACGTTTCAACGTGATTTGTCCTGCTTGACCCACGTCTTGACCATGAATCTTCTTCAAATGGTTCACGAGGGTATCTTGTTGTTCTGTGGAAATAATATCTTCAGGCTTACGTTGTGGTAAACCTGCATCACGAACTTGCTCTAAAAGTGTTTCAACCGAGCGCTCAACGCTCAATGCCAAATCTTTAATCGACTTGTCCGCCATATTACCTCCTAGTTAAACCATGATTCGCGCGCTTTCATAATGAGTTGACCCGCTTTCTCAGCACCTAAACCTTCGATATCTGCGATATCATCAGTAGCTTGGTCTGCCAAATCATCGACAGTGACCACGCCACGAGCAGCAAGCGCGTAGGCAATCTCTTGTGTCATTCCTTCCATTGCTAGAAGTTCAGCACTTGGATCTTGGATATTTTCCTGTTGTTTCAGTGCGTCTGCTAAAGCTACTTCTTTAGCACGGCCTTGTAACATCTCAACTGTTGCAGCATCTAATTCGATTTCATCGAATGTTTCTGCTGGAACATATGCAATTTCTTCTAACGAAGTGAAGCCCATTTCCACTAAAGCCATTGCTAGGTCTTCAGCAATATCAAGACGCGACACAAACATGTCTAGATATTGTTGTGCTTCATTTTGTTGACGTGCTTGGTACTCTGATTCAAGCATCATATCGAGTTTAAAGCCAGTTAATTCTGACGCTAAACGTACGTTCTGACCTTGTGAACCAATGGCACGAGCAAGCTGATCGCTGGTTGCAAAGATGATATCTGCAGTTTTTGCATCTTCATCAATCACAATACTTGATACATCAGCAGGTTCTAAAGCACTTGCGATGTATTGCGCTGGATCATCTGACCATACCACAACATCAATACGTTCACCATTAAGTTCTTGTTGGACTGCTTGGATACGTGTACCACGCATACCAATACAAGCACCTACAGGATCAATACGGTGATCGTTGGTTTTTACAGCGATTTTAGCACGAACGCCAGGTTGACGTGCAGCTGCTTTAATTTCGATGATTTCTTCAGAAATTTCTGGAATTTCTTTTTTCATCAGCGCAATCAGCATGTCAGGTTTAGCACGTGAAAGTTGTAACTGGGCGCCACGACCTTCGCGGTTGACGTTAAATAGAATCGCATTGACACGTTGTTTAGGACGCAAAATTTCTTTTGCAATCATTTCTTCACGTGCAAGATACGCTTCAGCGTTTTCGCCTAGATCAATGATAAAACCATCTTTAGTTTGCTTTTTCACTTCACCGTAAATCAGCTCACCGACTTTAGATTCATAAGCATCAGCAATTAACGCGCGTTCTGCTTCACGAATTTTTTGCACGATCACTTGCTTGGCAATTTGCGCTGCAATACGACCGAAATCAATCGATTCAACCTCAAGCTCACGAATGTCACCAATTGACCATTTCGCAGGATCAACATCAGAGATCGCGTCTTGGCAAGCTGGCATTTCGTGATCTTCATCAGCCACGACTTCCCATTGACGGAAAGTACGGTAGTCACCCGTTTTACGATCAATTTCTACACGTAAACGTGCTTCTTCCGAGTGTGTGCCTTCGTAAAATTTCTTTTTCGTGGCAGCAACTAACGCTTGCTCCAGCGCTTCGAAAATTGCTTCACGAGGTACACCTTTTTCGTTACTAACCGTTTCTACTACGGTAAGAATTTCACGTGCCATAAGTCACCTATTCGTTCAGATTCTTTCTAAATTAGTCTTGGTAGACTAAATTTGCCTTATCAATATTGTGACTGTCGATATCCAACACTTGTTGTTTTTCAACTTCCACTTGAATCATTTCGTTTTCAAGATCCACAGCAACAAGTTTTGCTTGGAACTTACGACGGTTATCTACAGCACTGATCAAGCGTAATGCCACTTGCTGACCTACATAAGCCGGCATTTGTTCTAATTGGAAGAATGGACGATCCCAACCTGGTGAAGATACTTCTAATGAGTATTCACCTGAAATTGGATCATGCACGTCGAGCATTGCGCCAACTTGCTGTGTCACGCGAACACAATCTTGTACGCCAATACCACGACCTTGCTCTTCTTCACCATCTTCATTTAGAACTGGCGCTGCGTTTTGATCGATTTCTTTGTCAATATAAATACGTAATAAAGAACGTTTCCCTTGTGGCAAAAATTCAATGCCCCACAGGTCAACACCACAAGCTTGCACAGCCGGAGCGATTAGGTCTTGGAGTGCTTGAGTTTTATTTGATAGCTTCATTTACTCTCGTCAATTTTGTGCGATTCAATGGTCAGAACGACCATAAGATTGGACAGGACTATAATAGTAGTGAAACATGACTATTTGACCAATTGATGTCGACACTACACGATAGCCAATAAAAAAGGGCGTCAATCGCCCTCATTATTACACAGAAAACAAATGTCCACTGTGCAAAAAGGCCCACCTTTTTGTGAGCCTTTAGAAAACTTGGTAGCGGGAGCTGGATTTGAACCAACGACCTTCGGGTTATGAGCCCGACGAGCTACCAGACTGCTCCATCCCGCATCAACGTGCAAAAATTATATCTGTATTACGGTTAATTTTCAATCTAAAAATTAATCGCACTAATTAAGTTCTGGCTTAATTAAAAGTGGTAGCGGGAGCTGGATTTGAACCAACGACCTTCGGGTTATGAGCCCGACGAGCTACCAGACTGCTCCATCCCGCAACGACATATACAAATTATTTTCATTTAACTTAAAGGCTAAATGCTTATTTAGTTTGCAAGCTAAATAAGATTGGTAGCGGGAGCTGGATTTGAACCAACGACCTTCGGGTTATGAGCCCGACGAGCTACCAGACTGCTCCATCCCGCAACTATATACAAAATTCTCTGATTTAACTTTAAGTTAGATTCTTATTTAGTTTGTATGCTAAATAAGATTGGTAGCGGGAGCTGGATTTGAACCAACGACCTTCGGGTTATGAGCCCGACGAGCTACCAGACTGCTCCATCCCGCATCAACAGATTTGCCGCTTACACCAACTTAACTTCTGGATTAAAGTTGGTGCGGAAGGGGGGACTTGAACCCCCACGCCCGAAAGCACTACCACCTCAAGGTAGCGTGTCTACCAATTCCACCACCACCGCAGCAGCCCGCATTCTAATCCTTCCTTTACAAAAAGGGAAGCTTATTCTGCGCTTTTTGGCACAACTGGTGAAGTTTCAGACAATGTAGCTGGTGCAGTTTGTGTGCTTGGTACTGATTTTAAGCTATATGAGTCATTACTTTGATTCTTAGCAAAGATCGCCAAAGTCAAACTGGTGACAAAAAATAGCGCAGTTAAAATTGCAGTTAAGCGACTTAAAAAATTACCCGAACCCGAAGCACCAAACACTGTTGCTGCACCGCCACCACCAAAGGAAGCGCCAGCATCCGCACCCTTACCGTGCTGTACTAAAATTAATACGATCATTAACAAGGCTAAGATAATATGTACGACCAGCACAAAAGTTTGCATGCTGTACTCCTAATTATTGTGTATTGGCAAATGCTAAAGCAATCTGATGGAAAGATTGGGCATTGAGTGATGCACCGCCAACAAGTGCACCATTAATATCAGGACAGGCCGCTAACTCTACTGCATTTTCAGCTTTTACACTACCACCATACAAAATAGCCATGCTCGCGCCATAGCTGGTGATTTGCTTTAAGCCTTCACGAATTTTTGCATGCATCGCTTGCGCATCTTCAGGAGAAGCTGTTTTACCTGTACCAATCGCCCAAATTGGCTCATAAGCCACAATAATATTGGCCCACTGTTCAGCAGCAACCACGCCAGCAATATCACAAATTTGTTGCAATACCACTGCTTCTGCTTGACCCGCTTCACGCTGTTCTAAACTTTCACCTACGCAGTAAATCACTTTTAGACCAGCATTTAAGGCATTTTGTACTTTAGCGTTTAAGCTGTCGCGGTTATCCGCAAAAATCTCACGGCGTTCTGAGTGGCCAATCAACACATAGCCAATACCAGCATCCAGCAAAAGTTCAGCACTGACCTCACCCGTATAAGCACCCGTACCCGCAATACGCGATACGTCTTGTGCTACGCTATACACTGGGCGCACCGCATCAGACAATTGTGCTTGCACAGTGCTTAAAGCCAACATCGTTGGCGCAATTCCTAAATGACACTTTTCTTCTGCAATACCATGATCTTGCAATAATTGTTTAAATTCATTCAGCAATTGCTGTGCTTGTGCCTGCACTGGATTCATTTTCCAGTTGCCTATAACCCAAGGGGTAATGGTCGAAGCCGACATAAATGACCTATAAAAAACAATTCATAAAAACGCGCATATTCTACACGGAATTGTAAATTTTTAAGCATACTTTCTTGTATTGCATGAATTTACAAATTCAACTTCGCTTGATCTTGGTAGCTTAAATATTGAAAAAGCATAGATTTAATTCTAACTCGTTCAATTTTTACTCCATATTTAAGGCAAACACCACACTTTGAGATATAGTATTTTCACGCAACAAAAGTATAATTTTGTTATACGTATTATAAACAATTTATGTTGAGGACGATTGGGGCATGTCATTTACACACGGGGCGCCGAAATTCACAGGCTTTATTCGACGCTTGGTCGACGACGGCGTCATTAGCGCTGAAGCAATGCAACAGGCGATCTTAAGTGCCAAGAAAACTGAACAAGATATTGTCCCTTTTTTAATTGATCATTTAAATATCCCGCCTTACGCCATTGCAGAAAAAATCTCCCAAGAATTTGGTGAGCCATTATTTGATTTAAATGCCTACGACTCGTCTAACTTAATCACTGACTTAATTGAAGATAAGTTAATTTTAAAATACCGTGTCTTACCCATTTATCAACGTGGGCATTTGCTGTATTTAGCGACCAGTAACCCAACCAATATTGATGCTTTAGATGCGATTCGTTTTAACAGCAAAAAGAATGTTGAACTGGTGATTGTCGAACATGACAAACTTGAAAAAGCCATTGAAGCCAATTTTGCCGAAGACACCACTTTTAATTTTGACGAAGACTTAGATTTAGACTTACAAGCTGACCCAGAACCGCATCATGATCATGATGAACCAACGGCAGAAGATGAAGCCCCTATTGTTAAATATATCAATAAGTTATTAATTGACGCTATTCGTATGGGTGCATCAGATTTGCATTTTGAACCTTATGAAAAGGTTTATCGTGTGCGCTATCGTATTGATGGGGTATTACGTCAAATTGCCACCCCACCGTTGCAATTAGCCACCCGTTTATCGGCACGTTTAAAAGTCATGTCACAAATGGACATTTCAGAAAAGCGTGTGCCGCAAGATGGACGTATTAAGCTTAAAATTTCTAAAAACAAAGCCATTGATTTTCGTGTTAACTCCCTGCCCACACTCTTCGGTGAAAAAATCGTGCTGCGTATTTTAGATCCATCCAGTGCCATGCTCGGTATTGATGCTTTGGGTTATGAGCCTGATCAAAAAGCTTTGTTTATGGAAGCCTTGGACAAACCGCAAGGCATGTTACTGATTACAGGGCCAACAGGTTCGGGTAAAACCGTATCACTATATACAGGTTTAAATATTTTAAACCGCGAAGATACCAACATTTCCACTGCCGAAGATCCTGTGGAGATTAACTTAGAAGGGATTAATCAGGTCAACGTCAATCCCAAGGTCGGCTTAACCTTTGCGGTAGCGCTACGTTCATTCTTACGTCAAGATCCAGATATTGTCATGGTGGGTGAGATTCGAGATTTAGAAACAGCAGAAATTGCTATTAAAGCCGCGCAAACGGGTCATATGGTGATGTCAACGCTGCATACCAACAGTGCACCAGAGACCTTAACCCGTTTACGCAATATGGGTGTACCTTCATTTAATATTGCCACTTCGGTTAACTTAGTCATTGCACAGCGTTTAGCACGTCGTTTATGTAAACAATGTAAAGCGCCGATTGAGATTCCAAAAAACAGCCTACTTGAAATGGGCTTTAGCGAAGAAGATTTACAACAAGAGTTTCAAATTTATCAGCCTGTGGGCTGTAGTGAATGTCGTGAAGGCTACAAAGGGCGTGTCGGGATTTATGAAGTAATGAAAATTACGCCTGAAATTTCTAAGTTAATTATGGAAGATGCCAATTCCATTGAAATTTCCAAGCAATCACAAGCATTGGGGTTTAGTAACCTGCGTCGTTCAGGCTTACTTAAAGTGATGCAAGGCGTCACTTCTTTACAAGAAGTGAACCGCGTAACCAGCGAATAGACCAAGTATTTAAAATAAGGATAACTTGCATGGCTGTCAAAAAAGCACAGATGATGCCAACTTTCATCTACGATGGTGTTGATCGTAAGGGGATAAAGATTAAGGGGGAAATTCCAGCACGGAATATGGCTTTAGCTAAAGTCACCCTCCGTAAGCAAGGGATTACCATTAAGACCATTCGAGAAAAGAAAAAAAATATTCTTGAAGCGTTTACCAAAAAACGGGTCACCACTCTAGATATCACCATCTTTACCCGTCAGCTTGCTACCATGATGAAAGCGGGTGTGCCTTTGGTACAAAGCTTTGAAATTGTGGCAGAAGGTTTAGACAACCCTGCCATGCGTGAAGTGGTGCTGGGCATTAAAGGTGAAGTCGAAGGTGGTAATACCTTTGCTGGCGCTCTGCGTAAATATCCACAGCATTTTGACAAGTTATTCTGCTCATTAGTGGAATCAGGTGAACAATCTGGTGCGCTTGAAACCATGCTAGACCGTGTCGCGGTCTATAAAGAAAAGAGCGAGTTACTCAAGCAAAAAATCAAAAAAGCCATGAAATATCCAGCCACCGTGATTGTAGTGGCGGTGATTGTCACTATTATTTTGATGGTCAAAGTGGTACCTGTCTTCCAAGACCTGTTTAGCTCCTTTGGTGCTGACTTACCTGCCTTTACGCAAATGGTAGTGAATATGTCAAACTGGATGCAAAGCTACTGGTTTATTTTAATTATAGGTGTTGCTATTGCGATTGCTTTGATTTTAGAAGCGAAAAAACGCAGTAAAAAATTCCGCGATGCGCTCGACAAAGCCGCTCTCAAACTGCCGATTTTTGGTGATCTAATTTATAAAGCCATTATCGCGCGTTATAGCCGCACCTTAGCCACGACCTTTGCTGCCGGTGTACCCCTCATTGATGCACTAGAGTCAACTGCGGGTGCAACCAACAACGTGGTTTATGAAGAAGCTGTACTCAAAATCCGTGATGACGTCGCTACAGGTCAACAATTACAGTTTGCCATGCGTGCGACCAATAAATTCCCTTCAATGGCGATTCAAATGGTCTCAATTGGCGAAGAATCAGGTGCCTTAGATGCCATGCTCGATAAAGTTGCAACCCATTATGAAAACGAAGTCGATAACGCGGTAGATGGCTTAACCTCTATGATGGAGCCACTGATTATGGCAATTTTAGGTGTACTCGTAGGTGGTTTAGTCATTGCCATGTACCTGCCAATCTTCCAAATGGGTTCTGTGGTCTAATGCAAGACATTGTGTATTTTTTAAGCAACAACCCAACTGCGCTGTATATCGTGGTTGGACTCTTCAGCCTGTGTATTGGTAGTTTCTTAAATGTGGTGATTTATCGCACCCCAAAAATGATGCAGCAAGAATGGCACAATGAATGCCAAATGTTGTTGCATCCTGAACAGCCCATCATCGATGACAGCAAGTTTAGCTTAAGCCAACCGGCTTCCACTTGCCCAAAATGTAAAACCGCGATTCGTTGGTATCAAAATATTCCGCTGCTGAGTTGGCTTGTACTGCGCGGCAAATGCGGTAATTGCCAAAACCCAATTAGCATGCGTTATCCGCTGATTGAATTGCTGACCGCAGCCTGCGCTTTGGTTGTGGTGGCAGTGTTGGGGCCAACTGTACAGATGTTATTTGGTTTAGTACTGACTTATATTTTAATCGCGTTAACCTTTATTGATTTTGATACCCAATTGTTACCAGATCGCTATACTCTGCCTCTGGCGGCTTTAGGTTTAATCGTCAACAGTTATGCGCTGTATACTACGCCCACACAAGCCATTTGGGGTTATGTGATTGGTTTCTTATGCTTATGGAGCGTATATTACCTCTTTAAACTCGTGACTGGCAAAGAAGGCATGGGTTATGGTGACTTTAAATTACTCGCTGCCCTAGGCGCTTGGATGGGCCCTTTAATGCTGCCGTTGATTGTGTTACTTTCATCCGTAGTCGGTGCGATTATTGGGATTATTTTACTCAAAGTACGCCAAGAAAATCAGGCGTTTGCCTTTGGTCCTTATATTGCAATTGCTGGCTGGATTGCCTTTTTATGGGGCGACCAAATCATGCAAGTTTACTTAGGTTAAGGATCGCCTTATGCGTTTGATTGTGGGTTTAACAGGAGGCATTGGCAGCGGAAAATCTGCAGCAAGTCAATGGTTTGAGCAACAAGGCATTTGTGTGGTTGATGCTGATATCGTAGCGCGTGAAGTAGTCGAAGCTGGTTCACCGGTGTTAGCACAATTGGTCGCTGCGTTTGGCGATTGGGTGTTACTGGATAATGGCGAGTTAAATCGTCGTGCTTTGCGTGAACATGTATTTCAAGATAATGCTGCACGGCAAACCTTAAACAGCATTACTCATCCTGCAATTCGTCAATCGATTATTCAGCAGCTTGAACAAGCCACCAGTCCTTATGTGATTTTGGTATCGCCTCTTTTATTTGAAAGTCAGCAAAACCAACTTACCTCACGCACACTATTAATTGATGCCAGTGTTGAGCTACAAATTGCCCGTGCCTCACAGCGTGATGGACAAAGCCTCGAACAAATTCAAAGCATTATTGCTGCGCAAATGTCGCGTGAGCAAAAGCAAAATTTAGCTGATGATATTGTATTAAATGATGGTGAGCTTGCACATCTCTATACCAAACTTCGCCCCTTACATTTACATTATTTAGCCTTAAGCGAACAATAAAAAAAGCAGTCTTAAGACTGCTTTTTTTCTGCCAATTTAGCGGCTAAAGGATCTTTACGCCCCATCCAACGCCATGGTTGCAAAGCACCAATCGCCATTCCCACCAAACCACAAATAATGGCCATACTGAGCGGTTCATCGAGTAAGGGTACCGCCAAAATAGCCGCCATAAATGGCGCAAGGGTCACAATACTGCCCGCCTTAAATGCCCCTAAACGTTTAATGGCTTCAACATAGGTCAGTGTGGCAATAATCACCACAAACACCCCATGGAAAATCGTTTGTAGCAGCAGTTGTATCGGTTCTGGTTCACTTAAATTTTTTGGTAAAAACACTAAGTAAATTGGGATGTAAACAATGGCTGACCAAATCGCCACACTAGCCATCGAATGCCAAGCCGACAGTTTCCATTGTCTAAGCAATACACTAAAAGTCCCCCACAACAAAGCGCTGCTAAAAAACAGTAAATCGCCAAAACCAAAGGCAACGCCTGTTTCTTGGTACATCAGATAGCTCATACTGCCAATTGCCAGCAGCATAATCAGCACACTAATCCAAGTACTTTTATCAAACGGCGCTTTATATAACAGCCATGCCATCAGCGCAGTACATAGCGGAATGCAGCCATTTAAGAAAATTGCAGCATGTGCCGCAGGGACATAATGAAAGGCTGTATAGCAAATTAGGCAATACCCTAAGCCACCAATCATGGCTAAAGTAAAGGCACGTCGATTCCATAAAAAAGCAGTGTCTTTTTTATAGATTAAAATTGGCATTAAAATCATAAAGGCCAAAGCAAAACGCAGTGCAGTAATATCCCAAGCACTAATTTGCCAATTGGCACTGAGGCGGGCTGTGAGGGTAAAGCCGCCCCAGATACACATGGTAATCAGAACAAATAAATAACCTTGGTATCTGGGTGACATGCTTATTTTCCGTTACGTTGACGACACGCTTCGTATAACGCCATACCTGTCGCTACACTGACGTTTAAGCTTTGTAAGTTGCCGGCCATTGGAATGTACACCGTTTGGTCACATTGGCTTTGAGTGATTGGACGTAGACCTGTATCTTCTGCTCCCATCACCACACAAACGCCTGTGCCGGTAAAGTCAAACTCATGAATTGGCAAGGCTTTTTCATCCAACATAGTACCCACCACTTGCACATTAAATTCATCTTTAATGTTGCCTAAAGTACGCGCTAAGTTAGTCACTTGAATAAATTTGACTTTTTCGGCACCACCTGCAGCAATTTTACGTGCTGTAGGCGTTAAGCTTGCCGAACGATCGCGCGGTACAATCACTGCTTCTGCACCCATCGCCGCTGCGGTACGAATGCATGCACCTAAGTTATGCGGATCAGTCACTTGGTCTAAAGCCAATAACAAGGCCTTTGGATTATTTTTGAGTAATGCATCTAAATCTTGTTCATTTAAAGTGGGATGCGGACGTACTGCTGCCACCACACCTTGATGGAAGGGTTGACCCGCCATTTTTTCTAATTTGTCGCGGCTCGCTTGCTGTACGCTAATGCCAAACGGTTCTGCAAGAGCCAAAATATTCTTTAAGCGCTGATCATCACGACCTTTTAAGGTAAACAGATTCAAAACGCGCTCAGGCTCAAGCTCTAACAATGACTCCACAGAGTGAACGCCATAAAAATATTCTAATTTAGCCATGAACGACCTCAAGATTTAACTGTGACAATGCCAAAAACAAAAAATCCTGCAAAGTACACCTTACAGGATTTGAACAACTACAGTTTAACTGATTCACTGTAAAATTGCTTGAATTAGCCTTCGAAGTGACACACGTAATCTAGAGGTTCACTGGTTTCGATTTTAAAACGGCTATTACCTGGCACATAGAAAGATTGACCAGCACGGAAGAGTTCGCTGTCGGCACTGTCAGCAATTTGTACACGGCATTCACCTGAGATAATTTCCATACGCTCAGGTGCATGGGTTTCAAATGTCAATGCCTGAGAAGTCGGCAGAATCACGCCTAAAGTTTTTTTAGTGCCATCAGCAAATTGTACCGTGTGACTCACACATAAACCGCCAAAGTAAACATTTGATTTTTTTACTACAGATACATGATCAAACTGCATCGACATGCTTTTTCTCCACAAATAGTATGTTGTAATATTCCAATCGCTGTAGTTTAAATCTGCGTCAACAACTAATCAATTGATCAATAGGGTTGTAGACATATTTTCCACTGCCCTTGTTGTATATTCTGAGCGTAGTGTCTAGGTAAATGAATTTGGATTTTTTGATTTGCTAAAACCTGAGATTGATACTTACAAATTATTTGTTCCTGCTCATCTAACAGTTGCCAACTCAATTGTGCACCTTGTTCGTACTGGACAGGTACCTCAACACATGCTGCTGCGTAGTTACTTCCAACATGAAACGAGGATTCCATTTCATAAGGCATCTGATTTTCAGGAGTGACACAATCTATAGCATTCGGCTCATAGGCTTGCGAATCATGTGTCATTAAACTTTGTGCAATAGTTGGCCATAAGCAATGCCGCAAAAAATGTTGGTCAATAACACGAGCACTTAAATAATCGTCTGTCTTAACATAATTTTGTATTTTTTCTTGAATATCATTAAATATGCCTACACAGCCACCCCACATCCCAGCCAATAACAACTCACTATGGCTATAACTGTCACGCATACAATGAAACCACCTGTCACTTTGTAGCCATGTATTCACAGCTTCAGCTTCACGATATGACACTAAAGAATCTGCATCTCGAATAAGAAAAAATTGCACCTCTGGATCATCTATCACAGCAAAGCGCCACATTAAGCCAGAATAAGCCTGTTGTGCCATATTTACTTGAATCACTTGAGCACCTTGCTCTTTTAAACGCTGTTGAATTTCCAATGGAACACTATTGTCTAGATAATAACGACAAGTCCAAGCAGGATAAATTTTTTGAGCATACCTGAGGTTCAATAATGCAGTTTCACAATAACGTGGATCAGCACCAAATAACGAAAAAGCAATCACATTGCGTTGGGGCTGAGTTGGATCAAAAAGTGGGCGCGGCTTAGAGATTTTTGTTTTTGCAGCAGTGATTACTTGCTGTTTTTTTAAAGCAACTGATAATGCACCATATTTTTGGCGTTCTGCCTTTAATCCTAAATGATGACACACCTCAGTCAGACCATCATAGAGATTAATGGCTTTGGATTGCTCAACAAGAGGAATAGCTTGTTGATAATGCTGATAAGCCTAGACGCAACTCTAAATAAGCAAGATCAATTAATATGATTGGATGATCAGGCAAAAGCTGATGTGCAGCATTTAGCTTTTGGTAAGCTTGTTGATCATTTCCAAGTTGTCGTTGCTGTTTATATTCTTTATGTAATGCAGTTAAGCGTTGGTTTAATTGTTGTCTAGTTAATGTTTTTTTTCTTTGCGGCAAGGCTATTGTTGTTTTCATGATGTCCCTTTCTCCCTTTATACAATATTGTTTAATAGGGTTGTAGGCATATTTTCCACTGCCCTGTTGTTAAAGATTCAGCATAAGGACGTGGCAAGTTCATACGAATTTTGCCTGCCTCTACTTTAGAATCATAAGCACAAATACTATTGAGCTGCTCATCGACTAAATGCCAGCGTACTTGTTTAGCATCAGGCTCATGCACTTTGACTTCGACTACAGGGGTTGCTAAATCTGCACCCACATAAAAATAGTGGGCTTTTTCATAATCACTTTTAGCGACATAGTCGGGAAATGCCACTGCATTACTGGCATATCCCTGTGAGTCATGCATTAATAAACTACGTGCAATGGTTGGCCACATTTGTCTTAAAAAATACCATTCTTGATCTTTCTTTTGCGTCTGCTGATGCAATTGCCAGTACTGCTGCAAAATACTTTCGATATGCTTAAAGGGCCCAAAACAGCCACCTAAATATGCACTTAATAACAGCTCTGTATGGGTGGCATAGTCGCGCATATGATGGAACCAATATTCACTATCTAACCAATCATTGACCGCAGCGCGTTCACGGCGCGATAGCAAGGTATTTACATCACGAATTAAGAAGAATTTGACTTGACGATCACCCATGACTAAAAAGCGCCAAAACTCCATAGGATAATGCTGTTGGTTTTGCGGCACTTTTTTGACTTGCGCCCCAGCAATTTTTAAACGCAGTTGTACATCCATCGGCACGGCATCATTAATATAAAAACGACACGTCCATTCTGGAAAAATATCTTGCGCATAACGCACATTTAATATGGCACTTTCACAATAGCGCGGATCAGCACTATCTAAAGCAAAGCTAATAATATTTTCTTCAGGCTCACTTGGATCAAATTCAGGTCGCTGTTTAGGAAAGGTCAAAATATGATTCTTTTCGACTTCGCGTTGCTTATGTAACAGTGCCAAAGCGCCATATTTTTGTCGCTCTGCATTTAATTCTAGCGCCAAACACACTTCAACCAAGCCATCATAGACATGGTAGCTCAGCTCACTGGCTGGCATCTCCAATACCTCTAAATAATGCTGATATGCCTCTTGATAGCGCTCTAAACGCAGCGCTGTAAATGCTAAATCCATTTTCGCAGTGGGATGCTTAGGTACTAAGGCCAGTACCTCTTTCACTGCTTGATGTGCAGTAAGATAATCCGATACTGCAATCGCATCACGAAAACGTATCGCCAACTGATCTAACTGTTGTTTTAGCGCAGTTTGATCTGGAATCGCAGCTACGCTTCCCGCTGCTGTCGCGTTGGGTTGTTGTTTTAATGTTGAATAGGGCGAACTGGAAAAACTTAATTGTATTTTCATATTTAATTTAATATAGAATTGTTATGTTTTACGTCATCTTAGAATAAAAGTCTGGCGATGACAAAAGAAAGCTGACGATTTTTTATTCATTTTTTTTGCAGCCTGGATGGGTTTATGCTGACACATTTAACTCTGATCAATTTTGCTTTAGCTGAACGCCTTGCCCTTGATGTTAACAGCGGTTTTAATGTGTTAACAGGTGAAACCGGTGCTGGTAAATCCTTACTTTTAGATGCACTCTCTGCCTGTTTAGGCGAACGTACCGACACCAACTATGTACGTTTTGGCTGTGATAAAGCTGATGTCACGGCGGTGTTTAGTTATAAAGACCATAGCCCCGAAGCAAAATGGTTACAACAACAAGAACTTGATGATGACTCAGGCGAAATCCATTTACGCCGAGTGATTTTTGCTACAGGTCGTTCTAAAGCATGGATTAATGGTCGTCCTAGCAGCTTAACTGAACTCAGAGAATTGGGGCGCTTATTGGTACAACTGTATAGCCAGCACAGTCAGCAACAACTCCTTGAGCAACCTTATCCTAAACGTTGGTTAGATCGTTATAGTCAGTTACAACAACCTGCCCAAACCGTACGTGAAGCCTATCAAACTTGGCAACACACCATTCGTCAGCATCAAGCTGCATTGGATGCCCAAGCCACCCGCCAACAACGTATGGCAACTTTGGAGTTACAACTTGAAGAACTCGAAGATGTGGTACAGCTTGATTATCAAGACATCGAACAAGAGTTTGATCGCTTAAGTCACCATGAAAGCATCATGCAAGATTGCGGTTATGCCTTAACTGCCTTAGATGATGCCGAGCAAAACTTAAACCAAGAATTGTCGAGCATCATTCGCCGTTTAGAAGATCATGCAGGACGTAGCGAACAATTGGGTAATATTTATAACTCTTTACTCAATGCGCAAAGTGAACTGGATGATGCCACCAGTAGTATTCGTCAATTTATTGATCGTCAAAGCTTTGACCCAGAACGCATGGAAGAGCTAAACAGCCACATGGAACTGTTCCATCGTTTGGCGCGTAAATACCGTAGCCAACCTGAAGAATTAAAACAAGAATATGAAAACTGGCAAGCAGAGCTCGAGCAGCTACAACAGCTTGAAGATCCAGAAACCTTAGCCGAGCAAGTTGCTTTGGCTGAACAAGATTTTATGCAACATGCCCAAGCCCTAGACCAATTACGCCGTACAGCAGCCGTACCTTTGGCGCTTAAACTCACTGAACAAGTCAAGCAATTGGCGCTACCTGAAGCACATTTTGAATTTAAGTTTGAGCCTTTAGAGCAACCCAATGCTGAAGGTTTAAGTTTGGTGCAATTACTGTTTACAGCCAACAAAGGTATGCCAGCACAGCCATTGGCCAAAGTGGCCTCTGGTGGTGAATTGTCACGTATCGCATTGGTGATGCAAGTGATGAATGCTGAGAAAACCGATGCCGAGATTTTAGTATTTGACGAAATTGACGTCGGGATTAGTGGCGGTACCGCGGAAATCGTTGGGCGTTTACTGGCAGACTTGGCACAACATGTGCAAATTTTATGTATCACGCATCAAGCACAGGTCGCAGCCCAATCTGATCAGCACTTATTGGTGCAAAAACAACAAACTGATCCAGCCAGTAGTACCATTTTTGAGCTGAATGAAGAAGATCGTATTTTAGAATTGGCACGTATGACAGGCGGTGTTGAAATTAATCAAACCACATTGCAGCATGCCAAACAGCTACGTCAGCTCAAATTCCAACAGCTGTAATGTAAATACACAAAAAGACATTGGTTTATTGGTCGGACTCTAGTAATTTGAATAGATGTACTCACGCAAAAAAGGAGATTTGCCGCATTGCCAAATAAACAATATTTGACGCACCGTTGCCTTATTGCCCCACCGGATTTGGCGGATGACTTTTTTGCAAATACCGTCATTTATCTGGCACGGCATGATGCAGATGGTGCTCAAGGCATTATCATTAACCGCCCATCTGGTATTCAGGTGAAAGAGTTACTCAATGACCTTGAAATCACTGCCGACCATGTGCATCCACATGAAGTCTTACAAGGTGGCCCCCTACGCCCTGAAGCAGGTTTTGTCTTGCATACAGGTCAGCCGACTTGGCATTCTTCGGTGGCGGTTGGTGAAAACGTGTGTATTACCACCTCCAAAGATATTTTGGATGCGATTGCGCACAACCAAGGTGTAGGCAATTATCAAATTGCACTTGGTTATGCCAGTTGGGATAAAAATCAGCTTGAACAAGAACTTGCCCGCGGTGAGTGGTTGGTCTGCGATGCTGATATGGATTTAATTTTTAATTTACCTTATGCCGAGCGCTGGGACGCTGCCTATAAAAAAATGGGCCTCGACCGCACTTGGTTATCTTCTGAGATTGGACATGCCTGATTTAAACCAACCCCATATGCTAATGGCTTTTGACTTTGGCACACAAAAAATGGGCATGGCCGTAGGTCAATCCTTGATTCATAGTGCGAATCCCCTCGCCTTGTTTCCAATGCGCGATGGGATTCCTGATTGGGACAATCTGCTTAAAATCGTCAAGCAATATCAACCCACCCTTTTTTTAGTGGGTTTACCCCTAAATATGGATGACAGCGAATCTGAGCTTTCTGCTCGGGCGCGTAAATTTGCCCGTCGCCTACGTCATCAAACCAACATTGAAACCTTAATGGTCGATGAACGCTTAACCACGCGTGAAGCACGCGATGAACTTATATCCTATCAAGCTAAAGGTCGTGGTAAAAATATTGCTGCTGACAGTATGGCTGCGGCTTTATTTATTGAAAGTTGGTATCGTGATCCGCAAGGTGTAAAGCCTTAATCTTACAAGCACCGTTAAGGTGCTTTTTTATTGCTGTTTTAAGCAGCAAAACGTACTAATGAGATATAAAACCACGCCAGCTGGCATTTTTACAACTTGAATCTCTTATATAAAGAATCAACTCTAAAACTCGCCAGCAATCTTCATACAAATCATGCTGCTTTATTATATATTTTTCTAAATTGTATTGATTTGCGTATATAGCCCAAAAAGCTTTGCCTGCGGGTATCATTTTTGTTGTAAAGTAATCGAGAATTACTATTGATTAAACATTTTTTGAGTACGCAGGTAATTATGGCGCTTTCTAGTTTTGGTAAAATTCTGACTGTTTTAGACCTTTTTTCGGTATCTCGTCCGGTGATTAATGTCGATACGATCAGTGCAGAGCTTGGCCTATCTAAACCCACCAGCTACCGCTATTTAAAAGAATTGGTTTCTGCCGAATTACTACAGCGTTTAAGCGGTACTTCGGGTGATTACACCTTAGGCTCTAAAATTGCTGTGCTGGATTATATTTCTAGAACCACTGACCCTTTAGTACAAATTAGCATTCCATTTATTAAAGATATTGTCGAACGCACCGAGTTTTCATGTTTACTGACGCATTTAAACTATGATTCATGTATTGATCTACATGATGAAGTATTTAAAAACATGAGCTTATTGTCTTATGGACGAGGTTGCCCACGTCCTGTCTATGTAGGTTCTTCACCTAAAGCTATCATTTCACATTTGCCTAAACAGCAAATTTTAGACTATTACCAACGCTTTTCTGCTCAACTGGCCGAAGTTCACTTTGCCCATAGTGAAGAAGAATTTTTAAGCTTAATGAAAAAAATTAAAAAACAGGGTTATTACTTTTCTAATGGTGAACTTGATCCCAATATTGCTGGTGTGTCAGTACCTGTAAAATTCTCGAGTAAAGAACCCCCGCTGGCTTTGACCTTGCTTGCGTCTAAGAATCGTTTTGAATTTGTAAATTTACAGAAATTAATCGAGATTTTACAAGAGAATGCCGCTTTAATTGAAAAGAAATTTATGGCGCTTGAACAAGAAAAGTCTTGAGCACTTTATACTCCGCCCATGTTTAACATGGGCTTTTTTTTGACAATTTTTCCACAGTTTAAGTAGCCAATCTCGCTACACTCAAATGACCTGATAACTATAAAGCGAAAGCGACCGTTATGAATTTATGGCAACTGTTTCAAAAATTACGTCCCTTTGTACAGCCCTATAAATTATTGGTTATTGCCACTTTAGCTTTAACTTTTGTAGGTGCATTTACCGCACAGGTCAATGCCTTGACCTTACAATATGCCGTCGATCAAATTAATGCTTTGCTAGAACAAGGTCTTGGCTTAGATGCCGGTTGGCATATTTTAATTACCATTTCTATCATTTTACTCAGCAAAGAAATCATTAATGCTTTTGTGCAATTTGGGCAAAAATTTTATGGCGAAAAACTCAGAATCTTTGTTTCACAAGATTTAGCCCAAGGCATTATCGAGAAGTTTTTGACCTATCGTTTGGCTTTTTTTAACCAAGACAATAACCAAGCAGGCAAACTACAAACCCGTATTGACCGTGGTATTGGTTCACTGACCCGCTTAGTACAAATCTTTTTTATTGATATTTTACCGCTGTTTACCAGCGCCATTGTGGCACTCGGTTTAATGTACTATGCCAATTTTTATGTGGGACTGGTCGCAACCGCGATTGTGCCAATTTATTTTTGGCTGACCTATAAACAGGCACAAAAGTTAGGCAGTTGGCGACGTAATTTACGTGATGGTCGTGAGAAAAAAAGCCAAGGCATTTTAAGCATTATTAACTCGATTACCGTGATTAAATCTTTTAATCGCGAACAAATTGAAGCGGAAAAACAGCTGAGTTTACAACGTGATTTAACCCAAAATCAGATGCATACTCGGCAAACCAGTTTTATTTTTGATGGTTTAAAAACCTTTATTGAGCAAATTGGCATTGTCCTGATCATTATTTTAACCGCGTATTTCGTCCTCGATGGGCAAATGAGTATTGGCATGATTATGTATCATGTGTTGCTCTTTAATAACGTTTCAGCCCCAATTCGCTCGCTGCATCGCATTTATGATGAAGTCAATGATGCCATGATTTACTCGGAAAGCTTCTTTAAAATTTTAGAAGCGGATCATGAGATTGAGGCTAGTGGCGCACAAAAACCACAGATTCATGGTGAGTTTAAACTTAGTAACGTCAATTTCTTCTACCCCAATGGTCACCATGCCTTAAAAGACATTTCGATGACCATTCAGCCCAACAAAATTACCGCTTTGGTGGGTTTATCTGGCGCAGGGAAATCAACCTTAATTAGCTTGCTGGATAAATTTTATCTGCCTAACGACGGCAGTATTCGCCTAGATGGTGTGGACTTAAACGATGTAGATACCCAATATTTACGTGATCAAATTGGTTTAGTGCTACAAAAAAACCATATTTTCCAAGGCTCTATTTTTGAAAATATCCGTTACGGTAAAATGAATGCCACAGATGAAGAAGTCTATTTGGCAGCAGAAAAAGCCTCAATCCATAGTCAAATTTTACAATTACCTGAGGGCTATGACAGTGACGCGTTAATGCTTTCTGGTGGTCAACAGCAGCGCATTGCCATTGCACGCATGTTTTTAAAAAATCCACCGATTATTTTTTTAGATGAACCCACCGCAAGCCTTGACGCGATTGCCACAGAACAAATTAAGCAGAGCCTAGATGAGATCAAACAAGATCGGACTGTGATTATTATTTCACATAGTTTGTCGCAAATTATTGATGCCGATTATACCTATGTCATGCAAGAAGGTCGGATTGCTGAACACGGCGAACATGACCATTTGTACCATCAAGATGGGGTTTATAAAGAGATTTTTAATGCCATGGCCAAGAGTTTAAATATCGAAAAAATCGCCAAAACCTTTGAAGATGATAGCGAAGAAGAAACCCATAGCTAAAGCACAAATTGCCGAAAGGTCAGGTTAATGCGTGGTTCATGCACACGTAGCATTTTAGGAATTTGATGTTGCCAATGTTGCTGCGTTGTACCGCGCATCACAATTAACTGACCGCTATTTAACGCTAAACTGACTTTTTCTTGGCTCTGTTTATGGCGCAAATAAAATTTACGACTCGCTCCAAAACTCAAAGACGCAATTGTGGTTTCTGAGGCCAGCGACATATCATCATCGCTATGCCAACCCATACCTTCATTACCTGAGGGATAAAAATTGGCTAAACAGGAATTAAATTGGCTTTGGGTTAACTGCTCAATATAGTGTTTGAGTTGCAACATTGCATCGGACCACGGTAGCGCAATCCGCTCGATCCCTGAATATTGATAGTTCTGCCCTGCATCGCCATACCACACCACTAAGCGTTTAAGGACATGATGCTTGCCATAAATGCGCACTTCATCGGCTTGCCAAGGCAATTGATGCTGTAAATAGGCAAACCAATCGGCTGCATCTTGTTGGCTAAAGATAGTGCCGTAATCTTCGACAATACCGTCATAGGGTAAATAATTTTTCAAGGTCATCAAAAAAGCCCCTCAAGGAGGAGCTTTTATTTTACGGCTGTTTTAAGTATGGCCATGCTGCTTTTAAGTAAATAAACATCGACCACAGCGTTAAAATCACCGCGGTATACAGCAGTAAATACGCCAAGGTTTCAAGTGGTGGCCAATTAAGTAAAAAGACTGAAATCGCAATCATTTGGAATGCAGTTTTATATTTACCCACCGCAGACACCGCAACGCTAGTGCGCGCGCCTAGTTCCGCCATCCATTCACGTAAGGCAGATACGGTAATTTCACGCGAGATAATCACAATCGCCGCAAATGCCATCGAAATCGTCGGTTGCCATTGCACCAAGACAATTAAAGCAGCCGCAACCATCAATTTATCAGCTACAGGGTCTAAAAAGCGTCCAAAAGCCGATGTTTGGTTTAAAGTACGTGCTAAATAGCCATCAAACCAATCGGTGACTGCTGCAATGACAAAAATTGCGGTCAGTACAATATGGCGCGTCATGCTACCGTCATGACCATCAACCCCCACTGCCGGCGGCCAATACGCCACCAACAAAAATACGGGTATTAACGCGATACGCGCTAAGGTCAAGATATTAGGAATATTCAGGATACGACCTGTTGTCATAGACACCGCCAACGCTTCCCCATGCTGTAGATCAAACCAGCCAATGATTTTGGTTTTTTCGTGTGAATAGCGCCACTTTATACGAAATGCCCCACAGTGTCACTAGCTGTAACCATCAGCACAGGTCAAGCACCTTGGCTTTATTCGTGTAACACCTTATAAATTGTGCGCGCCATCACAGCACCTAAACCTGGCACCAAACTTAAATCTTTTTCCGAGGCTTTCAGTACGCCTTGAATACCCCCAAAATGGGTGAGTAAATCACGGCGGCGTTTTGGCCCTAAACCAGGAATGGCTTCAAGCACCGATGAACTACGACGTTTATCGCGTTTGGCACGATGCTTGGTAATGGCAAAGCGGTGCGCTTCATCGCGTACCTGCTGAATGAGGTGCAGTGCTTTATGATCTTCAGGCAACTGTACTTTACGCCCATCGGTAAAATGTAAGGTTTCTAAACCCGGTTTACGCCCTTCGCCTTTGGAGACTCCCACCAAAAAAGCCTGCTCAGTGAGGCCTAAATCCTGCATCACCTGCATCGCCATATTCAGCTGCCCTTTACCACCATCAATCAAGAGTAAATCCGGCAACATATGCTTGCTATAACGACGGGTTAAGGCTTGGCGCATCGCGGCATAATCATCGCCTTCGGTAATATCGTCGATGCTAAATTGACGATAATCGCGTTTTCGCATACCGCCACTGTCAAACACCACACACGAAGCAATGGTCGCTTCACCCATAGTATGCGAAATATCAAAGCATTCGATACGGTCTATAGGCCGCTCAAGTACTTGTTCGAGTTGATGAAAACGTTCATTCAGTTCTAAATGATTGGCTAACTGACCTTTAATCGCATGTTGCACATTCATCTGTGCTAACTCTTGCCATTCGGCACGGGTTTCTCGCACTTTATGTTTAATTTGAATTTTTTTCTCAAACTGCTGCGTTAAAGCTTGCTCAAGTTGTTTTTGGTCTGGTAATGCCACATTGACAATCAATTCACTGGGTACTTCATCTGCCACCTGAAAGTAAAAATTAGCGATAAAGTCATTTAGCATTTGCCCTAAATCATCGCCTTGCATATCGGGGAAATAGCTTTTGCCACCCAACATTTTGCCATTACGCACATGCATAATTTGCACGCAAGTCACACCGGCCTGATAGGCAATCGCTAAAATATCTGCTTCACCTTTGATTTTATAAATCGCTTGATTGGCTTGTACGTCACGCAGCAAGGCCAAACGATCACGATAAAACACCGCTTTTTCAAACTCTAAACTTTCCGCTGCCGCTTCCATTTTGCCAATCAATTCTTGATTCAGCTCTTTGGTGTCGCCTTGTAAAAAGCGTAACGAGTTCGCCACATCTTGTTGATAATCTTCCGGCGAAATTAGCCCGACACAGGGCCCACTACAGCGTTTAATTTGGTATTGCAAACATGGGCGTTTACGCTGGGCAAAATAGCTATTTTCACATTGGCGTACATTAAATAATTTTTGTAACACTAACAGCGTATCTTTGGCATTGGCAGCACTTGGATAAGGGCCAAAGAATTTCCCTGCTTGATGTTTGCCTTTCCCGCGCCCACTGGCAATGCGTGGATAAGGTTTATCTGCCGAAACATAGATATACACATAAGATTTATCATCGCGCAGCATAATGTTATATGGCGGACGATGTAGCTTAATTAAATTTTGCTCGAGCAATAAAGCTTCGGTTTCCGAGCGCACCACCAAAGTTTCAATATCATAAATCCGCGCCACCAACGCTTGAGTTTTTGGATGCTCAATGGTTTTGACGAAATAACTCGAAACACGATTTTTAAGATTTTTGGCTTTACCCACATACAACAGTTCACCGTCTTTACCCAACATGCGATACACCCCCGGCAAGGTAGTCATGTTGGCTAAGATTTTTTCGATATGAGGACGCGCATTTTCGTTCACAGTGAACCTATGACTAGCAATATTTACCCTCATAATGTGATGGTTAAATCCTTATTTTCAAGCAGCTTTATGTAGTGGATTAATAGCCGCACAGTCGTTTTTAGCAATAAGGTCATCATTAAAACGTATGCCTTGGCTGCTGCATTTTTGTTATGCTGCAGTCCTGCTTTAGGGAACTCATGTTATGACGCAATCTTCGCATGCCATGCATATTATTCAGCCGGCTACATCTAGTCATAGTCTGTCAGAAAAAGACCGTTTAATTGGTAAACCACGTTTTCATTTTGAGCCGACCGAGGTGATGCAAAAATTGCGTCAGCGCATCATTGGCCAAGATGCTGCGCTCAATGAAATCGAAAAAATGCTGCATGTGGTGAAAGCCGATTTTTCTAATCCTGAACGCCCTTTATCGGTGACTTTAATGCTTGGCCCAACCGGTGTAGGTAAAACTGAAACCGTGCGTTTAATCAGTGAAGCAATTTATGGCCGTGCCGATGCCTTTTGCCGGATTGATATGAATACCTTAGCGCAAGAGCATTATGCAGCAGCACTCACCGGTGCACCGCCCGGCTATGTGGGGTCTAAAGAAGGTCATAGCTTATTTGATGAAACAGCGATTGCAGGCTCACATACTCGCCCCGGGATTATGCTGTTTGATGAGCTAGAAAAAGCCTCGACTGAAGTGTTACGTGGCTTAATGAATGTATTAGATACCGGAAAACTGACCTTAACCGCGGGCACAAAGACGATTGATTTTCGCAATTGCATGATCTTTATGACCAGTAATGTCGGTGCACAGGCGGCGCAGCAATATCTCGATAAGCTGAATTTCTTGCCTAAAAAAATGCAGGATCTGTGTTTAAAACGCGTACCTACACAAACCATTATAGAAAAAGTCATGCAGCGTAAGTTTGATCCTGAGTTTTTAAACCGTATTGATCGTACTTTGCATTATTTACCGGTACAAAATGATGCCTTACCGCAATTGGTCGAGATTGAACTTGGCAAACTTAATCAGCGTTTACAACATCAAAAACGCCAAGTCCGCTTAACCGATGCAGCCAAAGCGCATTTTTATCAAGATCATGATATTCGTTATGGCGCGCGGCATTTAGGTCGTAAAATCCGCACCGAACTTGAACCGGTATTGGCTTTATATTTTCTACAGCATCCTGAAGTCTTGGAGCTGCAACTGGATTACCAAAACGGTCATTTTCAAGTGCAGGCTTAAAATATAAAAAACCACGCTACAGCGTGGTTTTTAGTTATTGGCATTCGGCTTCTGTAGAGGCTAAATTACAATTCTTTAAATAGTTTAATTCTTTGATTCGTACTTTGGTTTTTTCAGTTAAACACTGCGTCACCAGTTGTGAGTAAATCGAACCACCTTTATAGCCACTCGCGATTAACTCACAGTCTTTTTCTTTATAGGTCACCCAGCCACGCTGTGCAGCCACCAACAACTTTTTATCTGCTTTGTCTAAGCTTTTGGCATAGCTGTTATAAATTTGATTCAGCTGTTGATCAGCCTGTTTATATTGTTTAGCCAAACACAGATTAATATCGGTTTGTGTCGCTTGATCTGTACAGTTTGCCATTGTATGAGTACTCAGCAGTGCGCCTGCCAATACTACTAAATATGCGAATTTCATCCATCTCCCCCCAAGTTAAATATTGCATTCTAAAGTTAAATTTTCGCACGAAACAATCTTTTTATCTCTCATTCTGAAAGATCTCTCTTCGCGCTGCTTTAGATACTCACAGCACCCCCTTTTTTAGCCAGAATTTACTGCCTAAATAGGCTATAAACTGTGGTTAAGCCGCAGTTGCTTCAGCTTACCTATCTCTTGCTATTGACCATATTGACTAAAAGCTAAGACAAAATCACTTGCAAAAATTACAATTCTTGCTTAAATCTAAGTTGCTTTAAACAGCAAAAAGTTAAATAGAAACAGCTGCTTTAAAATTTTATGCCACAAAGCATTACAAAATCCCTATATAAGCTTGCAGCGAAACTCTAGATAAATAGATGACCCTCGCGTCACGGCAAGATGCAACTTGTGATGTTTTTTTAACATAAAGTTATCGTAAGATGAGGCAGGTTTGATGTGCGCAGGAATATACGCACACACTTCACAACATTAACGTAAAAAGTCCTCCAGAATAAAGGAGATCAGGCATGATCCACGCTGGCAATGCCATTACCGTCCAAATGCTTACGGACGGAATTGCAGAATTCCGCTTTGACTTACAAGGTGAGTCGGTCAACAAATTTAACCGTGTAACTATCGATGACTTTCAAGCTGCAATTGATGCTGTAAAAGCAGACAGCAGCGTGAAAGGTCTGATTGTGACCTCAGGTAAATCCACATTTATTGTGGGTGCTGATATCACTGAATTTGGAACCACCTTTGCCGCAGGCGAAGATGCAATTGTGGAGTGGGTGCTAGCACTACATAACACGTTTAATGCATTTGAAGATTTAGACATCCCGAAAGTGGCTGCCATTAATGGCGTGGCTTTAGGTGGTGGTTTTGAAATGTGCTTGGTGTGTGACTACCGTGTGATGTCAGACAAAGCACAAGTCGGCTTACCTGAAGTGAAACTCGGCTTAATTCCAGGCTTTGGCGGCACAGTACGTTTAAGCCGCGTGATTGGTGTGGATAACGCTGTAGAGTGGATTGCGACTTCAGCCCCACGTAAAGGCGCAGCAGCACTGAAAGAAGGTGCAGTCGATGCTGTCGTTGCTCACGACCAACTGCAAGACGCAGCGATTGACTTAGTCAAGCAAGCGATTGCAGGTCGTTTAGACTGGAAAGCGAAACGTCAAGAAAAATTAGAGCCGGTAAAATTAAACGCGATTGAGCAAATCATGGCGTTTAACTCAGCTAAAGGCGTAGTGTTTGCTAAAGCAAAACCTGCACAGTACCCTGCACCAAAACTGCTACTTGATTCTTTAGAAAAAGGCGCAAGTTTTGGCCGTGCTGAAGCCTTAGCTGAAGAAGCCAAAGCCTTCGCTAAAGCTGCGGTTACACCACAATCTGAAGCGCTGATTGGTTTGTTCTTAAACGACCAAGTCGTGAAGAAAACCTCGAAGAAATACGAAAAAGGCGCGCATGAAGTTAAGCAAGCAGCTGTAATTGGCGCAGGCATCATGGGTGGCGGTATTGCCTTCCAAGCAGCCAGCAAAGGCACACCCATTATCATGAAAGATATTGGCAATGCGCAGCTGGCTTTAGGTATGGATGAAGCCAACAAGCTGTTAACCAAGCAAGTTGAACGCAAAAAAATGAAGCCTGCGCAAATGGGCGAAACTTTAGCGCGTATCCGTCCAACGTTAGGCTACGACGAATTTAAAGAAGTGGATATTGTGATTGAAGCGGTCACAGAAAATCCAAAAATTAAAGACATCGTATTACGTGAAACTGAAAGCAAAGTTGGTCCAAATACCATTATTGCGTCAAACACTTCAACGATTTCAATTACGCGCTTAGCTGAAGGCTTAGAACGTCCTGAAAACTTTGTCGGTATGCACTTCTTTAACCCAGTGCCACTGATGCCATTGGTAGAAGTCATTCGTGGTGAAAAAACCTCAGCTGAAGCGATTGCAACCACTGTTGTACTGGCACAAAAAATGGGTAAAACCCCAATTGTGGTCAATGACTGCCCGGGCTTCTTAGTGAACCGCGTATTGTTCCCGTACTTTGGCGCGTTTGACCAATTAATCCGTGACGGTGCAGATTTCCAACAAATCGACAAAGTCATGTCAGGTTTTGGTTGGCCAATGGGCCCTGCTTATCTCATGGACGTTGTCGGGATTGATACCGGCGTACACGGCGCAGAAGTGATGGCAGAAGGCTTCCCTGACCGCATGAAACTTGATTTCAAAGGCGCAATTGAACTGATGTATGAAGCGAAGCGTTTAGGTCAAAAGAACGATGTTGGTTTCTACAAATACCAACTCGATAAAAAAGGCAAAAAAGCCAAAACCGTTGACCCAACTGCATATGACGTGATTGCACCAAGCGTGACTGGTGAAAAACGCGAGTTTGATGCCAACGAAATTATTGACCGTATGATGATTACCTTTTGCAACGAAACTGTCCGTTGCTTAGAAGACAACATCGTCGCAACCCCTGCTGAAGCGGATATGGCGATGATTATGGGCGTTGGCTTCCCTGCATTCCGCGGTGGTCCATGTCGTTATATCGACCAAACAGGTGTGGCTGAATACGTGGCACTTTGCGACAAATATGCACACTTAGGTAAAGGCTACGAAGCGCCACAAATGCTGCGCGACATGGCTGCTAATAACAAGAAATTTTACGGTTAAGGAGCGACACGAATGGCTACTTTAAATCCTCGTGACGTTGTCATCGTTGATGGCGTACGTACTGCCATGGGCAAAACCAAAAACGGCATGTTCCGCAATGTACGTGCAGAGCGTTTATCAGCCGAACTGATTCGCGCTTTAGTTGCTCGTAACCAATTTGATGTCAATGAAATTGAAGATGTAATTTGGGGCTGTGTGGGTCAGACTCAAGAACAAGGCTTTAACATTGCGCGTAATGCAGCATTATTGGCTGAACTCCCAAAAACCGTCGCGGGTCAAACCGTAAACCGTTTATGTGGTTCATCCATGCAAGCGATTCATACCGCAGCGGCGCAAATTGCAACCAACCAAGGTGATATCTTTGTGATTGGTGGCGTAGAACACATGAGCCATGTGCCAATGGGTTTTGGTATCGACATTAGCCCAGAATCCTCTAAATACTTCGCTAAAGCTTCCAATATGATGGGCTTAACTGCGGAGCTTTTAGGTCGTCAATTTAACATCACCCGTGAAGAACAAGATCAGTTTGGTGTGACTTCACATCAACGCGCTTGGGCTGCCACGCAAGAAGGTCGTTTCAAAAACGAAATCGTCGGTGTAGAAGGTCATAATGCGGATGGTTTTAAAGTGTTATGCGACATCGATGAAGTAATTCGTCCAGATGCCAACATTGAAACTTTCCGTTCATTACGTCCAGTATTTGACCCGAAAGGTAATGTGACTGCGGCAACCTCTTCAGCATTGTCTGATGGAGCTTCAGCCATGCTATTAATGTCGGCAGAGCGTGCGCAAGCATTAGGCTTAAAACCACGCGCAGTGATTCGTTCTATGGCGGTTGCAGGCTGTGATGCAGCAACGATGGGTTATGGTCCTGTCCCTGCAACGCAAAAAGCCTTAAAACGTGCTGGCTTGTCGATTAACGATATTCAAACTGTAGAACTAAATGAAGCTTTCGCTGCACAAGGTTTATCGGTACTCAAAGGTTTAGACCTGTATGAGAAGCAAGACATCGTGAACTTAAACGGTGGTGCGATTGCATTGGGTCATCCACTGGGTTGTTCAGGTGCACGTATTACCACAACATTGCTTAACGTAATGGAACAGCAAGATACACAGCTTGGTTTAGCGACCATGTGTATTGGTGTTGGTCAAGGCATTGCGACCATCATTGAACGTGTTTAAGTTATAAAGACTTAACACAATCCCTCGCTTTATGCGGGGGATTGTTTTTTAAAATCAAATATATATTGAATTTATAGATGCTTTTATATACTATAATTATGCCCATACTACAGAGTATGGGGAAGGTCATTGATTTGCAAATATTACTTCTGTAAGTATTAGGATACACTCTAGTACACTTGCAGGGAGATTACACGCTTCTAAAGCGGTTGCTAGCATCATGATGCTAACAATGTAAACGATATTTCGCATATTATACACCTTTGTTGATTTATAGATGGTGTAGAAACTGCATTTCTAGAGGGCTCTACTAGACTAGAGCTTAAGTATGCTCAAGAGAATTCTTGTATAATCACAAGAACGTCACACACGAGGATTACCATCAACCGTTCTCTTGAGTTTTCTAATATGAAGATTGACCATAATTTTTTTAATGAGAGAAGAAAAAATTACCTACATTTTGACCAATCTATTTCCTCTGAAATTATTTTCAAATATGTCACTGATCCTAAAAATATAGAGCAACATTCATTTTTACCTTTCATGCATTTTACTATGACATCTCAAAAGGTAGAAAAGTAATATTGCACTAAAAAGAAAAAGTATATTGTTCGTAAAAAAAAACCTAAAGAGCGGGAAATAAAATATGCATCGCATTTAGATAGTGCTATCTATGCTTATTATTCTCTTCAATTATCATCCCTGTATGAAGAGTTATTAACTAAAAATTTGTTAACCGAATGCGTTCTTGCTTTCAGAAAAAATCCAAATTATCCTAGTAATATTCATATTGCTAAAGATGTATTTAATGAAATCAAGCAGCGTCAGAATTGCTCAGTATTATGTGTTGATATAAAAGGTTTTTTTGATAATTTGGATCATAAACTACTTAAAGATAGCTGGAATAAAATTTTAAATACATCTTTTCTACCAAAAGATCATTATCAGGTATATAAATCAATTACAAAATTCTCTTATGTGGACAAATATGAGTTACTAAAAATTTTGCAATTATCACCTAATAAAAAACATAATGATTTAACAAGAATATGTTCAATAAAAGAATTTAGACAACTTGTACGTAAAAAAAATCTCATTAGAAAAAATGAAAAAAATAAAGGGATACCTCAAGGCTCATCTATTAGTGCTGCTTTATCCAATTTTTATATGCTTTCATTTGATGATTTTATAAAACATAAGGTGGATAGGATTGGTGGAAAATATTATAGATACTGTGATGATATTTTAATTATTTGTAATATTGGTGATGACAAGAATATTTTATTGGAAATTCAAAAAAGTATTAGCAAAATAAACTTAGAAATTCAAACGGATAAAACTCAAATATTGCAATTCAAAAATGGCATTACTGTTAACAACGAGAAATTACAATATTTAGGATTCACCTATGATGGTAAGCAAATATTATTACGTGATTCAGGACTCACAAAATATTCACATAAAGTTATGAAAGTTGTGAAGATGACAAATAATCATCTGATCCGTATAAACTGCTCTCGTTTAAGAAAAAATCAGCCATTATTAAAATTGAATAAGAAACATATATATTACCGTTTTTCTTATTTAGGCAAGCGTAACTACATCACCTATGCGTTAAGAGCTGCAAGAATAATGAATGAACCGGCTATAAAAAAGCAAGTAAAGCCGCATTGGGCTAGATTAAAGAAACATTTATTACTTCGAGAGGAATTACATAATCCCAATTATTTATTAGAAAGAATACAAAGAAAAGGTAAATAGACCTTTATGTATCCCCTTTGCAACATCCTGTTATAACACTGTTAAATTAGTCTATTTTTCACACAATATTTTATTTTTGTTATGCTAATTTGATAAATTTTTTAAATTTTGGCGTTAGTATCAATGCCTTAATTTTTATCTTTTTTTAAAGAGTGATAAACATGAACGCAATCAAAACAGTTTTAGCTGTAACTTTGGTCGCTGGCTCAACTGCAGCAATGGCACAAACAACTGCGCCAGTTGCACCAGTAACTTTAAAACAAACAGTAACTACACAATTACAGGATGTTAAATCAGATGCGCTTGCTACAGGCCAAGCAACAGCTCAAAAAACTGTAGCTGTAAAAGAAGCCACTGTAGCCAAAACTTTAGCTGCAAAAGATGCTGTGGTAGTTAAAACAGCTGAAGTTAAAAATGCCGTGGTAGCTAATGCTGTAGCGAATAAAGAAGCTGCTGTAGCTAAAACTGCTGAAGTAAAAGATGCTGCTGTCGCAAAAGCGGTAACAGCAAAACAGGTTGCCAATGAAAAAACCGTTGCAGTAAAAGATGCCGTTGCAGCTAAAGTTGCTGCAGTGAATACAACAGCACAAACTCAAACTGCACAAGTGCAAGCACAAGCTGCTCAAGACCTTGCAACAGTTGAACAAAAAGCTGCTGCTGAAAAAGCTGAAATCGTAGCAGAAGCCGCTGAAAAAACGGCTGAAGTGCAGGCAGATGCTGCTGAAGAGAAAAAATCAATTTTCTCTTGGTTTAAAAAGAAATTTGCTTAATTGATTGCTCTAAATTAAGCAAAAAAGGATGGTATTCACCATCCTTTTTCAATTGCATATTACATTAAGACTTAATGTTCATGCTTTGGTAATACAGCTACTGTATTGCCTTTATTGGATACAATCTTACTGCCAAAATTAGTGTGGTTAAACAGAATATTTAACAAGATTGCCATTACACAGGTTGCGCTAATGCCTGAATGGAACAGCGTTTTAAACCACATAGGGAACTGTGCGTAAAAAGAATGATCAATAATTGGAATCATGCCCGCTGCTAAAGAGGTCGCAACAATAATCAAATTCTTTTGCTGGCTATAATCTAATTTCGCAAGGGTACGAATACCGCTCGCGGCTACGGTACCAAAGAGCACTAAACCTGCACCGCCCAATACAGGCGTTGGAATTGCTGCAATTAAACGTCCCATCACTGGCAATAAGCCTAAAAACACCAAAATTAAACCGCCTGCTGCCACCACAAAACGACTTTTTACTCCAGTAATCGCAACCAATCCTACGTTTTGCGCAAAGGCACTTTGCATAAATGTGCCAAAAAATGGCGCAATCGCTGATGACAACATATCGGCACGTAAACCATTGGCAATCCGTTTATCATCTACCTCTGTGCCAACAATTTCACCTACCGCAATAATATCGGCTGTGGTTTCAGTTAAAGTCACAATCATGACAATAGTCATGGCTAAAATGGCAGATAAATGGAAAGTTGGCATACCAAAGCCTAAGAACTCAGGCATTGCAAACCAAGCACCATCACCAACTTTAGAAAAATCGCCAAATCCAAGTACATAAGCCAAGATTGTACCTAGCACAATTGACAGTAAAATCCCTGTACGACGAATCCCTTCCGAACCAAAACGACTCAGTAGTAATAAGATTCCCAATGTCATAGCAGCTAAACCGATGTTTTGTAACGACCCCCAATCTGGCGCATTGCTATTACCACCCATCGTCCAACGCACCGCGACAGGCAACAGCGATAAACCAATAATAGTAATCACACAACCTGTCACCACAGGTGGGAAAAAGCGAATCACCTTGGCAAAAAAAGGCGCGATAAGTAAACCAATGATTGAAGAGGCAATCACCGCACCTAAGATGGCATTAAAGCCGCCTCCCGTTGTCGCAATGCCAATCATGGTGGCAACGCCTGCAAAAGAGACCCCTTGCACTAAGGGCAACTGCGCGCCAAAGTATTTCACCCCCAATGTTTGTAATAAAGTGGCTAAACCGCCAATAAATAAAGATGCAGTAATTAGAATCCCAATCTGTGCGCCAGTTAAACCTGCCGCTGTACCCACAATCAGTGGTGGCGCAACAATCCCGCCATACATGGTCAGTACATGCTGTAAACCATAGGTAAAACTGGTACCTACCCCTAAAAACTCATGTTCGGGAGATGTATTTTTTGGATCGCTCATATTCTGCCCCACCCCTTGTCATTTTTGTGAATTGCCAACACTTGGCAACTGATTAAAAAGGCATGGAGCAATATATATGCCAAACTGAACAGCTTCCCGACACCACTGGCACTTAATGAGTTGTTAATATAATTGAAAAATAAAGTAATTTTAAGCCGCTAACAGTTGTTTGGCTGCAGCACGATGTCTAAATTTTAATTCTTCAATATCAATACCTTGTATTTGACCTGTACGCACACGCCACTGACCTGCCACCATCACATCATGTGCACGATCTGCCCCACAAAGTAACAGCGCTGCAATTGGATCATGACTACCTGAAAACTTTAAATCATCTAGACGATAACAGGCTAAATCTGCTTGATAACCGACTTGAATCTGCCCTAAATCTTGGCCGCGGCCTAAAATATGCGCTGAACCTGTGGTCGCAAAGCCTAAAGCCAGCTCTGGGGTGATTTTTTCTGCACCATATTTGAGCCGTTGTAAGTACATCGCTTGGCGTGCTTCTAAGATTAAATTAGAGGCATCTCCTGATGCTGAACCATCCACACCTAGGCCAATTGGAGCGCCTGCTGCCAGTAAATCAAGGCTTGGACAGATCCCCGAAGCCAAACGCATATTAGAGTGTGGACAGTGACAAATACCTACACCGGCCTGCCCTAAACGTGTGATTTCATCTGCATTAAAATGAATCCCATGCGCCAACCAAGTGCGATTTTGCAGCCAACCGACGCTTTCTAAATAATCTACCGTGCGTAAACCAAAGCGTTCTAAACAAAACTGTTCTTCATCTAAAGTTTCGGCCAAATGGGTATGTAAACGTACATCTAAGCTTTCCGCGAGTTTGGCACTTTCGCGCATAATCTCTGGTGTAACCGAAAAAGGTGAACACGGCGCAAGCGCAATATTGACCATCGCACCCTCGCCACGTTGATGATATTTTTCTACCAAACGTTGGCTATCGTCTAAAATCACCTGCATGGCTTGCACGGTATGCTGTGGCGGCAAGCCACCATCTGCTTGCCCCAAACTCATCGAACCACGGGTCAGCATCACCCGCATACCTAAGTCTTGTGCCGCATTAACTTGAATATCAATGGCATCGGTTAATTGCTGCGGAAACAAATAGTGATGATCGGCGGCAAAAGTACACCCAGACAACAATAGCTCTGCCAAAGCCACTTGAGTAGCAATATGCAATTGTTCAGGGTTTAAACGCGCCCAAACGGGATATAAATTAACGAGCCATGGAAACAGTGGTGCATTGACCACGGGTGCCCAAGCGCGGGTTAAGGTTTGGTAAAAATGATGATGGCTATTGATCAGTCCCGGTAAAATCACCAAATCACGCGCATCAAAGATTTCTTCACATGGCAAACTTGGGCTTTGTCCCTGCCCCAACACTTCAACAATACGCTGCCCTTCAACAACTAGACCATGACTGGCATCTAATGCATTGCCCGTAAACACCGCTAAAGGCTGTTTGATCCATATTCTAGACATGACAACTCATCTCAAATCAAAAGCATCAACCGATGCAAAAGCTATACCAATCACAGATTGAGTTGTTGTCTAAGCCAAGTTAAATAGGCGCTTTGATCCATAAAATCAGGAGCCTGAGCTAAATTAAGCTCGATATACTGCTGCTGGTAGCGCAATACAATCTGTTGTCTATCATAACTTTCCTCCACTACATCAAAATATTTAGCAAAGAAAAAACGCTGCTTACCCCAAGCGGTAAGGCGCTGTAGCTGTGGACGCTGCCGACTATGGATAAAGTCGGCATATTGCATGGCTAAATCAGGTAAATAAGTTTTGGTGAGCATATTTAAACCCTTATTGTTGTTATATAGCGCGTATAGTGTAATCGCTACTGTTGACACTTTACTGACAACAGCGCTTATTTATAATTTAGCTTCCAATTTGGCTTTATGGCTGTTTTTTATTGTTTCGATTTGGCTATTGAGTTCTAAAACCTGCTGATACAACTGATTAAACTCTGCTAAAGGCTGATCTTCATAAAAGAAAAATTTGCCTTGTTTGGCTTCCCAACGATTGGCCTTTAAAATCTTAAACATAGCTTCAGCCTTGGCTAAAATTTGCTGCTCTAAAACAAAGACCGCATTGCTCTGCTCATCATCACTAAAAGCTAAACCTTCAAATAAGGTTTGTTTTAAGCGTGGTTGAATATCTAAATGCTTGGCTGCTGCTAAGGCTGTTTCATGCCGTTGTGCCTTATTTTGCTGATATTGCGTGGCAAGACTACGCGCATCTCTTAACATCTGCTGGGTGTGTTGATACTGATTTTTTTTATCTGCACTCAAGCGTTTTACATCTAAAAAGTCATCCCAGCCCATGCTTTGCAATTCACGTAGATATACATTACGCGCCTCTGCATTGTCTTTTAAATAGCTTAAAATAAAGTCCGCCATGACCCGATAATCACCATCTAAACGCTGATCCTGTGTGGTCATTTCAATCGGGGTCTGCCAGTCTTGTGCCTGCGCATACAATTGCTCTGTCTTTTCATACAATACGGTTTGATAGACATGCAGCTGTGCCACTTCATCTTGCTGTTGTTGGTATTGGTAGAACAAAGCGGCAAAAATAATAATCGTTACACTACTAATCAGAACAACTACGCGGCGCATATCGAGTTCCTTGTCTTGCTTGGCTATCTTTATCATACCTATATTGCTGGCTTTTCAGGCAAAAATTGCGCAAATATCCGCTCAACTGCTTTTTTGTCTTGCTGCAACTTTAAATTTGCCAAATCAGCCTCATCTAAAAAGCTAAATAGAATTTGAGAAATCCCATGCGCGTAGATATTTGGTCAGATGTAGTATGTCCGTTTTGCTATATTGGCAAAAAACGTTTAGAAGAGGTTGCTGAAGAAGCAGGTATAGAACTAGAAGTACATTGGCATAGCTATCAACTTGATAGCGAAGCACCTGAGCGTCAAACGATCTCTAATAGCGAACGTCTAGCGCAAAAATACGGCCGCACTTTGGCTGAAGTCGAAGAAATGCAACGTAATATCGCCCAAATGGCCAAAGCCGAAGGGATTGAGTTTAATTGGCAACAAGCCAATTCAGGCAATACTTTTAACGCGCATCGTTTAATTCATTTAGCACAAAGTAAAGGCTTGGGCAACGAAGCCAAAGAAGCCTTATTTTATAGCTATATGACCCAAGGCTTAAGCATTGGCGAACGTGAAACCTTAGAAGATGTCGCAGCACGTATTGGGCTTAATCCTGTTGAAGTTGATGACTTACTCGATTCAGATGAATTTGCTGACTTTGTAAAATTTGACCAAGAAGTTGCCCGTGATCAGCTTAAAGTCACTGGTGTGCCGTTCTTTGTCTTTGATCAACGTATTGCTTTAGCAGGCGCACAGCCACGCGAAGTCTTTTTACAAGTCTTAGAAAAGGCACAACAACCGCCAGCAGCTCAAGCAGCAAGCTGTAATGATGAGCAATGTGACACGCCTTAACTATTCTTAATCACATGGCTTTAAAAATCCTCAGTCCTACTGGGGATTTTTTACATTTGCAGCATTTATTTACAAAAAGCGTCGCCCTTTTTACACACTACATCAAAAAATCGCTTTAGGCTAATAAAGCTCCAATATCAAGATTAAGACCAGAGGCGAATAACACAATGCAAAATAATGACGACCTAAAACAAACCAATCTGCTTGCCGATGATGTCCCTCCAGCACAGGCAGCCGCGCCAGAACCCAATAAAGATGATAACAGTTGCCCAATTAAAAAATCGCGTTTTTCACCTGCAGCAAAAGGCGCTTTAATTGGTGCTGTTGCAGGCAGTGTTTTGCCAGTATTTGGTACCATTAGCGGTGCAATTATTGGTGCGATTGGCGGTAAAGTGTATGAGAAAAAATGTCTAAATAAGCCTAAATATTAACAGTTTAGTTGTATAAATTTGGAGCTTAATTTTAAGCTCCAAATTTAGAATAAAAACTATAATTACATGATTTAAAACAATAAAATGACTTACCATTCATCCTAAATATTTTTCTAGTGTCCTATTTTTTATTACACTTCATTTGATTATTCCATCAGTTCATCTTGAACTCATCTCTCAAATGAAAGGTCATATTATGAATGCTATTCGTTTATTGTTAGCAAGCACCGTCTTGACTTTTGCAGCACATGCAGCAGCTGAAATTGTCTATATTCCTTCGTTCCCAAGTGATGACCATCAGCTTAAAGCGCAAAGTAACTCATCTACGGAAACGCTTGCCCAAAGTCAGGCAGAATAATACGCTTGCAGGCAGAACGCTCTGTGTTCTGCCTGATCTGATTGGATAAAATAAAGTTGCACTATGATTATTGTGTTTTATTGTGCCAGACTATATGTATAATAAAGATGCGTATGTATTTACCTTTTTTGACACGAAAACTCTATAATTAAACCATTATTCATTTTTATATTTTTCTTTTTAAATTAAGCCTATGCAAGAATTAGAAGCATTACTTCAGGGTCAAATTGCGCCTCAAGCAGTATGTCTAGACAACTTAGTCGAGCTTGCGCTGCTGCATGCCCAGCCAGAGTCGACTGAATATGAGATTATTGATCTTGCGAGCAATCTATTATTAGCCAGTTATTTAAAACAAGCGCAAGAATATCTTTAGAGAAGCCAGATGAAGCCCTTAGATAAAGCATTATTAACACAAGAACTGTCCGAACTCATCCATAGTTTAAAAAATGGCAATTTGTCTTATTTTGATCATGCTCGCTCTAAACAACGCATTTTGGAAATACAACAACTCTGCACCTACCTATTACAACAACGCAGTCCAAAACAACAGCAACTTGAACCTTTACTCTATGCTCAAGATTTTGTCTATCAATGTCGTTATCGCGAATTTTGCTGTGGGGTATTTAGTCAAGATCAAGCTTTAGAAGATATCTTGTATCAGCAGACCCAGTCTAGCTGGGCCTTGCTGTATGAACCAAGCGAAGGTTGGCAAATTTGGTTACTACAAATGCCAAATCAAACGTTACTGATTAGTGACAGCGGTGACTTAGAGACCGTCTATGCATGGTTAGTCACTCAGCAAATGAAATATCACTGTTTTGACTCCAATAGCCCAGCAGCCCAGCAGCTCGAACACGAGCAGCCAATTGCCGAAGTTGACTTATATACTGAGCCACAATCCCAAACAGCAGCTGTAGCTACGCCAAGCGCCATGGATAATGCACGTCAACAAATGCAAAAGCAGAGAGTTGAGCAAGCGATGCACATTCCAGTAAGTCATTTACCTGATGTTTTTGAACCCAAAACCCAACAACAGATTCAACGTCGAGTATTACAAGAAGCGCAATTTACCTCAAGTCAGCCCCCCTCCCCCAAAATAAGTCGTCTACTGCGCAAACAAGAAACCGATATTAGTGAAGGACTGTCTTTTGATTTAGGCTTAGAGCCGTTGGATTTAAATCCGCAGCAGCCCATGCAGATTCCACCTTTGTTTAGTGCAACTGAACCTAATTTAAGCCAAGTAATGATAGAACCAAGCTTTGAAGCTTTTGATTTTAAACATCCAGAACGCCAAACAGCTACTACGCCACACGTACAACAAGATCTGCAGCGTTTTAATCGCTCACAAACTCGTGCAACTCAAGCACTAAACACGGCAGTAGAGCCGCTCAACACCAGTATAGAACCGTTAAATAGTGCTAAAAAAGTGATTACAACTCATCACCGTGCTAAAAAACCTGAAGCGATGCCTGACTTAGTTATGCAAGGTTATCCTTGTCAGGTCCATGCTTTACTATTTGAAGCTGCACGCGAAAAGCAACTCTACCGTATTCAACCACAGCATATTGACTGTGAGCATGTTGATTTATTACTGCATGATCATGATACCAATAATGTGTTTCAGCAGCCAATTTATCTTGCCGAGCAAATTGATGCCCAAGGTCGCTTTGTTAAATATTTGGCTTTATTTGGTGCGCAAGGTGAATTACAAGCGATTCGTTTAGCGCATATTTTTAGCCATGCTCAAGGCCATAAATTGGTTGCAGTCAGTCGCATCGACTGGCCAAATCTAGAGCAAAATCTATTTGATTTTGATAAGTTATTCCATACTTATACTGCCTTAGCAGAACTGATTTGGAGTCAGCAGCCTTATTATCCATTTATTCCAGTACATTTGATTCAAACACAAAAATTTATTCAATTTATCGAAACACCTGCTACTCCTGACACGCCATTATTGCTATTAAAAGAACGTCAAAAAATCCGCGTCATTCATGGTGATCATCGTCTTCAGCTGTCTTTACACGAAATTGCCTATCCGTATTTATTACTCGATCGTCAGCAAGGCATTAGTTGGCAGTTGATTCAAGAAGTGATTCAAGGTTTAGCTCAACCGATTGACCCAATTCGTCTTTACGAAGCCATCTGTCTACAAGCATCTTAAATTGCTGTAATTTTGTAGCGATGACTTGCCTTATGGCGCTGAAATTTACCACACTAAGTGAAAACTTCATGCTTAATGATAATAATGGCCATCACTAAAAAAATAGTACTCTTGGGCGCTTTAGCAAGCATCAGTAGCACGCTTTGGGCACAATCAGACCGTCAAAATACTGGTTGGCTCTATCAAATTCCGCGTGTCATTGATGCAACTCCCACCATTTTTCCTAAACAATCTGATCATCCCATTGTACCCAACACCCAAGCCACTGAAGACAAGAGTTGGGTTGATCATCAACAAAAAGGCTTACGTAACTGGGTGGATGGCACTGCACATAAAGTAGATGATTGGTTTGGTGAAACTGACCCTAACCGTCCTGCTTCAGCGACCTTAAGAATTTTGCTTGATCAGCAGTGGGATAAATATGATAGCTACGAAATTCGACCACGGATTCGCGGCAAAATTGACTTACCTACCTTAGAAAAGCGTTTTAGCTTGGTGTTTGGTGATGATAGCTTAGATGATCAGCTCGATACTCAGGTTAGTATCACCAATGAAAATCCTGCTCTTGCACAAGATAAAAATTATGACAGCAAACGTACCCGTGAAGATAACAGCTCGATTGCCTTACGCTGGAGTAATTTTGCGAAAAGTTTACCTTTTGACACCGATGCCGATATAGGTCTGCGCTCAGGCGATGATGTTTATTTACGTTTAAAAGCAGAAAAAGATTGGCAGCTTGAAAATGACTTTCGCCTGCATGCCGAACAAATTTATCGCTATGGTAGCGACAGCGAAAATTATCTGCGTACCAATTTAGAGTTAGTGCATGAACGCCCAAATGAAGCGCTGCTCTCCAATCAGTTTTCCCTAATTTATGCCGATGAATCAGAGGATGATTTAAATTGGTCGACCTATAGTTTCCGTCAACATCAATTTTTTCGCGGCAATCGCTTTAACTACGGTATTTACACCGCTGGCTATTACAACACAGATCTATTACGCCTCAATAGTTGGGGGCCGTTTGTGTCGTGGCGACAGCCATTTTTACGTGAATGGTTTTTTGTGCAAGGTGACTTAAACTATTTAAATGATCATCGTGAAGATCAAGATCATCATCTAGGTGCACTGGTTCGTTTTGAAGCCTTATTCTAAAGCTAAAAAAAGCCCATCGATCATGGGCTTAAGCTTAAGAGTATAGTTCAGCTACAATCGTCACACGGTCATCACGTTGTTCACGAATTGTGTCCTGACGCTCAGAAAATTTATTAATTTCTGTAACGACCAATTTATTCAACCTAACGCGATCGTTTCGTTGCACGCGTTTAACTTGGGGTGCCGATTTCATTTTAGTTGGCTTGGTCATTTGAATACAATCATCTGCTGGCGCAGCCATGACTTGGGTAGATACACCCATCATTGCAACTAAAACTAAACTCAACAGCACTTTCATAGCCTTGATTCTCTCATCTCTCAATAATCGCTATTATAGATTAATTTTAAAAAAATAATTTATTTTATAGATTAAAAACACACAGGATTTTCTAATTTTAAGCATCGGTTTTTTGCATTATTTTTAAAATCATAAGCTTAGCAGAGGCGTAAAAAAAGCTCCCCGTAGGGAGCTTTTGCAATTATAAAACTTAAGCTAACAGTAGGCTATTAATACGTTTTACATATTCAGCAGGATCTTCAGGTAAACCACCTTCTGCAATCACGGCTTGGTCAAAAATCACATTGGCTAAGTTATCAAACTGTGCCGAACCTTGTAATTTTTGCACCAATGGATGGCTTGGGTTAATTTCTAAGATTGGTTTGCTGTCTGGTACAGGCTGACCTGCATCTTTAAGCATACGAATTAACTGCGGTGACAATTGACCTTCTGGCGTCACTAAGCACGCTGGCGAGTCGACTAAACGCGTAGTCACACGCACTTCTTTAGTTTTGTCTTTTAGTGAGGTACTTAACTGCTCAACTACAGGTTTAAATGCTTCTGCCGCTTGTTCTAGCGCTTGTTTTTCTTCGGCATCTTGTAAATCACCTAAGTCCACTGCACCTTTAGCCACGTTTTGTAACGGTGTGCCATCAAACTCATGTACAAATTCCATTGCCCACTCATCCACACGTTCGGTCATAAGGAGCACTTCAATGTCTTTTTTCTTGAACAATTCAAGTTGTGGTGAGTTCTTCGCAGCGTTTAAGCTTTCCGCAGTCACATAGTAAATGGCTTTTTGACCATCTTTCATACGTGCTTTGTAGTCGCTTAATGAAGTGCTAACTTCATCATTGCTAGACGTTGCAAAACGTAATAATTTTAAAATACGCTCACGGTTGGCAAGATCTTCACCTAAACCCTCTTTCAGCACCGACGCAAATTCACGGTAGAAGGTTTTAAAGTTTTCTTGGTCTTTTTCATCTTCTGACTTCGCCAAACCATCGAGCATAGTCAAAATACGACGCGCGTTACCTTCGCGAATGGTTTTTACATCACGGCTTTCTTGTAATAACTCACGACTGACATTTAGTGGTAAGTCCGCACTGTCGACAATACCTTGAACAAAGCGTAGATAGTTTGGAATCAAGTTGTCGGCATCATCCATAATAAAGACGCGTTTTACATACAACTTAATCCCAGCTTTGGCTTCACGAGTAAAGATATTGCTTGGCGCTTTACTTGGAATATATAGCAACTGAGTATATTCAGTGCTACCCTCAACGCGGTTATGCGCCCATGCCAAAGGATTGGCAAAGTCATGGGTTAAGTTTTTATAAAACTCTTGGTATTGCTCTTCGCTGACTTCGTTTTTATTACGTGTCCATAAAGCACTGGCTGAGTTAATTGCTTCCCACTCGTCTGTCGTCACATACTGACCTGGTTTCGCTTCTTCGCCTTCAGCGGCTTCTTCTTGTTGCCACACTTGCTTTTGCATTTCAATTGGCAAGCTAATGTGGTCTGAATATTTATTGATGATTTGTTTGACTTTAAAACGATCTAGGTATTCGGTTGCATCTTCACGTAAATGTAAAATGATGTCTGTACCACGATCCGTTTTTTCAATCGTTTCTGTTTCAAACTCACCTGTACCATTGCTGACCCAACGTACACCCTGGCTTGCCTCTACACCTGCACGGCGCGATTCAACGGTAATTTTATCAGCCACAATAAAGCCAGAGTAGAAACCCACCCCGAATTGGCCAATCAATTGCGCATCAGATTTTTGATCACCAGATAATTTAGACATAAAGTCTTTGGTGCCTGATTTAGCAATTGTTCCTAAATGTTCAATCGCTTCAGCTTCAGTTAAACCAATACCGTTATCTGAGATGATAATTTGTTTTTTGTCTGCATCAAGCGTCACACGCACATGCAAGTCTGGATCATTTTCATAATATTCAGGATGATTAATACCTTCAAAACGTAATTTATCGCAGGCATCTGAAGCGTTAGAAATCAGCTCACGCAAGAAAATTTCAGGATTAGAATATAAAGAATGCGTTACCAAGTGTAGCAATTGGGCAACTTCAGCTTGGAAACTATGTTTTTGTGCGTTTGCTTCGCTCATTGGTCATTCCTCGATTTATAGATGCAATATCTATTGGAGTGACCTCAATTTTTTTCAATGGTAAAACCTAAAAAAATTTTAAAATGGTCCCATTTTATAAATTCGACTTAGATGTAAATCTAGTTTTTGCTGACGCATTTTATAGACATCTAATAAACAATTTATATTGTCTTGGCATTGATTACGCAGCTGCAACCATTTGACTTGTTCTTCTTGAATCACCGAACGCGTACCCATCGGGACTAATTTACGTAAAATATTATAGGTAGTCGCCATTTTAACATCAGCATCATTGAGCCTATTATGATTGCAAATAGCTTTTTCAGTTGGCGTTTCTGCACGTTGACAATCAAAGCTCGCCGCCTGTGCAGTTGTCGCTGCAGCTACCAATCCCAATAAGCCAAGCAAAACGAGTATTTTCATAAGAGTATCACCGCGATCTTTCACTTAAGCTTAGTAGATTGTTTGTAAATTCAATAGCCTAGTTTTGTTAGCAATCTGCTATTTTCTGCAAAATATAAAAAAAGCCTCCTGATATGGAGGCTTTTTTTAACGCTCAAACTTAGAATTTGTAGCTATAACCTAATGTATAAACAATTGGGTCAATGTCTAAATCAAATTTAGTATCGTCAACCAGTGTGACTTCTGGGCTTAAATCTGCATAACGTACGTCTGCATACACACCCCAGTTTTTCGCATCTGCAGGTTGATAGTTAAAACCCACTTGGCCAGCAAGACCAAATTCTTCTTTTACATCTTTGGCAAGGCCATCTTCATCCCATGCGATAAATGCAGTGCCGCCTACCCCAATGTATGGCGTGAAGCGTGTTGAGTTTTTAAAGTTGTATTTTGCAGTGATGGTTGGTGGTAAATGTTTGATACTTGCTTGGCTAGTACCATTCACAAGTACGTCATGATTAAAAGGTGTTGCAAGTAATAACTCAGTCGAGAAGTTATCATTAAAGAAGTATTCAACTGATGGTGTAAAACCAAATTCGTGATCTGCTTCAACAGTTGCACCACCTAAATTGTGGTCACCTGTTGGTGCAAGTACAGATGCACCCACTTTCACTTGCCATTCGCCTGCCATTGCTGATGCAGACATCCCCAATAATGCAACAATTGCAATTTGTTTTAACATGACGTTTTTCTCATTAAATCATTTATACAGATATTAAACCTAGAGTGTATTTAATATGCAATATCTATAAATTAGCATTTTATTTATTTATTTTTAAGTTATTAATTTTTATATTTATTTATTTTAATCCAACCAACTTGGTCGATTTTAAAAGTGTGACCAAGTTGGTTATATTGAGATATTAAAATCCGAGTATTTTTATCAGAATTTAATAAAAGTTTGGTTTATAGCACCATTGCCGCGATCCAACCAAAAATCATTAATGGGATATTAAAATGAATAAAAGTTGGAATAACACTGTCTTTCATATGGTCATGTTGACCATCCATATTTAAGCCAGAAGTTGGACCTAAAGTTGAGTCCGAGGCTGGTGAACCTGCATCACCAAGTGCTGCTGCAGTACCAATAATGGCAATCGTCGCTGCTGGACTAAAACCAAACTGAATACATAATGGTACGTAAATAATCGCTAAAATTGGCACTGTTGAGAATGATGAACCAATGCCTAAGGTAATTAATAAACCAATCAGTAGCATCCAAAATGCAGCGAGTGCTTGGCTATTGCCAATCCATTGCACTGATGCTTCAACCAAAGCAGGCACCTGATTAGTGGCTTCAATGACTGAGGCAAAGCCTTGCGCTGAAATCATAATAAAGCCAACCAATGCCATCATACGCATACCGCTAATGATCACATCATCTGCTTCTTTCCATTTAAAGATCCCTGCAAAGCTTAAGATTGATACACCCACCAATCCCGCTAAAATCATCGACTCTGAATAAAGCTGTACCGCTAAAGTTGCCACCACCGCAAAAGCTGCCATATACAAGGTAAATTTGGCAATTTTAGGTGCACCACTTTGGTCTGTGTCAATTTCATCAGCAATACTTGCAGATGCCTCTATATGCACATTTTTATATTCGCGTGGCTTACGATAGCTAATGAAAATTGCAGTCAGTAGACCTACAAACATCCCTAGCACAGGAATTGCCATAGCTGCTGGAATTTGATCATAGCTAATTTGAAAGCCGTAATCTTTACCAAAGTTATTGATATTACTACCTAAAATATCATTTAGGAAGATTGCACCAAAACCAACTGGCACTAACATATAAGTACCAACCAAACCAAAAGTCAGTAAACAGGTAATTAAACGACGGTCAAGTTTGAGATGGTTAAAGACGCTCAGTAAAGGCGGAATTAACACAGGAATAAAAGCAATATGCACTGGCAATACGTTTTGTGAACTCACCGCAGCCATAGCTACCGTAAAGAATAAAATGAGTTTTACTCGGTTTCGGGCTTTGGCAGTTGCATCGCCTTTTAAGGCTGTAATCAGCTTATACGCCAATAAATCAGGTAAACCTGAACGTGCTAAAGCTAAGGCAAAGGCACCTAATACACCATAGGCTAAGGCAATTTGTGCACCGCCACCTAATCCATTATTAAAGGCTTCTAAAGTACCTTGCAGCCCTAAGCCTGCCAATAAACCACCCGTGACCGCACCAATAATCAAGGCAAAAACCACAGGAACACGAGCCAACGACAGGCCAAACATGACCCCGATAGCAGCTAGAATCGCGAACATAAGACAAGAGAGGGAGTGATAAAAATAGCATTTTATCAGAGTTTGCAAAAAAGAGGCATTTGATCCCTAGATGAATATTTTTTAGCCACAAAAAAAGCATCCTCTAGGATGCTTTTCTTGGATTTTAGTTTAGCGATTTTTTTGTTCAATCGCAGCGCCTGCACCGCCACCAATTGCACCACCAATGGCTGCACCCGCATTACCACCAAAAACGCTTTTGCCCACAGCCGAACCAATCGCACCACCTACACCACTGTAAGTTGCATTACGATTTGATCCACCTTGGGTTTTACTGCCAACAGCAGCACCTGCACCACCACCCACAGCTGAGCCGACACCACCACCCACGCTATTGCCCAAACCACCACCGACAGCGCCACCTAATGCTGCCGCACCAATACGCTGTTGATTAGAGTTCATGCTTTCACAACCGGTTAAGCTCAGCATAGCTAAGGTTGCTGCTGCAGCCACGCCCATTAGTTTTTTCATCATCTTCATCCTAGCTGATTGATTGTTGTTAGTTTAAAGCCAATTTAAGCATGAACTATTTTTAAACTGTTAACAGTAAGCTAAGAATTGCTGTAATGATGTAAAAATCACGCGCTTATGTATTTTTTCTAAGCTTATTTAGGCTGTTCTAAAATCACCACATCACTGGTCACAACGCCTTTTTCGGCTGTGACCTTATTTTCATTGGGTAAGTTCTTTGGGGTTTTGTTGATTGTAGCTTGTAACTGGCGTTTAACAGGTTCGATCTGACCAGAGCGAAACTCCATCCCTGCTGCATCAACATGAGTACTTTCAGACACCAACTGCCCTTCTTGGGTTAAGCGTTTGCTTTCTTGAATTTTAAAGGTGGGTACAACCATAGCATTACGACGTACAGGTGGTGCTAACTCGCCTTCAGGAAATTTCATATCTTTGTCAGCAAAGTACAGGTTTTTAGATACGCTGCTTTTTTCTTGAGTGGTTGCTTCAGCTGCTACAGCAGCCACGGTCATTAAGCTGAGTCCTAAAGTTAACAATGTTGCTTTAATATTCATATCTAGCCCCTTGATTTTAAGTTTTTACGATTCTTTATAAAGCTTTAAAAATGACTATAGGCAATTTTTAAACAATCGCCAAGTTATAATTTTTTGATGCGTTTTCCCATACTTTGCAGCACTAAAAGAAACCTTATTATCAATAAAAAAAGCCACCCGAAGGTGGCTTTTTTATGCTTGGTTTAAAGGGCTAATTAAAGACCGTTAAACTCATCGCTAAATGCTTGGCTAAGCGCTTGGTCAACGTCAGAGAAATCGTTGTGAAGTGCAAGCTCTGCAGCTTCTGCTTCTTGACGACGACGCTCTAAGTGGTAAGCCAAACCTGTACCCGCTGGGATCAGACGACCTACAACTACGTTTTCTTTCAGACCACGTAAATCATCTTCTTTACCTGTTACAGCCGCTTCAGTTAACACACGCGTTGTTTCCTGGAACGATGCAGCAGAGATGAACGAGTCAGTAGAAAGCGACGCTTTGGTAATACCCATCAATTGACGTTCAAACTTCGCAGGGAATTTGTTTTGCGCAAGAACAGCTTGGTTCTCTTGCATCACACGGATGTAATCCACTTGTTCGCCTTTGATGAAGCTTGTGTCGCCGCCGTCAGTAATGTCAACTTTACGTAACATTTGACGAACAATGACTTCGATGTGCTTATCGTTGATTTTTACACCTTGCAGACGGTAAACGTCTTGAACTTCGTTCACGATGTAGTTCGTCAACGCCACTTCGCCTTTCAAGCGTAAGATGTCGTGTGGGTTTTGTGGACCATCAGAAATTGTCTCACCACGGTTGACATGTTCGCCTTCGAACACGTTAATCGTACGCCACTTCGGAATTAACTCTTCGTAGATCTCAGAGCCATCATCCGGAGTAATCACAAGACGGTTCTTACCTTTGGTCTCTTTACCAAAGCTTACAACACCTGACACTTCTGCAAGGATTGCATGCTCTTTCGGTTTACGTGCTTCGAATAAGTCAGCTACACGCGGTAGACCACCGGTAATATCACGGGTACGTGAAGATTCTTGTGGTACACGACCGATAACATCACCGACACCAATTGTTTCGCCATCGCGAACTGTCAAAATGGTGTTTTGTGGCAAGAAGTAGAACTGTTCGCCGCCATCAACGGTGTCTAATACAACTGCAGGACGTAAATCTTTACCTGACGCAGGACGTGAAGTCACTGGTAAGATTTCGATGGTTGACATACCTGTTGCATCATCAGTTTTCGTCGTAACAGTCACGCCATCAGAGATTTGGCTGAAACGTACTTTACCTGCAACTTCTGTAACAAGTGGATGTGTATGCGGATCCCAAGTCGCTACGATACCGCCAGCTTCAACAGATTCGCCATCTTTAATAATGATTGACGCACCGTAAGGAAGTTTATAGCGTTCGCGCTCACGACCGATATCATCAGCAATACCAATCTCACCTGAACGAGATGTAGATACTAAGTGACCTTTGGCATGTTGTACTGTTTTCACGTTGTGGAAACGTACTGTACCTTTGTTACGAACTTGAATGCTGTTTGCAGCAGAAGTTCGGCTCGCAGCACCACCGACGTGGAACGTACGCATGGTTAACTGTGTACCTGGCTCACCAATCGATTGAGCAGCCATTACACCTACAGATTCACCTGGGTTCACCTGATGACCACGCGCCAAGTCACGTCCGTAACATTTCGCACATACGCCGAAGCTTGATTCACAAGATACAACAGAACGAACTTTAACTTCATCGACACCGTTGTCTTCTAGGAAAGTCGCAAGTTTCTCATCAATTAAGGTGTTACGTGGTAGAAGAACTTCGTCTGTACCCGGTTTTTTCACGTCTTCAGCAACAACACGACCTAGAACTCGAGTACCCAAGTTTTCGATAACATCGCCACCTTGAATGAACGGAGTCATGACTAAACCGCCCAACGTGCCACAATCTGGCTCAGTGATCACTAAGTCTTGCGCAACGTCTACAAGACGACGAGTTAAGTAACCCGAGTTCGCAGTTTTCAATGCTGTATCGGCCAAACCTTTACGCGCACCGTGTGTTGAAATGAAGTACTGAAGTACGGTCAAACCTTCACGGAAGTTGGCTTTAATTGGTGTCTCAATAATCGAGCCATCCGGTTTTGCCATCAAACCACGCATACCTGCAAGCTGACGAATCTGTGCCGCACTACCACGGGCACCAGAGTCTGACATCATATAGATTGAGTTGAATGATTTTTGCTTCTCATCTTCACCCTGTTTGTTTTTAACAGTGGTGTAAGACAAGTTATCCATCATTGCTTTCGCTACTTGGTCGTTGGTACGCGCCCAAATATCGACAACTTTGTTGTAACGTTCACCCGCAGTTACGAAACCTTGCTCGAACTGTTGTTCGATTTCACGAACTTCAGCTTCTGCTTTCTCAATAATTGAGTACTTCGCTTCAGGAATCAGCATGTCTTCCATACCAACCGAAACGCCTGAACGTGTCGCTTGACGGAAACCTAAGTACATCAATTGGTCAGCAAAGATAACGGTATCTTTAAGACCCAATTTACGGTAGCAAGAGTTGATTAACTTAGAGATGTTCTTTTTGGTCATCTCAAGGTTAATTTGCTCGAAGCTTAAACCTTCAGGCACAACTTCCCAAAGTAAGCAACGACCTGGTGTTGTGTCGACAACAATCGTTTGTTGCTCACGTTCACCATTTTCATTGATCACAGTTTGGTGCACACGCGCTTTAACGCGAGCGTGTAAATCAACCTGACCTGTTGCAAGTGCGCGGTTTACTTCGTGAGTATCCGCAAACACCATGCCTTCACCTTTGGCATTGATCGCATCACGCGTGATGTAGTACAAGCCTAAGACAACGTCCTGAGACGGTACGATGATTGGCTCACCGTTCGCTGGAGACAAGATGTTGTTGGTTGACATCATTAACGCACGAGCTTCTAACTGAGCTTCAAGTGTTAATGGAACGTGTACCGCCATTTGGTCACCGTCGAAGTCGGCGTTGAACGCAGCACATACGAGTGGGTGAAGACGGATCGCTTTACCTTCAATCAGAATAGGTTCAAATGCTTGCAGACCTAAACGGTGAAGTGTTGGCGCACGGTTCAACATTACTGGATGTTGACGAATGACAGATGCTAGAACGTCCCAAACTTCTGGCGTCTCGCGCTCAACCATTTTCTTCGCAGCTTTAATGGTGGTTGCTTGACCAGATGCTTGTAGTTTGGCAAAGATAAACGGCTTGAATAATTCAAGTGCCATTTTCTTCGGAAGACCACATTGGTGTAAACGTAAGTTTGGACCTACAGTAATTACCGAACGACCAGAGTAGTCAACACGCTTACCAAGTAAGTTTTGACGGAAACGACCTTGCTTACCTTTAATCATATCGGCTAAAGATTTAAGCGGACGTTTGTTCGAACCCGTAATTGCACGACCACGACGACCGTTATCAAGCAATGCATCTACAGACTCTTGTAACATACGTTTTTCGTTACGTACGATGATGTCTGGCGCTGCAAGGTCAAGAAGACGTTTTAAACGGTTGTTACGGTTGATCACACGACGGTAAAGGTCGTTCAAATCAGAAGTCGCGAAACGACCACCTTCAAGTGGTACAAGCGGACGAAGATCTGGTGGAAGAACTGGAAGTACAGTTAACACCATCCATTCTGGCTTGTTGTTCGAATCGTTGAATGCTTCCATCAACTTCAAACGCTTAGATGCTTTCTTAAGCTTAGTTTCTGAAGTTGTTACTGGAATTTCTTCACGAAGACGCGCAATTTCCGCTTCAAGATCGATATCTTTAAGCAAGTCTTGAACTGCTTCTGCACCCATTTTCGCAGTGAACTCATCACCGTGCTCTTCTAACGCATTGAAGTATTCTTCATCGTTAAGAAGTTGGTATTTCTCAAATGGAGTCATACCTGGGTCAGTTACAACGTAAGATTCGAAATACAATACGCGTTCGATATCACGTAAAGTCATATCAAGTAACAAACCGATACGGCTTGGTAATGATTTTAAGAACCAGATGTGTGCAACTGGAGAAGCAAGCTCGATGTGACCCATACGTTCACGACGAACTTTCGCAGTTGTTACTTCAACGCCACATTTTTCACAAATGACGCCTTTGTATTTCATACGCTTGTATTTACCACACAAGCATTCGTAATCTTTTACTGGACCAAAGATTTTGGCACAGAATAAACCATCACGTTCTGGTTTGAACGTACGATAGTTAATTGTCTCAGGCTTTTTAACTTCACCATGAGACCATGACTTAATCATTTCTGGTGACGCAAGACCAATACGGATGCGATCAAACTCTACAGGAGCGTGACCGTCTGAGTCCGTCTTTTTGCGCATGATATCGAGCAAGTCTTTCAATTTTTTTCTCCGTGTGTTGAGAAGATTTTCGCTTCCCAACTGGGTCACAAATATTGTTTTTTAACTGAACTAATCCCCCGTCCAATCCCGCCTACTTAAGCGGGAAACTCCCCTTAAGATTAAGAGGAGTGAATCCCCCCCTGAACTCAGGGGGTTGGGGGATCAAATGGAACTAATTAGTCACCATTTTTCAGTTCAATGTTGATACCTAAAGAACGGATCTCTTTGGTCAATACGTTGAACGATTCTGGCATACCTGGGTCCATATAATGGTTACCATCTACAATATTTTTGTAGATACGGGTACGACCTTCAACGTCATCCGATTTCACTGTAAGCATTTCTTGAAGCGTGTAAGCAGCACCGTATGCTTCTAGTGCCCATACTTCCATCTCACCGAAACGCTGACCACCGAACTGTGCTTTACCACCAAGCGGCTGCTGTGTTACTAGTGAGTAAGAACCAGTAGAACGTGCATGCATCTTGTCGTCAACCAAGTGGTTAAGTTTCAACATGTACATATAACCTACAGTTACAGGACGGTCGAAACGTTCACCTGTACGGCCATCGTACAATACTGTTTGACCAGTACGTGAGATACCACCAAGTTCAAGTAAGTCTTTGATTTGTGATTCTTCAGCACCATCAAATACAGGCGTTGCTAAAGGTACACCTTTACGCAAGTTACCAGATAATGCCAAGATTTCTTGGTCAGTTAAGCTATCAAGATCTTCTTGCTCGCCACCAACTTTGTTGTAAATCTTGTCTAAGAATTCACGCAGCTCAAGAACAGTACGTTGCTCTTTCATCATCTTGTCGATTTGATCGCCAAGACCTTTCGCTGCCATACCTAAGTGAGTTTCAAGAATCTGACCCACGTTCATACGTGACGGTACACCCAGTGGGTTAAGTACTACGTCTACAGGTACGCCGTTAGCATCGTGTGGCATGTCTTCTACAGGTAGGATGTTAGATACAACACCTTTGTTACCGTGACGACCCGCCATCTTATCACCCGGTTGGATGCGACGTTTAACAGCTAAGTAAACTTTAACAACTTTCAATACGCCAGTTGTCAGTTCATCACCTGTAGAAAGTTTGCGTTTTTTCTCTGCAAATTTCTCGTCGATCTCTTGGCTCTTCTCTTTCAAGAATACTTGAATTTGAGTTAAGCGCTCAGCGATTGCTTCGTCAACGGGTTGGATATCCATTAAGTCAACAAGCTCTAAACCAGATAACAATTCTTCAGAAAGTTTGTCACCGCGTTTAGTTGTACCGCCACCGTTTGATTCTTGACCAGCAAGTAAACGGATAATACGTTCACGCGCTGCTTCTTCGAATATTTTGAACTCTTCTTTTAAATCTTTACGGTATGCATCTAATTGTGCTTTTTCAATTGCTTGAGCACGTTCGTCTTTTTCAAGACCGTCACGTGTAAACACTTGAACGTCAATTACAGTACCTTTAACACCTGAAGATACGCGTAAAGATGAATCTTTTACGTCAGCTGCTTTTTCGCCAAAGATCGCGCGAAGCAGTTTTTCTTCTGGAGTAAGTTGAGTTTCGCCTTTAGGTGTTACTTTACCTACAAGGATGTCACCCGCTGTAACTTCAGCACCGATGTAAACAATACCTGACTCATCAAGTTTAGAAAGTGCTGCTTCACCCACGTTTGGAATATCGGCAGTAATTTCTTCCGCACCAAGCTTAGTATCACGTGCTACACATGATAATTCTTGAATGTGGATTGATGTTAAACGGTCTTCTTGAAGTACGCGCTCTGATAAAAGAATCGAGTCTTCGTAGTTGTAACCGTTCCACGTCATGAACGCGACACGCATGTTTTGACCAAGTGCAAGCTCACCGCCATCAGTCGATGGACCATCAGCAAGTACATCGCCGCGACCAACTTCATCACCTAAGTTCACAAGAACTTTTTGGTTGATACAAGTGTTTTGGTTCGAACGTGTGTATTTGATCAAGTTGTAGATATCTACACCTGCTTCACCCGCAACCATTTCGTCTTCGTTGACACGAATCACCACACGTGACGCGTCAACAAATTCGATACGACCACCACGTTTCGCGATTACACATACACCAGAGTCATGTGCTACGTTCGCTTCCATACCTGTACCAACAAGTGGTTTGTCTGCGATTAACGTAGGAACAGCCTGACGCTGCATGTTTGAACCCATTAACGCACGGTTGGCGTCATCGTGCTCAAGGAACGGAATCAGTGACGCCGCTACAGATACAACCTGCTGTGCAGATACATCCATATGGGTTACTTTTTCAGGCGGCATACGTACGAAATCACCTTGGTGACGTACAGATACAACTTCTTCTAATAAGTTACCGTCTGCATCAACCATAGAATCGGCCTGTGCAATCACAGTACCCACTTCTTCAATTGCAGATAAGTATTCAACTTCGTCTGTTACACGGCCATCAACCACTTTACGGTAAGGCGTTTCTAAGAAACCAAAGTTGTTACATTTTGCGTAAACAGAAAGCGAGTTGATCAAACCAATGTTTGGACCTTCCGGCGTTTCAATTGGACAAACACGACCGTAGTGAGTTTGATGTACGTCACGTACTTCGAAGCCCGCACGTTCACGTGTTAAACCACCAGGCCCAAGCGCTGATACACGACGTTTGTGTGTAATTTCAGATAATGGGTTGTTTTGGTCCATGAACTGAGATAACTGGCTTGAACCAAAGAATTCTTTGATTGCAGCAGCAACTGGCTTCGCGTTGATTAAATCTTGCGGAGACAAGTTGTCAGTTTCAGCTTGTGATAAACGTTCTTTAACAGCACGTTCTACACGAACAAGACCAACACGGAATTGGTTTTCAGTCATTTCACCAACTGAACGCACGCGACGGTTACCTAAGTGGTCGATATCGTCGACTTCACCTTTACCGTTACGGATTTCAACTAATGTTTTTAATACATCAGTGATGTCTTCGTTCGAAAGGATGCCTTCAACTTCACGAGACTTCTGATCCGTACCCACTTCGTAAGGACGACCCAAACGACGGTTGAACTTCATACGACCCACTGGAGATAGGTCATAACGTTCTGATGAGAAGAACAAGTTGTTGAATAAGTTTTCAGCAGCTTCTTTTGTTGGTGGCTCGCCTGGACGCATTACTTTGTAGATTTCTACTAAGGCTTCTTCACGATCTTTCGTTAAATCAGCACGTAATGAGTCAGCAATGAATGAACCACGGTCGATGTCATTGGTGAATAGGATGTTAAATTGTTTAACGCCGCCTTCAGCCAATTTCACCATGATTTCATGGCTTAACAAGGTGTTTGCAGGAATAATGTCGCCATCACGTAATTGGATGTCTTCTGCAGTAATACGCTCGTATAAGTATTCATCTGGAACAGAAAGCTTAGTTAAGCCAGCCGCTTCCATTTGACGTACGTGACGTGCGTTAATACGTTTACCTTGTTCAACAATCGTCTTGCCATCGTTGTCAGCAATATCAAATTGCGCCATTTCGCCACGCAGGCGTTCCGGAACGAGGTCAATTTGGTAGCTACCCATATCGAGGTAAACAGGCACTTTTTCGTAGAACAAGTCTAGGATTTGTGTATTGTTATATCCTAAAGCACGTAGAATGACAGTCGCAAGTAATTTACGACGACGGTCGATACGCACGTAGACTAAGTCTTTAGCATCAAATTCAAAGTCTAACCATGAACCACGGTAAGGAATGATACGTGCTGAATAAAGCACTTTACCGCTTGAATGTGTTTTGCCTTTATCGTGGTCAAAGAATACGCCCGGTGAACGGTGTAATTGAGATACGATAACACGCTCAGTACCGTTAATCACGAAGGTACCGTTTTCAGTCATGAGTGGCATTTCACCCATGTACACTTCTTGCTCACGTACGTCTTTGATTGATTTAGTTTCGCGATCTTTTAAGATCAAACGAATCTTAACGCGCATTGGTGCCGCATAAGTTGAGCCGCGAAGGATACACTCACGAACGTCAAACTCAGGTTTACCAAGACTATACTCAACAAATTCTAGAGCAGCATTGCCAGAATAACTTTCAATTGGGAAAACTGAACGAAACGCGGCTTGGAGACCAATATCATCGCGGTTTTTTGGAGTTTTACCGTCTTGTAAGAACGTTCTGTACGAGTCGACTTGAATCGCGAGCAAGTACGGCACGTCCATCACTTGGGGCAATTTACCAAAATTCTTACGGATCCGTTTCTTTTCGGTATATGAGTATGCCATCTGGAGTCCTCGGAAAGTGAACCAAGTCCGCCTGCAGAACGGACTTAGAAGGAATTACGCAGGCCGATATGGCCACCACTTTTTACAAATGCTGCAATTTTCAGTGGTATAAAAACGCTTAACAATATTTTTAGGCAAAAAAATATTGGTAAACATTTGATTTTTATCTTTATTTTTAATTTGTATGACATTTATTGCATGCAAACAAAAATCGAGCCGATTATTGTAACGCAAAAAGGCTGATGACCCAAGAGCCACCAGCCATTTTTTGGAGCCAATTCTAAAGAATTAGCTCCGCTTAAGCAATTACTTAAGTGTAACAGTAGCGCCAGCTGCTTCAAGCTTAGCTTTAAGCTCTTCGCCTTCTTCTTTAGAAACTGCTTCTTTAAGAACTGCAGGTGCGCCTTCAACCATGTCTTTAGCTTCTTTAAGACCAAGACCAGTAGCTTCACGAACTGCTTTAATTACAGCAACTTTGTTCGCGCCGAAAGAAGTTAATTCTACGTTGAATTCTGATTGCTCTTCAGCAGCAGCAGCAGCAGGACCTGCAGCAGCTACAGCTACAGCAGCAGCAGAAACGTTGAATTTTTCTTCGAAAGCAGAAATAAGTTCAACAAGTTCAAGAACAGTTTTTTCAGCAACTGCGTTTAGGATTTCTTCGTTAGTTAAAGCCATGAGAGTAACTCCAAATGGGTATTGAATGATGTGTGTGTAAGTTTAAGCTTAAGCAGCTTCTGACTCGTTTTTCTCTTTGAGCGCAGTAATAAGGCGACCCAATTTCGAAATAGGAGCTTGAAGAACGTTTGCAAGCATAGTAAGTGCTTTTTCTTGGTTTGGAAGGTTCGCGATAACGCTAATTTCTTCGCCTTGATACACTTTACCGTCAAATGCAGCAGCTTTAAGTTCAAATGCTTTGTTAGTTTTAGCAAATTCTTCGAACAAACGAGCAGCAGCGCCCATGTCGTCTTCTGAAGTTGAGAAAGCTAAGATTGTTGGGCCAACAAGGTTGTCTGCAAGAATACTGAATTGAGTATCTTGAAGAGCGCGTTTAGCTAAAGTGTTACGAACTACGCGAGTAGCAACACCTAGTTTACGAGCTTCAACACGTAGAGCAGTTAATTGCTCAACAGTTAAACCTTGGTAGTCAGCAACAACAGCAGTGAAAGCAGTAGAAGCAACAGCGTTAACTTCAGCTACAATCTGTTTTTTGCCTTCGATAAGAAGAGCCATTGTAATACCTCCTAACGGTGATTTATGCACTTAAACAAGTGCACTCCCAATTCGTAAATTCATCTCTGAATTTACACGCGGAGGAGGAACCAAATCACACCACCGCGTCTACTCGGACTGGAATTTTAAGAAAGCAGCATAAAACTGCCCTCGCCCGAGGTCTTTGACGCTGATAAATATTTATTTATCAATTCAAAGTTTGCCTGAGGGGCGAATCAGCAAAGCAACGCTTTGCCGACACGCAAGACGAGAAGCTATGCTTCGAGTGAAGCCTATTTCCTATCTTGCGTAAGTTTTAAAGCAGCGCTTTAAAACTTACTCAGGGCTTTAAAATTCTGTAATAAGTTTAAAACTTATTTAGAAACGTTTGCTACATCAACAGTAAGACCAGGGCCCATAGTCGAGCTTAAAGTGATCTTTTGGATGTAAACACCTTTAGAAGTCGCAGGTTTTGCTTTCTTAAGGTCAGCGATAAGCGCTTCAACGTTTTGACGAACAGCTTCAGCAGAGAAACCTACTTGACCGATCGCAGCGTGGATGATACCCGCTTTGTCTACACGGTAACGTGCTTGACCAGCTTTTGCATTTTTAACTGCAGTTGCTACGTCAGGAGTTACAGTACCCACTTTAGGGTTTGGCATTAAGCCACGTGGACCAAGGATCGTACCTAATTTACCCACAACACGCATAGCGTCAGGTGCAGCAATCACTACGTCAAAGTCTAAGTTACCAGCTTGGATGCTTTCAGCAAGATCATCAAAACCGACAACGTCCGCGCCTTCAGCTTTAGCAGCTTCAGCAGCAGCGCCTTGAGCAAACACAGCTACACGTACAGTTTTACCAGTACCTGCAGGAAGTGTAGTCGCGCCACGAACAACTTGGTCAGATTTACGAGGGTCAACACCTAGGTTTACCGCTACGTCCAAAGATTCTTTGAATTTAGCAGCAGGAAGGCTAGTAAGAACCGCTACAGCTTCATCCAAAGTGTAAACTTTGTTTGCTTCTACAGCAGCAGCAATCGCTTTTTGACGTTTAGTTAATTTAGCCATGTCTTAAAGCTCCACTTCCAAGCCCATAGAACGTGCAGAACCAGCGATGGTACGTACACGCGCGTCTAAGTCAGCACCAGTTAAATCTGGTTCTTTAGTAGTCGCGATCTCTTCTAATTGAGCACGAGTCAACTTACCAACTTTAGTTTTGTTAGGTACAGCTGAACCCTTAGCGATACCAGCAGCTTTCTTAAGAAGAATAGCAGCAGGTGGAGTTTTCATGATGAATGTGAACGACTTATCGTTGTACACAGTGATCACTACTGGAATTGGAAGACCAGCTTCAAGTTTTTGTGTAGCAGCATTGAATTCTTTACAGAAAGCCATGATGTTTACACCACGTTGACCTAGTGCAGGACCAATCGGTGGAGATGGATTCGCTTTACCAGCTGGAACTTGCAGCTTAATATAGCCGTCAATCTTCTTAGCCATTGTCAATTACCTCTGGGTGCAAACGCCGCTAGGCTCCCCAATGATTTTAAGTAACTTACGTTACAATAACAATGCCCGACTCGTACACGACAAATCGAGCGTTTTCAATCCAAACCAGTTAGATGGTTTTTTCGACTTGACGAAATTCCAATTCAACTTGGGTTGGACGGTTAAATACATTAATCGTCAACGTTAAACGTGACTTTTCGTAAAGAACTTCCTCCACCACACCTTTAAAGTCAGTGAATGGACCGTCAATTACAAGTAATTCTTCACCCGGCTCAAACATCGTCTTAGGACGAGGTGCTTCACCTTTGTTTTGTACACGCGCAAGAATCGCATCAGCTTCTTTTTGCGTAATTGGTTCAGGCTTTTCTGCCGTACCACCAATGAAACCTAAAACTTTTGGACATTCTTTAACAATGTGCCAAGTTTCATCATTCATTTCCATTTCGACTAATACATAGCCTGGAAAGAATTTACGCTCTGATTTGCGCTTCTTACCATCCTTCATTTCTACCACTTCTTCGGTAGGAACAAGGACATCACCAAAGCTATCAGCAACAGCGCTACGCTGGATTCGATCATTAAGCGAACGCATCACTTGTTTTTCATAACCTGAATAGGCATGAATAATGTACCAACGTTTCATAGCTCTCTTACCCGATAATTAATTTAATAGCCCAGCCTAAAATGTAGTCAAAACACCACAATAAAACCGATGCTACAAGTACAACAACAAGTACGTGCCAAGATGTGGTCATCGTCTCTTGTTTCGTCGGCCAAACAACGCGACGTAACTCAATTCGAGAGTCTTGTAACAGTCGAATAAAGCCTTTGCCTTGATGGGTGGCGTATAATAAACCTAAAGCAACCACGATACAAGCCAAAATTACCCCAACACGCACCCAAATATCATTGGCTGGTGCCCAATAAGCTGGCAGATGTTGGTTGGTCATTAAAGCACCGACTAACAAAATCAATGCGATAGCCCATAAAACGTAGTCTAAAGGTGACCCAGTTTTTACAACTTCAGCAGAATTATTTCTTTGAGGAATTGGCGCGTCGCTTAATGCGTCACGCGATTTATCGTTCGACATTTTTGTACTCGTCGTAGAATTCGCGATTTATTATAGGACTAGATTTGCCAGCATCAAGCTTTTTTTAGAAAAGTGGCAGGCCAGGAGGGACTCGAACCCCCAACATTCGGTTTTGGAGACCGACGCTCTACCAATTGAACTACTAGCCTGCAGAGCAAATCGAGAGCCTGAGCCCTCGATCTGAATAATAACAGAGTAATATATATTACGCAGTTACTTTAGCAACAACACCCGCACCTACAGTACGGCCACCTTCACGGATCGCAAAACGTAGACCTGGGTCCATTGCGATTGGGTGGATTAATTCTACTGACATTTCTACGTTGTCACCAGGCATAACCATTTCAACGCCGTCTTGAAGAGAGATTGCGCCAGTTACGTCAGTTGTACGGAAGTAGAACTGTGGACGGTAACCGTTAAGGAATGGAGTGT
>NZ_PJRJ01000050.1 GCF_003711395.1 Acinetobacter sp. B51(2017)
AGAACTGGCTGTTTGCTGGCTCGCTGCGCAGTGGCCAACGAGCTGCCAATATCATGACTTTAATCCAGTCAGCAAAGCTCAATGGGCTGGATCCGTATGCCTATTTAAGTGATGTGCTGAAAAGGCTGCCGACACACAAAGTGACCCAAATTGAAGAATTACTGCCACACCGGTGGCAACCCGACCAAAATTAAAAAATAGGTATGGGGTTCAGCGGATGCTTACGGTTTTAAAGCCTTTAAGTCGCTATATTGCAAAGCTTTATTGCCCGCAGGTGTAGAAGCATTTGACCAGCCATAAACCACTTGATCATTTTTTTTCAGTTTCACGGTGTCATGCTTTGAATGATCCATAGCTTTCATATCACTAGGGCTCATCTTCGAATGAGTCATGCCTTGCATGTCGCCACTTTTGTGCCCCATATCTTCCATGGTCAAAAGCGAACGTGGGCGTGGTGCGGGCATATGAATATCATGCAGTACAGGATTCAGCTCATTACGCAAAGTACCAATTGCATAGCCTGAGCGATCAATCGACTCCGCTTCAATCTGATAATGTTCGCCTTTTGGTTCAACAATGACATCATAAGTTTCAGCAGTTCCGATACGGAATTCATCTACAGTAACGGGTTTTACAGGCTGACCATCGGCACTGATCACGGTCATTTTCAAGTTAGGAATACTGACATCATAAAAAGACATCGCTGAAGCATTTACAAAGCGCAAACGAATTTTTTCATTCGGTTTAAACACCCCTGTCCAATTTTGCTCAGGTGTTTTACCATTTATGAGGAAGGTATATCCTGTAACATCAGACAGATCTGTTTTTAACATGCGCATCTGATTCCACATTTTACGGTCAGACCATGTCGCTTTAATCCCTTGATGTTTTATTTGCTGCCAAACATCAGCCAAAGTCTCACGTTGATCTTGATAATATTCAGCAGAAATTTTCAAGTTTTTTTGAATTTGATCACTGGTTTTTTCATGAAAATCAGACAGCATCACCACATAGTCACGCTCAGTTTCTTCATGTGCAGCAAGGGCTTTTCGATCTTTAGGATAAATCACTAAAGCGCCATATAATCCATCTTGTTCTTGTCCTCTGGAATGGGCATGATACCAATATGTGCCGTTTTGGCGGACTTTAAAGCTATAAGTAAAATGACTTTGCGGACGGATACCATTAAAGCCATTGAAACCTGGGACACCATCCATTATTCCGGGCAATAACAGTCCGTGCCAATGAATAGATGAATCTTGATTTTTTAATCGATTATGGACATGAATAACAGCATCATCGCCTTCCTCAAATTCTAAGCGTGGGGCGGGAAACTGCCCATTGACAGTGATTCGTTTTACAGGTTTACCCGTTAAATTGACAATATCTTCATCAATGTAAAGGTGATATTCCTTTACAGCAGAAAACGTAGATGATGATAGCGCAATGCAGATACCTGCAAGCACAACTTGATTAAATTTTATAGACATGACTTTACCTAAATGGTGAAATTAAATAATTTTTCAGACAATTAGGTTAAGTTTTAGGGGGACGTAAAATCTCTTGCCAATATCCATTCAGATATTGATTGGAATAAGAAAAATTAGGTTTAGCTATACAATGGAAGGTATGGGAAATAGCTAAGGGGCTTCGCGATGAATCAAGACCTAAGAGCTGTATTTGGCAAGATAAGCTAGAACATTCCTGACAGTCTTTGTTATGTTGATTTGAAAGACTCGCTAACTCATTATGGCAATCTAGACCCGTCTTAACTTGGTGATTGCTGCTGTGTTCAGTGATTTTTTGTGTTTGATCTAAACAGTGATCTTGACTCATTTGAGTTTGCATATTGATATGCATGATCTTTACTGAAGCAACAGACACATTACTCCATCCTATGGCAAAAACCATAAGAAAACAAAACCAAAGTTTTTTTGAAGTAATGGTGAACACGAAACACGCTTATCTAAAATAAAATGCTTATGTAGAGTATATCTATAATAGATAGATAAGCAAATAGTTTCAAGCAAAGTGAACGGTGCTCTATGCGTGGTAGACAACATCCTATTACACTTATTAAGCGTATTTCAGCAGATTAAATCTAAAAAAAGACGCCCTATAGCGTCTTTTTTTAGAGTATTGTTTAACGTGCCGCAACGGTGACTAAACGGGTATCAAAATAGGCATTAATGGCTTCACTACCGCCTTCTGTACCATAACCAGAATCTTTAATGCCACCAAATGGCAATTCAGGTAAGCCTAAACCAACATGGTTGATGGTGAGCATCCCACTTTGAATATCGCGACCTAAATCTAAGCAGGTTTTATTACTACGACTGTAGGCATAAGCGGCTAAGCCAAATTCTAAACGATTGGCTTCTTGTACAGCTTGCTCATAACTGTCAAATGGACAGCATAAAATTAATGGGCCGAATGGTTCTTTATGCATACACTCTGCGGCTAATGGTACATCTTTGAGTACCGTTGGTTGCATAAAGTAACCTTCTCCTGCTAATGCTTCTCCACCACATACTAACTGTGCACCCTGTTCCACAGCGTCTTTAATCAGTTTTTGAATACTGGCATAACCACGTGCATGAATCATCGGCCCCATATCGATGCCGTCTTCTAAACCATTACCTACTTTTAACGCTTCAACTTGAATTTTAATCTTGTCTATAACTTCTTCATACACTTCACGTTCAATTAGGAAACGTGTTGGAGCAATACAGACTTGTCCTGCATTGCGGAATTTAGAAGCTAGCATTTCTTTGACTGCCACATCTAAATCAGCATCTTTAAAGATTAACACAGGTGCATGACCACCTAACTCCATAGTTGCCTTTTTCATATGTTGACCAGCAAGCGCCGCCAATTGTTTGCCTACAGGAGTCGAACCGGTAAAAGAAATTTTGCGTACAATTGGATGAGGAATTAAATATTCTGAAATTTCTGCGGGTTCACCATAGACTAAGTTGGCCACACCTTGCGGTAAACCTGCATCATGAAAGGCTTGAATCAGCTGAGCAGGTGAAGCTGGGGTTTCTTCCGGGCCTTTGACGATAATCGAGCAACCTGCGGCCAATGCAGCCGACATTTTGCGTACCACTTGGTTAATTGGAAAGTTCCAGGGTGTAAATGCCGCGACCACACCGACAGGTGTTTTAAGCGTATAAGAATGCACATCCTGTTGACGTGCAGGTATCAACTGTCCATAGCTACGCACAGCTTCACCTGCAAACCAATCAATGACATCGGCTGCACTTAAGGTTTCAATTTTTGCTTGTTTGATTGGCTTACCTTGCTCTAAGGTCATCATTTTGGCAATGTCATTTGCACGTTCACGTAACAAACTCGCCGCTTTTTTCATGATCTTGGCACGCTCTGCTGGTGCTGTGTCTTTCCAAACTTGGAACCCTTGCTCAGCGGCTGCTAATGCTAAATCTAAATCTGCTGTTTTTGCTTTGGCAACCCGACCAATCTCTTGCTCTGTAGCTGGATTTAATACAGTTAAAGTTTCACCTGCTTGGGCATCTTGCCACTGACCATTGATATAAAGTTGCGTGTTTGGGTACATCATTGATTTTTCATCCTATTGTTTGATTTTTTTACGGCTTTATCTTAGTGCAATTTAAATCGTTTACATGATCCGTATTGCGCTATACGTTTGTTTTTCATTCTTTTGTTATAACTGAATTTAAAAGCCAAAAGTAATGTTTATTTACAATCCTTGCACAAACTGTCTTGAATTTAACTGCGTCTCAGCGGTTTGAGGCGTGGTCGCATTGCTGCCAGCTTGCGTTTTTGCTGATATTGCAAGTAAATTCCAATGGCCATTAAGATTAATGCAGCAGCACCTGTAGAGACCACTAAAACTTGATACTCAGGAATAAAGGCCATAGCAATCAAACATACACTGATAAACAAAATGACGGCATAGGTTAAGCCAGGAAATAACCACATTTTGATTTCAGGTTGTACACCTTGCTTTTGCATTTGACGGCGCAAGCGCAATTGAGAAATTGCAATCACCAAATAAACCAACAGTGCAATCATGCCTGTGGTATTCATTAATAGATCTAAAATATCTTTGGGTCTTAAAGATTCAAAGAAATTCAGCACAGCAAGACCCAAAGCAATCACACATGAAGCGAACACTGCGAAAACGGGGGTACCTTTGCCGCGAGTTTGCTTAAATAGTTTAGGTGCATCGCCTCGCTGTGCAAGCGAATACAACATTCTAGATGCAGTATAGTGACCTGAAACAAAACAACTACTTACTGAGGTCAGCACGACAAAATTCATTAACCATTGTACCCCCGGGATACCCAATAACTCTAAAGTACGGCGGTAGCTACCATAACCGGCCTGCCCCAATAAAGGATCATTCCATGGCACTAAACATACAATTAAGAAGATTGAGCCAATATAAAATAGACAGATCCGCCAAACCACAGACTTAATAGCACGGCGAGTTTCTTGGACAGGGTTTTTCGATTCAGAAGCCGCAATCGTGACAATTTCAGCACCTAGAAAAGAGAACATCACCCCAAGTAAAGCAATTAATACCGGCCCCATCCCATTGGGCATAAAGCCACCATGTGCAGTTAAATTACTCAAACCTGCTGTTGCTATACCGCCTTGCCACACATTCATGACAGCCGCAACACCGACAATAATAAAAGCCGAAATTGCCACCACTTTAATCAGGGCAAACCAAAATTCAACTTCACCATATTTTTTGACCTGCATAAAGTTAATACTACACAGCAGGACCGTCATAATGAGCGTAAAGACATTAACGCTTAAAGCAGGAAACCATTCATGCAGAATTAGACCCGCAATATAAGCTTCCCATGCCATAAGTAACACCCAAAACCACCAATACAACCAGCCGATGGTAAAACCTGCCCAACGCCCAATGGCACGTTCCGCATAAGTCGAAAATGAACCCGTACTGGGTGCTGCAGCAGCCATTTCACCAAGCATCCGCATGATAAAAACCACCAATGCACCACCCGCCAAATAGGCCAAGATTGCTGCTGGCCCTGCTTTGGCAATGATGCCGCCTGAGCCCACAAATAAAGCCGCACCAATCACACCTGCAATTGACATCATGGTCAGATGCCGCGTTTTTAAAGCTTGACTCAGCTCGTTATTATTTTCCGTCTGCATCGTCATTATTGTAATTCCTTATCGTCTTAAAGGTCATCAATCACCTTGAGATATTTTATTTTTAGCGTTTGGGGGGTGCTTTACCCAAAGCAGTATTTCGAGAACAAGTCACTCCTTTTTCTTATACTCAGTGGCAATGTGTCTGTTTTTTGACATAGGAACGAGTACCATTTCACTTGCTTTTATAGGTGCCAATTCGTTTTAGGCTAAATTGCCATTTTTAATTATTATGACTATGCTCAGCTAAACATTGTCTTAAACGATAAAAAGCTTGCAGCATTTCAGGCTCAGGTACACTGGCAAATCCCAGTAGTAAACCACGCTCGGGTGCAGGGTGTTGTGGGCTATAATACAATGACAAGGCCTTTACCTTAATCCCAGCATGGTAGGCTTGCTCGGCAATTTTTTGATCATCTACATGCATAGGAAGCTTGAGTACAAGATGCAATCCCGCCTCTAAACTAAAAGGATGGATCATCTCAGCCCCTAAATAACGTTCAATCAATTCAATTAGATATTGGCGTCTCTTACGATACAGTACCCGCATACGCCGAATATGTGCCACATAATGACCTGCATCAATAAATTTAGCTAAAGCACGTTGGGTCAGTTGGTGGCCAGAACGATGTAACTCATCTAACATCAATTTAAGGTGTGGGGCCAAATGCTTAGGCACTACCATATAACTGACACGTAGACCCGGATAAATCGTTTTACTAAAAGTGCCCAGATAGATCACAGGTGCCGCTTCTTCTAAGCCCTGCAAAGATGGAAATGGCGCACCGCTAAAGCGAAACTCGCTGTCGTAATCATCTTCAACAATAAATGCCTGCTGCTGACGTGCTAAATCCAACAGCTCACGGCGCCGTTTTAAGCTCAAATGAGCGCCCAAAGGATATTGATGTGAGGGTGTCACAAAAATCAGTTTAGGCTTTGGTGCATCTGCTTTTGGACAAATCCCCTGTTCATCCACTGGCTGGGCATGCACCACCAAACCATTCATGGTTAAAATATTACGAATGACCCAATACCCAGGGTCTTCAATCCACACAGAATCTCCAACGTCACACAAAGCCCTAGACAGCAAATCAATCGATTGGTGGGTACCTTCTGTGATAATAATTTGATTAACGTCACAACGTACCGATCGCGCGACCTGTAGATACTCACACAAACTGCGTTTTAACTCTGCATTCCCGCCATGATGACTATAAATTAAACTGGCCGTATCTGGGACCTGCCCAATACGTGCTTGTATTTTATTAAATAGCTGATGCGGAAACTCTGTGACATCTGGCACACCCGGCACAAAAGCACCCCATTGTATTGGCCGATGATTAACATTACCGATAAATTGCTGTGCACGTTGAGATAACCTATGGTGAGACACAGCAGCCACAGGCACCTGTTGCACGACATGGGCTTTGGCATTTAGATAATTATCGGGGATTTGTTCACTGACCCATGTGCCACGCCCTGTAAAACCTTGTATATAGCCTTGCGCCTCTAGCTGTTGATAGGCATTTAATACCGTATTGCGTGACACACTTAATTGCAGTGCCAAATCGCGCGAAGCAGGTAATTTGCTTTTTGGCAGCATAATACCTTCGCGAATCGCCTCTGCAATACAATGAAATAAACGGTGATACAGTGCGCCACTATGCTGCTGTGGCAATTTTTGCTGAATATAATCTGCCAATAAAGTGTGTTGTAACATACCTTTCCTGATCCTTGGATAAGCTCTGTGTATCACGATGACATCATATCATCGTGCTGCTTATCCTAGACGTACATCTAGCGACTAAGCAATATGTAGACCACATTAGTCTACGATTTAGCGCTAATTGGCTCCTAATTTTAGTTTTAAATTGGCACTCGATTATGTCAGTCAATTCAGGGACATTAAGGCATCAGATCACGCTATGCAGGACAATAAAAAATGCAAAATCAACAAAACATACAACAAAAACAAGCACAAACCTTAGCACGCGGTATTGGCGTACTGTGCGATTGGTACGTTGATCGAGCTGAAAATGCTACAATTTGGGGCACTAATGGCAAAACATATACTGATTTTGCAGGAGGCATTGCGGTGCTAAATACAGGTCACCGCCATCCTAAAGTACTTGCCGCGGTATATGACCAATTGGATCGTTTTACCCATACTTCCTTTCAAGTCACGCCTTATGCAAGCTATATTCAATTATTAGAACGTTTAATTGAATTAGCACCTATCCAAGGACCTGCCAAAGCGGCTTTATTTACTACAGGTGCAGAAGCGGTAGAAAACGCGGTGAAAATTGCCCGTGCCGCAACAGGTCGTCATGGCATTATTACCTTTTCAGGTGCATTCCATGGGCGTAGCTTTATGACCATGGCCATGACAGGTAAAGTTGCTCCCTATAAACGCGATTTTGGTGTTATGCCAGCGGGGGTTTTCCATGCCAAATATCCAAATACACAGCTGAAGATCAGTGTCGATGATGCAATTGCCAGCCTTGAAGATATTTTTAGCACCGATATTGCACCTGAATCTGTCGCTGCAATTGTAATCGAACCGGTACAAGGCGAAGGTGGTTTCCATGTTGCGCCACCAGAATTTTTCCTTCGCCTTCGTGCCTTGTGTGATCAACACGGTATTTTAATGATTGCCGATGAAGTACAAACTGGGTTTGCACGTACAGGGCAAATCTTTGCAATGAACTATCATCAAGATGTACAAGCTGATTTGATCACCATGGCGAAGAGTTTGGGCGGTGGCTTCCCTATTTCAGCAGTGGTGGGTCGTCAGGAGATCATGGATGCCCCACATGCGGGTGGTTTAGGTGGTACCTATGCAGGCAATCCTTTGGCTGTTGCAGCAGCACATGCTGTGATTGATGTCATTTTTGAAGAAAAATTATGTGAACGTGCCAATCAATTAGGTGCTCAACTCATCGAAAATCTAGAGGATTTAAAATTACAGTACCCATGTATTCAAGATATTCGTGGCTTGGGTTCGATGATTGCCGTTGAACTGGAAACTGCAGCACAAGTTGCACACATTCAACGCTATGCCATGAATCACGGTTTAATTCTCTTATCATGTGGTAAACAGGGCAATGTGATTCGTTTCCTATACCCACTCACTATTCCTGAGGCACAGTTTACAGCAGCCTTAAAGATTTTAAATGCCGGCTTTGCGACGCTAGACAATACTGTGGCTGCTTAAGCACTACAACTCGCCCGCCAGTGTGGGCGAGTTTGCTTTAGTTTAAATACCAATTTTTCCAAGAACTGCTTCCCCGTACCGCAACAGGTACAGTAGGAATAATTACTTGCTTTAAAATATGTGTCTGGTCCACAGCCTGTGCTAAGCGTGCTTTGACCGAGTGAATGCACTCGCGATCTCCAAATTCGCAGCGATCACCCGCCGTCCCTCCACAAGGACCATTTGCTAATCCTTTTGGGCATGTTTCTGGACAAACATATAAAGTTTCACCTAAGCGGCATTGACCACAACTTTCACATCCCACCACCGCATGTTTCATCATATGTTCACCCTGAACTAAAGCACGCTCTGCCCATTTGGCTTGCCACAGCGGAGCTTTGAACAAGAAACGTCCTAATCCCTTACCCAAACGTGAAGCAAATAGCGCATCGTGCATGATATGTAATTGTCGATATTTGATCTGATCAATTGGCGTGACGTGATGTTCAGCACTTGGATACTGTGGTGTAAATTCATCGCCAGTCTTGACTTGCCACAACTGATGCCATAACCCTTCACACTGTTCCAGACTTAAGTGTTGGTATTCTTGTAAATATCTTGCTAACCGATGTTGCGCAGCTTCGTCATGACAACTGGATAAATGCACACCAGCAAAGGCTAAATGTTGGCAGATCAGAATTTGTAAAGCTGCACGGCGTTCAGCGTAATCGGTCAAGGACTGCTGTTTTTCCTGCTCCAAAACCCACAGCATATGTTCGGTAATCACAATCCCTGCCACTTTGGCTTTACGCATAAACTTGGCACGCCCCAACGTCAGTGGCATAACACAAGCAAAGACAGGCTGAGTATACTGCTGTTGTTGTAAAAATGCCTTTAAATCTTTGAGCTTTTGTAAATCATAGCCGAGTTGGGTGACAATATAATCTGCCCCCGCTTGGATTTTTTTATGCAGTTTAAAATATTGTGCATCCGTTTCAGCTTTGCGGTATTTAAATGGATTAAACGCGACCCCTATACAAAACTGTGCTTTGGCTTTTGCCGCCACCACAGCATTGACTGACTCTAAATAACGACTTCGATGCTCAGGCTCAAAACGGTGTTGTTTTAACTTATCACCGCTTAATAACAATAAATTGTATATCCCCTGTGCTGCAGCCTTTTGTAAAAAATGCTGAAAATCTTGAATATCACGCCCTTTGCCTGAAAAATGTATAATTTTTTCAAGAGATTGAGGATAGTGTAACGCCGTGTCCAGAGGCGCAGGATCAGTATCACTATGCACACGATCCGCCAAAGTCATGACGCATGGATAGTTGGCCAAACGTTCAGGGATACGATGTACTTGGAGATGGGGTAAACATTCAATTAAAAGAGTAAATTGCTGTTGCTGCAGTAATGTTGAAAAGGTCGTCATAAGCCAATGCTTGAAGAATGGATTGCATAAAAACCTGCCCATTATACCCGCCAAATCATAATGATTATTCATACATTTTATAGATATTTCTTATCAAACTCTTTTGCACAAGTGACTCGCGTTATCTAAGCAACATATTCAGATGAGCGTTAAGGCACTTTTTTAGATTTAACTTTTGGGAGTGATTAATAGTAAATGATTATATTGACAAATATGGACATACATATACAATATAGGTATTAAATTTCAAACTACTTATGATGAGAAACTTAACTGTAAGCCTAAAGAAAGTAGAGCAAGACCTCGCTTATTTTGTATCCCCTAACAATAAAGATGGATTTATTAAGGAATTTGCATCATGG
>NZ_PJRJ01000051.1 GCF_003711395.1 Acinetobacter sp. B51(2017)
TAGGCTGACCATTGACATGAGTGATTACTGGATTGGTGCCTTCGAATGCATCGTTAGCTAATACATCAAGAGTGATTGGTGTATCTTCTTCGGTGCTATCTACATCATCAAATGCATCTTGCTCAGGATCAACATCTACAGTCACAACAAATTCAGTTTCAACACCTTTATCATCTGTCACTACAACAGTAAAACTGTCTGTACCATACCAATCTTCGTTTGGTACATAACTCCATTCACCTGTATCTGGATCAATAGTTGCTGTACCGTTTTCTGGCGGATTTATAATGGTAAAATCAGGATTGGTCATCCCATCTTTGTCTTCTGCAACCACTGTACCTGTAATAGCACCATCATCCTCTATGCCTTTGCCATCATTACCAGTCACTGTAGTTGGGTTGGCAGGATCTTTATCATCGTCATCAATTAAAGCTGCAATACCACCACCTAGCAGTAAGCCCCCTAAAATCCATGGCCAAAAGTTAGTACTTTTACCAAAGACAATTTGTTCTAAACCTGTAATGTCTTTGAAATATACTGCCCCATTATTATAGTCAAACCATAAGAAACCACATTCCTCATCTAATAAAACCAATTGTGATTGTGGTTGATCATTAAATTGTACGAAGAAATCTTCGATGAGGATTTTTTCCCCTGAATTCAATACTAAAACTAAGTTATTGCCTTCACGTACATATTGTTTAATGTCTTCTTTATATAAATCTACCTTAACAACAGAGGATGTACTCAGATCAACGATACTCGTATTGCTCAGGTCTTGAAGTTTTTCACGAGTGGCGAGGTTATAGACTTGAATATTGGCTGTCATTGTTATGTTCTCTTTTGGATTATTATTCCTAGAGATTGAACAATAAACATACAGTGATGTAAACTACTGTTTAAATGTGATAAAGAAAATTATTTTATATAAAAATTTAATCTAATTATTTAAAAAAATCATTTAATATTAATAACTAATTGATTCTAAAGCACCAAAAAAAAATATGAAAAATAAAATAATTAAATGAATAATAAAAATCTAACACATTGATTTTAAAATAAATTAATAAAGTGATTTTTTTTCATTTTTTATAAAAAAATGCCTAACCTGCCTCATAATCTGTATAAATTTGGCTATTAAAACAATAAAATCTTAATAGATAGTGTAGATTTTCTAATCAAAATAAAATCACTACAATTTTTCGTACTTAAATAGCCGAAAAATATTTCTACTTTTAAGCTTCAAATATGTTGATAAAAATTAATCCATCTTAAATATAAATAAGCCTATCCAACTTATTTACATTGATTTTAATGATTCAAAAATTATGTGAATATTTAAATATAATAGGACAAAATTCATCTCTTATACAAGTACATCCCAAACCTTGACATCCTCACCCCCTTAAAAGAGGGTGATTCCTACAGCTAGACGCTTATGCCCAAGCGCAAGAATGTTTAGAGCTGAGTTTATATCTCGATCATGAGCTGTACCACAGCTCATGCACTCCCATTCTCTTATTCCAAGATCTGTCCTACCTTTTGGACTACTTGAGGTGATCTCACCGCAGCACGAACAGATTTGGGTGGTATAGGCTTCTTGGACTTCTTCAAACAATACGCCTGCGTTCTCGCATTTATACTTGAGCATGGTTTTTAGTGCAGAAAATCCTGTATCCAAAACAGATTTTGCCATTTTGGTTTTTACTAATTTTTTAGCACTCAAGTCACCTACAATAATCAATGCATTTTCATTCACAAGCTTGGTGCTTGCTTTATGCAAATGATCTTTTCGACTATTTGCAATCTTGGCGTGTAATGCACGAACACGCTTCTTATTCCTTGCTCTCTGAGCAATACCTAATTTCTGCTCATATTTTCGATAGAATTTTGGATTTGAAATTACAGTGCCATCAGAACAAGTGGCAATATCTTTTAAGCCTAGATCAATACCAATCGCTTTGGTTGCTGTCGATTTATCTTGCTTAGGCGATTCAACAACAAGACATACATACCAACGCCCACAGCTATCCTCTACAAATGAACCTGTTTTTACCGTGTATTTGCTTAAACCGTAGCTATCCCAAAGCTTAAATTGGTGTTTTCCATACTGGACATATCCATTGGCATATTTGATAGCCACCTTTTTAAAGGGAACCCATCCCAAAGAGCGCCTTGCTGATTTTTTATTGCTGACACGCCATTTCAGCTTTGCCTTTTTAAATTGCTTTCTTCGGGTGACTAATTCTTCAGTTACAGCCTGAATGGTTTGACTATGTAAATTACATTCTTTGGATGTGCCTTTCGTATATTTGGCAATATCAAAAGCAGAGAGAAATTCACCTTTCCGCTTCAAATGCCTAAACCCTAAATCATTGACATAATTCCAGACGAAGTTCACTTCTGATGCTAGTTGGTCTAACACCTTGCAATGTTTGTCTTTTATATGTAATTTAAGGGTTTTCATGTACTTATATTAACAATCAAAACTCAAGGAAAATAGTCCTTAGTTAAATCAAACGACACTTTATGTCGTGTCACTTATATCTCTGACCTGAAGGACAGAGTTTTACGCTCCATTTGATAAATTCGCTTGTGTTCTAGATTTAGCTTATTTCTCTCGGTTACTTAGCATCTCTTACAAAGCTTAAAAGCTCTACGCATCGATTGTTAATTGGAATTACAGACAATAAGTGCACTCGGATTTTCGCAGTTTGCTATAATTTAGAAAACTACTGTATGAGCTGTTGAATTGAAAATTATCTTTGCGGGCACACCAGAATTTGCTGCAACTGCATTAGCAGCATTACTTAAAACTGAACATAAAATTGTCGCGGTCTACACGCAACCTGACCGCAAAGCAGGTCGTGGACAAAAACTCACTGCATCAGCAGTCAAACAATTAGCTGTAGAACATCAGCTACCGGTCTATCAACCTTTACATTTCAAATCTTCAACTGAAGAAGGTTTAGCAGCACAAGCTGAACTTAAAGCTTTAAATGCCGATGTTATGGTGGTGGCTGCTTATGGCTTGATCTTGCCACAAGTGGTGTTAGATACGCCTAAATATGGCTGCCTTAATATTCATGGTTCTTTATTACCGCGCTGGCGTGGTGCAGCACCGATTCAACGTGCAATTGCCACAGGTGATCAAGAAACTGGCGTCACGATTATGAAAATGGCCGCTGGTTTAGATACAGGCGATATGATGTTTAAAACCATCTGTCCAATTTTGGCGGATGACACCTCAGCCAGCCTGCATGATAAACTTGCTGTACAAGGTGCTGAAGCTTTAGTAGAAGTATTAGCCTCTGAAGCAACATTACAAAAGTATCTCGCAGAGCGCGAAGTACAAAACGAAGATTTAACCGTTTATGCGCATAAGCTTTCTAAAGCGGAAGCAGAAATTGATTGGTCACAATCGGCTGTACAAATTGATCGCAATATTCGTGCCTTTAATCCATGGCCAGTGGCATTTATTCGTTTAGACGAACAAAATAATTTACGTGTTTGGAACTCAAAACTTTCTGAGCAGAAAGTGACAGCTCAAGCAGGTGAAATTATTGCAATTAGTAAACACGGCGTTAGTGTCGCATGTGGTGATGGTCAAGTGATTATCTTAACATCATTACAATGGCCGGGCGCCAAAGCCTTAAATGCAGTGCAAATTCTGCAAACTCAAAAATTGAATATTGGACAAATTTTATAATGAAGCAATCTCCCCACGCCTCAGGTAAAAACCTCAACTTACGTGCTCAGGTTGTAAAAACGTTATTGGCTGTCCAAAATGGTCAATCATTGCAATCGGTTTTAGCCCAGCACATGAACATTGTGTCGGACAAAGACCGTGCGCTCTATCATGAATTAGTGCTTGGCTGCTTACGCCAATGGCATTCATTAAAGCAATTGACCTTACCCTTACTTTCTAAACCTTTAGAAAACCAAGTGGTCGAAACTTGCCTGTATTTAGGTTTATACCAATTACTTTGCACCCGTGTTGCTGCCCATGCTGCGATTTCTGAAACTGTAGACGCATGTAAGCAATTAGGCATGGAAAGTTTAAGTGGTGTGGTAAACGCAATTTTGCGTCGTGCAACCCGTGAATCTGAACAATTCTATGATGTATTAGAACAAGCACCGGGTTTACCAAGCTGGTTATCTAAACGTCTGAAAAAAGATTGGGGCGAGCAACTCGCTGAAATCAGCTATGAACTTAAGCAACTCGCGCCACTGACTTTACGTGTCAATAACCGTCAAGTGAGCCGTGACGAATACCTTGATATTCTTGAAGACGAAGGCATTGCTGCACATCGCTGCGAAATTTCCGACGTGGGTATTGTAATGGATGAAAGTCTACACATTCCTAGCCTACCCGGTTTTGAAGCGGGCGGTTTCTCTGTACAAGATGAACACGCACAGCTTTGCGCAACCTTACTGCCAAATTTAGATGATAAATTTGTGATTGATGCCTGTGCCGAACCGGGTGGTAAAACTGCACACATCTTAGAACGCTATGATGTGAAGAAACTGATTGCTTTAGACCAAGACGAAAAACGTTTAAAACGTCTTTCAGAAAACTTAGAGCGCTTAGTACTCGCCGGTGATCATGTTGACGTCGTCACTGCAGATGCAATTCAATGGCAATCGCCTGAACTAGCAGACTGTATTGTGCTTGATGCGCCATGTACTGCGGTCGGTGTCATCCGTCGTCATCCAGATATTCGTTTACTGCGTCAATCAACCGATATTCAACAAACTGTTGAATTGCAAAAGCAGATTTTAGAAAACATGTGGCAACAGCTTAAAGTCGGCGGGACGCTACTTTATATTACTTGCTCAATTCTAAAAGCTGAAAATGAACAACAAATGGTCAATTTCTTTAGTACACACGCTGATGCTCAAGAAATTAAAATTGAAGCTGATTGGGGCGTAGAACAAATCCATGGTCGCCAATTATTTCCACAAGTGGGACACGGTGATGGTTTCTTCTATTGCTTAATGCAAAAAACTGCATAATTAAAAAGGTGGCTTAAGCCACCTTTTTTTTATTCTATACAAAGCGGAAAATCACCAAACTAATGGCTAGAGATGCCATACCTGTCACTAAGCCATAAACAGTTTCATGTCCTTGCGCATAGCGCTTGGCAGTTGGTAACAGTTCATCTAAAGCTAAATACACCATAATGCCACCAATCAAACCAAAAATTGTTCCATATACTAACGTCCCCATAAATGGCGCCAAAATAAAGTAACCTAGTGCAGCTCCTAACGGTTCTGCTAATCCTGACACTAGACTGGCCAAAATTGCATAATCACGTCTCCCTGTTGCCATATATACAGGCAATGCAATCGCGACACCTTCGGGAATATTATGAATGGCAATAGCAACCGCAAGCGGTGCGCCTAACATTGGGCTTTCTAAAGTTGCAAAAAATGTGGCTAAACCTTCGGGTAAGTTATGCATAGTAATCGCAAATAGCGTTAATAAACCTGTACGTAGTAATTGCTGCTGCGCAGCAAATTCAGCATGATTATTCTCAATCATCTGATGCGGATTAGGAATAAAATGATCTAGTAATAAAACTAAAATCACGCCCAATAAAAAAGCCAATGTGCCAAATGCAAAACCTAAATTAGCATCATAACTTTGACTAAAAGCATCAATCGATTTATTTAAAATTTCTGTGAGTGCAACATAGACCATAGCACCCGCAGAGAAAGCCAGACCAAAAGATAACAACCGATAACTTGGCTGATTAAAAAAAACCACCAAAATACCGCCAATGACGGTCGCTAGTCCCGCCATAAAAGTGACCCAAAATGCGATTAAAACGTCTGTAGTTAATAGTATTGACATAAATTAGGCCACAAAAAAAATAGTCACCATCAATTAAATGATAATGACTATTATTTACAAAAACAATAATTTTATTCTTTGATTTTAGTCTTCAACTTCATCTGGATGTTTGACCAAATGAATTATGGCGCAAACTAGACCACCCCATAGTAAAACAATAGAAATGATCATCATTATGAGTGCAGATGTATTCATCTTAATTCTCCTCAGAATTACGGTCTTTAATTAAGCTCAATACAATTGCACCTACAATAAAGAAGGCTAATGTACCTCCCCCAACAATCCATAGAATATGGGCATCATATCCACCATAACCTTCTGCCATAATTGACTTTAAGGTTAACGCTAATGCCACGACCAAAGACAGCGGAGTAACAATCGTTAATAAGAAGTTCCAGCCGATACCTAACTTAATGCTAGAGTATTGATTGATATGTGTTTCAAGTTGCTTTAACAGTGGACGACGTAACCATGACAATAAGATAATCGACAATAGCCCGCCACCAACAATACCGATGTTATTGGCAAAGTAGTCAATAATATCGACAAACGTAATCGCACTATGCGTTGAGAAAATTAAAGTCGAGATCAGCGCTGACCCACCCGCTACAATTGTCACTGATTTATTTAATGACCAACCGAGCTTATCTTGGAATGCTGCTATCGGTACTTGTAATATACTCACCATTGAGGTGATACCTGCTACGGTTAAGGAAGCAAAGAATAAGAAACCAAATAAATCGCCACCTGCACCCATACTCGAAATAATTTTTGGAAAAGCAATAAAAGCTAAACCAATACCACCCGATACCACATCTTCAACTGATGCACCTGAGCTGTAAGCCATAAAGCCCAATGCTGCAAATACCCCGATCCCTGCTAAGATTTCAAATGATGAGTTGGCAAAAGCTACAACTACGCCAGCACCTGTCATATTGGTTTTACGCTTTAAGTATGAAGCGTAGGTCAACATGATCCCAAAACCTACCGATAAAGAGAAAAAGATATGACCAAAAGCCGCTAACCATACTTTATAGTTGGTCATCGCTTCCCAATTTGGGGTAAAAAATGCATTTAAGCCAGCAGTAGCACCTGGTAAACGCACCGCTTGAATTACCAAAATTGTGAATAAAATAACCAACAATGGCATAAAGATTTTATTGGCCAATTCCACACCGCGACGTACACCACCATAAAGAATGAACATCACCGCAGCCCAGACAATCACTAACCCCCAAAATAATGTGGGTACAAAGCCCAGTGCTAAACCTTCGCCATTTTGCAAATAGGTATTAAAGAAGAAACTTTGCGTATCGGTACCCCATTGCTGTCCAAAAGAATAGAACATGTAGCTACCTGCCCACGATAATACGCTCGCATAATAGATACCAATGATTAAGGTCACCATCACTTGCCACCAACCTAATGATTCAGCATTCATGAGCTTTTTATACGCCGTAGGGGGCGCTTTACGAAACTTATGCCCAACCGCATAGTCTAGAAACAATAATGGTAAACCTGCTGCAAAAATGGCGATCAAATAGGGAATTAAAAATGCGCCACCACCATTTTCATACGCAACATAAGGGAAACGCCAAATGTTACCCAAACCAACTGCCGAACCAATCGCAGCAATAATAAAGCCAGAGCGAGCTGACCAATTTTCGCGAGTATCTGTCATAGAACACCTAAACCTTAGTCAATTTTTAGCGTTTTTTATTGGATTAATCGCTGCTAAAAATAACCATTTCAATATTAATCTTGTTGTGTTTGAAATTAGATTCACACCTTTTGGGCGTCGTGTTCTAAATTACAAACAGAAAAAATATCATGCTGATTTGCTTAAAATCCCACATGAATTGTTTTCTCTTCATAGAAACACAATACCTATTTTTGGTTGGCTTTACTTCAATTTATGTCGTTAATGCTGTTTATTTAAGCGCAACTTATTATCACTTGTTCAAAATATAACTATATTGCACTGTGCTCAACACACTTAAATATTAATATTAGTTTAATCATGTAATTTAAGCATTCTATTTATTTATTAATTCAGCTTTAAATTTAGACCATTTCATCAAAAAAAAGCTCCCAATTTGGGAGCTTTTCTTAAACAAACTTAAGAGGTTTGTTTAATCGGTTCTACATGGTTGGCTGCAATAATCGTTTCTTCTTCAACTTTTACAGGACGAATCAAGGCAACTGCAATCACTGCAATAATAGCCGGAATAGCGACAGCTAAAAAGTTAATCTTATGTGGTAGTGCTAAACCAAGCAAAAAGCCAATAACAATTGGACCTACAATCGCGCCCATACGCCCAATACCAGATGCCCAACCTAAGCCAGTTGAACGTACTGCTAATGGATAATACTGTGCTACATAACTATAAAGCAAAATACTACAACCAATGGATGCAGCACCAGCCAAAGCAACCAGTAAATAAATCACAGGCTGTGGTGAATTAAAGCCTAGACCCACTAAAGCTACAGCACCTACCAATAGCATACCAATAATCACAGGCTTAAGATGGAAACGGTCAGCAAGCACCCCACCACCAGCAGTTCCAATGACTGCACCAATATTCAGTGCAAGTAAGAACATTAAACTACTTCCTAATGAATAACCTGCTGCCATCATCAGTTTTGGTAACCAGCTTCCTAAAGCGTAAACCATCAGTAAACACATAAAGAAAGCTAGCCAGAATAAAATCGTACCTAAACCACGACCTTGCTTAAACAAAGCTGAAATAGAGGCATCAGGTACTTTCACTTCATTTAATACCAACACTGTCTCTGCGGTGACTTTTTCTTCAGGTGCTAACTTTTGCACAATACTTTGCGCTTTTTGTATCTGTTGTTGCTTTACTAAGAAAGTTAAAGATTCAGGTAGAAATTTAATCAATAGAGGTAAAACCAATAATGGAATACCTGCAATCCAAAACATAATTTGCCAACCAACTGTTGGAGTTAGCCAAGCACCTAATAAAGCGGCCATGATACCGCCCATTGCATAACCACTAAACATTGCAGTCACTAAGGTACTGCGTAGTTTTTGCGGTGCATATTCAGAAGTCAGTGCCACTAAGTTTGGCAAAACACCTCCAATACCAAGACCTGCAATAAAACGTAATACACCAAATTGGGTTGGATTTTCAGCAAATCCACCTAAAAAAGTAAAACCACTAAATAGGGTCACACAGATTAGAATCACTTTTTTGCGACCAATTTTATCAGCCAACATACCAAATAGCATGGCACCAAACATCATCCCAGCAAGGGCTGTACTAGCCAACATACCGGCTTGTACTGCAGTCATTCCCCACTCTTGCATCAGTAGAGGTAAAACCACACCATTAATTGCTAGATCATAACCATCAAAAAGTACGACAAATAAGCACCATAGTACTACCGTCATATGGAAAGGTTTAAACTTTGCCTTGTCGACTACAGCATTGACATTCATTGTTTGCGCTGTCATTTACACTCACCTCCAATTGTGAGATTTTCTTATTTTTGTATTTGCATAAAATGAACAATCATTCATTTTTTGATTAAATAAGAATGACAGGATATAAGGCTTTGTCCAAAACCCTTAAGGTATTTAATTATGCTTTAAAGATATAATTAGGCATTTTTATACTAAAAAAATCAGCAAATTTTATCTTGATATACTTCATCAAAACTTAATTTAAAATAAATTGATTTAATAATTTATTAAAAACATAAACTTAATTAAAAAACATACCTCTATACGACTAAAGAAAGTAAAAACATTCTGTTTAAGGGTATTTCGTCGGAAATTTTAGCAATAAATCTCAATGCTAAACGGTTTTAGCCTTTTTTAAAGTCGAAAAAAATCCCCCTGATGAATGATCAGGGGGATTTTTAGAATAATGAGCTGGCGATGACTTACTCTCACATGGGTAACCCCACACTACCATCAGCGCTAAGAGGTTTCACTTCTGAGTTCGGGAAGGGATCAGGTGGTTCACTCTTGCTATTGTC
>NZ_PJRJ01000052.1 GCF_003711395.1 Acinetobacter sp. B51(2017)
TTGCGCTAACTTTGGCAGAATCTTGATATCTGAAGTATGGCCATTCGAAAGTTGGGTGTGAATAAATTGACCCTGAGCATCCACCAATACATGCAATTTGCATCCATAGAACCAACCCATTGAGCTTTTACCTCGTGTGGCAATTTGTTTTAAAGATTTATGACGTTGAATACGCTGATTTTTACATACGGGTAGAGTTGTAGAGTCAACCCAAGCACACGTTGTTTGAGCATTGGAAGCTAAAGAAATATGTAATGCTTGAAGTGCGAGTTGATGTTAGTTGATCAAATAAACGATCCGTTGATAGGATGGTAATGCTTTAAAAAGCTTGGAGTAAAAGCGCTTTATCATTCCATAAAAGGCTTTAAAATGATGAAGTTGAGAGTTTTTATACCAAACTGCGATAAAGATAATTTCAGATAAGCATAGAACACCTGATCGCTGTCTGACTTTAGGATTTTCTTGTTTTAGATACTGCCAATAGACCGCTTCATTTTTTTGAAAAAAATCATCAATTGTGCAGAATAAAGTTGTAAACTCGAACATAGGATGGCTGGTTAATAAAAGTGTGTGGTAACTCTCTTATTAACTCAGTCATCTTTTTTTTCAACTGAATTTCTTATCCATGATTCGGGTTAAAGTAAGCGAAATTATTTCTACCAAGCTTATAGGAAAGAAGTTGAGTCTTCCTGAAATTGAAAAAATCTTAGAAGAATTCCTACAAGAAAAGTATAATAATTATGATTTTAGTAAGAAGTAAGAAGACAAAAGATGATATCTTGAGGGGTATATCAGAAATTGAACAAGCAGAATTTTTCATAGATTGATAAGTGACTTCAAGAAAAAATATTAAAAAAAAACCGCCTTTCGGCGGTTTTTTATTTAGCAGACACGGCGTTCTAATTTAAACATTTCGTTTAAACCCGTATAAAAACTACGACCGTCTAAATTCAGTTCAATTTCTGTACCTGAAGCAAGTAATACTTTTTTACCCACTTCAACCCATTTAAAACCATCATTTGTGTTTTGACGCTTCTTATTTGCGATTAGAGACACAATAATTTCATGACCATTTACAGATTTTGCAATTAAATTTTCAGTTTGCTTTAACATATATATACCAATAACTTTTCACAGCGCGATAACTTGGCGCTTAAATATTTTTAAAATTCAAATAATTTAATACTTGACTTGCTTTTAACAGAACATACAACGATCTAAACGAAAGATTTAGATACAAGGAGATTAATAGGCAGTTAATCTAGAAGAGGTCTAAAACGACTTAAAAATATATGTTTTGTTGTTGTGATAATAGAACTACATCTCTCATGTAGTCAGGTGAATCACTTTTTTCGTTGGTAGCGGGAGCTGGATTTGAACCAACGACCTTCGGGTTATGAGCCCGACGAGCTACCAGACTGCTCCATCCCGCATCAACGAAGTCACTTTATACGCTTAATATTCATAAAATGCAAATTTATCTGTGTTTTTTGCACTTTTTTTCATAAAATGCGTACTTATTAAGCACTTTGGATATTTTAGCTTAAAACATATCCGTATTAGAGGTCGGAAAATAATTCAAAACATAAACGACGTAGCCATTGATTACCTGGATTTTGATGCACGCGTGAATGCCAATGCTGCTTAACGCCATATTCAGGGAAGTCATACGGCAGTTTTAGAATATTTAAATGCCCACGCGACAATAACACTTTACTTAGATAGTTAGGAATCGTCGCAATTGCATCGGTTTCTTGCACCACTAAGCCAACACCCAAATAACTCGGTAAACGAAGCAAGATATTACGTTTAATGCCCAGCTTTTGTAATTCATGTTCAACCACGTAATGTCCACCAGTCGCCAAAATATCAATATGTAATTCACTGGCAAATTGCTCTGAAGTGAGCGTATGACCACTTAAACGTGGATGATTCGCATTGGCCACCACGACATAGTGCTGCTTAAAAAGCGTCTGCTGATAGAAGCCTGCTTCAAGTTGGGGTAAGAAGCCAATGGCAAGGTCAATTTCTCCTGCAGCCATTAAAGCTTGAGTTTGCATATCAATTGGAACAATATTTAAACGAATATAAGGTGAATGTTCACGTAAATAATTAATCAGCTTTGGCAATAAGACTAAATGACTAATGTCAGTCATACTAATATTAAATTGATGGCTTGAGGTTTTAGGGTCAAAAGCCAAGTTAAAGTCATTAATACTTTGTAAACGGGTTAAAACGTCATGCACCTCTTGAAAAATATTATTAGATAAATCAGTGGGTTGCATGTTATTTCCAATCCGCACAAATAACGGGTCATGAAAATGTTCACGCAATTTATTTAAACCAATACTTACCGTCGGTTGGCCAATCCCCAGTTCAATTGAAGCTTTAGAAACACTTTGATGCTTATAGATCGCGTGAAAAATATTCAATAAACGTGTATCAATGTCCATATTTTACCCAAAATTACTGTATTGATTTTATCAATACAGGGTATTGTGATTTGCTTATAGATTCAAGCAGATTCGATTGTTAAATTAATTTCAACGAACGAACACAACAACGCCGGAGAGTGTTGTTAATCACAATCTAGAGGACATGCGATGGAACAGCTCGCCACATTAGCAGACTTACCAACTCGCTATATTGATGATTTAAAGCAAAGTAACTTAGTGCCATTATGGCCAAGTTTACGTAACGTTTTACCACCGGTAAAACCGATTCCAAATACAAAAAGTATTGTTTGGAAATACAATGAAATTAAGCCTTTATTATTAGAGGCTGGTGAGCTAACGCCAATTGAGAAAGCAGAGCGTCGTGTCTTGGTATTGGCCAATCCTGGCCACGGCCTAGAAAACATGCGTGCCACTTCAGTGATTTATTTAGGCATGCAATTACTGTTACCAAATGAGTGGGCGCCTGCACATCGTCATACACCAAATGCGATACGTTTGATTGTTGAAGGTGAAAAAGCCTATACCACCGTTGAAGGTAAAAAATGCCCAATGGAAAAAGGCGATTTGATCCTGACCCCATCTGGCTTATGGCATGAACATGGCCATGATGGCGATGAACCTGTGATTTGGTTAGATGTATTGGACTTACCGCTGGTCTACTATATGGAAGCCTCATTTGTTGAAGGTGGAGATTGCCAACCGATTCAACGTGTAGAAAACAAACCACGTTATGCAGCAGGTTTAGTACCAACAGTACAACACATTCGTGGTGAACAAAATTACCCAATGTTGCGTTATCCATGGTCGGATGCCAAACAATTACTGATTGATTTAGCAGCCGAAAATACAGCAGGCCCAGTACAAGTAGCGTATGTCAATCCAGAAACAGGTGAAGATTGCCAGAAAATTATTGGCTATTCAGCACTGATGGTACGTCCCGGTGAAAAAGTGCAATTAGAACCACGTTCTGCTGCCATGGTCTTCCATGTGATTGAAGGTGAAACCGCGATTACCATTGATGGTAAAGCTTCACATTTAGATACAGCAGATACAGCATGTGCGCCTTGTTTTGCACACATTGATTTAATCAATAATTCACAAGATGCTTGCTTCTTATTTATTGCTGATGAAGCCCCGATTCAGAAAAAACTCGGTTTGTATTCAACTCGACCACGTGGCGAATAGTTTTTAAGGATGAAACACATGTCAAATCAGATGCCTATTTTAATTGCCGGCGGCGGTATTGGTGGTTTTGCAGCTGCACTTGCGTTAGCAAAACGTGGTTTTAAAATTAAAGTCTTAGAACAAGCTCCAGAGATTGGTGAAATTGGTGCTGGTATTCAGCTAGGTCCTAATGCATTTAACGCTTTTGATGCTTTAGAGATTGGTGACCGTGCCCGCGCTCGTGCAGTTTATACTGACTATATGGTGATGCATGATGCATTGGATGAATACCAAGTTGGTCGGATTGAAACTGATGATCATTTTATCCAGCGTTTTGGTAATCCATACGCGGTGATTCACCGTGCCGATATTCATGGCTCATTGGTTGAAGGCGCGCAAGAAATCGGTGACATTGAAATTATTACCGACTGCCGTATTGTCAGTGTTGATCAAGATGCAGATAGCGTGACTGTGGTTGACCATAAAGGTAACACTTACATCGGGCAGGCACTCATTGGTGCTGATGGGGTGAAATCTGTGGTACGTGAAAAGTATGTGGGTGATCCGGCGCTAGTCACAGGGCATGTGGTTTATCGTGCTGTGGTACCTAAGGCCGAATTTCCAGAAAATCTACAATGGAATGCAGCCAGCATCTGGGTAGGGCCAAACTGTCACTTAGTCCATTATCCATTACGTGGCGGTGAAGAATACAACGTGGTGGTGACCTTCCATAGCCGCGAACAAGAAGAGTGGGGCGTTAAAGACGGCTCTAAAGAAGAAGTATTGTCTTACTTCCAAGGTATTTGTCCTAAAGCACGTCAGTTAATTGAGTTACCAAAATCATGGCGTCGTTGGGCGACTGCCGATCGTGAACCAATTGATCAATGGACCTATGGCCGTATTACTTTATTAGGTGATGCTGCTCATCCAACTACGCAATATATGGCACAAGGTGCATGTATGGCGATGGAAGATGCGGTGACTTTAGGTGAAGCATTACGTGTCACCGATAATAATATCGCAGCAGCATTTGATATTTATCAACGCGCTCGTGTCGCACGTACAGCACGTATTGTTTTGTCATCTCGTGAAATGGGCAAACTATACCATGCCAAAGGTGTACAACGTATGGTACGTAATGATTTATGGCGTGGTCGTCAAAGCCAAGATTTCTACAATGCTATGGCATGGTTGTATGATTGGAATATAGATAACTGTTTAGATGCCGCGAAAAACTATACGGGGACTGCAGCATGAAAATGTATGGCTTTTTCCGTAGTGGTACCTCACATCGTACCCGTATTGTTTTAAATCTTAAACAGATTAGCTATGAACTGCTGCCGATTTCACTTATGAAAAATGAGCATAAAAATTCAGCATTTCAAGCGATTAACCCACAAGGCTTTGTGCCGGTATTGGCTGTCAATGATCAACTCTTGCTTCAAAGCCCAGCGATTATTGAATGGTTAGAGGAAAGTCATCCAGAGCATCCATTGCTACCAAGTGATGCGCTTGGACGTGCCAAGGTACGTGCCTTAGCGGCTGTGGTGGGCTGTGATATTCATCCAATTAATAACAAACGGATTTTGGAATATCTACGCAACACCTTAAAGCTTGATGACGCACAAGTACAAAGCTGGTGCCGACACTGGATTGATGAAGGCTTTAGCGCACTAGAAACCTTGCTTGCAACCGATCAAACGCGCGGTGATTTTTGCTACGGCAATCAACCGACCCTTGCCGATGCTTATTTGATTGCACAAGTGGACTCATCTAAGCGCTTTAAAGTGGATATGAGCAAATATCCGAATATTCAAAAAATTTATGATGCATGTATAGCATTGCCTGCGTTCCAAGCAGCTGCACCCATGAATCAACCCGATGCTGCTTAACAGCACAACTGAATCAATAAACTTAAGGAAAGAAGCATGAGTTTCGTATTTAATCCAATGCCTATCGTCGGTCTACCTGTAAAAGATACTGATGCATTATTCCCAGTACGTCGTGTTTACTGCGTCGGTCGTAACTATGCTGCACATGCACGTGAGATGGGGTTCGATCCAGATCGTGAACCACCATTTTTCTTCTGTAAGCCAAACGACCCAGAATCAATCGTACCGGTTCCTGCAGGTGAAGCAGTGACGATTCCTTATCCAACGCAAACCTCTAACTATCACTATGAAATTGAATTAGTGGTTGCCATTGGTAAAGATGGTAAAAACATCTCAGTAGAAGAAGCGGCTAAATATGTATTTGGTTATGCAGTGGGTTTAGATATGACACGTCGTGACTTACAGATGGCACACCGTGAAAAAGGTCGTCCTTGGGAAGTGGGTAAAGCCTTTGATTACTCAGCACCTGTTGGACTCATTCATACGCTTGAACAAGCAGGTGAAATTACCTCAGGTGATATTCACTTAACTGTAAATGGTGAAACCAAACAGCGTAGTGATTTAACTCATCTACTTTGGAATGTTGCCGAAACCATCGCGAATCTTTCAACATTATTTGAACTCAAAGCAGGTGACTTAATCTTTACAGGTACACCAGAAGGGGTAGGCGCAGTGGTTCGTGGTGACCAAATGCATGCAGAAGTAGCAGGCTTAACAGGCATTACGGTAAATGTTGCCTAAACTGCTTTGATTGAAATGCCCTCAAGTGACCTTGGGGGCATTTTTAGCAAGGGATGTACAGCGTCGCGTCACGACGAAAAAGGAGAGATGTCATGTCTCAAAATCAACAGATAGATGTACAAAATTTTATTGATCAAAATCCATTATCGCGCTCACAAAAACTGATTATGTGGTTATGTTTTTTGATTGTCGCGATTGATGGCTTTGATACGGCTGCGGTAGGCTTTATTGCACCCGCACTGAAAGCCGAGTGGGCACTCACGGCCACGGATTTAGCCCCTTTATTTGGTGCAGGTTTATTTGGTCTCATGGCCGGCGCTTTAGTCTTTGGTCCACTTGCGGATAAATTTGGCCGTAAACCCATTCTAGTGGGTTCTGTAATTTTATTTGGCTTAGCAAGCTTAATTAGTGCCTTTACCACAGACTTACAATCTTTAGTCATTTGGCGCTTTATTACTGGTTTAGGTTTGGGTGGGGCAATGCCCAATGCAATCACTTTAACTTCAGAATATAGCCCAACCAAACGTCGTTCGAGTTTAGTAACTTTAATGTTCTGTGGTTTTACCATTGGCTCTGCTTTAGGTGGGATTGCATCAGCACAATTACTGCCGCATATTGGTTGGCATGGCATTTTAATGATCGGTGGTATTTTACCCTTACTCACAGTACCGTTTTTGATGTACTTACTCCCTGAATCACTGCGCTTTATGGTGCTTAAAAACCATGCACAAGCCAAGATTGATCGTGTGATGCAACGTATTGCCCCACATTTAAAGCAATTGCCAAGCTTACTCCCAGGTAGCAATGAAGTTAAAAATGTTGGCATTAAAGAACTGTTTAGCCGTCAATATGCCTTAGGGACTATTTTAATCTGGTGTACTTTCTTCATGAGCTTACTGATCATTTATATGATTTCAAGCTGGATGCCAACGCTACTTACCAATGAAGGCTTTAACTTAGTCAATGCTTCATGGCTGACTTCAATCTTCCAAATTGGTGGAACGATTGGTGCAATTGTCATTGGTCTATGTATGGATAAAGTAGAGCCAGCCAAAGTACTAAGCTTTGTTTATGTATTAGGCGGCATTTTCTTGGTCTGCTTAGGTCTTGGGATTGAACAAGGCAATATGTTATTACTGATGCTCGCGATGTTTGGTGTCGGTGTCGGGATTAGTGGCTCTCAAGTAGGTGTAAATGCATTTACTTCAGGTTTTTATCCAACACATTGCCGTGCAACAGGCGTAAGCTGGGCCAATGCGGTTGGTCGCTCAGGGTCGGTGATTGGTTCTGTAATTGGTGGCTGGCTAATGTCACTTAACCTGTCAAGTTTTGAAATTATGTCTGTCTTAGCCATCCCAGCTTTCTTTGCAGCATTTGCATTATTTGTGATTAAACGCCTCAAACAAAAAGATCAGCAAGGCTTAAGCCTTCAGGCTGTGAAAGGTTAAAAGTCAAGTCTTATTATAAAAGCCCGCAATTGCGGGCTTTTTTACTGTGATTAAATCAATCTATCTTGATTAAAATGTGATAATAAACACTATCTGTTTTAAAAAAATGTCATTACACTAAAAGAAAAATACTATATTTACAACGCAAGCTTAATAAAGTTTAAATAGCCTTATCACAGTATAAATCATCTATTTAACGATTTTATCTATTTAAGTTTAAAGAGGGTAGGGGAGATTGAATAAAAATAAATTGAAGAAATTCAATAACTAAAAAACTGGTTCCATCATTGTTTTATGTAATTTTCTTATGCGCAAAAACAAGTGAATTATCATTAAATTCAAGTGATTATGTAAAAAAATGTTTTTTACAAAAAAACAATAATTAGCTAAGTTTATGATTACATTTAGAAAATGTAATGAAACAAATTAAAGAGGTTTTTTTATATTTTAAAGATTTGAAGACTGAATATATAGTATTTGTGCTAGTTGGCAAAAAATAAAATGGAACTCAAGATAGTATTTATACGAGTTACTTAAAATAAATCCAAATGATTCAAAATAAAGAGGTTTACCAATTATGGCTCAGCTCTCTGTTGTAGCAAAGGAGAGTCATCAGACCTTACAGTCCGGTGAGTCCTCCCAAATATCCTTGAGCGAAAACTCGGTTGTCTTAGTCAATGTGCCGAGAGAACAGATTGCTTCTATCGTACGACAAGGAAATTCGGCGGTTATTACATTAAAAAATGGTGAGGTTATCGTACTTGATAACTTTTTCTCTTTCCCAGATAACACGATTGTATTTACTAGCGATTCGGGCGAACTTTATCGCGTCGAATTTAGTGATCAAGATGGTGTATTAGATACCTTAAAATATTATTTAGTTGAAGATCAAAATATTCGACCACTCCTTTATGGGGATGATTTTGTAGGCGCCTATATTTGGCCATGGGCTTTAGGCGCAGTTGCAGTAGGCGGAATCATTGCTTTAGCTGCAAGTGATGATGATAAGAGTGAATCAGATAGTGACTCTGATTCGGATAGCGACTCTGACTCGGACAGCGACTCTGATTCGGACAGCGATTCTGATTCTGACTCTGACAGCGATTCTGACTCTGACTCTGACTCGGACAGCGACTCTGACTCGGACAGCGACTCTGATTCGGATAGCGACTCTGACTCTGACTCAGACAGCGACTCTGATTCTGACTCTGATTCGGACAGCGATTCTGACTCTGACTCAGACAGCGATTCTGACTCTGATTCGGATAGCGATTCTGACTCTGATTCGGACAGCGACTCTGACTCGGACAGCGACTCTGATTCTGACTCGGACAGCGATTCTGATTCTGACTCGGACAGCGACTCTGACTCGGACAGCGATTCTGATTCTGACTCGGACAGCGATTCTGACTCTGACTCGGACTGCGACTCTGACTCTGACTCGGACTGCGACTCTGACTCTGACTCGGACAGCGATCTGACTCTGACTCGGACAGCGACTCTGACTCGGACAGCGACTCTGACTCGGACAGCGACTCTGATTCGGACAGCGACTCTGACTCGGACAGCGACTCTGACTCGGACAGCGACTCTGACTCGGACAGCGATTCTGACTCTGACTCGGACAGCGACTCTGACTCGGACAGCGATTCTGATTCTGACTCGGACAGCGATTCTGACTTGGATGAAGTAGAAGACCTTGTAGCAGAAGCAGAAGCAGCATATGCAGCAGCAGAACAAGCTCTTGCAGATACCCTTGCAGATGATGCTGTGACCCAAGCAGAAGTTGATGACTTAACTCAAGCCCTTGCAGATGCACAACAAGCGAAAGCAGATGCACAAGCAGCGGTGGATGCAATTGTTGACGACTTCCCAACCGAAGCGGGTGACTTCCAAGACCGTGTAGATGCCTTGACTGATATCGTGATCCCAGCGGTGAACGATACCAACGAAAACGGTA
>NZ_PJRJ01000053.1 GCF_003711395.1 Acinetobacter sp. B51(2017)
ATATTGAGATTTATTACAATCGGGTCAGAAGGCATTCCGCAAACGGCTGGTTAAGCCCAGAAGCCTTTGAACAGAAATATTTTAAGAATTTAGAGGGATTTGTTGTCCACGATACTGTCTAGGATCATATAGACCTTCGGGTCTATAACTGTTTTTAATATTTCTCGTATTTCTCGTATTTCTCGTATTTCTCGTATTTCTCGTATTTCTCGTATTTCTCGTATTTCTCGTAAACGCATCAGCTCGGGGGTATTAATTTGATGGTGGATGCACTGAACCGATCTAAGGTTGAGTGTGACATAAAAATGTATCTGCTGTTTCTAAAAGGGGTGGTTTATATAGAATAACTACACAATGATTGTAAAATTCGATGTTACTGATGAAATTTTACGGTTTTACGATATGGTGGTGTTACTTCTATACTGCTCTACATCGCAAAGCTGCTTTAATTTTGCACCAGTTTCCTCAGTTTTGTCCCAGCCAATTTACCCCCTCTCGGCTGGGATTTTTTTTGCTCAGCAAAAAGCAAGGCAATCACGGCGTCAAAATAATTTTACGACAATCTTGTTCGCATTGGTCAAATATGCGATAGCCTTCACTGGCTCTCTCTAGTGGCATTTTATGCGTAATGATGACTTCAGGGTTAAGATCGCCATTTTCGATATGCTCAAGTAATGCGGGCAACAAATGATGCACATGTGTTTGTCCCATTTTAAAGCTTAAACCCTTATCAAAAGCATCACCAAATAAAAAGCCATGTATGGGTCCTGCATACACACCTGGAATGCTGACCGTGCCACCACGGCGTACAGCCGCAATGCATTGACGTAAAGCAGCGCCACTTGAACCTTCCAGTTTTAAGTTGGTCATCACAGTTTCAATAACACTGCCTTTGGCTTCAAAACCGACTGCATCAATAACGGCATCTACACCGCGATAACCTGCTGTTCTAGAGATAATAAATTCAGCAGCATCAACATGATCGAAGTTCACTGGAATTGCGCCATAAGTATGATGCGCAAAATCTAAACGGTAATCGTGATGATCCACAATAAAGATTTGCTCAGCGCCCAGCATCTTGGCACATGCAACCGACAGTAAACCCACCGGGCCTGCGCCATATACCGCCACACTCGAACTGGCTTTCACCTGTGCATTGCTCACCGCTTGCCAGGCTGTGGGTAAGATATCAGTTAAAAATAGAACTTTTTCATCTGGCAGTGAGCCCGGTACTTTAAATGGTCCGACATTGCCTTTAGGTACACGGACATACTCAGCTTGCCCACCTGCAATGCCACCGTAGAGATGGCTATAGCCAAATAAGGCGGCTCCCGGAGGAATTTGCTTTTTATTGATGATTGCACCGCGACCAGTATTGGTCTTTTCACACGCTGCAGTTAGGTCATGCTGACAAAAGAAGCAATCACCACAGGCAATCACAAAGGGAATAATGACACGATCACCTTTTTTGATTTGAGTGACTTCAGGGCCGACTTCTTCCACAACGCCCATAAACTCGTGACCAAAAATATCGCCTGCTTGGGTTGCTGGAATTTTACCACGATATAAATGTAGGTCTGAGCCACAAATTGCTGTCGCGGTAACTTTTAAAATAACATCATCTGGCGCTTGTAAAATGGGGTCAGCGACCGTTTCCACTCGCACATCCCGTGTAGAATGATAAGTTAATGCACGCATATCACCTTCCTCGCAAGAGCATAAGCCTTTAGTATAAGTAAAATGCGGGCGAGCTTTGTATGACAAATGGGTCAAAGCTGTAGCGATATGCAAGCAAAAGATACTGTCTTGTGAATAGAAAATAGATGGTAGGTTTAATTAACTTTCTAGTAAAGATTGCATATATGGATACAGGTGATGCTCAGGCGGTAACAGATCAACAATGCGTTGTAGGACATCTAGGCGCTCTGGGACACGGCTGAATAGATCTAGTAAGGCATCTAGATCATGCATTTGATCGATGAATTGGCTGAGTTTGGCATCAAAACAATGTCGCCATGCAATTAAGGTCGGACTTTCGGTTTTTGCTAGAAATGTGCCACGATATAAATTAAAGCTACTGGCAATCAGGCCCTGTTGCAGGGCATATTCTGCTTGTAAAAAATCGCATTCGATATGACAGCTTAAACGATAGGTACGATTTTCTAAACAATCAGGTAAATGGCGTCTTAATGTAGAAATCTCCGCTTTTAAGGTGTTTAGGCTCACATCACGCTCACCATAAAGTGCGTAATGTAATTGTTCCAAATTGATTCCCTGTGGATGCAGGGCTAAAATGGCCAAAATTTCAATCTGTCGAAAGCTTAAAGCCAAACGCTGCTGATTAAATACCACCTGGGCCTGACCCAAGGTATAGAGTTGTAAATGCTGCTGATAACGTAGCGCTTCAGAGAACAATTGCGCACAATGACTCGCGGCAAATACCCCAAGGGTATTATGCTGACTAGATTTCGTAGATAAATTCACAATACCATGTAAATGACCGGATAGTGGATCTAAAATGGGCGCGGCGTAACAGACCCAATCTCTGACGCTATTCATGCTATTTTCATGCGAATGCACACATTTGGCATGCCGAGAATTTAAAGCTAAACCAATTGCATTACTGCCGACTGCCTGAGTGGACCAATGCCCACCTTCAATAAAATGCACTTGTTCGGCGGCGCTTTGCATATGATGGCTGCTCCATGTGCGTAATAAGGTGCCATGTTGGTCGGTAATGCCAAGCGTCATGTTGGCTTGTTGGGCAAACGTTTTGAGTTGCTCAAAACATAATTCTAGACTTGAAAAAATACTGCTGCTCTGTGGCTCAATTGCAAATACAGGCGCACACTCTGGAGTATGCTGTGGTACTCGGTAATCAGTTTGCAAGGCATTCCAACGGCTGAAGCGCTGCATGTTTATCATCCTTTATTGTTGTTTTATCCAATCCTATGGATTATTCAGGTACAGATGCTTTCTGGCCTTTTATGAGATGTTTTAACATACTTTGCCCCCAAACACAGCGTCAACATGCGCCAATAAATAGCATTATATAAGGCTTTATGTAACATGCGTGTGTAGCTTATTCAGGCTAACTGATCAAGATTGGCAAAAGGTTGGTTTTTAATAATTAAAGAAAAAATACAAGATAAAAATATTTTAATAATAAGGGTTTATGGTTTTTTAGCTGGTTTATTTTTTTAGTCTAATAGCATTTTTTACTCAAATCTTCTTTGATAAAACACAGGCTTTTAGGAAAAAGCTTGAGTTAATCACAAAGGGATAACAACAATGACACTTAATGAAGCACAGTTGCTGCGCGCTTATCAACGTATGCGCGATATCCGTGAATTTGAAGATCGCTTACATGAAGAAAATAGCGGTGGCGATATTCCGGGTTTTATTCATTTATACAGTGGTGAAGAAGCGGTGGCCGTTGGGGTATGTGAAAACCTGACCGACCGCGACACCATCACCTCTACTCATCGTGGCCATGGGCATTGTATTGCCAAAGGCTGTGACATTCAGGCCATGATGTTAGAAATTTTTGGTAAAGATGCTGGTTTATGCCGCGGTAAGGGCGGCTCAATGCATATTGCCGATTTAGATAAAGGCATGCTCGGTGCCAATGGGATTGTCGGTGGTGGGCCACCATTGGCGATTGGTGCAGCACTGACAGCGAAAACCTTAAATACTGGCGGTGTCGGTTTATCTTTTACCGGCGACGGTGGCTCCAATCAAGGCTTAACTTTTGAAGCCATCAATATGGCTGTGGTACTAAAACTGCCTGTCATCTTTGTATTTGAAAATAATGGCTTTGGTGAAGGCACTGCACATGATTATGCGGTGGGCAGTAAAGACATTGCTGGACGTGCCGCAGGCTTTGGTCTGCCTGCTGAAAAAGTCGATGGAACTGATTTTTTTGCCGTGTATGAGGCGGCACAACGTGCCATTGAACGTGCCCGCCGTGGCGAAGGACCAAGCGTCATTGAAACGGTGACCAATCGTTTTTATGGACATTTTGAAGGTGATCCGGGCTTAATTCGTTCTAAAGAAGAAATTGAATACGTCAAACAACATCATGATCCATTAAAGATTTTTAGAGAAAAGGTCAAAGATCAAATTGATGTGGCAAAACTTGATGCTATTGATCAAGCGGCCAAAGAAAAAGTCGATGCGGCGGTGGCGCATGCCCGTGCTGCAGCTTACCCAGCACCAGAACAATTATTAACAGACGTCTATGTGTCTTACTAAAGGATGAGTAAAACATGCCAACTAAAAGTTATCGTAACGCGATTAAAGAAGCGATTGAATTAGAAATGCGCCGTGACCCAACGGTAGTGGTCATGGGAGAAGATGTTCGTGGTGGTCATGGCGGTAAAAATACCGATGACAATCAACTTGAAGGTTTTGGTGGTGTGCTAGGGGTGACCAAAGGGCTTTGGACTGAATTTGGTTCAGGTCGTGTCATTGATACACCGATTACCGAATCCGCGATTATTGGAATGGCTGCAGGTGCCGCAGCAACTGGCTTACGTCCTGTTGCGGACTTAATGTTTATGGATTTTTATGGTGTGTGTCATGACATGCTGTATAACCAAGCTGCCAAATTCCGCTATATGTTTGGGGGCAAAGCCAAAGCACCGATGGTGGTACGCGGTATGATTGGTGCAGGATTCTCTGCTGCGGCCCAACATTCGCAATCACCGTATCATGTTTTTGCCTCGGTGCCGGGTTTAAAAGTGGTGGTGCCATCAAGTCCTTATGATGTCAAAGGTTTACTCACTCAAGCCATTCGTGATGATGATCCAGTGGTGTTTTGTGAGCATAAATTACTGTATGACATTACCGGTGACGTTCCAGATGGTGATTACAGCATTCCTTTTGGTGTCGCCAATTACACCCGTGAAGGTACCGATGTCACCATTATTGCCTTAAGTTTAATGGTGCATCGCGCCAATGAAGTGGCTGATAAACTGGCCAAAGAAGGTATTTCTGTTGAAGTGGTCGATCCACGTACCATCTCGCCTTTAGATGAAGAAGGCATTTTAGAGTCAGTGGCAAGTACAGGACGTGTGGTGATTGTAGATGAATCTGCGGCACGTTGTGGCTTTGCCCATGATGTTGCGGCACTGATCGCACAAAAAGCCTTTTATGCCTTAAAAGCGCCGATTGAAATTGTCACCCCACCGCATACACCGGTGCCATTTTCGCCTGTGTTAGAACAAGCATGGCTGCCGAGTGTAGAGCGTATTGAACGCGCTGTGCGTCAAACCTTGGAGGGCTAATCGATGGCGGATATTAAAAGCCTAGAAATCCCAAAATGGGGATTGTCGATGGAAGAAGGCACCATCGCACAGTGGTTAATTCAAGAAGGTGAACGCTTTAAAAAAGGTCAAGAGGTGTGTGAAATTGAAACTACCAAGATCGTCAATGTCTTAGAAGCACCTTTTGATGGTACCTTACAAAAAATTGTGGCCCAAGTCGGCGATACGTTGGCCGTCGGTAAACCGATTGCACTATGTAGTGATGAGGCATTAAGTGCTGAAGACATTGCTACTTTTTTACAAGACAGCAATCCAAGCGCTATAGCTGCACACGATGAGCCTGTGATCAATGCACAAGCACAGCTGACTGAACCGGTTGCAGCAGCAACCCAGCAGGCAACACCTGAAACAGTGCAACAACCACTCAAAACGCAGGCCAATAACGCGATTGTGATTCCAGCTGCATTACAAGGCTATGATGAACATTATGCTGGTTTGACCACACCGCATGCCAAACGCTTGGCAGCTTTGCATCATATTAATTTAAGCCAAGTGCAGGGCAGTGGCCGTGCCGGTCGCATCAGCGTGGCAGATTTAAGCCAAGCGGTGCAAGTGGCAGGTGGGCAATGGTCAGAGCCGCGTGCAACACAGGTGGCTGATACACTGAAAAAATCCAAAGCTGATGATAGCGCGGTTTTAGCTACCCCTTTGGCACGGCGTTTGGCAAAAAAATGGGGCATTAACCTACATGATTGCCGAGCGTCGGGAAGTCGTGGACGAGTGTGTAAAGAGGATGTTGAAGCACGACGTGCACTTGAACAGGGAACTACGAGCTGTATCAGCACAGTATCAGCAGTTGCAACGCCTACTCGTCAAGTCATGAGTGGTATGCGTAAAGCCATTGCCACGCGTTTACAGCGTGCCAAGCAAGATGCACCGCATTTCCGTTTAAGCTGTGATTTGAATATGCAGGCGCTAGAACAACTGCGTCTGGAGATTAATCAATCTACGCCTGAAGTTAAACTCTCCATTAATGATTTATTGTTGAAGGCCACAGCTGCGGCATTAATGCGTGTGCCTGAGGTCAATGTGCAATACGATGCCACCAAACAAGAGATTGTTGCGTTTCAAGATGCAGATATTGCCATTGCAGTAGCATTAGATGAGGGCTTAATTACGCCAATTATTAAAGCCGCCAATCAAAAATCCTTGGCACAAATTTCCAATGAAGTGCGTGATTTAGCCACACGGGCTAAGACAGGTCAATTGAAGAGTGAGGAGTTTCAAGGTGGCAGTTTTAGCATCTCTAATTTAGGCATGCTTGGAGTATCGCGTTTTGATGCCATTATCAATCCACCGCAAGTGGCGATTTTGGCCTTAGGTGCTGTAGAGAGTCGTCCACTCGTTCAAGGGGAACAGCTTGTTGCTGCACGCTTAATGACAGCGACTTTATCTTGTGACCATCGCGTGGTGGATGGGGCATTAGGGGCGAAGTTTCTACAACAGCTCAAGCGCTTTGTTGAACAGCCTGCGTTAATTTTACTCTAAGGAGCAGCCATGAACACACAGCAGTTTGATGTGATTGTGGTGGGTGCGGGTCCGGGTGGCTATGTGGCCGCCATTCGGGCAGCACAGCTGGGGTTGCGCACCGCAATTGTGGAAGCCGAACATTTGGGCGGTATTTGTTTAAATTGGGGCTGTATTCCCACCAAAGCACTGTTACAAGGAGCAGGCTTTGCCTTGCAGTTACAGCATGCGGCCCAATTAGGCTTTGAGTTGCCGCCTGCGCAATTTAATTGGCAGACTTTGTTGCAACACAGCCGCAATGTTTCGCAGCAATTGGTACAAGGGATTGAGTATTTGTTGCAAAAAAATCAAGTCAAGATTTTTCAAGCACGGGCGAAATTTATTGGCAAAGGTAAATTACGGCTTGCAGGCGAACAGCCACAGGAGTTGAATGCTGCACATATTATCGTCGCTACTGGCGCACATGCGGCGCGTTTGCCAAATATCCCTGTCGATGGCCAACAAATTTGGGATTATAAACATGCATTAGCTGCCACCAAAGTACCCAAAAGTTTAGTGGTGGTGGGTTCAGGGGCGATTGGGGTGGAATTTGCCAGCTTATATAGTGCTTTGGGTGCACAGGTCACGCTTGTCGAAAGTGCCGCGCAAATTTTACCGCAGGAAGACCACGAAGTGGCCAGCTATATGCAACAGCAATTGCAAGCACGACAGATTAAAATTTTAACCCAGAGCCAATGCCAAACTGTGAGCTGTCATCAGGATGGGGTGAGCTGTAGCATTGACACACCACAAGGTCAGCAGCAATTACAGGTGGAAAAAGTTTTGTTGGCTGTTGGCGTACGTCCTAATACCCATGATTTAGGTTTGGATGAACTCGGGATCCAATTAGAGCGTGGTTTTATTGCCACAGATGCATGGGGTAAAACCAATGTTGCTGGTGTATATGCCATTGGCGATGTGGCAGGTGCGCCGTGTTTGGCACATAAGGCTGCGCATCAGGCTCTAACTTGTATTGAAAAAATTGCGGGATTGCAGCCAAAAGCACTCAATTTACAGCATATTCCAAGTTGTATTTATAGCTTTCCACAAGTGGCGAGTATTGGCGCGAGTGAACAACAACTTAAAGCCCAAGGTCGGGCGTATCGTGTAGGTAAAATGCCCTTTCAAGCCAATGGCAAAGCACTCAGCGCATTAAAGCCGCAAGGTTTTGTTAAAACTTTAGCAGATGCTGAAACAGGTGAACTGTTAGGTGCACATTTGGTGGGTGCAGATGTGACAGAACACATTGCGGCATTTGCCATAGCCCAAGGTTTAGAGGCCACGACTGATGCCTTGGCAGACGTTATTTTTCCACATCCTACTTATTCAGAAGCGTTGCATGAATCCATTTTGGCGACTTTGCAACGCGCGATTCATATTTAATAGGAGAACAGCATGCCACAAGGATTAAGCGGCAAAGTTGCTTTAATTACCGGTGCAGCACAAGGCATTGGCTTAGGTATAGCCAGCCGTCTTGCTCAAGAAGGGGTTCATTTAGCTTTAGTGGATCGCTCAGCAGAAAAATTAGCGCTTGCGGAACAACAGCTTGCGCAATATGGCGTCAACACAACACATTATGTCGCCAATGTTGCTGAATTAAGCGACATCCAACAAGCTATCACACATGCAGAAGCACGTTTAGGTGGCTTTGATATTATGATTAATAATGCGGGCATTGCCCAAGTGCAAGCCATTCAGGATGTGACCCCAGAAGAATTTCGCCACATTGTCGATATTAATATAGGTGGGGTGTTGTGGGGAATTCAAGCAGCAGCGCAAAAATTTATGCAGCGCGGGTATAAAGGTAAAATCATTAATGCTGCTTCCATTGCAGGGCATGAAGGTTTTGCCATGTTGGGGGTGTATTCCGCCACTAAGTTTGCGGTACGCGCATTGACCCAAGCCGCAGCGAAGGAATATGCCGCACACGGCATTACGGTTAATTTGATCCTAGACAGTATCGTGGACAACAAATCCCTCTAAATTCTTAAAATATTTCTGTTCAAAGGCTTCTGGGCTTAACCAGCCGTTTGCGGAATGCCTTCTGACCCGATTGTAATAAATCTCAATAT
>NZ_PJRJ01000054.1 GCF_003711395.1 Acinetobacter sp. B51(2017)
ACTGATTGGAAAAATACGAGTTGTGATCGAACACATCAATAGTCAATTGAAAACATTTAGAATATTAAGTGAACGCTATCGAAATAGACGGAAAAGATTCGGTTTACGCATTAACTTAATTGCTGCATTGGTAAACCGAATAAACTTGCAATAACCACTTTCGCAAGAGGTCTAATTATCATTGATTTGTGTTTTTTTAATTTTTTGATTTATTTTAATTTTTAACTTTTAGTAAAAAAATGGTTATATTTTTTTGATAAATGAATGCTTTAGCAGCTTAATGCAATTTAAACTGCAGTTTGGCTCAAGCTATTTAATTTGTAAGTAAGTTTATTTTTTAAAGTTAAATTTATGTTTTATATGGTTATTTATTTAAAATTAAGAGAATATTCATATGAAGTTATTGTAACTTAGCATAATGTGCAAGCATACAGCGCCCTTAATACGTTAAGGACGCTGGGCGATTAGTTAAATTGCTCGTTGTCGGGCATAAATATTTTCTAAAGTGTCAACTAAAGTGCGTGTGGTTTGATCTATCTCAAAATTGAGTTGATCGCCAATATTCTTTTGTCCAAAATTGGTTAGACGTAAGGTTTCTGGAATAAGATTGACTGAAAGTTGTTGCTGGCTCAAGTCCACGCGATTGATCGTGAGGCTACAACCGTGCAGACCAATAAAGCCTTTTAAAAAAAAGTATTTCATGCAATGTGCTGGCATCTGCACATCAAATTGTCTGGTTTGCCCAAAATCGATAATATTCACAATCTGAGCCGTAGCCTCGATATGCCCATATAAGTTGTGCCCGCCATTTTCCATGCCCATCTTAAAAGAACGTTCGATATTTACGCGATCTTGCAGTTTTAACTGACCCAAACTGGTCAGGTCAAGGCTCACTTGTCCAACATCAAAACTCACATAGCTTTTGTCCTCACTGATCCCAGTAACGGTTAAGCAAGTTCCATCTACTGCTACACTTGCTCCGATAAAAGCATCATTCATAAAGCCTTTTTCATTACTCACATGAATGGTGTTAAAACCATCTTTTAGCTCAATGCTAAGAATTGTTTCTGTACCAAGGACAATACCGGTATACATGGTTATTTCCAATGTGATATTAAGTTGAAAGTACTATAACAGATTCAAAATTAAGCTGATGCTAGGCTACTAGCAAAGCACGTATAATTTTGAATTACTATTATAGAGCTAAGTTTGTACAAAAATGGATAAAGGTGAGAAGAAACATTTAAATAGGAAATAAACGTGAATAAAAAATTAAGATGGATATTTATAAATGGGGGGTTGGCTTGGGGAATTCCTTTCGCTTTATTTATCTCTGTTTTACGCTGGATTGAATATAAACCTGTAGCCTTTGGGTCTTTTGGAGTACTCCTTGCAGTATCCATAGTTGCAGGCATGTTATGGGGTTTAACTATGTATAAGCCTGCTCAGCAAAATCCCAATGGAGAGCTTATTATTGTAAAATTCTTGCAACTCATGGCTGATTTTGCCGTTATTCTAGGCGTCTATGGGGTGGTATTTAGATACGTCTTGATTCCTCATGATCTTGCAGAAGGCTTATGGAAAACAGTGATATTCTTGCTGATTGTGTTTATTTGCATAGGCGTACGAAAGAGACTCATCTTTAAGCAACCATAATATCTTGAACTAATGCTGCGGGATTCCTCATCCATCATTACAGTACTACTTTAACAATAAAGGCCTCGGCTAATTGCTGATGATAAAACCACTATCTCTTTGCCTCGTAATCAAGCTATATTCGTGCTGAGTACAACGGCACCTGCATGGGGTGCATTACTACGTTGATATACTTTTGATTAAAAAAGAGAATAGAGATGGAACAATTATTACAAGACAAAGTGGCCTTTATCACAGGTTCAGCCAGCGGAATTGGCTTAGAAATGGCAGAAAAATTTGTGCAAGCAGGTGCCAAAGTGGTGATTTCGGATCTTCATGAAGAAAAATGTCGAGAGGCAGCTGAATCCCTACAACAGCGCGGCTTTGAAGTATTGGCTGCGCCTTGTGATGTCAGTCAAGAAATCGAATATCAACAAGCCATTCAACTGAGCCAACAACATTTTGGCCGCCTTGACATTTTAATTAATAATGCAGGTTTTCAGCATGTGGCTGCGATTGAAGATTTTCCGACGCACACCTTTCAACAATTAATTAATGTCATGTTAGTCGGTTCATTCATTGGTATAAAGCACGCGCTACCTATCATGAAGCAACAAAAGTTTGGACGTATTATTAATATGGCTTCGATTAATGGTCTGATTGGCTTTGCAGGTAAAGCCGGCTATAACAGTGCCAAACATGGTGTGATTGGACTGACCAAAGTGGCTGCACTTGAGTGTGCACGCGATGGGATTACAGTCAATGCGTTATGCCCAGGCTATGTAGATACCCCCTTAGTGCGTGGTCAAATTGTTGATTTAGCCAAAACTCGGCAAGTCAGTGAAGCAAGTGCGCTTGAAGAGGTCATTTTAGCCATGGTGCCACAAAAGCGCTTATTAAGCGTGACAGAAATTGCCGACTACGCAATTTTTTTGGCCAGTGATAAAGCAGGTGGTATTACCGGTCAAGCTGTAGTGATGGATGGTGGTTATACTGCCCAATAAGCCCATAAAAAAAGCCTCATGATGAGGCTTTTTCTATCAAATTAAAAAGTTTAGCCTTGTTTTTTTACTTCTAAACGTGCTGCATGCAATAAAGGTTCGGTATAACCAGACGGTTGTAATTGACCTTTAAGAATTAGATTTGATGCGGCTTGGAAGGCAATGCTATGTTCAAAATCATCTGACATGGCACGATATTCAGGATCATCAGCATTTTGTTGATCGACAATTTTAGCCATACGTTGCAGCGCAGTTTCTACGTCTTGGGTCGTGACCACGCCATGACACAACCAATTGGCAAGATGCTGCGATGAAATACGCAAAGTAGCACGGTCTTCCATTAAACCCACATCATCGATATCAGGTACTTTAGAGCAACCCACACCTAAATCCACCCAGCGCACCACATAGCCTAAAATACCTTGGCAGTTATTTTCAATTTCACGGCGTTTTTCTTCAGCACTCCAATTGCAATCAGGCGCTAAAGCAGGGGTGAGTAGATCGTCCAAACTTAAGATTGGCTCATGCTGCAATTGCTGCTGACGTTCAGCCACATTGATCTGATGATAATGCAGCGCATGTAGGACTGCACCTGTTGGAGAAGGTACCCAAGCACAGCTTGCACCGGCTTGTGGATGTTCAATTTTAGAATCGTACATAGCTTTGAGTAAATCGGTTTTGGCCCACATGCCTTTGCCAATTTGGGCTTTGCCCTGTAAACCTACTTGTAGACCAATCATGACATTACGGTTTTCATAAGCATCAAACCAAGTTTGATTTTTAATTTGCGCTTTAGGTAAAAATGCACCTGCATGCATCAGGGTATGGATTTCATCGCCAGTCCGGTCCATAAAGCCAGTATTGATAAAAATTACTCGATCTTTCGCTTCAGCAATACAATTTTTTAAGTTGACTGAGGTACGACGTTCTTCATCCATAATGCCAATTTTCAACGTGGTTGGGGCTAAATTCAGCGCCTGTTCTACACGGCTAAACAATGCCACACTAAAGGCAACTTCTTCAGGACCATGCATTTTTGGTTTCACAATATACATCGAGCCGGTACGTGAATTGGTCAAAGGATTTTCACCACGTAAATCAGTGAGGCTGAGTAATGGGGTAATCAGCGCATCCATGATACCTTCAAAGATTTCTTCACCATCGAGTAAAATCGCAGGATTGGTCATCAAGTGCCCGACATTGCGCAGCAACATCAGTGAACGGCCTTTTAAGACTTGGGTTGTGCCTGACAAATCTTGATAATGACGATCAGCATTGAGTTGACGCGTGATGGTTTTGCCATTTTTTTCCAAGCTTTCTTGTAAGGTACCGCGCATTAAACCTAACCAGTTACGATAGGCCTCGACTTTGTCTTCAGCATCAACTGCAGACACCGAATCCTCTAAATCTTGGATGGTGGTGACCGCTGCTTCGACTAAAATATCTTTAACCCCTGCACAATCTTGCTTTCCAATCGGATGATTGGCATCAAATTGGACAATAATATGCAGCCCATTATTTTTAAAAATAATTTCGGATGGCGCATCAGCTGTGCCATTGAGACCCACACATTGGCTTGGATCTTTTAATGTTGTTTGAGTCCCATCTTGTAAACCAATGACCAATTGCCCATTTTCAATTGTCCATGCGCTGGCATACTGATAGCTACCCTGTTGTAATGGGAAAGTTTGATCTAAGAAGTCTTTGGCAAAGGCAATGACTTTGGCACCACGCACAGGGTTATAGCCTTGGGTGATTTCACAGCCGTCGTTTTGTGCAATCATATCTGTGCCATATAGGGCATCATACAATGATCCCCAGCGTGCATTGGCTGCATTTAAGCTATAGCGCGCATTACGTACAGGTACCACCAATTGTGGCCCTGCCAGTGTGGCAATTTCTTCATCTACATTGCTGGTGCTGACTTCAAAGTCCGCCACTTCTGGTACTAAATAACCAATTTCGCTCAAAAAGGCTTTATAAGCGCCAAGCTCAAAGCGATTTTCACGATGCCACGTATCAATTTGAGCTTGTAACGCATCGCGCTTTGCCAACAAGGCTTTATTTTTTGGGCTAAATTCTAGAGCAATTTCTTCAAAACTTTGCCAATAGCTTTGCGGGTCAATTCCTGTACCCACTAAAGCTTCATTTTCAATAAAGTCATATAATTCTTTGGCAATTGCTAAGTGACCATGTTGGGTAAATAATTTCATGTGAATATCCTATTTTTTATAGACACGGTGAGTCTGTAATAAAATGCGCCGTGCTTTGATCTATTTTTTGGGCAGCGTTTGGTCAAAGTGTTATTGCAAATTCAGTGCAATCAACACCGTGATGATTTGTAAGATGCAGACTAATGCAAATAACTGCCAACCTCGTTTTTTATGTTTTTTCCGTACTTCAGAGCCAAAACTCGACATGATTTTCGTCTCCGTCATCACGGATTAAGCAGCAGCTAACACAGTTTGAATTTCATGGCGAATCAACACGGCTGTGGCAGCCGAGAGGGTAAAGCCTAAATGACCGTGACCTGTGTTATAAAACACCCGTGCTTGTCGGCTGCGTTGTACCCGTGGCATCATGTCGGGCATCATCGGACGCAAACCCGCCCAAGAAATGACATTATCTGTGGCAATATCAAAGTTTTTATTGACCCAGTCCACCAAAGGCTGAATACGATCATGACGAATATCTTTGTTATAGCCATTAAATTCCGCTGTACCCGCCACACGGAAACGATCTTTACCTAAACGAGAGGTCACAATCTTGGCACTTTCATCTAAAAGACTCACCCAAGGGGCATTTTTAACACTGTTTTCATCATTCAGATTGACCGTGATGGAATAGCCTTTGACTGGATAAATATGAATTTTATCACCCAACTGTTCGCCTAAATGATAGCTATTGACGCCACCACAAATCACCACACCATCAAAGTCTTGTTGCTGTTCAGCTGCCTGTTGTTGATAGTGAATTTCCACCCGATCCTGATGCGGCTGAATATGTAACACATTAGCGCCTAAGCAAAATTTAACGCCATATTTTTCACAGGCAGCGGCTAAGCCACGAGTAAATTTATGAATATCGCCTGTGGCATCTTCTGGTGTATAAAAACCTGCATAATATTGACCTGTTAACGCAGGTTCAATTGCTTTAATCTCATCAGGGCTAACTGCATAACGCTCTAAACCACCTTTTTGTAGCAATTGATTAACTTTCTTAGCGACCTCAAATTCATATTCATTATGATAAAAGTGCAAAATGCCTTTTTTTTCTAAGTTAAAATCAAAGCCTTCTTCATCTGCAATACGAAACATATGCTGACGTGCATCTAAGGCTAAACGCACTGTGGCAATGGTGTTATTTTCATAATGTTTAATATTATTTAAAAATGACATCAACCATTTGTATTTATGCAAATTAAACGACGGATTAAGCAACAGAGGTGCATCTTTTTGCGACATCCACTTTAAGCCTTTGGCAATGGTGGATTTTTGATTCCAGACTTCTGCATTACAAGCAGACAGCTGACCACCATTAGCAAAAGAAGTTTCCATCGCAGGGTAGAGGTTTTTTTCAAATACAGTGACATTAAAGCCCTGTTTGACGAGTTCATATGCAGTGGTCACTCCTGTGATGCCTGCACCAATAATAGCAATATGGGTCATATCGTCCTCACTAATTTAGGTGATATCCCATCTGTCCTTGAACCTGAGAGTTTCGGGATTGCCCCTTCCTCCTTCGGTGTGCGTCTGCACTCTCCAGATTTTTTATTATGCGTTACAGTCCTTTTGCCTGAGAGTTTCCGGGAAGTTGCACCTTCGGCGAATCATTGAAGATTTCTCTCCTGTAACGTTTTTTATTATGCAATTACGATGCCATCCTTGATTAAAATAATCCAGAATAAAATAACCGTAATTCAACATGATGCAGCCCTGATTCCTTTAAGTACTGCATTAAAACCAACCTTAGCAAAAATCATTTGCACCAAAATGATACATCTTGTTGTGAATATGTTAATAGATTGTAACGCTTTTTTTAATCTGTAGTATCTAAGTGAATGCTGATTGATTACTCAAGTGTAATTGAAAGGGTTGAATGCTCAATAAAATGATAAAAAACCTTACCACTTTAGCGCAATTCATCAACAATTTCGCTAAGATCAATAGAACACTTTTTAAAAATGAGCTCTGCCATGAAAGCAATAATTGTTAAAAAACCAGCTGGCTTTGATCAGCTCACGCTCACGCATTTAGATGATATCGGCATACCCCAAGCAGGTGAAATTCAAGTGAAAATTCATGCTAATTCATTGAACTTTCATGATCTTGTCGTCGCACGCGGTGATTTTCCGACTGAAGATGGGCGCATTTTAATGTCTGATGCTGCAGGTGTGGTTACTGCAGTTGGGGAGGGGGTCAGTGAATTTGCGGTGGGTGATCATGTGGTATCATGTTTTTTCCCTACATGGCAACAAGGACCAGCCACTTTATCTGATTTTAAAACCGTACCAGGAGATGGCATTGATGGTTATGCGCGTGAAATGGTAAATGCACCTGCAACTGCTTTTACCCATGCACCGCAAAATTATAGCCATGCAGAAGCTGCAACCTTAACCACAGCAGGCTTAACTGCTTGGCGCGCCTTAGTGGTTGATGGCAAGCTACGAGCAGGCGATACAGTTTTAGTCTTAGGTACAGGCGGGGTTTCTATTTTTGCCCTACAAATGGCCAAGTCTATGGGTGCCAAGGTGATCGCAACCACATCATCAACAGAAAAAGCGCAAAAATTATTGGCCTTGGGTGCTGACCATGTAATTAATTACCGTGATACACCTAACTGGGGTGATCAAGTGCTCAACCTCACCCAAGGTCAAGGCGCTAATATTGTGGTTGAAGTAGGCGGGCCGGCCACCTTAGCTCAGTCGATTCGCGCCTCTAAAGTGGGCGGGCATATTGCTTTAATTGGTATTTTAACAGGTTATGCGGGTGAAATCCCAACGGTTGAATTAATGGCCAAGCAGTTGAGCCTTAAAGGATTAATTGTGGGTAGCCGCCGTGATCAACAAGATATGATCGCAGCTTTAGAAAGTTTTGCTTGGAAGCCTGTGATTGACTCTGTGTTTGACCTTGAACAGCTAGCAGAGGCTTTTCGTTACCAAGAAACAGGGCAACATTTTGGTAAAATCTGTATTAGCCATACAGTTTAATCGCTAAGACTGAGCATAACAACCTTACTTTTGCTAAATTGCTTTGTAAAAAAAATGCAGATTATCTTTAGCCTGAGTAAACAATGTATTCTTTACAAATACTTACATATCCAAAATGCATGACGATCATCCTGCATTTATATATTTAGGTTGTTTGAGCTGATTAGGTTTTTAGCTATCATAACGTGAAAGAGGACTCCACCCGACAGTCAGGGTGGAGGTGAATTTCACAGGTTTTGACCTTGTTAATTTTGAATGTATTTTTTAATAGTGTCTAAAGACGCACCACCACACGACCCTGCAAAATAAGATCGTGACCACAAAATAGGTTTTGAATAACGACCACGTAATCTAAAAATTCATTCCGCTCTCTTCTACTTGTTGCTGATTTTAAGTTATTCACCAATTTACTCAGTTGAATTGTGGGTGGGTACTGAATAAGCATGTGAACGTGATCAGCTTCACCATTACATTCTTTTAATTTAGCATCAAATTCTTTGCAAATTTCATATATACACTCAGTAAAATAATTATAATGTAACTCGCCTAGAATTTTCTTTCTATACTTAGTAGATCTCTTTCATAAATCAAAAAATGATCTACTTTTTGCTTCTTATTTGTACCGAAGAATTTCGAATATTCATGCATAATTTACGAATGAAATACATCGACTCAAAGAAGCTTTCTGAAACACAGTTTAAGCGATATACAGGCATCTCATGGTCAACCTTTTATTTAATGGTTGAGCAATTGCAGAAACATGTTCCAGAGAAAGGTAGACCTCCGAAATTGCGTATAGATGATCAAATTCTTCTGTGCTTAAGTTATTGGCGTGAATATCGAACTTTGTTCCATGTCGCAACAAGTTATGGCGTGTCAGAGCCTACTGCTTCAAGGATCGTCCGCCAGGTATAGGACTGCCTCATAA
>NZ_PJRJ01000055.1 GCF_003711395.1 Acinetobacter sp. B51(2017)
GCTTCGCTCAATTTTTTGTTAAAAAAAGAGAAGATTTTTTGTTTTCAGACTGGCTTAGATTTCCGACCTAAAACTTATTTTCTTATGACTTTTATTTAAGATCAAAATACTAAATTTAGACTCAAACAATCTCTTTAATACCCTCTAAAATGCAATTTAAGGCGATTTAAGCCGATTTTTTCTAAAAAACGAATTTACCTACGTGGAAAAATAAAAGATGGCTCTAAACGCAATTTAGGGCCATTCTCTGTCATTCCTGTATAAAAAAATATTGAAGTCTAATTTAACCCTCAAGATTTTGGCTAAATGGGTTCCTTGGAGAGTCTTTTAAGATACGTTCTAAACGTTGAATTCTGTCTAACACATGTTCATGAGATTCTAGGATCTCGCCATGTCTTTCGGTGACATCTGTTGCACTGATTTTGTAATAACCCTCTGCGATCGCCCATAAGCGAAAAAGTTTGAACAGCTGATCCAAGCCATTCTCATCAGGTCCTCGTTTGATGTGAGGGTTATGTTTAAAAAAAGTTTGCACTGCTGCACCGAGATAATATTTTTCTCGATCATTCTGCTTGCGTGTACTCGGCTGTGCTTCACGTCTTTTTTTCTCGTTTTTCAGTTTTGCTTCGGCCAACTGCTGTTTTTCTTTTTGTACATAACTTTGTAAGGCATCCAACATGAGAAAATAAGAATCGATGTCTGATTTTTGGGACAACTCCAAAATATCTCTTTCAAATGCTGACCACCGAGTCTTACGTTGAATCTTGTCTAAGGCCTGCATTTTTCGCTGATGAGCATTGCGTTCATAACGGCATTTTTTAAAGATCTGCATCTCTTTTTCAGAGAACAATGACAGACATTGTTTATGTTCAAACAGCTCTAAAAAAGCTTGGTCATTTTTACGCTTAAACGGCAATTTTTGTACGTCATGGTACAAATTTCTCAGGTCATTATTGGTCAATACGAGTGCTTTCTTAGTCGTCATTTTTTGCAATTTTCCTCATTCTGTAAGTAATTGATTTTTCGTTCCGATTCTCTGTTAGTACAGTAACTTTTCGTGTTTATTACAGTGAAGTGGCCTTAAAAGATAATTCTTTATGTAAGAATTATCTTTTATCTCGTTTCCGTGTGTTAAATTAAATCTTCGAATTAATTTAACACACTCTCACTCGCCCTACGGGGTAAAAGCAGCAGGAGCGATGTATGTTTTTTGCAGGTCTTAAACATTTGACTAAATCAGCTTATGTGACTGAAAAAGGCAAGACATTGAAGTCCGCTTCAGCCAAAGCTGCGTATCATTATTTGACACGCACAGGTCAATTCTCTCGGCATAAATCGGACGAGGTGATCGAGTTTGTCGAGCATGGCAATTTACCGGAATGGGCCCAAGCCGACCCAGCACAGTTTTGGAAAGCTGCAGATACCTATGAGCGAGAAAAAGGACGTGTAGCAACGACCCTTGCCATTGCCTTACCGAATCATATTTCAGCAGAACAGCGTATTGAATTGGCACAGGCCTTGATTCAAGAACTGTGTCATTCGCATCAATTCCCTTACGCTGCTGCAATTCATCGCCATCCTGGTGCCCTGAGTGACATCGATCAACCTCACTTGCATATCATGTATTCGGAGCGGGGTTTAGATGGCATTCAACGCTCAGCAGAACAGTTTTTTAAGCAATGGAATCGCAAAGCGCCTGAGCGTGGTGGAACACGGAAGCTAACCGCAGATGTATTGGGCTATGGCCGTGATCACGTCAATGTATTCCGAGAGATTGTGGAACGCCAGATCAATCGAATCCTCAGCCTATATGCACCGACCAAGATCGTCGAAATCAAAGGGGAAAAGATTGAAGTGCCGAGTTTAGTCTCTCGTCTCTCTACTGAGGAATACAACAAACGCTATGGGACAGCGCTCAAAGAAGTGCCGATGATTCCGGCTTATCTGCGCTATACCAAGGATCCTGAACAACTTAAAACACTTGAAGAACTTAAAGCCACCATTCAAGCCAATCGTGCTTTTAATTTAGAAGAAATGTATTCAGCGTATTACCAAGCCCATATGCGCAGCAAAAAGCCGAAGCTCGTACACGTTGATCCTCAAGACATCCCCGAACAGGATCCAATGCGAGGGGTTGATCACCAAAGTTATGAAAACGTGTCTTTGTTTACTGCACAATGGTTGAATTGGTCCAAGGAGATTTACGATGAAGCCAGTCATTTCAGCCTTCGAGATGAATTATTGGCGAATCATCCAGTGTTTCAAGATTATAAGACCGATCGAGAAGTGGTGACGATACGCACAATCAATCGTGATCATGCCTTTCGTGATGTACTGCGCTATAGAACGCAGATTGCACACGTTATGGTGCAGCAAAAGACAGTAGAAGATCAGGAGACGTTAAGCGCCTTAGTGATGGCGTTTATTAGGTTTATACAGGATGCACCCTTTGATCGGATGGAGAAATTCAGCCAACTGCATCAAGTACAGCAGCATTTACAAGCGCAACTGGACGTCACGACCGGGACTTACCATAGATTGGATCAGTGCTTAGAACTGGCTATCGAGCATTGCCTCATGAGGCAAGCACGGTTGTTCTATGGATTAGACGATCGGCAGCAAGACACTTTAGCTACACCGGATCAAGATACTTCTCTTGATTTGTAAAAGGCCTCAATCAGTTGGCTAAACACCTAACCCATCTTAAAAAACGATCATTTTTATAAAATTAATCTGTTTTACATATTTTTAGGTTTTGAATATTCTGAGTGCAAGCCAGACAGGTAGGAGATCTTAGATTTCTACCCATCCAGCCACCTGATTCAAAGTCAAATTTTGCGACCGGCCACTACCCCTCTAGGCCGGTCTTTTTTTGCTGAAAATTGAGATAAAAAAAGGCCCAACATCCTGTTGGGCCTTTTTCGTATGGGGTTGTGTGAGGTATAACTCCTGTCGTACCTATCTTCCATGTTTTAGAACTTATCATTATTGTTTTTTGTTCTGGAACTTCCTGTTCCTGATGTACTCAGAATAGTTGAGTCCTTAGCTCTAAGATAGGGGCGATCTACTCCAATACGTGTACGCTCAAGCTTACAGAGCCAATTTCGTATAAGAGATTTTATGTTAAGCAAGATCATGAAAGGCCCATGAACTGGGCCTTTCATATAACAGATTTTATGTTAAATAAATATAATCAATAAAATACTGTTATTCCATTGATCAAAAAACTCACAAAAAATCACTTGTTTAAAGTTTAATGAGTATTATAATCCCAAACTAAACATCTAATGAATGCATACCACAAGGAGATCTTCACTATGAAACGTAACGAAGGTATTGGTTTTGCGTAACTCTAAGCTCTATATTTCTACGAAGCCTATCTATTTGATGGGCTTTGTTATTTTAGCGGTAATTATTTTAGCTGCTTTAGGTGCGCTTTGGGTTCTAAAGTTTCAAGATCACTTGCTATTTTGGATAATACCAGCACCAGAAATTACTAATTGGGGCATATTAATAGCAGCATTAGTTGCGATGATTGGCTGGTTAGTAACATCAATTATCACGACTAGAAACTCAATCAAACAACATACAGTAACTACACTTCTACAAACTAGGCTATCTGCTGAATATATGAAGCATGCATCTGTTGTTAATAGTTTTTTTGATAATCCCGAGAATATGGTAGATGCAGATTTTTTCTCTAATAAGGATGTAACCGAGGAGGTAAAAAGCTCATTATCCTATATTTTTAATTATGTAGAATTTTTGAGTGCTGGTTTACGAACTGGAGACTTTGACCATCTTCTATTACAAATGACGATGAAAGGAATTTTTAAGAACTTATATCAACGTAGTCAGCCACTTTTAACTAGCATTAGAGAAAAGAATATTCACGCTATGGAGCATTTTGTTGCTGTTAGTGAACATTGGATAGAGTTAGAAAAAAAAGGAAATAAAAAATAGAGTTTATGTAACTATTTGATAAAAATATTTTTTATTTAATCAAAAAGCCAAATTCAATTATTTAGGCTTTTTGATTTTCCTATAACTCTCAGATCAACAGTTATTTATCTTTCCTTATTTGACTGAGAAAGAATAGATGCTGCTAATGCCTTAGTAGTACCGTTATATTTATCACTTTTCAAAACTTGAGATGCTTTAGATTCCATGTCTGCACCAGTTTGCTTACTTGAATGTGATTGAGATAAAGCTGATCCAGCTAATTCTTTTTGAATAGATGAGGATGATGGATCACGTAGAATTTTTGAAGCTAACGAGCTAACTTTATTCGAAGTTTGTTTTGAATTTTTAGACATAATTAATCTCCCATAATTTAAGTTTGGTCATCTTGTTTGTGAATTTTTTTATAGCGATATCTAGCGACTTTTTCACGATATTCTTTAAGAGATCCAGGATGATCTTTTATAAATTTCCCCATTCGCTGTTTACCACCTTTATATTGGTCATTTTCTCGCATTTTTTTTAGATCCGCTTTATAGCCACCTGATTTTGTTGCTCGAATAAAAGAAGCACCTGCTCTTTTACCTTCTTCTACAAAATATGGTGTAGCGATATTAGTGAAAAAGTAAGATGTACCATAGGGTGATAATCTAGCTAATGTGCTCATTGGTAATAGAATTATCTGTCCCTTTTCTTTTTCTTCTCCAATTGGCGCATGAGGTAATTGAAAATAATCTGATTTCCATTGATTTTCTAAGTGGCAGAAATAGTTAATTTTCTTATCAGATTTTTCCATGTTGATATTGAGTTCTTTACACTTTTCTTGAGTAAACTCAATAAAATGCTTCATTCCTAAATTAATCGTTATATCTGAGATGGTATCAAGACCTAGTCCCTCAACAACTAATATCAGCTCTTCTAAATCTTCAATAGCACCTGACATAACTGCTTCTGATGCCATTAATGCCTCAACTAGCTTTGATGCTTTAATTTCACCCGCACCACGTCCTTTATAACTTTTTTTGGTCCAACCAATGCCTGTACCTTTTGGCTCTTGAAAGTGACTACATAAGTTCATTGCTAGATTCTCATTGCCATCTTTTAATGCAGCTAAGAGAGTTTCCATGAAAGCTTTAATACATTTATGAGCATTCATACAATGAACATTATTAGTCATCGCAACACTATATGGATCTAAAAAAATCTTAGTGTCGTTTTCTAAATTTAAATTAAGGAAGTCGATTGGTTGTGTTCGATCAATTTTAAAGTGATCAAGGAATGTGGTCATTTACGAAGAGCTCCATTACTTTTAAAACATAATATAATTTCCGGAATACCGAACTTTAGATCATTATTTAACTAATATTCAAAATAGTCAAACTTTTTTTTACGCTACTCCGAACTTTTTTTTAGTACAATATATAAAAAAGGAGATATCTCAAATGGCAAATTTACTTGGTGAAAAAATTAGACTTCTTAGAAAAGAGAAAAAGCTTACATTAGAAGCTTTAGCTGCTAGTGCTGGTTTAAGTAAAAGCTATTTATGGGAATTAGAAAATAGAGAATCTCAAAAGCCATCTGCGGAAAAACTATTATCATTAGCTCAAGCGTTAGGCACTGATGTAGAGTTTTTCTTAGAATCAGATGAGAGGACACCTACTGAGAAGAATATAGATAATGCTTTCTTCCGTGAATATAAGAACTTGAATGCTCATGAGAAAGAACAAATACGCAGTATAATGGCTGTAATTAAATCATCTGGTAATACTAATGGATGAAAAACCACATCCACCCAAAATAGCTACTCGATTATTAAATATTCTTGATGTTTTCTGTAAGGCGGAATGTCGAGAAAAATTCCCTATAGATGTTGATATGCTTTCATATGAGGCTGCCAACATCTTTCAGTGGGATGATCCCATTAGTGATATTTTGGAGATAAGTGTTGGAAAGTTTGAGGGTGCATTATTAAAAAAAGAAAATTCTAATCAATGGGTAATGTTGTATAACCCATCTATAGAGTCGGCAGGAAGAATTTTATTCACTAAAGCCCATGAACTAGGTCATTATGTTTTACATAAGTCTTTACAAGATGGATTTGAATGTGGAAATGAAGATCTTCAATCTTATAACAGCGACTCTATAGAAGCGGAAGCAAATAGATTTTCATCATACCTTTTAATGCCAATAGACGACTTTCGACAGCAAATTAATATGGCTGATCTAATGCAATCCCTATCTTTTTGTGCTCAAAGGTATGGTGTTTCTCTTACTGCTGCCATTCTAAAATGGCTTGAATTTACAGAAGAAAGTGCAGTTTTAATTAATTCTAGAGATGGTTTTATGAACTGGGCATCTGCTAGTAAGACTGCTGCAAAAAATGGAGCTTACTTTAGGACAAAATCAATTATTACCCCTATACCGGAAAGTTCGATAGCTGGAAATAGTTTTATTGTTGAAGAAAAAGTTGGTGAAAAATTAAGAGCAAATATCTGGTTTGAACATGCACATAAAGAAGCATATCTTACAGAATATAAGATTTCCTCAGAAAAATATGATCATGTATTAACATTGCTTTTACTACCTAGAAGTTTAGAAGTAAGACCTCCTAAATATTTAGACTAAAACTAAATTTAATTAATTGGACGATTCTAAAGATTTCCTAAAATTAACATAATACAGCTTATACGAAATCACTTTCGTTTTGTCTTTTAAATCATAGTCTTATTGCATATTGAAAAGCCCAACTTTCAGCAGTTGGGCTTTTTACGTGAATGAGACTGTTCCACGATTAATATTTAAGCAATGTTCCACGTTTCTGTTCATGAAAATTAAACAATCTTGGTCAAAAAAACGATTAAAAAAAGCTCATTTTTGCAACTTTTACTGAGCTTAATCTTTGGTTTGTCGACTAGCCTATGTATGAGTAGTCAATCCCTCATATTTAAGCAGCTGTATAACCCACTTCTTTAAGATATGGCAGCAATACTTTCTGTTGTTCTGCATCCATCAGCATCATTCGTAAACGTGCCACAAATGGCTTCATATCCTCACCTACATGTGCCATCGCCTGTACAGCAGGTAAATCGGCTAACTTGCTGCTAAACATGTCTAGCTGTTTTTCAGTGAGTTTGAAAAATACATCCTCTGCATCAAAATTTTTGGAATTAATCTTTGCTGATTTTTCATTTGGAGAGTTTTGCTTCTGCCTAAACGAAAATGAAAAACCTTTGATTAATCTTCCTTCTTTATGTTGTTCATATTTAACATTAATATCTGTCTTTTCGTTAATCTCATTAATAGCTAAATCAAGCACTCGTGCTTTGAAATGATGCATACGTTGATATTCATTAACACCTACTCCTAATTGTTCTCTAAAAGTCGTTAAATCAACCATTGGCACTTTACCAGTAGAACGCCACTGAATTAATAACTCATAAAGTCTAGCTGAATATACACTTTTCAAATGAGCAGTTTGGCTGAGTAAGTACTGAGTAAAGAATTCTTTTACACCATCGATCCGACTAATTCCTTGTACTACTGCTGGTGTAAAAACCACTTCAATTGCGCCTTGATCATCTAAATATCTAACTTGAGAAATCCATCGGCTCTTAACCAACATACCTTCTTCATCATAAAAGCTAAATCTACGATTAAATAAGGTATCTTCCGCTTCTTTCATACGCTGATAGGCATTCTGCCTAGTTGTATCAAACACTTCCGCATACCGCTTAGCATCAATGCGAAGAGGTGTATCTGTACTTAATCCTGTACCTGTTTCTCTAGCATCGACAATAGCAAGTTGAACGATATGTAATTCGGCTAATGAGAGCATCTGAAATGCTTGATTTAAACGGTTTGTTTTTACAACTAGGTCTTTTTTCATAATGGGTATTTTTAGCCTATTAAACACATGCTTTTATTTGTGGTTTAGATGGTAACTAAATGTGGTTTTAAACACAAATATTTATATGTGTTTAAATGGTAACTAAATGTGGTTTTAAACACAAATATTTATATGTGTTTAAATAGTAACTAAACGTGTGCTTATGGGTAACTAAACGTGTGCTTATGGGTAACTAAACGTGTGCTTATGGGTAACTAAACGTGTGCTTATGACCTCTGAAACCCTTTAATAGCAAGGCTTTCAGAGGTCGGAAAAGCATTTAAAAGCATTTAAAAGAATATAAAAGCCCGCTTCGCTCAATTTTTTGTTAAAAAAAGAGAAGATTTTTTGTTTTCAGACTGGCTTAGATTTCCGACCTAAAACTTATTTTCTTATGACTTTTATTTAAGATCAAAATACTAAATTTAGACTCAAAC
>NZ_PJRJ01000056.1 GCF_003711395.1 Acinetobacter sp. B51(2017)
TTACTCGAAAGACATTAAGCTTTTCTAAGAAGAAAGAAAATCACGAAGCTGTCTTGCATCTATTTTTATTGAAATATAATCAGGATATGAAAGATAGATGGATAACACGTTAGATTTGGACACTACCAAGATTTTTAGATATGACGATGGCACTGTAGGTGCACAAGTGATTTCATTCAGAAAAGTATTCTTGCATTGAAATGCGATTGAGGAATCTCAATATTATTGTACCTGCTGATTGAGTCAGCATGATCATACATTTTTTCTAGAGCGAGTTATTTTAGGTCAGTGACACTAAAGACTATCATGTTATGAAAACATGAGCCAAAATGGGAGCAGAACCCCCATTTTAAGCTTTATTTACATTCTACATTTTAGCTAAATAAAATTTTTCTCTTGAACTGCTTTTGAAGTTAAATAACTCTCTAGGGAATCATCAAGCGCTTCTAGCCAAGGGGTATGATGCACTTTGGCCATTTTACCGGTCATGACTGAGCGATAGGTTTTATCTCGAAATCGCATAATATTTTCTTTTTTATGCTGTTTCCATTGCATAAAAATATCGTGCACGCCATCCACATCAAAAGACGGATAGTCCGTTTGCTGAATCAGACATTTGATGTATTCACCTTGGAAACGTGCTTGTTGCTCATCTGTCGTTAAAGCCCTTTCCTCTAAATGTTTATTCTCGGTATGACGTTGCATTTGAGGCAAACTTGGTAACGTAATTTTCCCTAAAATGATATCTCTGACATACCATGCCTGAGCGTCGAACATATTAAATGTATACCATTGGTCTTGCATACCCAGATAAAATAAACGTGGATTTTTTTCCCAAACAACGCCTTGATAAAGATCCAATGGATATAAACAGTTATGCGTCCTTAAACGTAATGTGTCTTCGATAAATGGGAAGTGGTGCAAATAGCCGGTACACAAAATAATTGCATCGATTTGTGCTGAGCTGCCATCGCCAAAATATGCTTTACGCTCATCAACCCGCAGTAATTGCTTTTTCTCAGACCAATTTTTAGGCCATTTAAAACCCATCGGTTGGTTACGATAGCAGCTATAGATTTGCTTTGCGCCATATTTGTAGCATTGTGAACCAATATCTTCAGCAGAATAGCTACTGCCGACAAGCAGTACAGTTTTACCTGCAAATTCACGTGCATCACGAAAATCATGGGCATGTAAAATACGGCCATGAAACTGATCAAAGCCTTTATATACTGGTACCTTCGGGGTGGAAAAGTGCCCTGTGGCCACGATCACATAATCGAATTCTTCTACATAGTGTCTTTGGTTCTTATAATCTTCTGCTGCAACAGTAAATTTCTGGTTATGTTCATCGTAGCGGACATGCTGTACCACTGTGTTGAATCTGACTAAATGTTTGATCTTGGCTTTTTCAGCGCGACCCTTAATATAATCCCACAATACTTCTCTTGGTGGGTAAGAGGCGATTGGCTTTTTAAAATGTTCGTCGAAGGTATAATCCGCAAACTCTAAGGCTTCCTTAGGGCCATTTGACCACAGATAACGGTACATACTACTATGAACAGGTTCTCCATTTTCATCCACACCTGTACGCCAAGTGTAATTCCATTGTCCGCCCCAATCACTTTGTTTTTCAAAACAGATAATTTCGGGAATTTCTAGACCTTTGGCCTTTGCTGATTGGAATGCTCTTAATTGTGCCATGCCACTGGGACCTGAACCAATAATTGCTATTCTAGTCATCGCTATCTCCATTAGTTTTAATAACTTCGTCTACCTCCAGTTTTGAGTTTATTCAGGCTCGTAAAAAAATAATTGATGTACAAACCTAAATTTAAAGATTAAAAAATAATCCACTCAAAATAGGATGCAAAGTAAAAAAGAGACTGAAGGCGAATGTTGCCTTCAGAAAAGAAACCAGACCATATCACAAAATTTGATATAAAAACAACTAATCTATCACCATATTAAATATTAATTTTTTTTACTTAGAATTTTTTCTATTTATTTTTACAGCACTTGATAATGGCAATCAAGATTCATCTTCGCAAATACCTTAAACTCAAGGCTATCAAGCCATGCATGATCACTTTAAATTTGAATAATCTATCTCACTCACATGCCACTTATGCGAGCTAAAATAAAAGCCCTAAACTTCTGTTCAGGGCTTTTGCTTTTAAAGTGATGTCTGATTGACTCGCTGTGACAATTCTGCAGCAGATTCTTTGCGCTCCGAATAGCGATTAGTCAAATATGCCGCCTGACCACGAGTCAGCAAGGTAAACTTATACAGCTCTTCCATCACATCAACAATACGGTCATACAGTGATGATGGCTTCATGCGTCCATCTTCTTCAAACTGCAAAAAGGCTTTTGGAATGGATGATTGGTTAGGAATAGTGATCATGCGCATCCACCGCCCTAAGATACGCATTTGATTGACACTATTAAACGACTGTGAGCCACCGCTGACTTGCATCAAGGCTAAAGTTTTACCTTGTGTGGCACGAATTGCCCCTGCTGCCAGCGGAATCCAGTCAATCTGTGCTTTAAAGATTGAGCTCATTGCGCCATGGCGCTCAGGTGAACACCAAACCATGCCTTCTGACCACGCCAATAATTCATATAATTCTTTGACTTTGGGATGCTCTATATCCCCATCTTCAGGCAACGGTAAACCTTTAGGATGGAAGATTTTGACCTCACAACCAAAACGCTGCAAAATACGCCCCGCTTCGAGCACCGCTAAACGACTATAAGAACGCTCACGATTTGAACCATACAACAATAAAATACGTGGAGGATGGCTTAATTCGGTAGCCTGCACGTCAGCAAAAGTTGGCGTTGGCAGTAAGTCATCCACAAGATTGGCTAAATTCATCATCTGTTGCATCTATTTACACTCAAGTATTTGGATAATATTTTTTCTTCAGCCAAAGTGAGACACTGACCAAAGCAATCAACACTGGTACTTCAACCAAAGGGCCAATCACCGTGGTAAATGCCACAGGGGATGCCAAACCAAAGGTTGCAATGGCTACAGCCAAAGCCAGTTCAAAATTATTACCAGCTGCGGTAAAGGAAATTGCGGTGGTTTTTGGGTAGTCATTGCCCATGTATTTGCTCATAAAAAAGCTAACAAAAAACATCAGCACAAAATAAAGCGTTAATGGAATCGCGATGCGTAGTACATCCAACGGCAAACTCAAGACTTCGCCCCCTTTGAGGCTAAACATCGCCAAAATGGTGAACAATAAAGCCAGCAGACTGAAAGGACTAATTTTTGGCAGGAAGGTACTTTGATACCAGTCCAACCCCTTGATCTTGACCAAAATCAAACGCGTCAAAAAGCCCAATAAGAATGGAATGCCCAAATACACCAACACTGCATGGGTAATGGTCCAAAAATCGACGTTAATGACTTGTGATGCCACACCAAAATATGGCGGCAAGAAAGTCAAGAATAACCAAGCATAGCTACTAAAGAACAGGATTTGGAAAATGCTGTTAAACGCCACCAAAGCCGCAACATACTGATGATCGCCACAAGCTAAATTGTTCCACACCAAGACCATCGCAATACATCGTGCTAAACCAATCAAGATCAGACCTGTCATATATTCAGGGTAGCTATGCAGAAAAATAATCGCTAAGGCAAACATCAACACAGGTGCAATCAACCAGTTTTGAATCAAAGACAAAGTCAGAGTTTTCTTATCCTGAAAGATTTTCGGTAATGTCGCATAATCCACTTTCGCCAGTGGCGGATACATCATCAAAATGAGGCCAATTGCGATAGGTAAATTGACCGAGTTGATGCTCATTGCCTCTAGACTTTTTGAAGCTTGGGGGAAGAAATATCCAATTAATACCCCACCTGCCATGGCGAGAAAAATCCACAGCGTGAGATTACGATCTAAAAAGGAGAGTTTTTTTTGCATCATTTACTCGCAGCAGCTTGGTATGCTTTGACCAATTTGGATCAAGGCTTGATTCTGTTCTGCTGCTAACAAGGTGTCTAAAATGCTGTGACACCATGCCTCTAATTCAGGATGTAAGCGGTAATATACCCACTGCCCTTGACGTCGATCTACCAATAGACCTGATGATCGTAACAAAGCCAAATGCCGTGAAATTTTCGGTTGACTTAAAGCTAATTTTTTAGTGAGATCACAGACGCAAAGTTCTTGATGTGCGCTGACCAGCAATACAATATTTAAGCGGGTTTCATCCGCCAAGCATTTAAAAAATGTCAGTTGTTGCATGACGATTCTATGCCTCTTTCATTTCACAGGTTGACCATTGGCATCGACAATCTGTTCATCATCTTCTTTAACAAAAGCACTTTGTTGTGGTTGAGGTAAAATGTCTAACACCACTTCAGAAGGACGCGACAAGCGTGTGCCTAATTCGGTGACCACAAAAGGACGATTGATTAAAAGTGGATGTTGAACCATCAATGCAATCAGTTGTGTATCATTAAAACGATCTTCTGCTAAACCAAGTTGTTCATAAGGAGCAACATTGACACGAATCGCTTGGCGCACGGTTAAACCTGCCGCCTGAATCATCTGTGTTAATTCAGCTTCAGTGGGTGGGTTTTCTAAATATAAAATCACCTCGGGTTGTATACCAGCATTTTGAATCAATGCCAAAGTATTGCGTGAGGTGCCACAGGCAGGGTTATGGTAGATTTTTACAGTCGACATTTTAAATCATCAGCATCATATATATTTCGCTATTTATATATGAATATCCATATATACGCAAATTCATATATAAAACTAACTCATGGCTGTTAGAGCAAAATAAGCGCGTTATTGGATTGCATAGAGCGATGCTATTGATATTTAGTTGAGTGATTTACATAACAGCCATGACAATGCGCTATAAATAGTGCATCGTTGTTAGTCAAGATTTAAATCAAAATATATTTCAGAAAAGCTGTGAAATATATGTGAATATAATCAAAAACTTACAAAATATTTTAATTGTAATTATACTATTTTTTATCTACTATCAAATCTGAAAAAATTGCCTACAGTTTTCTCTCTTGTCCCATATTCGCCCCCTCGATGTATGGGACTTTTTTTATCAGGATCATCGCTATGTATGCCAAGGCATATCTTTTAAGACAACAACAATTAGTCGTTAATCAGCACTTTGAGCTGCCTGAAATCCGTGCTTTAGCTGACGACCTCATCATTGATGAGCATTGCATTGCACGAGATTTAAAAGCGCATGAAGACATTCCCCTAGGTTATCAATGTGTATCCATTCGACAGCTAATACAAGTTTGGACACCTCAACAGTTTCAACAAGCCAGTCGTGCCGTGCAATTGTTAGAATGGCGTCGTAACCATCAATTCTGTAGCCATTGCGGTTCAAAAGCTCATCAACGTATACAGCAATTTGTCATGACCTGTCATAAGTGTGGCTATCATCAATATCCTCGCGTTAATCCTTGTGTAATTACGCTGATCACCCGCGCTAAAGATGAAATATTACTAGTACGCAACTTACGTCATGCCACCATGTACAGCTTGATTGCAGGTTTTGTTGAAGTGGGTGAAACGCTAGAAGAAGCAGTACGTCGCGAAACCTTAGAAGAGGTTGGATTAGAGATTAAAAATATACAGTATTTAGCCAGCCAGCCGTGGCCTTTTCCGAGTCACCTGATGTTGGCATTTAAAGCTGAATATGCTGCAGGTGAGATAAGTATACAAACCGATGAATTAGCCGATGCTCAATTCTTTAAGTTTGACGCTCTGCCTGAACTTCCATTTCAAGGCAGTATCGCATATGCCATGATTCAACATATTCTTCAAGGCACTAATATTTGATAAAAAACATCTAGCTGGCTTTAAGTTTTTACAGTAAATGGCTTGCGTCAGCCATTGATATTCTCAGAGAAGATCCCGAAGTTGTCCGCGAATAAATAAAATGAAGCACAAAACTCAGGAAATTCTCTCTTTGGTAGAATATATACAGTAGACCTCTTGCGAAAGTAAAAATCACCTCCATATAAATTTTATGAGATATCAGAAATTAAACCGTTTTTCAGATTCTGAATTCAAACGCTTAGTTGGCGTACCTCGACAAGTTTTTACTGAGATGGTAGAGGTTCTAGAAAAAGCAGAATCACTCAAAAAGAAATCAGGTCGACCTCATACTTTAGATATAGAGGATCAGTTGTTATTAACTCTCAATTACTTACGCAACTACAGCACTCAACTGGAATTAGCGGCAAATTACCATATCGCTGAAAGTAATGTGAATCGAACCATTAAAAAGGTTGAAGATGCATTGATGAAATCAAGACGTTTTACCCTGCCAAAACGAAGTATAACCACAGCAGAAGAACACTTTAACTGGGTCATTATTGATGCGACAGAATGTTCAATCGAACGCCCGAAAAAAAAATCAGAGTAAGTTCTACAGTGGTAAAAAGAAGAAACATACGCTAAAGGCC
>NZ_PJRJ01000057.1 GCF_003711395.1 Acinetobacter sp. B51(2017)
ATATTGAGATTTATTACAATCGGGTCAGAAGGCATTCCGCAAACGGCTGGTTAAGCCCAGAAGCCTTTGAACAGAAATATTTTAAGAATTTAGAGGGATTTGTTGTCCACGATACTGTCTAGGATCACCCAACTCGATTACAGAATCTAATTAATCAGTTTATATGTCCCACTGTTTTGTATGAAATTAATCAACAATCTCTACTAAAACCACAATATAAAATGGGTTTTGATATGCTCGCGAAACTACTCGGTTTTAGTCGCAATCATCTAAATTACCGCTTAAAGATGCTCAACCAGAGTAGAAACACTGTTCTCAATGCATTAGAAGCAGAAAGTAAAGTTGTAAAAAGATTATTAGATGATCCTAATTATGTTGTGAAACCAGAGGATATTTGGAGCAAAAAATGAGTACATCAGAAGAAGTATCAGGGGTTTCACTTGCCAGAATTATCAACAAAATTATTGGTGACGAAAAGTTATTATGCGATCAGTATCTAACATATATCTATTATTTACTTGAAATAGCAGCAAAAGATCATCTACAAGGGCTATCGTTGGATAATTTGGAATATGATATTCCTCAGCAAATTTTAAAACCTGAACTTCAGCTTTTAATACCGTCCCGTGCAACGAAAGTTTCAGACCACCCTTTCAGCTGGTACATTGATTCTGTTTGGCAATTACAATCAGATTCCAAAGACAACTTATTACATCAAAAGGCTTTGGTGTGGAATATCATTGCACTAAAGGCCAGTATTTATCTACTCGCATTACCTGAGCTTGAAAACCAACCTAAGATAACAATCAAAAAGGAAAAGGAAAAGGAAAAGGAAAAGGAAAAGGAAAAGGAAAAGGAAAAGGAAAAGGAAAAGGAAAAGGAAAAGGAAAAGGAAAAGGAAAAGGAAAAGGAATATAAAGGACACGTTACTACTGTTAAACGGCTATTTGAGAAGTTTCGTAAAGCAAATAAAGCACTCAACATACATAAAAAATACAAAAAAACAGATGAATATAGAAGTTTATGGAACCAACATCTTCCTTCTCCTGAGATAGATTTAGACGATTTTGTGTCACATCTGGAGTATCAATCCAAGCTAGAAGAGTTGAGTCAATTTGAAAAAAATTTACTTAATGATTTACGTGTAATTTTTAGCTACGTACTTCATCATAAAGTTAGAAATACGGGAACCTATGAGGATAAGACACTAGAACTCATTTATTTAGATGAAGATAAATCAGTAAAACAAACGCTAGCTTTACCGAGAAAAGGTAAATCATATGCTGAAAAACTAGAAGTATTGGCCGATACTCAATCAGATCGCCAGATTCAAGTTAATTTAAAGCAAGTCTCTGAACTAGCTGACAATTCAGAAACTGCCGCACACTATGCTCAAAGACTGGTTGATCAGCATATTAAAAAAAATGAGCATCAGCATACATGTACCAATTTTTTCCCAAACCCAACGAGTATTTCATATATATTGTCCAAATTATATGAGAACTACTTAGAACATCATACAACCGATAATTCAGCAGAAAATCCGAATGCAAATTGTGCACTTGTTTTAATGCTCAGCTTTATCACAGGCAACCCTGTCTCAGAGTGGTTAAAGATACAAAATAAAAGAGTTCGTAGACTCAATCTGCGTCAGAAACTTGTAGAAGATAAGAATCAATTTTTTCTATATACGCAATTTTCTATTTTTTCAGATTCAGATCATCCCTTTCCAGAGGCATTTATTAATCAGACCACAGCTCTTCACTTGCCTATTCCTCGATCATTTATTCTTTCATTACGAGAAAATCCTGCTGTATCCGAGACACAAGTTAACCAATATTCAAAAAAACTGAGAGATAAGTTGTACATTCCTCATCTCTCATCACTTAAAGTGAGTAGCCTCTTACACCATACAATCTTGAATAACACAGCCAATAAACAACTTGCAGATCTCCTCACTGGCATTGATACCAACCGCTCGGCTTCACTTTCCTATTGTCATTACCCACTCCCCGTTTTAAAAGCAGCTTATATCGACACATTAGAAACACTATGCCAAAGTTTAGCTATGCAATATCAAACATTACAGTTTGATATTGAGACAAATCAGAACTTTGGCAGTATAAAAGCACCCAAAAGAGAAGTGGTCCAAGAACTTTATTCAGTTCTAAAGTACAATATTTTTAGCCAAGGCCAAGATTTACTCGCAACTTTTAACCATTATAATGTATGGCTCTGGCACGTTCTATTGCTTCTGACAGCTGCTAGACCTGTGAGCGAATTTCCAGGCTTTTTAAAACATTGGGACTTTGAAAAACAAATCTTGATCGTTTCAGATAAAGAAGTGGGTAATCGACAGTCGCATGGTCGCTTGATTCCGTTTGGAAATTTTATTAAAAATGAAGTTAAAAAGTTCATTCAATTTTTAAAATTTTTACATTTGCAGCTTTCTTGTGAAAACATTGCTTTAGCTCAGTACGTTCAAGATATTTTTGACAGTAAACGTCCTTTATTAAATATCTACACAAATAAAAAACTTGAAACACTTAAACCTAGTCTAGTCAAAAAAAACCAACCAGAGCTTGGGTTACGACATGACAATTGGCATCGCCATACTACACGTGCTTTTTTAACAGGGAAAGTCTCAGAACCTGCAATCTTGGCACTCTTTGCACATGAAAATATGCAGCAAGAATCAGCCCATCTATATTCAAGTTTTTCGATGTCTGAGTACAGAAATCTTGCAGACACACTTGAATCTATGATAGAAAATTTTAAAATTACGGGAATTGAACTTGATGTCCTCCTCCAAGAATTCTAAATCAAAATATGCTCAAGACCGCAGAGAAGAAGATCGTCTGAAGCGCGTTCAACACACTCAAAATGAAGTCTTAAAAATAATGAGCAATTTTTTGAGTAATTTTAGCGCTGAACACATCAATACCTCCATCTATCCTGATGTGTATACATTTATTGACAGTAAAGCGACATCTTTGGCATGGAAGAAAGCTGGCTATGCGTTCTTCCGGAATTATATTAAAGACTTGAATTCATCCCGTGAAGAGCCACTAGATTTACCAGATGTTGTATTTGACATGAAGCGAGATACACCTGTGATTTCGTTCAACTGGCTTGAGCACGGTGCAAAGGTGAATCAGATTAATCGTCATCTATTAGACTATTGGACATCAACTTCAAAAGCAGATACTTTTTCTGCTGAAGAAGTGATCGGCAACATTTTGATTTCTTCTATTCTCTACGGTGGTATCAGTCAGCAAGCCACCTTAGAAGCTTTTTTCGAGCATCTGATCAAGCCACAATCCGTTCAAGATATTGCGGGATTTACTGTAATTTTTTTAACGCCCATATCAGAAAAGTATGGAGATGTTTTCAATAACGATAATGCTTTGGCAAAATCACGTCAGTTCATTCCAGACCATATTACAAGGCTGTGGCTATTTCATTACTACCACCGAAAAATTAGGCAACCTACTCGCGATCTGAGCTATTACTTAACAGTCATTTTCAAAAAGATGAATCTCGAATTTACGCGTAAACAATATAAGTCTCTACTTAGCTATGCACACTACCATTGGTCACAATTAGAAAATATTAATATTAGCCCAGCGCTTATTCATTGTTTAACAGAAAAAATTCCCACTTGTGGTTTATCTGAAATCGAATTTCAACGCTATTTTCAACCACAGTTTAGAAACAAAATCACGCTTGAAGATCACTCTGGCGCAACAGATAAAACCTCAAAAGCATATCAAATGCTGGTGCCATCTCATTTACAGAACAGCATTTCATGCGTTAAAAAGATTCATAAAGATGTGCTCAAAATTATTAGTCTTTCAAAAACAGATCGCCCAATTGTTGAGCTACTGATTGATTATTGTCTGGACCAGCATGCCAATTTTAATGAATATACGCAGCGTTTGGCTCTGTGGCTAATTAGTTTATACCGCCCCACTTTGCAACAATTATCCACACTCGCTGAGCAATTTAACTGTTCTGCACAGCAGATCTACAATAGCTTTAGGAATTATGGTCCGTTAAAAGATAGCTCAATTTATAGCTACTATACGAGAATTGGTGAACCATGGTTGATTCACTCTCTGGAATATATTGATCAAGATGAAGATCTTAACATCTGCTTAGAGCTCATTTATCAACAAATGATCTCTCATCGCCAAGCCACTGAGCTAAATGATAACTCAGAGGACTTAGGCTCTGGCAACAAACAGACGGATGAAAAAAGCTCTAGCTTGTCCTCAGACAAAATCAAATCCAATAAGCATGCGCCCTTTATTAAAATGTTAGCGAGATTTCATCGTTTTCAAGAAGAAGTCTTTCAAGCAGACTCATTTGACTTTGGTCCGATTCATCAATATACAAAACCACGCGCAAGACTCATTGGTAAGCAGACTTATAAATTACTGATCCAAAAACTGAAAGTGATGTCTCAGCTTGAGCCCGCCGAAGAGCATCACTATCTTAATCTGAGATTAATTTACACGCTTGCATATCGTACAGGTATGCGTATCAACGAAATTTTGGGCTTACGTTTAAAAGATATAGAAGGATTAAAAGATTTTTCTATTTGGATTCAACCCTACGGTTCTAAGAAACTCGGGAACTTACAACAACTAAAAACCGATAGTGCACGCAGAATTTTACCGGTCTACTGTTTATTAAATGATGAAGAGAAAAATTTATTTCACGACTATATTGTGCAACAGCGGTTATCTGTAAAACCGAGTTCTTATCTATTTCATCTCTGGAACAGTTCTGCACGATTGCCAACACATAGTGTTACAAAACCCTTTAAGCTCATTATGGATGAGCTATTTGAAGAACATGACTATTCATTTCACGCTTTTCGTCATAGCGCAGCAAATAACTTTGCTTTAGTTCTCAATGTTGAAGATTTAAAAGTTGTGCAAAAATTTGTAGATTTTTCGGAAGAAAACATTGTTTACATGCGTCAGCAGCTCCTACGCACTTTTACTGGTCAAGATAAATGGTTCCTGATTGCTCATTTGCTGGGCCATATTGATCCAACGGAAACTTTCCGAAGTTACTTGCATTTGACCTATTTTATGGGAGGAATGGCGTTATTTAAATATCAGCCAGATTTTCCAACCTATATGGTCAGGCATCTCATGGGTTTAGCACATAGCTGTGAAAAAAAGCCAAGTCGAGCTGACCAGCGTAAATTTAACTTTAACCGACATCTTGATGTGACTCATCAGATGATCTCAGCAAATCATCCAAGTTGGCTAAAAAGTAATGTCCAAGATATTGCAAAAAGTCTAAGATACGAAGTTACTAAACCTCATGATTATTTTAAATATTTTGCAGGTACACCCGAATCAAAGATCACTTTTTCTCTATTCTTTGAAGCACTAAAACTGCTTGAACAATTGCATGATCCTAAAAATGTTGCACAGCAATTAAACCTCCCATTCAACTTAGTCGAGTTTTGGTATGCTAATGCAATAGCATTATCTACCCTCAGATCAAGAAATGATAAGTTACGTTTGTTTAAACAGCAAAAAACTCATCTATGTTTAAGACCTCGTCACCTTAAAACTGCTGAAGATAAAAAGGTCCTTACTTATTTTTTCAAAAATCTTCAAGTTATTTTCGAGCACTCACCGGACAGGATTGAATATGTATTGAATAGCTTCCTGAATCGTACGAGCTTTGTTAAAGCTGGCATACAATATCCATGGAGCAAGATTGAGGAGCTTGAAAAATTCTATCAATGTATCACTGTTTTATTTCCCACCGAACTATGGCTTGTGTCTGGTAAAAATGTTCTTGAACAGTTACATAGCACTAGGTCACAAACTCCTCTTTTATATCAGCTTGCAAATAAACGCCAAGAGATCCAGATTAATAAACTACAGGATTATGCGCGTTTACAGCTTTATTCAAGCCAATATAAAAAATCGCTGACTGCTCTTGATTTCTGCTTACATCTCGCTTGCATTGGTCGGCCAAAGGAGATGCAATTAAACTTTCAAAGTTAAGTACATTGCAATTTTGACTTCAAATGTCTGAAGGGTTGTTAGGTAGAGCCCTTACATTCCAAAGCGCTTGATTACATATTATGTTTAAAAATGAGACTAATATATCGTGTAATATTGTATCAGAGTGTCTGAATTGACACACTCCCACCACTTTCGACTAGCTCCTTGCGAAACTCGTTTCTCAGGGATTCTAAAAGCAAAAGCTCTTAGGCGACTTCCTCACGGATTTCGCTTGCTTTCTGCTTCACAAGGCGACCTTTACCGCATCCACCCTCCACAGACAAAACGGTGTGTCCCACCGCCAAAATATTACGAGAAGCGTTTATATCCGCATTCTCGCTAAAGCTACACTCTACACAGCTAAATTTCGCCTGAGTGAGC
>NZ_PJRJ01000058.1 GCF_003711395.1 Acinetobacter sp. B51(2017)
TGCTGACGACCCACGTTGTCCTGATGAATATATCGAGGAATTATATCCAGATTCTTAACTTACGCTAAATCAAATCGTGGAACATTGCTTAAATATTAAGCGTGGAACGTTCTAATTCACGTAAAAAGCCCAACTGGTGAGAGTTGGGCTTTTTGTTTTTGTTTAAATTATTGAATTTTATAAGATAATAAAATTGATTTCGTATAACGTGTATTATGTTAATTTTAGAAATTCTTTATATTTATGCTTGCATTAAAATCTTGCAAGCATGAGTAAATTCTCTTATGCTTGCATAATATAAATGCAAGCATAAGAGAATTTACTCATGGAAAAAGATCCAAAAAAAATTAAAGCTGCTAAAGCAAGATCAGAAAGTTTATCTTCCCAATCAAGATCAGAGATTGCAAAGAAAGCTGCTGCAGTACGGTGGGATAAGCACAATAATATTCCCCAATCTCAACATTCTGGTGAATTAAAAATCGGAAATATGATATTCCAATGTGATGTTTTATCCGATGAAACTCGCGTTATTACGCAAAGTGATTTCATGAATGGAATGGGAATGTATTACAGCGGATGGATTTCAAAAAATCGAAGCGAAGATGAGCTAGAAGCAAACATACCTCAATTTTTAGCAATGAAATCTTTGAGACCTTTCGTCCAAAAGCATTTAGGGGATTTTGAAGCGATAACTTTAGATTACAGAACTAAAAATGGGAATATTGCTAGAGGTATTAGAGCAGATACAATTCCTCATATTTGTGAAGTATGGTTAGATGCAGATGATGAAATTTCATTGGGTACTAGACAGAAAATCATAGCTAAAAATGCTAAGGAAGTGATTAGAGCTTTAGCTAAGACAGGGATTATAGCTCTTGTAGACGAAGCTACTAAATATCAAGATGTTAGAGCTAAAGATGCTTTAGCTAAGATATTTGAAGAATTTTTAACCAACGATAGACAAAAATGGGCTAGAACATTTCCAATTGATTTTTATAGAGAAATTTATAGACTAAGAGGCTGGAAATTTGAGCCTTGGAATACTAAAAGACCTGGTGTTATTGCAGCTTGGACCAATGATTTTATTTACGATAGATTAGCTCCTGGTATTACAGAAGAATTAAATAGAAAGAATCCTATAGGTGAAAATGGGCATAGATCTGCTAAGCACCATATGTATTTTGATCCAGATAAAGGACATCCTAAATTAAAGGAACATATTTCGGGTGTAATTGCATTGCTAAAAGCGTCAGATACATGGAGTGGCTATAGAAAATCTCTTGATAGAGTTTACCCAAAATATACTTTAAGCTCCCAATTAGACCTAGATTATGACGTTTAAATAATCCATCTAACCTAGAGACATCTAATTAAGGTGTTTCTAGTTATTTTTGATCTCCATTAATTTAATATTTTTAAATTCAATTACATATACTTTGCACCAATTATAAAAATCCTATTTTGTATAACTATGTGCAAATAAAAACCACAAGATAACTTGTATTTATAATTTACATATATAAGTTACAATGTTAATTTATTAAAATATTTTAATTTGATAAGGTTTTAAAAAATGGGATTCGATGACTTTTCTCATATGGACAGAGCAAAAGAAAAATTAATGGCTTATGTCTTACATACAGAATTTGGTTATACAAAAGCTAGTATTGCTCGACTTATGGGAATTAGCCCTCAACATATGGGGCAATGGATCAGAGAAGCAAACTATGAAATACAAATTAGGAATTTAAGCAATGAAGTTAATGCTCTAAGACAAGAACTATTAGTCCTCGGGTACACTCCAATTAAAACTCTAGATGCAAATGATTTTTCTAATTTTTAAAACGAAGAAAGCTCACCATAGGTGAGCTTTCAAATTTTTTGTCTATAGCGAAGGTCGACTAGAACTTGATAAATCAAGGGAAGAAGAGCACTTCAGACTCTATATGCACATTCTAATACTTATTTTTAATATTTAAAAGCATCTTTTGTATGAAAAATTTAACACAAACTTATTCAGCTCTTAATTTACATCTAACACAATCACGTCTACATCCCTATAAATTAACCTTTGATGTTAATAATGATCATGAGTTAATGGGCGCTTATATCTGGAGTCAACAAGTTGCAGCAACAATGTATCCTCTATTTCACTTTATAGAAATATTTGCTCGAAATGCAATTGATAAAGCAGCTAAAAAAAGATTTGGTGACTACTGGTGGGATACTTTTGAATATGATCATGACGATAAAAGCTGCGAAAAATTTATCGGTAACATCAAACGTGCAAAGAGAAGTCTAAAAAATAATTGGGAAAGTGCCGAACGTGAAAGGTTGGGATTAGACTTTGATGATCCAATACCTACTCCTATTCCAACTTTTTCACATGATCAAATAATTGCTGCAACTGAATTTTCTACTTGGACTTTTATTTTAACAAATGGCTTCTTTAAACCATCAAATTCTAGCTCATCTCAATACTTATGGCCTAGTTCTCTTGGTAGTGCTTTCCCACAATATAATAAAGTTAGCTCAAGTCCTGTAGATGCCCTAAAGCATATGCATGATTACTTAACAGATATTAGAAAGTATCGTAATAGAGTATTTCATCATGAACCAATTTGGACTAAAGGTAGTACCCATAGACTTACATCTATTAGAGCAATACAAACTATTCGTCAAAAAATCACCAAAATGGAATATTTTTTAGAATTAATGGGGAAGCGTTTGCACAAAGAATTTATGACCACTAATTTAATAAATCATTCTAAGCGAATTTGTTCATTACAAGAACTATATATGTATCAAAATAAAGGGAAATATGTGCAATTTACAACAAAGCAAAAACGGTTATTAAGAAAAAAATTATCTATAGCTCAACAAGAAACTGTATTTATTTCATACAATGAAAAAGTGTTTGGATTAACTCATATTATTTAACTTGTACGAAAGGCTCCTTCTGGGAGTCTTTCAATTATTTAACATAAAATCTCTTAGACGAAATAGAAAGATACAGATTGATGATCAGGCAGCACAACAAGCTAAAACATTACTAAAAAGAGCTGTTATCTGATAAGGCTTATTTGCTATCACTTTATCAGTCCTTTTTTCTTTCTTCGATAGTAAGTTGCTTGACTAATTCCTAGTTTTTCCCACGGCTTCATAGAACGCTCTGAATCAGCTTTAGCACCTCTCTTGGACTTAGCACCACCTTTAGCACCACGTTTAGCTTGTATCTGACTAAAATTACCATAGCTGAACCGTTGCCAAACCCACTTCGCAATGCTTTTTGCCGTAGCTTTTACTTCACTGTAGGGTAAAGGCTCCTCAAACTCGCTGTTAATCGCTTCTATTTGCGCTTTAACTGCTTTTTCCCACTCGTAGCTAGAGTTATGGTGCATATAGTCCCTTATCGCCTTATAAGCCCAATAACGACCTTTCTCAAACATGGTTACGTTACGCCCTAAACCAACAACTTCAAGTTTTTTAGGCAGCTTCTTCGGTAAATCGACAAACTCAGCAAGGTAATCAAGCGTGTAGGCTTCTTTCGTCCAGTACGTTGTACGCCATTGGGGATGTAAAGGATTCTTAGTGATCAATTGAGAGTAGCCAACATCTGACCCCATTTTGAGCGCATAGGCATAATAAACTGCTTGAGCGTACTTAATCGCTTTGATACTAGCAAACTCACTTGTACAAAGCGGTATCTCTAGTTTATAGCAGTGATGACAATGGCCATTAAGAGGATTCTGTGTTGTCCAAAAAGGCTTTGGCAAACCTGCGTCAAACCAAGACAAGGCTGAATCGTCCTTGTCATCATCAAAGACAAAGTAAATAGTGGTGAGGGGGGGATTTACTTGAATATAGGGCTTTTTAATCGCAATAGATTTAGTACGAATAAGCATGTACCCGGGTTTTTCATCCATGCAGTATGGGTTATAAGGTAAATTTTGATAAAAAAATGTCCAAAATTCGGAATCTTTTAGGTTGTTATATTGCATTTACAACAGTATCCACTTGCATTGCCTGCAAACACTGCTAAAATTAAACCAAGTTTTGGGTGTTTTAATTTTAGTGTTTTCAAGCATTTATTAAAATTCCGAAAAAAAACAGGTTTGCAGACCTGTTTTTTTTCGCCTGTCAAAAATCTATCACACTTAAATATCTAAGTAAAACTTTGATTTTTAAAATAAAAAATAAATATTTTTAAATATACAATTAAACCCTATTAAGTATTTTTCCTTAAACCCTATTAGGTATTTTTCCTTAAACCCTATTAGGTATTTTTCCTTAAACCCTATTACGTATTTTCCTTAAACCCTATTACGTATTAAAAAGGACTTGGGTCATCAAAATACGATGCTGAATAGTGCCTTTGCTTCTCTGCCTTTAAACGCATGTGGGCTTCGTAATACTCAGAATACATTTCCTCGATATTGAATCTACGATGCTCTTGAATCATGGTTTTAAGCTCATCTAATTCCTGCATATCATCCTCATCTTTGGAATACATCAGATATGGAGGAATCATTGGAACTTCTTTCAAGGCTTTGCCATATTGCGTGTTGTAATCTTTGGTCGATAAACGTGATACCAAACTCGGTACTTCAACCATTTCGCCTTTGATCTCGATGGTCTTGGTCGGTGCATATTTCTTTAAGATCTGATTAATCTGCTGCTCAACAATTTCTCTAAACACTTCGATATGATCACGACCATAACCCAGTACATCAGCCGTGAGCTTACGAGTTCCACCACGTTCAGGTGCTTTACGATTCCACTGTTTAAAGAATTGCTCCGGAGAACGCTCAATACCATCTAAACCACGTTCAGAATACATGATGTGCAAATGTGGTTGATCAATGTCGCTTAATGACCCTGCATGGCGATGTATGGCAGCAGAATAGGGGAACTGATGCTGATCACAGAGTTCTTGAATCAAAGCCTGAGAAAGTTCGATGCGCTGTTCAGGACGAATATGGTTAGGTAAAGCAATGACCACTGTCGTTGCAATGCGCCCTTTCTCACGTTCATAAAGATCTGCTGTCTTCCAAAAATTTGCATGATCCAATTTAACCCAAGATGGCATGTTTCCATGCTGTTCAAACTCAATCACTTCATTTGATTTACGCTGACTAAATTGACCTGTCCGAGTCAAATAGTGATAAGCCGCTTGTGCTGATGCCGATTTAATTGTCCTGCCTGTTTGGGTCAAGTAAGTCGATTTGGTCAGATGCTTAAGCCCTGCAAAAAACATAAATCGCTCCTATTTTTTTGACCCCGTAGGGCGAGTGAGAGTGTGTTAAATTAAATCTTCGATTTAATTTAACACACGGAAACGAGATATTTAATTAATTTAATTTTGACAAATTAAATTAATTAAATTCCTTGCACATCGTTTATTACAAAAAATATGATGGTTAAATCTGTTTAAAAAGAAGATATAAAATGGCTAAAGCGGGTAGAAAACCAATTGACTTTAATGATAATGCAGAGCTGTTAGGCGAGCTTGACACGTATCTTTCTAGCCTTAAATACCTTAAAGCGAATGACAAACGCTGCATCCAGTTCTACAAGGAATTTGCTGGAGGTGAAGTACCAAAAGAAGACCAAAAATGGCTATTGGCTTTACGTCGAGATATGCTTGCTCAACGCAAGCGAGATGCTCTATTAAAAGAAATTTCAGCCAAAGAATATGTTTCAGAGTTAGAAATGTTGGCATGGCAACTTAGTCAGAATGATGATCGAGATAGCTTCTTTAACTTACAAAAGGTTTTAGATCTACTGCTGTCCAAGAAAAATGAAAAACAGACCTTTAACACCAAGAAAAAGGAATTAGAGCGTAAAATTTACGAGCAAGAGAAAAAGCAAGTTTCAAAAGCAAAAATGGAGAATCAAAAAAAGTTCTTTTTAGGCGGTCTGCTGCTGAAGCTGCATAAACAACTTGAGCCTAAACAAACAGAACTTGAGTTTTTAAGAACTTTACTTGAAGGTTATGGAGTTATGAGCCCATTCCCTTATGACAAAACTTGGCTACTACGCGACTTACTTCGAGAACTTGCTGACGACCCACGTTGTCCTGATGAATATATCGAGGAATTATATCCAGATTCTTAACTTACGCTAAATCAAATCGTGGAACATTGCTTAAATATTAAGCGTGGAACGTTCTAATTCACGTAAAAA
>NZ_PJRJ01000059.1 GCF_003711395.1 Acinetobacter sp. B51(2017)
AGATTTAGGCGACCCGAAAAAAGACATGAAAGACCTCAAAGACAGCCCAATTTCAGACAAAGAAATTAAACAGGGGATTGAGAGCTTTAAGGCTGATTTTGACAGCTTCAAACAGCTTGCCTTAGAGCAGTACAAAGAACAGCAGAAATTAGAACGAGAGCAACAGAAAACCATGAGTTATAAGGGGATGAGCCGATGACACCTGATGAAAAAAAGCTATATGCACTAATGGCAGTTGCAGAACAACAGCAGAACCTCGTCAATCAGGCTGTTAAAGAGCTTCAAATCACCGAAGAACGCATTCAAAAGATCATTGCAGGGCAAACCCATAGCACCGTATCAAAATCGCTAAATACGGGCTTACAGGAGGGTACAGCGGAGCTTATCAAGACAGCTAAGGCACTTGGACGCTTGAATAACTCTATTGATTCTGTGATTCATCAATGGTCATGGAAGTTAATTGCCATTGTCTTAGGTGCTTTTGCCATTTTGATGTTGGCAATGACTTGGTTGTTCGTGTTTTACATCAAACCTTTAGGCAATATTCCGCAGATCGAGAGCCTAAGACAGCAGGGAATCCAGTTTGATATTGGAAGCTGTAAAGTTGATGGAGAATCTAAAACTTGCGTTCGAGTGATGAAAAAGCAATGTGGATATGGAAAAAATGGCGATTTTTGTGTGATAGACCCTAAATAAATTAAAAATCTTGACCTAAGTAAGATCAAGATATGAGTTGGGGTATGTGAAAGTTAATCAAAATAGTTACTTGTAAACAGGAGGTTCATCTTCCTGACATGATTGAATTAATGCTTTAGTAGTTGGAGTGATAGCTGTTTTTGAAGGGTATAGTGCTACATAGTTTTTAGGAACCCAAGAATAAATAGCTATATATCGACACTTATCTTGAAATGAAAGCTTTAGATTCTTTTGTTCTAGATATTGGGTATCGAAGCTTTTTTTAGCTGCTTCTAAAGATTTTGATTCGAAATTACAGCCTCTTTGATTTAGGCTAACATCTTTAAGCTGGCGGTGTGCAAATGTTCTATTATCGTTTCTATCATTGAGAACGGTATTTTCAAAGTCTCCTGAAAAATTAACAGAAGATGCACCGTCATCATTGTGTACGTCTACTTTAAAAATAGGAGAAAATAGTACAATCTGATCTTGTCGAACAGGCTGATAATTAGCACCTCCATTTCCAACAAGAGTTGTAGTGCAATAGACATAACGAATATCTTTTGCATAGGCTTCGGTTATTCCAAAAATAGAAGCTAATGGAATAATGATTTTGAAAAGAGATTTAATCATCAGTTTTCCCTTGATGTACTTAATATCTGTAAGTCCATATAATATAAACTATTTATATATGGAACAAAGTTTATCTAAACCTAGTTTCAAAGCTAAGGCAACTAAAGCTATTGCCCAGTTTCCTGATATCCCTAAAGCTGCTATTACAGCATCTATAAGCTCTTTTTCTCCAATCTTTGGATTGTTTTTATATATTGTACATATTACAAATCTAACTTTAGGCCAGATTTTTCGTAAACTATTTCGCATTGGTGCAACAGGTAGAGACAATTTTGCTTTGTAAAGTAGCTCAGTTGTAACTTTCTCACCTAAACTTTCATCAATACCGAGACTACAAAGGTCTTCAAGACTGATATCAACATCAATTGCATTATCAGCTTCCATAAGTTTGTACAGGTCTTCTGTATTTAGTTTTAATATTTCATCAATATTGTTAGACATTTTGTTAATCCTATTTTTGTATTATGTTTAATAAATAGTCTGATTTAAAGATAAAGTCAATTTACTAGGTAAAATATAGAGTTATGCCACTGATTGAGTATTACGGTTTGTTATTTGAATGGCATGATCCAAAAATGGAATTAGTCTACAGAGGGCGCGAAATTACGTTCGAGGAGGTTTGTAGTATTTTCCTTGATCCTGCATTGATGTCTTTTGATGATGTAGGACACTATGATGAACAACGGCTAATATCAGTTGGTTTAAGCAATCGTGGTAGACTACTAACAGTGGTTTGGGTTGAACGTGAAGATGTTGCTAGAATCATTACAGCATTTGAACCATCACATCACCAAAAGCGGAGGTACAGCAATGCAAAATGAATTAGAGCGCTATAAAAATTTTGATCCTACCAATGCCCAATTGGTTAAACCTAGTTTTGTGAAAAAATTACAGGAACGTCACGCCATCGCTCAAGCAAAGGCTTTTGATGCTGATGTGGTGACATGGTTAAGTTCACAAGATAATGAAACAAAACAACATATTAATGAAATGGTTCGCCATATTATGGCATTGAAACGTGCTTGATTATGGCTTTAGTCATTATGAAATATGACTTTTCTTACTTGTTTTAATGTTTGATTGATCAAAGAAAAAGCCCATTTAGTATTGAAACTAAATGGGCTTTCGCTTTATATTCAGCGGTACGCAGTTATTTGATGTTCGAACCATCGAATAACGAAGATCATAAGGTTTGGCGACCGTTATGATTTCACACTAAGGCTTGTACCTGAACTCTATTTTCACAATAAACAGTGTTTAGATCAAGACTCAAAATGAAAAGTCTTCGTTAATACGTGTTTTTATTCATCAAATAAGCATCATAGATCGAGCTTTGCCTGCTCCTGCGTGTCCGTTTTACGGGTTGGCATGCGTTGCATGTGGAGGGAATAAGTGTCACTGGTGCAACGTAGCGATAGTCGAAAGGCTAAACCGCTACAGGGGAATCTCACAAAAGCGGAGCGTTAAGAGTAGTTGTATAGGTTGGTTAAGTTGCATGTTGGGGAAACCCTCGCAGAGATACCGCCATACTTCGACAGGGAGCGCGTGGGAGAAGGTGCAAGACCTTTAGTCCTTGTCTGCATAGTCAGCAAAGCTATGTGCGGATACGACCGATATACGTGGCTCCGAAGCCAAAAGAATATGCGGTAAATCGGCAATACTTAAAGGATGTGTCATTTTTTTAAATGACAGCCTTTAGGGAGAGTATTGCCGAAACTCTCTCAACCGTTTCCAAAGCCAAAGCACAAAGTGCGACGCTTTGGAAACGGTTGAGAAGTTGAGAGCATTTCTTTTTATGGGGATTTGGTGAAGCTATTTCCTACAAAATACATTCTGCTTAGGCTATTCGCCAATATCAAATAGATAGCTACGAATAACGTCATAAGTGATCTCAGCAGATTTCACTTGTTCATTTAGAAAATCACTATTTATTTTAGGGTATTGGTCAGTCAATGCTTGTGACAGTAATTTTGAGAATTTCTCAGGTTCAAGTTTAGTACCATTTTTTATGAATATTCTATGCAAAGCTTTATGAAATCTTTCCGTATCAAGAAAATGATTTGTATGCCATGTGCTAGGTTTTATCCAAATGTTAATACATTCTTTAAAGTCTTGAAGTTCCATTGAATTTCTCTTTAATTTTCAAAATTACATTAATCTATTTATTATTTTCGATTTCAAACATTTGTTTTAATCTTAATTCATATTGTGCTTTTTTAGATTCATAGATTTGCTTAAAAACCCATATAGTTCCAGCAATTGCACCGATCTGTAAACCTATTCTTAGATATGTTCCCAGATCACTATAAACATGTTCAAAAGCCTTATAAATTAGCCCTGTAAGTACCATAATTAATGTTAAGCCACCTATCCAACAATTTGATGTTAAGCGGTCATCATATGATGGCTCTACTTGCTTAATAAATAAATAAACCTTGTTAGCTATAAAACCTGCTAAGAATATGACTATTACTCCTAAATCGCTGTCTAAAGGTAACTCCATATAGTCAGCAGAATAGGATGCAATGATCATAAATAAGATAAAAAAGGCTATTGCGAAAGCCCAAGACAATTTAGTTCTCATAATTTCAATAAATAGACTTTAAACAATTAAATAATAACTAATTATTTTGTTTTTTACTTTGACTGCGTTCATTTAAAGTTTCTTGTCCTAAATCCTTCCAAATTTGCCATTTCATATCATTTGGGTCGATTTCAGCAGTTTTAAGCAGAATACCAAGTAATTCGGCTGGGTCACGCTGATCTAGGTTAGCAATTTCAAAAAGTGCGCCTAATTGAATAAGGTGCCGTGTACGAGCTTTTCTTTCTGCTTCCTTTTCTGCATTCAATAATTTTCTAACCGCTACTTTTTGCTTATTTGCTCGATCAATGGCTTTTTCAGCTTTAATCAGGGCATTCAGTTTTTTTTCTTGATCGGGTGTACGGTATTGGATTTTTGCTAATTCCAATAAAAGTTTTTGAGCATCACTTGGATTTTTTAAAGCAGAAATATAGGTGATTTTTTCAGACAGCCAATCATTATTCATATTCAATTCCATTAATTCAGATACCGCAAAAGTACAGGCTCAATACTCAAAGAACGATAACAAAATATTTACGTTCGAGTAACGTAATTTTGTTAAAGTCGTTCTAGAGATTGTCGCCTGTACTTCCATCAAAAGTTTGATGGCGCGCTTAGACGTTTCTCAATTTCATTGAGAAACCTAAGCACGTTAGGGACTTCATCCCTAAAACCCTGAAACTTCTTTTTTCATTCAATTTTCAATTGAACGAAAAAAGAAGTACCAAAGCTAGGAGCAAAAGCATGCAACTAAAACAGGTATTGGGAAAAATCAAAGATATTAGTTTTGGCGTCATCGCAGCACCGCTACTTATCATCATTATGATGTGGGCTTCGATACTTGATCAAAGAGCATTTAAGAAAGAACGTGACTGAAAAAAGGAACAGGATAAGATCTAATGGCGATTGCTCGTTTAAGTGTCAAAGTCGGTAAGGTAGGCAAAGCAGCACCGCATGCCGAATATATTGATCGGGATGAAGAAAAGAAGCTGAAACAGGAGCAGGCAGAAACCGACCTTGAACATAGTGCCTATGGGAATATGCCGAAATGGGCTGAACATAATCCGATGACCTTTTGGCAGTCTGCCGACCTTTACGAGCGTAAAAACGGTAGTACCTATCGAGAATATGAAATCGCCCTGCCGAGAGAGATGAATGCCGAGCAACGCCTAGAACTGGTTGAGGACTTCATTCAGTCTGAAATTGGCTCAAAATATCCGTATCAGTTTGCAATTCATAACCCTAAAGCAATGGACGGCAACGATCAGCCCCACGTTCACCTCATGTTTAATGAACGTCTGCAAGATGGAATCGAACGAGATCCAGAGCAGTATTTCAAACGCTATAACAGCAAAAATCCTGAACGTGGCGGAGCTAAAAAAGATAATACAGGTAAGAGCTACCAGGAACGAAAAACCGATATTAAAGACCTACGCCAAAGGTGGGCAGATTTATGCAACAGCCATTTAGAAAAACACCAAATTGACAGCCGCATTGATATGCGAAGCTACAAAGAGCAAGGCATAGAGAAAGAACCTGAAAAAAAACTGTTACCAAGCCAAGCCAAAGACCCTGAAATCAGGGAAGCCCTACAACAGTCACGAACAGCCTATAAAGAGCTTGAACGCCTAGATTTAGGCGACCCGAAAAAAGACATGAAAGACCTCAAAGACAGCCCAATTTCAGACAAAGAAATTAAACAGGGGATTGAGAGCTTTAAGGCTGATTTTGACAGCTTCAAACAGCTTGCCTTAGAG